>CAVFVP010000127.1:0-2237 GCA_963625945.1 Agathobacter rectalis | reverse complement strand
CGCCAAGACCGTCGTGAGGAGAAAAGAATCGACACGCCCGTGCTTAACCGATTTGGCAATGACATCACTCGTGCCGCAGAGGAAGGCAAACTTGACCCTGTTGTCGGTAGAGAGAATGAGATTGAGCGCGTAATCCAAATATTAAGCCGCAGAAAGAAAAACAATCCAGTGCTTATTGGAGAGCCTGGCGTCGGCAAGTCGGCGATTGTAGAGGGATTGGCCATCCGCATCAAGGAGCATAAGGTGTCGCGCCTGCTTTTCGACAAGCGTGTCATGTCGCTAGATATGGCGGCTATTGTAGCCGGCACAAAGTTTAGAGGCCAATTTGAGGAACGCATAAAGGCCATCATCGATGAGGTCAAGAAGAATCCGAATATCATCCTCTTTATTGACGAAATCCACAATATCGTTGGTGCAGGCAACCAGCAAGGCACAATGGATGCCGCGAATTTGCTCAAGCCAGCTTTGGCTCGAGGTGAAATCCAATGCATCGGAGCCACGACACTCGATGAATACCGCAAGAACATCGAAAAAGACGGAGCGTTGGAGCGTCGTTTCCAAAAAGTTATGGTTGAGCAGACAAGCGCAGAGGAAACATTACAGATTCTTCACAACATCAAGAATTGTTATGAAGACCACCACAATGTAACCTATACAGATAAGGCTCTTGCTGCCTGCGTGACGCTGACACAACGCTATGTGAGTGACCGATTCTTCCCCGACAAAGCCATCGATGCACTTGATGAGGCTGGAGCGAGAGTACATGTAGGCAATGTCGCTGCACCTAAGGAGATTGAGGAACTGGAAGAAAAGATATCTCAAACCACCGAGAGGAAACTTGCCGCAGCGCAAGCCCAAAATTTCGAAGAAGCGGCTCACCTGCGAGATGAGGTCAGAGAATTGAATGCTGCGCTCGAATTAAAGAAGCAACAATGGGAGTCAGACCTAAAGAACAATAGAGAGGTTGTTGATGAAGACAAAATCGCAGAAGTTGTGGCAATGATGACAGGAGTACCTGTTCAACGCATTGCACAAACCGAAAGTTCCCGACTTCTCAACATGGGCAATGTGCTTAAGAATGCGATTATCGGACAAGACGAAGCCATAAACAAAATTGTCAAGTCAATCCAGCGCAACCGTGTAGGATTGAAAGACCCTAACCACCCTATCGGCACATTCCTTTTCCTCGGTCCGACGGGTGTAGGTAAAACCCACTTGGCAAAGAAACTTGCTGAATTCTTGTTTGACTCAAAGGATGCATTGATTCGCATCGATATGAGCGAATATATGGAGAAATTCTCCGTTTCACGGCTCGTGGGAGCGCCTCCAGGATATGTAGGATATGAAGAAGGCGGACAACTCACAGAGAAAGTGCGTAGACACCCCTACTCCGTGGTGCTTCTCGACGAACTTGAAAAAGCGAACTCCGACGTGTTCAACATGCTATTGCAGGTAATGGATGAAGGTCGACTTACAGACAGCCTCGGACGCACTGTAGATTTCAAGAACACCATCATAATTATGACCTCCAATATTGGCACACGCCAACTGAACGATTTCGGCAATGGCATCGGATTCAATACAGGCGGCAGTAGCGCTGACTATTCACGAGGTGTAATTCAAAAGGCTCTCAACAAGACTTTTGCGCCAGAGTTCCTGAACCGCATTGATGACATTGTGATGTTCAACAATTTGGATAAAGACGCTTTGAACCAGATTATCGACCTCGAGTTGGCAGGATTCTTTAGCCGCATCAAGAATCTCGGCTTCGAACTTGAATTGACTAATTCAGCACGAGAATTCATCGTTGACAAAGGATTCGACAAGCAATTTGGCGCAAGACCTTTGAAACGCGCCATTCAAAAATATCTGGAAGACGAACTTGCTGAGATGGTTTTGAAAGCAGAAGTCGAAAAGGGCAACAAAATTGTGGTTGACCACATCGAAGGGAGCGACAAGTTGGACTGCACAATAAAATAACAGCAATGACTGACTATTAGTCACAACTCATGCCTAAAATGTCATATTCTTTTGAATATGGCATTTTTTTTGTAATGTAGAAATCAGAAAATCAAAAATAGACAATCGATATGACTACACAAAAAGGTAAAATCGGAGTGACTACGGAAAACATTTTTCCAGTCATCAAAAAATTCTTATATAGCGACCACGACATTTTTCTTCGCGAAATCGTGTCGAACGCAGTTGATGCTACACAGAAACTACGCACATTGTCA
>CAVFVP010000126.1:0-2265 GCA_963625945.1 Agathobacter rectalis | reverse complement strand
GTTACACTGCTTTAAACGAATTGTTTGTTGAATACGTCAGTATTATAAAACTATTATTCTCAGTCTATAATTACTGTTTATTTCATTGGTAGAACTATTCAAATCACATTTAAAAAATTAGTGTTAAAAGGAGATTGAGGCCGACTTTGAGAAAAGTCGGCCTCAATCAATCTTATATGGTTAACAAACAGCATTTTCCACAATCTCCTTTTTGTAACATATGTTTTAGGACTTCCTGTTTTTGCTGTTCGGTTTTTTTATCGTATATTTGTCAGAGGATAGTTTTGCAATGTAGCTTTAAACTGCAGACCAAAATATCCTGGCCACAGCACACACCAAGGCTTTAATGGCAATGCGATATGATTTGCCAACAAGTAATTAGGGTGGGCTTAGGCACAACATATATAAAGGCGTTTACTTGACGCACTGTTCTCGACGAGTCGAATCTAGCAAATTCAATCATTCAAAGTCTTGAACACTGCAACGGTGGATGCCCTGGGTATGATTATATCTATCCGTGTCTCTTTTTCAAGACAGCCATTATTGCGTTCAATTGAATGTTAAATACATGCTGTCATAAATAGTCACACACGGTGTTTCTCATACCGGCGTGGGCTCTGACGTTGTCTGTTCGACTTTGATAGGCAATTGCTAGAGCCTCGACTCGTGGAATGGACAACAGGTAGGTTCTCCACGCTTTTTTTATGTTCGTAAAAGGAATCGTGTTTTTAGCTGATTTTGGAGGACAGTTGGCAGTTAAATTGTTATCCAACACATAACAAATTGAATTAATCATGTTATTATGAACTCCAAAGATTTTTCAGCTGAGGTTGCCGAGAATTATGAGCAGAAATGTTTGTGTGTACTCGTTCTTGACACATCAGGGTCAATGAATGAAATTGTTGACAACTCAAACGCTGTAGAGACTGGTCGCAAATTATATGTCGATGGTCAGACCTACGACATCGTGGAAGGTGGAATCTCAAAACTTGACAATTAGAATGAGGGTTTGCAGAATTTTTATAAGGACATAGAGGCCGACTATACCACTAGCCAGAGGCTGGAACTATCCATGATAACGTTCAATGATAATGTGCGGTTGATCCAATCACCTTCGTTAATATCTAATTGCAGTTTGCCAAGCTTAACGGCCGATGGTGATACGGCTATGGTCGACGCTGTGCTTGAGGCTATCTCGTTGGTTGATTCCCGCAAAAGATGGTATAAAGAAACCAATCAACCTTATTATCGTCCGTGGATTATCCTCTTGACCGATGGAGAGCCAAATGATGGACAAGACATAATGGCTCTTGCCGATAAGATAAAAAACGACACGGCAAGCAAAAAGTATGAATTCTTGCCTATTGGTGTGGATAATGCCAATATGGGTGTCTTGCAAAGCATTCAGGGAAATATACCAGCGATGAAACTGAAAGGCACAAGATTCAGTTCTTTCTTTAAGTGGCTAAGCGCTAGCATGGGCACCGTGGTGATGACAGAAAATGGTCAGAAAATTGATCTTTCTGCAGGGGCAACTGACTGGATGGAAGCTTTTACAATCTAATTCATTGAAATGAAATTCAGGAAAATTATCATAGGGTCCATGGCAATTTTTGCCCTCCCATTTAAATGTTTCCGTAAAATCACCGCTTTAGTTAAATGGCCGTTTCTCAGGAAACAGCTACGGTCTGTAGTGGCAAAAAACGACTTGGATGATCCACAACAGCAATTGCCGGAAGATAAAACCAAGGCTAACGGCTATAATAAAACAAAACAGGTTGGATGTAATCCTTCTAAACAGGTTTTGGAAACGAGTGAAACTGAACGGCCCACAGCAAATGCCAATGTGAAGGCTTTTTCATGTGATGTGGATCAGTGGATGATAGTAGGTGCATCTGTGCAGGGAAATGGACACATTTCAGTGAACATGACCTGCCAGGATTCGAGTGACTACAAACATCTTGGTGATGGATGGGGGATTGCTGTGGTTTCCGATGGCGCAGGCTCAGCGAAAAATGCTCAAATAGGTTCTGGCATAGCTGTGCAGAGAGCGCTAGTGCATTTCGAAAATCTCGTTGTTGGGAGGGCTGGATTGGCAACCACTTCTTGCCAACCGAAATCCAATGGTTGAAGTCTTCTTATAAATGTCTGAAACGAGTACATGACGACATTGAGGCTTTTGCCAAACAGAAGAATGTGGATTTTATGTCGTTGAGCTCAACTATCATTGTTGTAATTCATTCTCCTATGGGCGTTCTTGTATGT
>CAVFVP010000125.1:0-2348 GCA_963625945.1 Agathobacter rectalis | reverse complement strand
ATTCTCCTGAAACTTGTGAAAATTTTCCACTGCTTTGGCATAAACCTTAGGGTCGTGTTCATCGGTACCAGGTACAACATCGATTTCTGGTCGAATAATGTGATACAACGATTTTTCATTTCCTGCCGCTTCTTTGCGGGCTTCATCTGAATTTAGTACATCATATGGGCGAGATGCCACCTCGGTCACTAAGCTGACTGGTGGGCGCAAGCCTCTGAAAGGTCTTACTTTTGCCATAGTATTATATTTTTAGGGTTTTATTAATTAAGGCTACGCCCGCCATAAGCCGAACGTAGCCTCTGGTATAGTTTCAATTAGTGTTTGAAATTGGCACGAACAATCGTCTGTTCACGGTCTGGCCCAACGGAGAGGATGGTGATTGGCACATTCAGCTCTTTCTCGAGGAATGCAACATAGGCCTTAAATTCTGCTGGGAATTCATCCTCACTCTTGATTTTTGTCATGTCGGTTTGCCAACCTGGTATTTCCTCATATACAGGCTCAATACCTTCATCGATGCTGTAAGGAAAATCACGAGTTTCTTCTCCATTCACCTTATATGCTACACATGCCTTTACTGTAGGGAATGAGTCCAATACATCGCTTTTCATCATAATAAGTTGTGTCACACCGCTAAGCATAATTGCATACCGAAGAGCCACAAGGTCAACCCAACCGCAACGGCGTTCACGGCCAGTAACAGCTCCATATTCATGACCTATATCACGGATTTTTTTACCTGTTTCATCAAAAAGTTCTGTAGGGAAAGGGCCGCTACCCACACGTGTGCAGTAAGCCTTGAAGATACCATATACTTCACCGATTTTTCTCGGAGCGACACCGAGACCACTGCAAGCGCCCGTGCAGATTGTATTGCTTGATGTAACAAACGGATAAGAGCCAAAATCCACGTCAAGCATAGTACCCTGTGCACCTTCGCAGAGCACTCGTTTGCCGTCTGCGAGAAGTTTATTGATATAATGCTCGCTGTCAATCAAGTCATACTCTTTGAGATAATCAATTGCGCTAAGCCATTTCTTCTCGAGTTCAGAGAAATCAGTTACAGCATCAAGCATCTCAAGCATTCGCAGATGACGGGATTTTGCAGCCTCATATTTTTCCTCGAAATTATGGAAAATATCACCCACACGTAAGCCGTTTCTGCTCACCTTGTCGGTATATGTCGGGCCAATACCTTTTCCTGTCGTACCAATTTTCGACGAGCCTTTAAGTTTCTCATTGGCGGCATCAAGGAGTCGGTGCGTAGGCATAATTAAATGTGCCTTTTTCGAGATTTTCAAGATTTTCTTGATATCGACACCACTTTGCTCCAACGATTCTGCCTCTTCACGGAAGAGAACTGGGTCGAGAACTACGCCATTGCCGATTATGTTAACTTGCCCATGTTGGAAGATGCCAGAAGGAATGGAACGCAACACGTATTTCTTCCCTTCAAATTCCAACGTATGACCTGCATTAGGGCCACCTTGGAAACGTGCCACAGCATCATAATGCGGTGTGAGCACATCTACCACTTTGCCTTTACCTTCGTCTCCCCATTGCAAGCCCAAGAGCACATCTACTTTCATAATTATTCAGTTTTTATAATTTGTTAAGTTGTTTTCTTCGTTTGTCGGTTGCGGCGTTTCTTGCGTTGGCATGTTGAGCAAACGCCATAGACATAGAGTGAAATGTAAGACACTGAAAACGAACCATAACGACGGCCGCTGATATATGTCATCAAATCCACATCTTTCACTTCTTTAATTTTGCCGCATTCTGTACATATCAAATGATGGTGGCTTCCTGAACTGATTACCTTTTCATAGACAGCCTGATTTGAGCCAAACTGATGTTTCCGCACTAAACCGCATTCAATGAACAGTTCGATCGTGTTGTAGATTGTTGACCTACTGACATGATATGAACGCTCTTCCATTTCATCATAGAGAGCTTCAATTCCAAAATGATCATTGTGTGAGAAAACGACCTCCAAAATTGCGAATCGTTCTGGAGTTCTGCGCAAACGCTTGCTGTCAAGATATTCAGCCAGTTTCGTGCGAGCGATGTAATATGATTTGTCTTCCGTCGCAGTCATACCATCACAAAGGTAATTATTTTAGTCTGAATAATGTTCAAAAATCACAACGTTTTTATTGTCTTTTATTGATGTGTTTTGCTCCAATTATTCCACACTCCATTCTATCTCATCCTCCACCTGACGACTTACTCGCGACAGAGCCCCCATACCATTAGCCCATTTTTCTGCCATTTGTTTTGCCCGATTAATGTCGTTCAATTTCCGAAGCACAAGCAGGTTCATTATCAGACGCATGCCAGCATAAGCC
>CAVFVP010000124.1:2207-3085 GCA_963625945.1 Agathobacter rectalis | reverse complement strand
CCCTCAAACGCTTTTTCCAACATTTCCCTTAATTTTGCACTTGCTGTTGGACTCTACAGATGCAGTTCATGGAAGTGAATTTTCAGATAAACCAACTGTAATGTTTGTTTTCCATCCATTCAGCGATTATGATTATGGTATGTGTGTCAGATCTGATGTCATCATAAGGCATTCTATCCGAATTCCATTGCTTCACAAGATACCCTGTAAACATCCCAAAGGTTATTGGATGTCAAAAGATGATGCACTGAAAAAGGTAACAGAAGATATGCTAACGAACTATTTTCTCGGGAACTTTAGGCATTTTGAGGAAATGGTACTTCGCTTTAATCCTCAAGTCATCATTTTGGAACAAAAGACAAAGGATATATTAAGTCAACAGTACTTTATTGATGAACGTAATATCAGAATCAAAGACAGTTTGTTCCCGTATTATATGAGCGACGATATTGAAACATATCGTGAAGAAATAACCAAACTGGCACTCCACCCATATCGAGGAATAGAGATGCCATATATGATTTCTTTAGAGGAGATGGAACAGTATAAAAAGAAGTATAATGTGCAAGATTGAACTACTTTCAATAGATCTCTCAAACTATTGCTCTAAGCAATGCACTTTCTGTTATAACCATAGCAGGAGGGATGGCAATACGCTGTGGGAGCCTCAGTAAGTTATAAGCTTTGCATCGGACTGTATCAAGCATGGCGTGAAGGCGGTCTCATTAGGAGGAGGTGAACCATTTGAGTACAGTGGTGTTTTCGAAGTGATTGACGCGCTTTTCCCGAAGTGCTATTTGTCGGTCACATCTAATGGGCTGCCGCTTGAGGATGATAAGATTTGGGAAATGCTAATGATGCACAAGCCGGATAAGATT
>CAVFVP010000124.1:1392-2059 GCA_963625945.1 Agathobacter rectalis | reverse complement strand
GCACAAGCCGGATATGATTCATATCACCATCCATAAACCCGACAATGAGGAAGAAGTTATCCGGGTGGAACGCCAAGTTCAACGGATTGCGTCAATTGGAATCAAACCTGGACTGAACTTATTGGGCGGTGCCGATAATATTGCTCAGACGCAAAATGTCTATGAACAAATGAGCAAATTGCTGAATCGCGACCAAATCATTCTTGTCCCCCAGCGTTTTTCCAACACACCTACATCCAGACAATTAGCTTTAGTGTCTGGTGGTAAACCATTCCAGAGCCCATCTTCCCTTCTGAAATGTCAACGACCGATTAACTTCTGTTCGGTTTCCTGGGATAAGAAAGTAAACTCATGCAGCTTCGCCCCTAACAAAGAACCATTGAAAACGCTTGATTACAGAGGATTGATAGAGGCATTGGAGCTGGTGAAGTGGAAAAGTTGCCAATAAATCACAAGACACAAAAATATTTTGAGGTTGTCCCACGAATTGGGATAACCTCATTTTAACCCAAATCGGTCATTAGAAATGGCAAGCAATAGCCAACACCTCGTGTGGGAGAGCTATTGGCATAATTTTTGTAATCTTCAATTCAAAAAAGATTTAGCATATGATTTATTTGATTTTTATTGGCATTACTCTTGTCAGTTATCTGGTTCAGCAGACACT
>CAVFVP010000124.1:0-1382 GCA_963625945.1 Agathobacter rectalis | reverse complement strand
TTCCAAGATTCCTCTCAGCTACAACATGACAGGCCGTGACGTCGCAGCAAAAATGCTATATGACAACGGCATCAACAACGTTTCGGTCACATCCACCCAAGGCACACTCACCGATTTCTTTAATCCGCAAAACCATACCGTAAACCTAAGTGATGGCGTATTTGCCACCAACAGTGTGGCAGCTGCCGCAGTGGCAGCACACGAATGCGGCCATGCCGTGCAACATGCCCGTGGATACTCAATGCTTAAGCTGCGCAGTTCTTTGGTGCCGGTGGTGTCATTTGCATCACAGTGGGTATCATGGATTTTGCTTGCAGGCATTCTGCTGATACAGACAATGCCTATGATTTTAGGTGTCGGGATTATGCTTTTTGCCCTCACCACCCTATTCAGTCTTGTCACATTGCCTGTTGAGATTGACGCAAGCCGAAGAGCCATTCAATGGCTTGACCGGTCAGGCATCACACAAGGCGCAACCACTACCTATGCGAAAGATGCCTTGAAATGGGCCGCCTACACGTATGTCGTGGCAGCCCTTGGATCTTTGGCCACACTGGTATACTACATTTTGGTGTTCACATCGCGCAGAGACTAACCGCTCCATAGATTAGGCACACGCTTTTAGCCTCAGCAAATAACAATGCGGGAGGAAAACGATAAGTACACGCATTTGTGTATTGTCGTTTTCCTCCCGTTTTATATGTGTTGAAAAATTCAAGGCCACTTGTGGGAGACGCAATGCCTTGTGGCCGGACGACAGTGCTCAGCGCTTCATGGCACGCTGCATATCGCGCTTGTCGTCACGGTCTTTTATTGATTGCCGTTTGTCATATTGCTTTTTACCCTTTGCAATTGCAATGACCACCTTAGCCAATCCACGCTCATTAATGAACACACGCAAAGGGACTACCGAATAGCCCGGTTGTGAATTTGATTTCTCTATATCGTTAATTTCCTTACGGTTAAGCAGCAGCTTTCTGTCGCGATGCGTGGTGTGATTGTTATATGAGCCGTAGGAGTACTCGGCAATATACATGTTTTTGAGCCACACTTCCTTTTTATCAACTATACAGTAGGTGTCGGTCAAACCTGCCTTGCCCATCCTCAACGACTTTATTTCTGTCCCGGTTAGCACAATGCCTGCCGTGAAAGTGTTCAGGACCTCATAATCGAATGAGGCTCTGCGGTTTTTTATGTTGACGTTGCTTGTTTTGTTTTTCATATTATCGGGTTTTATCTCATCTTACAATCATAAAATTCAAAATCCAAGTCAGCCCCATCGGGAGCAACAGGAGCAAAGCCCCGCAAGCAATCAAGAATTGTGGTGTCTGCTCTTTTGAGACATTTATAAAGCCAAGTCCCTTATATGCTATCAGCAGCAC
>CAVFVP010000123.1:0-2041 GCA_963625945.1 Agathobacter rectalis | reverse complement strand
ATCCTGAAGCGTGATGCTCATGTTGTTGGCGGCCTTCACCGTTTGTGGAGTCATGCCCAAATAGGTGAATGTAAGATTTGTACCCGGTGCGGCATCCACGGAGAAGTTGCCGTCCATATCGGTAATGCCCACGGCCTTACCGTTCACTGTGATGGTGGCACCCATGACCGGCTCACCAGAAGCATCTTTCACTTGTCCCTTGATGGCATTTGACTGCGCAAAGGAACTCGCTGTCAGAAGCAGACCACTGGCTAGGGTCAGCGCTCTGAGCGGCAATTTAAATTTTAACTGCTTCATCATTTGCTTGATTTTTAAGTTAATGTTGTATTATATAGTTTTGTTTTTAGTCTTATTTTTTCCTACATTTATAATCTGGTTGTCGTTAGGTTTATGGACTTATATTATTAGGTAATTATACATTTCTTGGTGCAAAATTACTTTCTTTTGTCGATTGTTGTACTAATTTCCATTTAAATTCGTTATTTATATAGTGCAAACGTTTGCATGGGGTTTATTTGATTTAAGTCAATGAAAACGATGAAGTTTTAGGAGAAATTCTTAATTTTGCATCATAACTAAAGACAATGAATGAGATTATACCTATAACAATGAAAGATATAGCCCGTAGCCTGGGTGTTTCTGTAGCCACGGTGAGTAGGGCATTGAAAGACAGTCCTCGGATCAGTGCTGTTCAGAAAAAACGAATACAGCAATATGCCCGTGAACACAATTTTTACCCGAATGTCATAGGCGAGGCATTGCGACATAGTAAGGTGCAACCGATGAAAGTGATTGGTGTCATTGTACCGGAATTTGTACATTATTATTTCATGTCGGTGCTCTCCGGCATTGAGGAACAGGCTAGGGCCAGAGGTTATCGTGTGATGGTGGCTCAGAGCAATGAACTCTACGACAAAGAGGTGGCTATCTGTGATGACTTCTATAAGAACAAAGTGTGTGGTATTATTGTCTCACAGGCAAAGGATACCAAGCAATATGACCACTTTGAGCGGTTGATGAACAATGGTGTGCCGTTGGTGTTCTACGACCGCATCTGCACGGGTGTCAACTGTTCACGTGTGGTGGTGGACGACTACATGGGGGCCTTTACCGCCGTTACCCATCTCATCGATTCGGGTTGCAGGAAGATAGCCTTCTATGGTTCGCCGATGAATATGGAGATTTCTAAAAACCGCTACAACGGTTACCACGATGCCCTGGCCAAGCACGGTATTAAAATTGTGCCCCCCTATATTAGAATCTGCGACAACCGTAGCCAGGCAGAAGCTATCACCCCTGAGATACTCAGCATGGAAGACCGGCCCGATGCTTTCTTTGCCATCAACGACGATACAGCAATAGGCATCCTCTACACTGCTAAGCGCATGGGGTTCAGCGTGCCGGAGGACATCAGTATCTGCGGCTTTACCAATGGAGACCGAGCCAAGGCTTCTGATCCGATGCTCACCACAGTGGAACAGCGGGGTGTAATCGTGGGAGAAGAAGCTGCCAACATCCTCATTGGACAAGTCGAAGGTACCATTCCGAGGGATGTGGCAGAGAAGAGAGTCGTGAGGACAAGGCTTGTGCTGAGAGGAACAACGAGGTAAGAACCAAAAACAACATACAATATGACACAAAAACCTGATTTGACCTTTTGGAAGCTCTGGAACTTGAGTTTCGGATTTTTTGGAGTGCAGATAGCCTATGCTTTGCAGAGTGCCAATATCTCCCGAATCTTTGCAACGTTGGGGGCAGATCCACACAATTTGAGCTACTTTTGGATTCTTCCTCCATTGATGGGAATCCTTGTGCAACCTATTATTGGTACACTGAGTGACAAGACTTGGTGTCGATTTGGTCGCCGTATTCCTTATCTCTTTGTGGGGGCCACAATTGCTGTGCTTGTGATGTGTTTGTTGCCCAATGCTGGGTCGCTCGGCTTGACCGTGAGTGGGGCGATGTTCTTTGGCTTGATTGCTCTGATGTTTTTGGATACAAGCATTAATATGGCTATGCAGCCTTTCAAAATGTTGGTGGG
>CAVFVP010000122.1:0-2113 GCA_963625945.1 Agathobacter rectalis | reverse complement strand
GTCGGCACTGAAAACGGATGTCATTCCGATTTTTCTTCCAATTAATCCTGGCATCTCAGTTTAAAAAATTAAATAATAATATAATGTTGTTTTGTGTTCTCTTTAAGTGATACCCGCTTTTTCAAGCTCACAACACACTTAAAAAGAACCGCTCACTTCTTCTAAACTGAAGGCCAAGTTGCTCTAATTCAGCGTATTGATGGCTTCAAGCCAGCGCAATACCCACTTTTGCGGTGCAAAGGTACGACTTTTTGTGCTATCCACCAAGACTTTACGCCATTATTTTTCAAAAACTTTTTGGTTTAGAGCGTTTTGCGTTTCCGGAACGATTCTCTTGCAACGACCGTGACATTTGCTTGCCGGCTTATTCATAAATGAATTTCTCACGGGTCAAAAAGGCCCCAAAAATCGTTGCGCAGCTATCGCGTCGGCTTTCCATTGGCATCGCGTCGGCTTTCCATTGAGATTCCATTGGCTTTCCATTGAGATTCCATTGGCTTTCCATTGAGATTCCGTCGGCATGAAATCTGATTCAAAAATAAAACCCACACGTATCAAAAAAAGCTACTTTTTTAATACGTGTGGGATGTAGTTGCAGGCACGAACAGCTCATTTTCTCAGGTGCCTCTTTATAATAGGTGTCATGTAGTCGGCGCAGCGTTCGAAGCCGAGGTCGGTGAAATGGATGCCGTCCACGGTGCCCTCGTTGTCGGAGCCTATCATATCGGCAGAAGACACGAAATACACGTTTTTGTCGCCAGCGGCGCGAAACTTCTTGTAATACTTGGCGAGAGTGGCGTTCTTCTCTTCTATTTCCTTTCGAGTCTTCGAGTTGAAACGCGTGGGTGGGAAGATGGGGTTCTCGACAAGAAGAATCGGCGTGTCGGGGTGCGCCTTGCGCAAGATGGAATAGAAGCGCTCTATCTTCTCGATGATCATATTGCTCGTGCAGTTGGGCAGCATGTCCATGATATAGAGCGAGGCGTCGTGCTTGGCCATGATCTCGGCAACCTCCGGGTCGAGCCTGCCGTTGCCGCTGAACCCGAGATTCACCACCGTGCGGTTGAGCCTGCGCCCGATGATGTTGGTCGCCGCCATGCCTGGCCTTGAGGCGCATCCGCCTTGGGTGATGCTCGTGCCATACCACACTATCGGTTTGGTCTCGACGGGCAGCGCCACTTGTGGCTTGTATATCATCGCGGTTTCGTCGACACCTATCTCAAGCGAGTCGATGCCTTCGTAGAGGGGCAGGTAGAGCATGTACTCATGCTCGTTGCCGTCGAGGTTCTCTATCAGTTTCGACTTGTTTCTGATTCGCTCCATCGGCTTGGCGCTGTTCACGAACACCCACTGGTCGCCGCCTTGCAAGCAATAGAGGTCGAGACCGCGGATGCCCGTGGCGGTCATGTGGTTCATGTTGAACACCGAGCGGTTTTTCCATTTCACGCCAATCTGCCTCGCGTCTGTGCGGAAGCGCACTGCCATGCCCGCCGTGTTCTGGCCGAGACTCCATAGCTCGTCGCGCACCTTGCCTTTCAGCGAGTCGGGCAAGCGGGTGTACACGCGTGATTGGTCGGGCACCGGCTGACCGATAATCTTGAATTGTGTAGCATCGTGATAACGTAGCTGCGCCTTGGACGCGGAGCAGAGGGCGAGAAGCAAGGAGAACAACAGGCAGAATCTTTTCATGGCCATGATTTTTTTAGATTAATGTCGCAAAGATACATAATTCCACGCAAAAGTGCGTATTTTTGCAACTTACAAACATAAAATATGAGCAAAACCAATATAAGACACGCAGTTTGGGGTAAGCTGAGGGGCAACCCCACAATGGTTGAAGGCACAGTGTATTCGATGCTCATCATTTGCAGCATCTCACATTTCCTGAACGACATGATCCAGTCTATCATCCCCTCCATCTACCCCATAGTGAAGGATAAGTTCGGCTTCTCGTTTGCCCAGATAGGCATCATCACGCTGATCTTCCAGATGACCTCCTCTATCCTTCAGCCATTCACGGGCCTTTACGCCGACAAGCATCCGCGCCCCTACGCCCTCTCGGTGGGCATGTGCTTCACCTTGGTGGGACTGGTGCTGCTCGCCTTCGCCGAGA
>CAVFVP010000121.1:1068-2233 GCA_963625945.1 Agathobacter rectalis | reverse complement strand
GCCGATGACAGGCTCGTTAGGGTTATCACCCGCGACTGTATAGAAAGAGGCCGTACACCGCAAATGGTTATAGAGCGATACGAACGTGTGTTGAAGCCAATGCACATGCAGCACATTGAGCCGGCAAAACGCTATGCCGACCTGATTGTGCCCGAAGGTGGTCACAATGAAGTCGCCATCAACCTATTGACCGATTATATAAAGGGGCGGCTTACACAAAAGCACAAATGATAACGACAGATACCTTCTGTCACTCACACTTCTGAACAGTAAATTATGAAATTCTCACTTCACCAATCAGCGCAAGCTAACAAGATACTCAATCGACTAGGCGTGAAGACAAAGGCAAAGGCAAGTATCAGTCACGACAAGTCTTCAGACGAAACAGCAAAGCATGCTGAGACCAAAGCAGATGTTGCGAGGCTTAACCAATTGGGTGATGCGGGGGAAATGGTGCTGAGCACCGACAATTTGGTAAAAAAATACAGCCAGCGCACAGTTGCCAATCATGTGTCGATTGAGGTTCATCAAGGTGAGATTGTAGGATTGCTCGGTCCTAACGGTGCTGGAAAGACTACCACATTCTATATGACCACAGGACTAGTCACGCCCAATGAGGGACATGTGTATCTAAATGACGTGGACATTACAAAATTACCCGTATACAAGCGGGCAAAACTGGGAATAGGCTATTTGCCACAAGAGGCTTCGGTGTTCAGAAAGCTCACAGTGGAGAACAATATTCGCACCATTTTGGAAATGACCAACACCACTCCTGAATACCAACGCGATAAGCTAGAAGAACTTATATCTGAATTCAATTTGCAGAAAGTGCGACATAACTTAGGAGACCGCCTTTCGGGTGGTGAGCGCCGACGCACAGAAATAGCACGTTGTCTTGCTATTAACCCACGGTTTATCATGCTCGACGAACCGTTTGCCGGAGTTGACCCCATTGCAGTAGAAGATATTCAGAGCATAGTATATAGCCTGAAATCGAAAAACATTGGTATTCTTATTACCGACCACAATGCACAGGAGACGCTAAGCATCACCGATAGAGCCTATTTACTGTTTGAAGGTAAAATACTCTTTCAAGGCACCAGTGAAGAACTTGCCGAGAACCCTGTCGTTAGGGAAAAATATCTAGGACGCAACTTCATAT
>CAVFVP010000121.1:0-1058 GCA_963625945.1 Agathobacter rectalis | reverse complement strand
AAATAGCGGACAATCAAGTCCTTACTCCCATCAACAAATAGCAAAACAATAGCGGGAAGCAAAACAGTTAAGTTTGCTTCCCGCTATTGTTTTATGCGGTTAATGAACCGGGGGATTATTTAATACCGATTTTCTTTGCTATTGCGGCCGGAACGGCCTCCTTGTTGACGTAGACGTTCATGGTCTTTGCAAGCAAATAGGCTTCGCTCACATAGAAGAACCCGTGATAAAGCTGGTTGGTATCCCAACTGTTCTGTACCTTATAATAGTGGTTGCCGTTTTGGTCAACAGCTTTGCCTACGATAACCATTCCATGGTCATCGGTTGTCTCCTTATTGTCAAACATCTTCTGGCGTGATTCTTGGGTTACCTTCTGCTCCTCAACCGGACCTTTGATTTCCCATTTTTCAGCTTCACGGTCCTTGTCGCTCAACTGTTCCCAACGGTCGTGGTCCGATCCTTTAAGGTCTTTTTCATCTTTTCCCTTGGGCAACACAGCATAACCTTTGCGGAACTTAAATCCCACCTCACTCACGTCTGCAGCCCACTCCACAGGGTAGCCTTTGTCGACAGCATTGTCGACAATTGCTTTTAGCTCATTAAGCGGCACATTTTGATATTCACCCCATAGCCAGTTGTCAGCAACCTCTAGTTTAAATGGTTTGTAGAACGGATGGTGTGTGAACGAGGTCACGCCAATATAGTCGTCAAGATTGATGGGAAGCGACTCGGCAAAACTCTTGGGCGTATATTCTTTGCCTTGATACTTAAATGTCTCAGGCAATTTGCCCAAATATGCATCAAGGATGCCTTTGAAACCCTCAATCCAAGCTGGTGATAGCTTTTTCTGCTGGTTCTTAGAGATAACCTTCACATATTGTGACAATGCATCGTCAAGCTCATAGAAATTAAATTTCTCGGCATCGTAAGTGAGTCCTGTATATGCCTCATCGGGCATCATACCATATTCACCCCACACATATGGAACATCGAGAGCGCTACCACCCTGGGCGAAGTTAATCTTGCCGTCCATGCGGATGTATTTTATGGCCTTATCG
>CAVFVP010000120.1:0-2333 GCA_963625945.1 Agathobacter rectalis | reverse complement strand
CCGCCCAACCGTTCAACGAGTCGATGTCGATGGGCTATGCCGCTGCCTATCCGCTTGGCGTGGTGGGCATCATCCTGTCGATGATTGTGGTGAAGCTGATATTCAAAATCAACACCGAGAGCGAGGCACAAAAGATTGCCGAAGAGAGCGGCCACGGTCTGCTCAAGCCTCACGAGGTCACTTATTGCGTTAACAACAAGCTCATCTGCGACATGTCGCTCAAGCGCCTGCACGGAATCATCGACCGCCACTTTGTGGTCTCGCGCATACAGAAGACAGATGGCTCGGTGCTGATTCCCAAGAGCGACACCGTGGTTGAGGCGGGCGACTTGATGTGCGTCGTGATGAGCGTGCAGGACGAGGATTTGTTCGGCAGCATCATTGGTCCAAAGGTTGAAAAAGACTGGGCCGCTGTAGAGACTCCGGTGGTGTCGCGCCGCATTTTGGTGTCGAAAAGTGCATTCACCGGCTGCAAAATAAGCTCGTTGCATCTGCCCAAGGGCTTTGGGCTCAACGTGACCCGCGTCAACCGGGCACGCGTTGACCGCCTTGCCACTCCCAACCTCACTCTCCAGGTGGGCGACCGCATCACCGTTGAGGGCAATATCGAAGACATTAACCGCCTTGCCGAGTTCCTGGGGAACTCAAAAAGACGGCTCAAGGAGCCCAATATGCTCACCATGTTCATCGGCATCTTCCTTGGCATTTTGGTAGGCTCAATCCCGCTTGCGCTGCCGGGAATGGACGTGCCCATGAAGCTCGGCCTTGCCGGCGGTCCGCTCATTGTTGCCATCTTGCTCGGCGCTTATGGCTACAAAATCAAGCTTGTCACCTACACTTCGTCGTCGGCCAACTTGCTGCTGCGCGAGCTCGGCATCTGCCTATTCCTCGCATCAGTGGGGCTGGCGGCTGGCGACAACTTTGCCGCCACCGTGTTCAATGCCACCGGTGCCCGCTGGGTGGCCTACGGCTTCCTTATCACCATCATACCGTTGCTTATTGTGGGCATAATAGCCCGCGGCAAGTTTAAAATCAACTATTGCACCCTGATGGGACTGTTGGCTGGCTCCACCACCGATCCGCCGGCGCTTTCCTATGCCAACAAAACAGCTAATTGTGATGCTCCCTCGGTGGGCTATTCCACGGTCTATCCGCTAACCATGTTCCTGCGGGTGATCACGGCTCAAATCCTTGTCCTCGCTTTGACTTAGGCTTTCGTGCCCCTATGGGGCTTCATAAATGAATTACAACTTAAAAAGCATAATGGATTATGAAGACTTCTTATGTGTTTTTTGCCGACGGTTTCGAGGAAATCGAGGCTCTTAGTGTGGTTGATGTGCTCCGCCGTGCCGGTATGCCCGTGGTCACAGTATCAATCAACGAACTGCCGCAAGCCGAAGGGGCTCATGGCGTGACCGTGGTCACCGATGCTGTAGTCGGCGACATCGCCTGTGATGTGGAGGCTGAATGGCTGATAATGCCAGGCGGAATGCCAGGCGCTTCTAACCTTGCCGCTTGTCAGCCTCTTGTGGAGTTGCTGCGCACCCAGTACGAGTCGGGCAGGGGATTGGCAGCCATTTGTGCGTCGCCGGCCGTGGTGCTTGGTCCTCTCGGCATGGTCAATGGCCGCAAGGCTGTGTGCTACCCCGGAATGGAAGCCGGACTTGCCGGCGCCGATGTACAGGCCACGCAGGTGGCGGTCGACGGCAATGTGGTGACGGGCAACGGTCCGGCGGCGGCATCGCGTTTTGCCCTGGCCCTGGTGCAGGAGTCGCTCGGTGCCGCCGCAGCAGCTGAGGTGGCTGCCGGTATGCTCATTTCCTAATCCTCATAAGAAGCGTTTCCGGCCAATCCCCGAGATTGCCAGCCTTCGCTTGTAGCCGCGCAGAAAATCAACCCACGGCCAAGCCGCAAGCTCGATTTTAATGTGCCCCCAACGCCTTTTCCAACATTTCCCTTAATTTTGCACTTGCTCTTGGACTCTACAGCCCGACAACGCCACAGCAGAAGTGAAGGATGTTGCCGCCAAGATGCCGGAGTTCCAAGAAAAGGAGCAGGAAGAGCAAAGCCACGGCTTCAGAAGATGACAGAAGTCAGCCTACCTTGTGAGGCAATTATTCATTTGTATTCCCGAAAAGTGTCACAAATGACATTTTTCGGGAATGACTGTATAATGGCGTGTGGTAACGAAATGGTAGTCTTTTGAAAAACACATATAGGTGCGATGCCCGATGCACGTACGTGTGATAGGCAACGCA
The DNA here is from genome assembly GCA_963625945.1 of Agathobacter rectalis. Lineage (GTDB taxonomy): Bacteria > Bacteroidota > Bacteroidia > Bacteroidales > Muribaculaceae > Sodaliphilus. The sequence goes on along the minus strand of CAVFVP010000120.1, from coordinate 75 downwards.
CGTACGTGAAAGAGCCAACTCACGTACGTGCGTTTTATAACGAGGTATAGTCTCGATGCCCAATGAAGTATAGTC
>CAVFVP010000119.1:0-2372 GCA_963625945.1 Agathobacter rectalis | reverse complement strand
TGACCGGAACTTGACCATTGCCGTTCTTCTATACAACCTGTGCAAGAGCGGATGTGTGGACATCGACGAGATAACGAAACTGTTCGGCGACGACACGGCAAAGCTGGTAAGCGGGCTCAACAACATATCGCAACTCTATAAAAAACAGGCAGCACTTGTTGACGACAACTTCCACAAGTTGCTCTTGACTTTTGCAAAAGACATTCGCGTGATTATCACCATGATTGTCGACCGCTTGGCTTTGATGCGCCACATCAACCATCACCCCAACGAGAAATTCGTTAAAGACATCTCTGCTGAATCCCGATACCTGTATGCTCCGTTAGCCCACCGGCTCGGCCTCTACAAGATAAAATCGGAGCTTGAAGACCTGTCGCTGAAATATCTGAACCGTAAAGTATACACGCAGATAGCCCACAAGCTCAACGAGACAAAGGAAGGGCGGGACCGCTATGTGGAAGACTTCATAACCCCTATAAGGGAAGCGCTCGACAAGCAAAATCTGAAGTATGAAATAAAGGGTCGCACCAAGTCGATAAACTCCATCTGGAACAAGATGAAGAAGAAAGACGTTGATCTTAACGGCATGTACGACCTGTTTGCCATACGCATAATCATCGATAGCGAGCTTAAAAACGAGAAGCGCGATTGCTGGGTGGTATATTCGGTTGTGACCGACATCTACACAGCCAATGTGTCGCGCCTCAAGGACTGGATTACGATACCCAAATCGAACGGCTACGAATCGCTCCACATCACAGTGAAAGGCAACAGCGACAAGTGGGTGGAGGTACAGATAAGAACCAAGCGAATGGACGAAATTGCCGAAAAGGGTTTGGCGGCACACTGGAAATACAAGGGACTGAAAAGCGAAGGCGACCTCGACATATGGATGAACAATGTGCGTGAGGTGCTTGAGGCTGGCAGCAAGGGCCCGATGGAACTGATTCGTGGCATAAACATGAACCTGTATGAAAAAGAAGTATTTGTGTTCACACCCAAAGGCGACTTGTTTAAACTGCCAATGGGGTCGACCATACTCGACTTTGCATTTCACATCCACTCCAAAGTGGGCAGCACCTGCATTGGCGGCAAGGTAGACGGTCGCAACCAAAAGCTCAACTACAAGCTAAAGAGCGGCGACACCGTTGAGATACTCACTGCCTCGACACAGACGCCACGCCTCGACTGGCTCAATTTTGTGGTCACATCGAAAGCGCGCAACAAAATAAAGCAAGCGGTCAACGAAGTGCGTGTGCGCAAGGCCGAAATTGCTAAGGAATTGCTACAGCGACGTTTCAAAAACCGGAAAATCGATGTCGATGAGGCCACTATGGCCAAATTACAGACCCGTATGGGCTACAAAGTATCCACCGATTTCTATGTTGCTATCGACGAAGGCAAAATTGAAGTCAACGACGTCATCGACCAATATGTGGATTTGAGCAACAAACTAAGCGAAGCGGCATCAGGCTCACAACATGAAACGGCCGAAAACTTTGTGCTTCAGTCACACGCAAAGGAAGACGACACCAACGACGACATTCTTGTCATAGGCAACGACATAAAGGGAATAAACTATAAGCTCTCGAAATGCTGCAATCCTATATACGGCGATGCCATCACCGGGTTCATTTCAAGCGACGGAGCGATTAAAGTGCATCGTGCCGACTGCGGCAACCTGAAGCACCTTAGAGACAAATACCCTTACCGAATCATAAAGTCACAATGGTCGGGGAAACTTGGTAAGCAGTTTGCAGCCACACTAAGAGTGATTGGTCAAGACGACATAGGAATCGTGTCGAATATAACATCGGTGATAAACAAGGAGGGTGATACCATGCTGCGCAACATCACCATCAACTCCAACGGGGGGCTATTTCAAGGCTATCTTGTGATTGGAGTGAGCAGCCTTACCGTGCTCGATGACTTAATTAAGAAAATAAAGAATCTGAAAGGCGTGAAAGATGTGGAGCGCGTGAAGCAATAGCCCGAGAATGCCCAAGGGTTACGCCTGATTGAGCAGGCTATAGGCTTCGTCGCGCCCGGCATTGACCAGCGCGGCAACGTGGGCATCACTGTTTACCACTATGGGCAAGCCGCTTTCCTTAAGCATTTTAAAATATCTTGCAGAGGGAAAGAAGCGTCCATATAGTTCCCAGGCTTTGGTATTAATTTCAACTGCCACCCCACTTGTCTTGATCGTGTCGAACAACTGCCCGACCAAATCGTCGTACCATGGCTCGGTGTCGATACCTGGCTTGTAGTTGGAGGCATTGAAACCGATTTTGTCGAAATGGCCAATGATATCGAAGCCACCCTTTTCAACCATGAGCATTGACTGGTCAAAATATGACTTCACCACATAATCG
>CAVFVP010000118.1:0-2637 GCA_963625945.1 Agathobacter rectalis | reverse complement strand
GATTTTCACACTGCCGCGTGAGGGAAAGGCATTGATGATATCGTTGACGGCAGCCTTGAGTTGCCCGCCGCCCGAACGGCTGTCGTAAGGCACCATCGACCCACTACGCTCAAAGTAGACCGTGAGCGACAGATTAGTGGCTCCGTATTTTGATATATCCCAATTCATGGGTGGGCGTAAGCTTTTGCCTATTTCACCCACCTTGGCAGCCAGGGCATCAACGTTTATTTGTCCGTTTTCGTCGATGAAATCGGCATATTTCTTTGTGTCGGCCTGAATGATTTGGCAGATTTTGCCGTAAGCCTCACGCGTGGTGTCGCCGTTAACCATTGCGGAGCGGATTGCCTTGTCGAGCTCGCCGCCACGTCCGCCGCAAGCCCACAAGCCACAGGCAGCACAAGCCACAAGCATGGCACCAAATATAATTCTGATTACTGACTTCATATCTTTTCTCCCTATCATCATATGATTTGTCTGTTCTTCCAAGAGCGCAACAATACTATTAAATAAACAAAATTAAAAATAAAGCACATGGGAAAACGCGAAGCGATGTTAAAAAAACAAAAACGGCGGGATAGCCACGCACTAGCGTGGCACACAGGAGACAGCCGCCATGCTTTTCCTGTTTATTGATGCGCTTTACACCACTACAAGTTGCACCGACTGTGAAAAAAGGACACAAACCTGGTGGTCAGAACCTCCGGAACCAGTGATCAGCGATAGCGCGGCTCGGCAGGCCACTCCCTGAAAAACGAGTTGCTGTAGCGTATGCCCCATAAATCGTAGCGCTCGCTTTGGCGCACAAGGCGGAACTTGAAATCGTCCCAGTTGCGTTGAGGGCCAAGCCACATGTTCTCGCACAAGGCAGCCAGTCGCGGAAACACCATCTGCTCAACCTTCCACTCGGCTGGCACATACTCAGTCCACATGCATCCCTCGGCACCTATTATTGAACAGCGCTGAGCTGCAGTTGCCGAGTCGGGCACGATATTGAAGTCATACACGTTTTTAACGGTGAGAGTCAAGTCGCGGTCGGCCATCACCATCTCAATGTCCTTACTTTCGCGATAATCGAAATAGAACCACCGGCCCGCAGCCACAATGGTACTGTGTCCGGGGGTAAGCTTTTGGGCATTGGTCGACGAGCGATGATGCCAATTCATCACCACCGATCCTGCGCTGTCGCACTGCTCGATGCCACCATTCCACCCTATCAGGGTCTTGCCACGGGCATTCACTATGCGTTTCACATAGTCCATGAAATAGCGTTGAAGACCATTTTCGTCGATTAACCCGTGCTTTTTTATGAATTTCTGAGTGGTTTCACTCTCCTTCCACCACTTGGGTGCACACTCGTCGCCACCGGCATGAACATACTCGCCGGGAAACAAATCGCACACCTCAGCAAACACATCGTCGAGAAAGCGGAACACCTCGGGCGTAGGGGCCAGCACATTGTTCTGGCGGTTGTAGATTCCCCACGTGAGGGCTGCATTTTTTGGCAAATCGGGAGTGGTGCTGAACTCAGGGTGGGCCGCAAGCACAGCCATGCAGTGGCCGGGGATGTCGATTTCGGGAATCACGGTCACATAGCGGTCGGCGGCATATTGCACCACTTCGCGTATTTGGTCTTGCGTGTAGTATGCCCCATAAGGGCAATCACGATATGCACCGGGAAACACACCCTCAATCTCACCTTTGCGCTGCGAACCGCGGGCCGTCAGTTCAGGATGGCTCTTGATTTCGATGCGCCAACCCTGATCGTCGGTCAAGTGCCAGTGAAAATAGTTCATCTTGTGAAGGGCAAGCCAATCGATATAGCGTTTCACAAACGACACCGGGAAAAAGTGGCGCACCACATCGAGGTGCATTCCGCGATAGCCAAACCACGGCGCGTCGGTCACAGTGACCTTAGGCAACATGGGCACCACACCGGCACGAGTGGGCATAAGCTGCAACAGGGTGAGCATACCATAAAAGGTGCCTCGCGGGTCGTTGCCCTCAACGACCGCACCCCGCTCAGGGTCAATGGTGAGTCGGTATCCACCCGTTGCGCCCCCGTTGCGCGCATTTACCAGGGTAATACGCGGTTTCATCGACGATTTCGAGCCAATACTCACAGGAATTCCCAAATAATTGTCCATATACCGGGCAAAGTAGCGAGCCGAACGAATGACGGAAGAGTCGGAGAAAACCACCGGTGTGTTACGGTCGACGACCAGCGCAACGCAACTGGTGTCGATGTTGCATTCCACGGGACGGGGAATTATGTCGGTAGAACAGTTTGTGTAGTAAGACGGTCGAGCCATGGCGGCAACACAGCCGAGCACACATGCGGCGACAACAGTCAAACGGTGAAGAGCGGAAGTCATAGTTGGTAGTTTAATTTTACTGGTATCACTAAACAGCATCGAAAGCCAATAGCAAAGATAACACAATATTCCGACATGAGCTCCACCCATCAGGCAAAAACGAAATTGCAGCCACCGCTTAATGCCTCAATGCTCCACCACTGACATCTTTTTTGTTTTTTAACAGAAAATTTACACGCAATTTGATTGTTTTTTTTTAATAATGTAGTATTTTTGTTTAATTAAACCGTTTAGGATTAAACAAATCCAACGAACAACATGCCGT
>CAVFVP010000117.1:0-2728 GCA_963625945.1 Agathobacter rectalis | reverse complement strand
GTAATATTCTGTACATGTAATGGCGGTCACCCTCAAATTGCAAAACGGCATCAACAATGTGTTCGAGCACCTTAGGCCCGGCTATGCTGCCTTCTTTGTTTATGTGTCCAATCAGCACTACCGGTGTGTTGGTCTCTTTGGCATAGCGTAGGAAAGCGGCAGCACATTCGCGCACTTGACTCACGCTTCCTGCGGCCGAATCAAGTTCATCGCTTGCAATGGTTTGAATCGAATCTACAATTATCAGTCCAGGGGCGCTTTCGCGAATGTTGGTGAAGATGCTGTCGAGTGATGTCTCGCACAGCAGATAGCATTCGCAGTCAATGTTGCCGCCCGCGATGCGGTTGGCCCGCATACGCAATTGTTGCGGACTTTCCTCTCCGCTGACGTATAGCACTTTGCGAGAGCGTATGCGAAGCACATTTTGCAACACCAGGGTCGATTTTCCGATGCCTGGTTCTCCGCCTATCAATATCAGCGACCCGGGTACAAGTCCACCGCCTAGCACTCTGTTGAGCTCATTGCTGGGTAGTGTGATTCGTGGTAGGTCTTCGGCTCTGATTTCACTGATTTTTATTGGTGCCGCATGTTGCTTTGAATTGCTTTCTGTAGGGTTGCCATAGCGGTTTTGCCGCGTTTTAGTGACAACAGGCTCCTCGATATATGTGTTCCATTCACCGCAAGACGGACACTTTCCTATCCATTTGGGTGATTCAGCTCCGCAATTCTTGCAGAAATACATTGTCTTGACTGTCTTGGCCATTGTCGTGTGTAGTGTCTATTTGTCCTTCAATGCGTCGCGGCGAAATTCGCTTATTGTAATGGCTGCCGCCACACCCACGTTGAGCGATTCACTTATGTCGCCGCTGTGTGGCCATGCCGGAATCAGGATGCGACGGTCGATTCGTTTTGCAACCTTTGGGGTAATTCCTTGTCCCTCGTTTCCAAACACCACAAACGCATTGTGTTGAAGCTCGGCCGAATATATGTTGTCAGCATTGAGAAAGGTGCCGTAAACAGGAATATCAGGGTATTGGTCAAACAATGATAGCAGGTCGCAATAATGTACCTGCACGCGCGATATGGCCCCCATAGTGGCTTGCACCACTTTGTGGTTGTAGACATCGACTGTAGTCTTGCTGGCAAATATATCACTGATTCCATACCAGTCGGCAAGGCGGATAATCGTGCCAAGATTACCAGGGTCTTGTACGTTGTCGAGCACAATGTTCAGTCCCTTGTTCACCCGGCCGCTGTCGATTGACGGTGTGGGCTTTTCGTAGACTGCCACCACGTCGCTAGGGTTGTCGAACTGCGAAACCCTCGACATCTGTTGTCTGGTGGCAAACACTATTTTGTCGATGTGGCTGGAGGTGCCGCATTGGTCATACCATGCTCTTGTGGCTATCAGCCAACGGCACTTGAAACTTGCCCAGGTGTCGCGCACGCACTTGGTTCCTTCGGCCACAAACAGGCCTTCTTCGTCACGGCGCTTTTTAGAGGCAAGAGATGCAACGGTCTTGATAATACCGTTGTTAATGTCCATCATATGACTAATTTTTTAATGTGTAACTTATCACAAAGTTAGCAACAAATCAAACAATGCACAACCTGCTCAAGGCAAAATGTTGAAATTCTCCAACCCTGTTTTCCTGGTTCATGCCAAACGCTTCATGGCAAGGCTGCCTAGCGTGTATGGTGATTGCCAGTTTAGGTATTTTAACAGATGGGGGAGTGGGCAGGTCGGGCATTTTTGCTATTTTTGAACATATAACGTTTAGGACAATGAGTTTGACTCGTTGCAAAGCCATTTTTGTTTTTCAATCGTTTAAAATAAATGACTTATGAACGATATTTCTGACATCCTTAGAGCCTTGCTCGACCAGTATAGCAGAGCAAGTGATGTGGGGCGTGAATTCAAGCAAATGATCGACACCGACAGTGTTCTTATGGCCGATTATAAGGAATGGTGCGATGCCATGGGCTACAGCACTGCTACAGGATATAAGGATTATGTGGATGAATTGATTGATTCACGTAACTTTATTTGGGATAACATAAATGAGTGACAATAATACGCAAAAGCATACAAATGGTGGCCATGTCATAATGCCACCCGAATGGGCTGCTCAAGATGCCGTGCTTATAGCCTGGCCGCATGCAGCAACCGATTGGGCCTATATGCTCAACGAGGTAAAGGCGACCTACGTCAAGATTGCAAAGGCTATCACCGACGATGAACTGTTGCTGGTGGTGACACCCGATGTGGAATCAACCCGTTTGGAACTTACCGAGGCAGGAATCAATTTGGATAGGGTAAGGATGTATGCCATGCCAACCAACGACACATGGGCTCGTGATTTTGGGCCAATAGCTGTGACACAGGGTGATACGGTCAGTCTTGTCGATTTCAAGTTTAATGCTTGGGGCATGAAATTTGCCGCCGATAAAGATAATTTAATCAATTCCCGCCTCGACTTGTGTGAGGCATTCAACTGCGCTCTTGTGAACCGCAATGGCTTCGTTCTTGAGGGTGGGTCAATTGAGAGTGACGGTTGTGGCACTATCTTGACCACATCAGAGTGTTTGCTGTCGAAAAACCGTAACGGGCAACATTCTAAAAGTCAAATCGAACAAGAACTTATGTCGACACTCGGGGCCCGAAAGGTGCTGTGGCTTGAGCATGGTGCTTTGGCTGGTGATGATACCGACGGGCATATTGACACAC
>CAVFVP010000116.1:0-2825 GCA_963625945.1 Agathobacter rectalis | reverse complement strand
CATAGAAACCACTTTCGGGCTATGCCATTTTTCGTACACAAAATCAAATCAACCATAAATAGGGAATCAACATACACAATTGTTTTGGCACAATATTTGTATGAAATATATAATATGACATTTACTGCGGTTACAATGCGTCCTAATGAGTTATCATGAGGCACAGGCCGAAGAGATTGTCATGAGGTAGCAAAGTTTGCCGTTTTTGTATTATTTTTGCAATGGAAATTTAGTAAACATTATGATCAATAGCTTTAACAACATTGTAAGCGCCATTCTGATGCGAGGGCACGATGAGGCATTGCGGAGCAACAGCCGCGTCATGCACCCTGAGCATGTGCTACTTGGGATTCTAAAGACAAAGGACTCCGACGCCTACCGCATGCTTGAATATCTTCATGCGCCATTGAAGGAGATTGAATCACATATTGAATCTAAAATCCAGTCATTCGACCAAGAAGAAAGCGTAAAGTTTAATTGTGAAGACGCCAATAAATTCGCAATCAGTCCGGAAATTGCCAATATTTTACGCGACACACTTATAGAAGCCGAAAAGCATGAGGCGAAAATCGCCAGTAGCCGATACATGCTGCTAGCAATATTGAAACAGGGCAATAATAATTTTATTGACAAGATGATGAGAGAAATGAATATAAACTACGATAAGGTGAACAGTCTGGTCAACAATGGCAACATCACCATGCCCGAAGACGGAGCGGATTTTGCCGATGACGACAGCGACATGCTCGATGATGATGATGCTTCAAAGGGCGGAGATGACACTGGGAGAAGCACATCACAACGGAGAAATGTCGCCAATTCAGCCAAGAACACACCTACAATCGACAAATATAGCCGTGACATCACCAAGATTGCTGCCGATGGCGGACTCGATCCTGTGGTGGGCCGGGAAATTCAGATAGAACGACTGGCTCAAATCTTGAGCCGCCGTAAAAAGAACAATCCAGTGCTGATTGGAGAGCCGGGTGTTGGTAAATCAGCCATTATCGAAGGACTGGCGTTGCGCATAGTGGAACGCAAAGTGTCGAGGGTACTCTTTGACAAGCGCATTGTGTCACTCGACATCGCTTCGGTGGTGGCCGGCACTAAGTATCGTGGTCAATTTGAGGAACGCATCAAAGCGATTATCGACGAAGCCGCCAACAACAAAGACTTGATTCTTTTCATCGACGAAATCCACACTATTGTAGGAGCTGGAAATGCTAGCGGCACTATGGATGCAGCCAATTTACTCAAACCGGCATTGGCCAGAGGAGAGATTCAGTGCATCGGAGCCACAACACTCGACGAGTATCGTAAGAACATTGAAAAAGACGGTGCTCTCGAACGCCGTTTTCAGAAAGTTATGGTAGAGCCAACCACATGTGAAGAGACACTTGAGATTTTGAAAAACATCAAGGGCGGCTACGAGAAACATCACGGAGTTGTCTATACCGATGAAGCTCTTGAGGCATGTGTTAAACTCACCGACCGCTATGTGAGCGACCGCTATTTCCCCGATAAGGCCATCGACGCACTCGACGAGGCCGGATCACGTGTACACGTATCAAAAGTGGTGGTTCCGAAAGAAATAGACGAGCTTGAAAAGCAGATTTCTCAAGCCCAGGCCAACAAAATCAGTGCTGTTCAAGCCCAAAACTTTGAAAGTGCAGCCGGCTATCGCGATCAACAAGAGAAACTGCAGATTTCGCTTGAAGAAGCTAAAGCCAAATGGGAAAAGCAGCTTGACTCACAGCGGGAAACAGTTGACGCTAATGACGTGGCTGAAGTTGTGGCAATGATGACAAGTGTGCCGGTTCAGCGCATTGCCCAAGCCGAGGGCATACGCCTTCTTGGAATGTCGGATGAGCTGAAGCGCAAGGTGATAGGGCAAGACGAAGCAATCGACAAGATAACCAAGGCGATACGCCGCAACAGAGTAGGGCTCAAAGACCCCAACCGGCCAATAGGCTCGTTTATGTTTTTGGGGTCGACTGGTGTTGGTAAGACTTTGTTGGCAAAGAAATTGGCTGAATTCCTTTTCAACACGGCCGATTCCCTTATCAGAATTGACATGAGTGAATATATGGAAAAATTCACCGTGTCGCGCCTGGTGGGAGCGCCTCCTGGTTATGTGGGCTATGAAGAAGGAGGACAACTCACCGAAATGGTGCGCCGTCATCCATATTCAGTGGTGCTCCTTGATGAAGTGGAAAAGGCACACCCCGATGTGTTCAACATGCTGCTTCAGGTGCTAGACGAGGGCAACCTCACCGACAGCCTCGGGCGCAAAGTCGACTTCAAGAACACCATAATTATCATGACATCGAACATTGGCACACGAGAGCTCAAAGACTTTGGTGCCGGTGTAGGTTTCAACACATCGGTAATTACTAAAGAACGCAGCGACTCGGTAATCAGAAAGGCTCTCAACAAAAAATTCTCTCCTGAGTTCCTAAACCGCATTGACGACATCATCACGTTTGCCGCACTCGACATGCCTTCAATCATGAAGATTATCGACATTGAGCTCGATTCTTTCTATAAGCGGATTGACACCTTGGGATTCAAGTTGCGCATAACAGATGCTGCAAAGGAATTTGTTGCTAAAAAAGGCTTTGACAGCCAATATGGAGCCCGACCGCTAAAGCGTGCTATTCAGACTTATGTTGAAGACCCTTTGTCGGAACTGATGCTGAAAAACGAAGGCGTAGGTAATGCGACCTTGTTGCTTGACGTAAGCGAAGACGAAATACAGGCTACTGTCATTGATCAAGACAATGAGAAGAATGTTGCCGAAAGACAATTAACAGACAATGCATAGC
>CAVFVP010000115.1:766-2936 GCA_963625945.1 Agathobacter rectalis | reverse complement strand
ATTAAATCCCAAGCGTGCTGAAACTCAGGATTGTCTAAGTCAATATTGTTGATTTGTGGCTTATTGGGCATTCTGTTTTTTCCTTAATTTTCAATCAACACGTTCTGCTGTCAACTGTATGCCTCGGCCAAAGCATCGGCACACCTTTCTCCGTCGATAGCCGACGACACTATGCCTCCAGCGAAGCCTGCGCCCTCTCCGCAAGGGTATAAGCCTTTAATGGCTGTGAGTAATTCACCGTCGCGCACTATTCGCACGGGAGACGATGTGCGTGTTTCAACGCCTATTACAATGGCTTCTTTGCAAAGAAATCCGTGTGCGGCCTTGCCGAAAACCTTGAACCCTCGGCGAAGTCGGTCACCAATGAATGGCGGAAGCCACTCATCTAGCCGCGATGGTTGCAACCCGGGAGCAAATGACGACGGCGGAATTAGTTTCGACTGGCGTCCCTCCACAAAGTCTGTCATCCTTTGCGCACCGGCCACTTGGCTGTTTCCGGCCATCTCAAAGCATTTTTGCTCCAGATCTTCCTGAAAGTGCATAACCCTTAGTTCGCCATATTGGTCATACTGTGTCGGCAAATCTTCTGGCCGTATTTCAACCACCATTCCCGAGTTTGACCAATAAGTGCCACGATTTGAAGGCGACATGCCATTCACCACCAATTGGCCAGGTTGGCTGGCTGCCGGCACAACTATGCCACCTGGGCACATGCAAAATGAATATACCCCTCTTCCATCGACCTGTGTTACGAAATTGTATTCTGCAGCAGGCAGATATTCACCGCGTCCATTGGGATTGTGATATTGAATTTCGTCGATTATGTGTTGCGGGTGCTCTAAGCGTACGCCCACGGCAATGCCCTTGGCCTCTAAGCCAATACCGTGAGTTGAAAGCATTTCATACACGTCGCGAGCAGAATGGCCTGTGGCTAGGATAACCGGCCCTTGATAAGATGCTCCGTTGGCGCACTTCACGCCTGTGACTTCTTTGCCATCGGTCTGTAAATCGGTAACACGATGTCCAAAATGGACTTCTCCGCCCATATCCTCAATCGTGTGTCGTATGTTTTCTATTATATGCGGCAACTTATCAGAACCAATGTGGGGATGAGCATCAATGAGGATATCTTCTTTTGCGCCATGCTGGTAAAAAATGCCTAATATGCGTTCTACCGATCCCCGCTTTTTACTTCGGGTGTAGAGTTTGCCGTCGCTGTATGCTCCTGCTCCCCCCTCACCAAAGCAGTAATTTGAGTCTGGATCTACTATGCCCTCTCGAGAGATTTTTGCCACATCCACTCTGCGGTCAACAACATTTTTGCCGCGCTCGAGAACTATTGGCTTAATTCCGTGCTCGATGAGCTTTAATGCGGCAAACAATCCGCCAGGGCCGGAGCCCACAACTATGGCTTGTTTGTCACCTGCAACCGGCTTATAGGCAATAGGTGCAACCAAGTGCTCACGGCCTATAGGCTGGTCGATATATGTACGAACTTGTATGTTGACCATTACACGGCGCTGGCGTGCATCAATTGAACGCCGCACTATGCGTATGCCCTTAAGCCTATTGGGGTTGATTTTCAGATCTGCCAATACCGCTTTAGAAATTAAGTTGTTATTGCTCGCTGTGCGTGGGTCGACACGCAGTTGCAGTTCGTTTATCATTGGGCTTCCTGTTTTTTTATTACAAATTTAAGGCAAAATTAATGATAAAACAAACAGCGCTTTTGAAGCCCCCTAACTATTCAATTTGATTTGATTTGATTTCATTTAAGAATGCCACCTTACCCAACAATATAAGACGGAGCTGGAGATGGGCCTTGACCTCGGCATCCGCGATGGGCTCTCGGCCCAGGAGTTGAGCCGCCAGATGAAGCAATTCCTCAAGTATCCCGACAAGCTCTTCAGGCGGGTGCGCGACAAGCATATTGGGAGGAACAATGGAGTTATTTCGGGGGGCACTTGAGATTTATTCCACCACTAGGGATATGAATATGGAATGACTCGACAATGCTTGTTTATCAACTATTCGCATTCAAGAATTTCCAATATCACTTCTCAATCCACGTAGCTATTAAATCCGTAAGACCTAGTCGAGCGTTTTCCGGATAGTGCTTTCATTGTGGCGCAGTAAAAATCTGCATCTGTGCCGTGATTCCATTGAAAAA
>CAVFVP010000115.1:0-756 GCA_963625945.1 Agathobacter rectalis | reverse complement strand
AAAACATCAATGAATTTGTCAGTTATATCACTAAGAAACCCTAAATTTGTGTATTATAAAATCTTTGATATAATCTTTATGGCAACGAAAACGATAGGGGCTCTATTTGATTTGGATGGAGTGATTCTCGACACAGAAGGGACTTACACACAGTTTTGGGCGAAAATAGATCAGTTGTATCCCACCAACACTCCAAACTTTGCACAAGTAATAAAGGGGTCTAATCTACAAGCAATATTGCATACATATTTCAATGATGATGCCATAAGAGACGAAATCACAAAGATACTTGATGAATTTCAGCAGACCATGGAATACAAATATTTTGATGGCGCTATGGAGTTTATAGAGCATCTTAATGACTCTGGAATTCCATGTTGTGTGGTGACAAGTAGCGATAACCGTAAAATGGAGGCGCTGTATGAGCAGAAGCCCGATTTTAAAAGGCATTTTGATAAAATAGTGACAGGCGACATGGTGTCGCATCCTAAGCCAAATCCGGAATGTTTCCAACTTGGGGCCGGTATGATAGGTGTTCCTCCCTGTGACTGTTATGTGTTTGAAGATTCCATTAATGGTCTTGAGGCCGGTTTGGCGGCGGGCTCTACCGTAATTGGCCTGGCTACGACTAATCCCTATTCTGCAATAAAAGGCAAATCCCACAAAGTCATTAACGACTTTATGGGATTCACAGTGGCTGATGTAACTATTCAGCAATATTATTTCCATTGTCTTCTATCACAATCTGATAAATAG
>CAVFVP010000114.1:1175-2945 GCA_963625945.1 Agathobacter rectalis | reverse complement strand
ATCTTTTATGAGCTCGCCAATTATAGTTGATTTCCCCGTTCCTGAAGGAGCAGAGATTATTATTAATTTTCCTTTTTTAGAAAGCATATTGACAATATTGAGCATTTATGACTACAACACATTTAAAACCTGTTCTTTTATTTGCTCGAGCTGATCTTTCATGCCCACCACAATCTTCTGTAGTTCGGCCTGATTTGCCTTTGAACCCATTGTGTTGATTTCGCGGCCCATTTCTTGACTTATGAATCCAAGTTTCTTGCCTTGGGCCTGACCGGTTTCCAGCGTTTCCAGGAAATAATTCAAATGGTTCTGCAAGCGGATTTTTTCTTCTGTGATGTCGAGTTTTTCGATATAGAAAATCAGCTCCTGCTCAAAGCGGTTTTTATCATAATCCACGTTTTCAAGATGCTCCAACGAATCAAGTATGCGGGCCTTTATCTTTTCGATACGCGATTCCTCGTATGGCACCACGTCGTTAAGTAACTGCTGGATTTTTGCAATCTTTTCCTCGAAAAAATGGCATAGTCTGTCGCCCTCTTGCGTCCGGAACGCCAAAAGGGCATTTACCGCATTGGCCACTACAGCTGACACTGCGGCTATCTCTTCCTCGTTGGTATCAGTGTTGACATCAGACTTTAATGCATCAGGAAGCCTTAAAAGAGTTGAGTGCCAATCGGTTGGTGGCTGTATGCCAAGCTCTTCCGACATTTTTTCGATTTGTTCCTTATAATTTTTCAGTAACGGCAGGTTGACACTGACAGCTGAGGCACCGTCGATGGCTTCGCTATAAACATATAAATCACCCTTACCCCGGAGCAGAGCTTTTGACACATCGTTGCGCAATTTAAGTTCAACCTCACGATATGCTTGCGGCAAACGGACCGAAAGGTCCAATTGCTTACTGTTTAAAGATTTGACTTCGGCTGTGATTTTTTTGTTGTTAATCACTATTTCGGCCTTGCCAAACCCAGTCATTGATAAAATCATCTTCCTAATTATTTTTACGCAAATTTACCGCTTTGGTGGCAATAAAAGAAAGATTTTTACTAATTTTGTACAATTATTTTTATCGCAATGGCTTTTATCTTAAACATAGAAACATCGACCGACGTTTGCTCTGTGGCCCTGACACATGAAGGTGAGGTGGTTGACCATCATGAGAATTATGATGGCCGCACACACGCCACATTGCTCAGCGCCTACATTCAAGACGCCTTAAAGTATGTGCGTTCACGCGAAATAAAGTTAGATGCGGTTGCCGTGAGCATAGGTCCAGGCTCTTATACAGGCCTGCGTATAGGTCTCTCAGAGGCTAAAGGCTTGGCTTTCGGCCTTGGTGTGCCATTGATTGGAATAAACACGCTAAAATTGCTGACCACTTCTGCAATGTTTAAGGAGTTTTTCGACGACGATGAGCTTTTTGTACCCATGATCGATGCCCGAAGGATGGAAGTATATACAGCTGTATATAATTCAGCACTGGAGGCTGTAGTCGAGACACAGCCTATGATTATTGACGAGAATTCATTCTCTGATTTGCTGGTCGACCACAAACTCGTACTATTCGGCAATGGGGCAAACAAAGTCAAGGAAGTTATAAGCCACAGCCATGCCGTTTTTCTGCCCGACATTAAGCCGGTTGCTCTTGACATGGCCGTCCTTTCAGAGATGTCCTACCGCAAAAAAGACTTCATTGATGTCGCTTATTCAACGCCTCTTTATTTGAAAGAGTTCCAAGCAACGACACCAAAACACAAGGTGCTATAAACG
>CAVFVP010000114.1:0-1165 GCA_963625945.1 Agathobacter rectalis | reverse complement strand
CCGTTTTCTGGCAAACGTTTTAAAAATGTATTGAAAAAAATGCTGAAATATAATTCCCAATTAAAGAAACTTGCACTTCCGGAATATGGCCGTAACATCCAACAAATGGTGGATTACTGTTGCACCATTGAGGATCGCGAAGAGAGAAACAAATGCGCCTATACAATAATTCAAACGATGGGCAATCTGTTCCCTCAATTGCGCGACGAGACCGACTACAAGCACAAGCTGTGGGATCATTTGGCTATAATGAGTGGCTTCAATCTCGACATCGACTACCCATATGAAGTGGTGAAAGAGGAAAACCTCGAGACCAAACCAGAGCGCGTGGATTATCATCTCGACAGAATCAAATTCCGTCACTACGGAAAAATCATCGAACAAATGATAGGACGGGCTTGCGACTATCCTGACGGCGAAGAGAAAGATGCACTTGTGATGCTGATAGCGAACCAGATGAAAAAGCTGATTTTCCAAATCAACAAGGAAGATGTTGACGACGCCAAGATATTCAAGGATTTGGCTTATTACTCTCACGGTCAAATTCGACTTGATGTGGCCACACACTCACTTCATGAATTCAAGGAAGCACCTGCGCCTCAGCAACCCACCGGAAAAAAGAAAAAGAAAAAGTGACAACGGCACATGCCCATTTTAGCATGAACAGTAGCTTATGATATTACGCAATCAACTCGTTGAAATAGGCCGATACAACAAGCCTCACGGTGTGTGTGGCGAACTATCGGCAACTCTTGACTGTGACGATGCCGTGATTAAGGACTTTTCATGCTTAATCTCAGAAATCAATGGGATTTTCGTTCCTTTCTTTGTTGAGTCGGTAAGACCCAAAAGCAGTGATGTGACATTGCTAAAAATTGAAGACATAACAAATGAAGATGAAGCTCAACTTTTGGTAAACAAATACATTTATGTAAGCAAGCAAGAATTTGAGCACGTGAGCGATGAATACGCCGACGACGCAATGCCTCTCGACTACTTTATAGGCTTTAAGGTCTATAGCCACGATGAGGAAATTGGAGTGATTGTCGACGTCAACGACGAGACTGAAAACTGTCTGTTTGTCGTTGACAGTAAACTGCACAACCAACCCAAGCAAGTGCTTATTCCCGCAAACGACGATTTTATTTGCGACATCGACTTGGAT
>CAVFVP010000113.1:1083-3050 GCA_963625945.1 Agathobacter rectalis | reverse complement strand
ATTAGTGCAAGCCGATACCATTTCGGCCGAAGATTTTCAAGCCCAACTTGATGAGCTGGTTGCAAAAAAGGACACAGCCGGCATCAAGGCTCTTCTGGAGAAAAGCCAAGCCACAATCAAACAGTATGCCGATAAGTCGGACAATGAGGCTGTGAAAAATTATGTGGAGAAAGTTCAGCAAGCCATTGATAAGAACACTAAAACAATAAGCGCCGTTTATCCGTCTTTCTCTGAAATAGCAAAGAAAGCAGTATCTCTCCCGGGAACTGTGGTTGAAACTGCCAAAAACGCAGGCGAGCAACTAGCCGACAGCGCAAAAAGCGCTGCCAAGAAACAGGTGGATAATGCTGTTAGCGAGGTGAAGAAAAACACTACCGACAAGGTGAAGGCAGCTGAAGAAGCCGCAAAGAAGAAAGCCAACGACCAGATTGAAGGCGCTCAAAAGAAAGCCAATGATGCTGTCAACAAGGCGGCCGACAATGTAGCAAAGAAGCTTGGTCTTTAATAACACATTTTATATTTAAAGGCATCAGGGCCATCCTATTCGGGGTGGTCTTTTCTTTTGTTTTGAAGCCAAGTCGTGCTCTTTGCCACATGTATTTTTCAATTAGATGTTTCCAGAAAACGGCTTTTATACAATAGAAACACTTTTTTAGAGTTTTTTATTGCCTTTTTTATTGTCACTCTTAAAATAAATATCTAATTTCGTGGTATTAATTAAGGTTGATAATACGATTTAATGTAACAAACAATGAATCACAAGTTAAAGGCAATCTATATCACTAAATTCCACGATGAAAATCCATCGTTATATGCATCGTCGGGTAGAATTAACCTCATAGGCGAGCATTTGGACTATAACGGCGGATTCGTGATGCCCGGGTCAATCGACAAGTGCATAATGGCGGCTATTGGCGTTAACGACACCGGTCGTGTGAATTTGTATTCTGTCGACATGGATGAATTTGCCGAGTTTGACCTTAATGACAACAACCTAGTGAAACAACAATGGGCTCGCTACATTTTTGGAGTGTGCAAAGAGTTCCAAAAGCGTGACGCCGTTGTCAAAGGATTCAACGCCGTTTTTGCCGGTAATGTTCCACTTGGTGCCGGGCTGTCGTCATCAGCTGCTCTTGAGTCGTGCTTTGCATATGCATTGAACAATTTGTTTAACGATGACAAACTCGCACTCGAGGAGCTTGCTAAAATTGGTCAGGCCACAGAGCACAACTATTGCGGTGTGAATTGTGGAATAATGGACCAGTTCGCATCTGTGTTGGGAAAACAAGGTAAACTTATTAAACTCAATTGTGCCACCCTCGACTACGAATACGTTCCATTTGCCCCCCAAGGCTACAAATTGGTGCTAATTGACACTAAAGTAAAGCATCAATTGTCGAACTCGCCATATAACCAGCGCCGGCAGTCGTGCGAACGTGTTGCCGCCGCAATCGGTGTCGGCTTGCTGTGCGAAGCATCGATACAGCAACTCGAGCTAGTGAGGGGCAATATCAGCGATGAAGACTACAAGCGTGCCTTGTATGTGATATCGGAACAGCAGCGTGTTGTCGATGTCTGCAAATATCTTAACGAAGGCAATTACGAGGCAGTAGGTGCTTTGATGTATGAAACCCATAAGGGCTTATCAGAGCTTTACGAGGTGAGTTGCGAAGAATTGGACTTTCTTAATGAGCTGGCGAAGAGGTGCGGAGTCACCGGATCACGAGTGATGGGTGGTGGCTTTGGCGGATGCACCATCAATTTGGTGAAAGAAGAGTTGTACGCCAAATTCGTTACTGCGGCAACAGCCGAGTATACCGAGAAGTTTGGCCACAAACCAGGAGTGATCGACGTATCCATTTATGATGGAGCTCGCAAATGTGAATAAATTTACATATACAAACATAAATTAATTATAATAACAAATGAAACCAACTCTATTTGTGTTAGCTGCCGGAATGGGCAGC
>CAVFVP010000113.1:0-1073 GCA_963625945.1 Agathobacter rectalis | reverse complement strand
CAGCCGTTATGGCGGATTGAAGCAATTAGACGGTCTGGGCCCTCATGGCGAAACCATTATGGATTATTCCATCTATGATGCAATTAAAAGCGGTTTCGGAAAAGTGGTGTTCGTTATCCGGAAAGATTTTGAGGCCGATTTTCGCAGCAAGATTCTTTCAAAGTACGTCAACCATATTCCCACAGAAGTCGTTTTTCAGTCTGTTGAAAGTCTGCCAGAAGGCTTTAAGTGTCCTGAAGGTCGAGTTAAGCCGTGGGGTACCAACCATGCGCTGTTGATGGGAAAGGATGTGATTAACGAGCCTTTTGCCATTATCAACTCCGACGATTATTACGGACGCAACAGTTTCGAGGTGATGGCAAAGGAATTGACCTCACTCCCGACCGACTCTAAAAACAATTACTGCATGGTTGGTTTCAATGTGGGCAACACCATGTCGGAAAGCGGTACCGTTTCACGCGGTGTGTGTGCCACAAACGATGAAAGCTACCTTGTGTCGATTGTTGAGCGTACCAGCATCGGTTACAACGACAAGCACGAGATTGAGTTTGCCGATGAAAACGGGAACAAGCAGATTCTCGACGCACAGACTCCAGTTTCAATGAACTTCTGGGGATTCACGCCCGATTACTTCAAATACAGCGAAGAGGGTTTCATTGAGTTCCTCAACAAGAGCATTGATGTGCCTAAGTCAGAATTTTTCATTCCGACTCTTGTCGATGAGCTGATTGAGAAAAAGGTGGCCAAAGTTAAGGTGCTGCGCACCGATTCCAAATGGTTTGGCGTGACTTACAGTGCCGACCGCCAAAACGTGGTTGACAAGTTTGCACAACTGCATCGCGAAGGCGTCTATCCCGACACGCTATTCTGATTCGAAATCAAACAATTGCCAATATAAACCAGTAAGAAGGGGGCTGCGTCATTTTATTGACGCAGCCCTTTTCAATTGCGGTATAAGTATACCAAACAAGCCGAAATGTAACGATCTGGTCGAATCTTTAACTTTGCACGAAAAATTGCAATGTTAAATCTTAACGAGAGCAACAGAATTGTGATATCGCTGACTCCAACGG
>CAVFVP010000112.1:0-3142 GCA_963625945.1 Agathobacter rectalis | reverse complement strand
AAAGATATAATGATATATCTGTAATGTCAAGTAAATTAATATATGATTGTATGAGATACCGAACTCAATGTATGAAACCGAGGCCTCGGTGTATGAATTTCAATTGCGTTTCAATTTCGGTCAGTGGAACTGGTTTTACAAGCGAATTTTGATTAAATTGACTTTTTAAGTATGCATGCATTTTTTTGAGTAGTAAATATGGCGTACTTTTGTGTTTTGTTATATACGAAAGCGAAAAATGATTTCAAAAGACATTGAAATTAAGGGTGCACGCGTCAACAATCTGAAAAACATTGACGTAAACATTCCCAGAAACAAATTTGTGGTAATAACCGGACTTTCAGGCTCGGGCAAGTCATCGCTAGCCTTCGACACACTTTATGCCGAGGGGCAACGGCGCTATGTGGAAAGCCTGTCGTCGTATGCGCGTCAGTTCCTGGGACGCATGACAAAACCCGATTGTGATTTCATTCGTGGCCTGCCTCCCGCCATAGCCATTGAGCAACGTGTGAACAACCGCAACAGCCGCAGCACGGTGGGCACATCTACTGAGATATACGATTATCTAAGGCTTCTGTTTGCCCGAATAGGACAGACCTATTCACCCATATCCGGCTGCTTGGTGAAAAAGCACACTAGCGAGGATGTAATCAACAAAATCAATGAGTATCCCGAGGGTACACGTTTCGCATTACTTACCCGCATCATCCTGCATGATGGGCACAGTTTCTGCTCACAGCTCGACATCTTGCAAAAGGGGGGATATTCCAGGCTGGAGATTGGTGGCAAATTCGTTCTGATATCAGATGTGATAAATAACGGTACGCTTTTCGATGATTCATATCGGCTACTGATTGACCGCATGAGCGTAACTCACGACAAGGCCGACGAAATGCGCCTCCTCGATTCACTGCAGACGGCTTTCTATGAAGGCGACGGAGAATGCATACTGAAGTTTTTCCTGCCCGACGGGCAAAGCAAAGAGCATGTGTTCTCAAAGCGTTTTGAGGCCGATGGAATAAAGTTTCAAGAGCCCAACGACCTGATGTTTAACTTCAACAACCCCATTGGAGCCTGCCCCACGTGTGAAGGATTTGGCAAAGTAGTGGGTATCGACGAAAACCTTGTGATACCCAACAAGACTCTTTCGGTTTTTGACGATGCGGTAATGTGCTGGCGGGGTCAAGTAATGAAGGAATGGAAAACAGCGCTGATTAGATCGGCCGTCACTAACGACTTTCCAATACATCGCCCATATTACCAACTCACACAAAAGCAGAAAGACTTTTTGTGGCATGGCAATGGAGACTTTGGCGGGATCGATGGCTTTTTTGAATTTGTGAAAAGCAAGTCTTACAGCATACAATACCGTGTGATGCTTGCACGCTATAGGGGCAAAACCACATGCCCCACATGCAACGGCTCTCGGCTGAAACCAGAAGCATCATATGTGAAGGTTGGAAATATGACCATAGACGATTTGGTGAAGATGCCGGTCTCTGAGCTAACAGAATGGTTCAAGAACTTGAACATCAGCGAAAATGATCGAAAAATTGCGAAACGGCTACTCACCGAGATAAACAACAGGCTTGACTACATGAACGAGGTGGGTCTTGGATACCTCACGCTCGACCGTCTGTCGTCGACATTGAGCGGAGGAGAAAGCCAACGCATCAATCTTGCCACCTCACTCGGAAGCTCGCTGGTGGGATCAATCTACATACTCGATGAGCCGAGTATCGGATTACATTCACGTGACACCGACCGCCTGATAAATGTGCTCAGAATGCTGCAACGGCTAGGCAACACCGTGGTGGTGGTTGAGCACGATGAAGAAATTATAAAGGCCGCCGACTATCTCATCGACATCGGCCCCGAGGCCGGACGACTTGGTGGTAAGGTGGTGTACCAAGGCAGTGTGAACGCCCTTGAAAATGCGGCCAACAGCTATACCGTTAAATACCTTAATGGCGAGCTTAAGATTCCTGTTCCTAAATTCCGCCGCAAGTGGAACAATTACATTGAAGTTAAAGGTGCGGCCGAAAACAACCTTAAAGGCATCGACGCCAAGTTCCCACTCAACATTATGACTGTGGTGACTGGCGTGAGTGGCTCAGGCAAATCGACATTGGTCAATAGTGTGCTTTACAGGGCTCTGGCCCGACATTTTGGCGACAGCTGCGACTCGCCGGGCACATTCTCATCACTGAGCGGCGATTTGAGTTTACTGTCGGGTGTGGAATTTGTGGATCAGAATCCAATAGGCAAGTCCACTCGCAGCAATCCGGCCACTTATTTAAAGGCATTCGATGAGATACGCAAACTTTTTGCAGAACAACAGTTGTCGAAGCAAATGGGATACAGACCCGGATACTTCTCATTTAACGCCCCAGGCGGGCGATGCGAGGAGTGTAAAGGCGAGGGCAAAATCACCATTGAGATGCAGTTCTTGGCCGACATCACACTCACTTGCGATGCGTGCCACGGCCGACGTTTCTGCACAAATGCCCTCGATGTGACATTCAGGGGAAAAAACATTTATGATGTTCTGGAAATGACGGTAAACCAAGCTATCGAATTCTTTGGCGAGACCAGCAAATTCAACGAGAAAAAGATAGTGAGCCGACTAAAGCCACTTCAAGATGTGGGCCTAGGATATATAAAACTCGGACAGACATCTTCAACGTTAAGCGGCGGAGAGAACCAGCGCGTAAAGCTTGCCTATTTCCTTGGAGGTGAAAAGAAGGAACACACATTGTTTATATTTGATGAGCCAACAACCGGATTACATTTCCATGACATCAACACGCTCATGCGCTCATTCGACAAACTAGTGGAACGAGGCAACACCCTGATAGTGATTGAGCACAATCTCGATGTGATTAAATGCGCCGACCATGTGATTGACCTGGGGCCGGAAGGAGGAGCAAATGGCGGAAACATAGTTGCGACCGGCACGCCCGAAGACATAGCAAACTGCTCAAACAGCTACACGGGCCGATATCTTAAAGACAAGCTGAAACAATAGGCATAATAATCTAAAAAGATTGCATAAAAAGAGCGTTGTTCACCCACACCGCTCTCTTTTTTGGTTCATCCGACATTTCGAGTGATACGGCAGTCGTGCAGTGCATATAGCCTT
>CAVFVP010000111.1:0-3441 GCA_963625945.1 Agathobacter rectalis | reverse complement strand
TCGGCATAGCACATGGTCGAGGCCACGGGGCTCTGCATGCGCACCCTCACTATGCGGTCGGTCAGTCCGTCGGGCTGATATTCGGCAATGTATATCACCTTGTTGAAGTATCGCAGCTTGTATTTCCTGGCAATTCTGTTCCACACCAGCGCTTCGGGGCAAAACCTCTCGCCCTCAATCTCGGGGAACGGGAACTCGCGCATCACGCTCGTGGTGAACACCTCGGCCATGTCGCCCGTCACATGGTGCCGGAGCCGGATGTCTATCGAGTTGCACTCAATGGCATCGGATGGCAGCCCGCAGCCAATGGTTTGGCCTGCCGGCGTGGCGTCGAGCCCGGCCACGCCGCCCACAGCTGAATCGCTCACTGCCGCCCACTCGTTGGCAATGTTTTGCAGTGAGTCTGCCAGCAACGAGTCGTCGCTGTCTACAATGAAAAACAGCTCGCCCCGTGCCTGACTCACGCCGTGGTTGATGGCACGGTGCTTGCCGCCGTTGGCCTGGCTCAGATATTTGATGTCAATCCTTCGCTCGGCTATGAAGCCCTGCACGAGGCTTGCAGTGCCGTCGGTTGACCCGTCGTCAACAATCACCCACTCAAAGTCGGTGAAGCTCTGCTCACACAGGCTCTCGTAGAGCCGTCCCAGCAAGTGCGCGCGGTTATATGTGGGTGTGAATACTGTTATCAGCATTTTTTTCTTGTATAGATTACAGATTACGGTTTACAGTTTACAGAAGTTTATAAAGATTAAAGATGAGAGTTTAGAGATGAGAGCGCATTGCGGCTGATTCGTTTTTTAGACAGAAAGCCAAAAGGACAAGACACTTGGTCAGTCTCTGTAAACTGTAATCTCTCATCAGTAAACTTTATATCCGTGAAAATCTGTGTAATCTGTGGGAGATAAACCAGTCCGTCAGGCTCTGTAATCTGTAATCCGTAATCTGTAAACTTTACCACAAATCACTTATAAAACTTGTCCACGTCATAGCGGCGGTCATACTCATAGATTTCGTGCACTTGGTCGCCTGCGCGGTAGCCGTCGGTGAAAAATGTTTTGTATGGCATGAGCAGATTGCCCCAGCTGACTATGATGCGGATGAACAGGGCCGCCATCAGCGCCATTAGGCTCATGCTGTAGGCGCTCAGCGTGCGTTCGCCCGTAGCCAGGCGCGTGAGGGTGCATATCACGCCCAGCATGTAGAACCAGCTTAGGCGGCCGCCGTTGAGGCTCTTGGTGAACACCAGCAAGATGGCGCAGAACACCAGTGCCATGTTGAGCAGTGTCACCTGTTCGGCATCGTCGTCGTCGATGTGGTCGTAGCGCAGCAGGATGTAGGTGAGAAACACCACCGCCTCAATCACATAGTCGATGCGGAAGCCGCCGCCCTCGGCCTCGGTGGAATAGCCCGACACGCGCTGCTCGCTGCCCGAGAGTGAGCCAAACTGCGAGAACAGTGCGTCGGTGGGTCCGATAAGGCCAACGATGCCGCACACTATCATCGTTACAATCACCGCATTGCTGCCCATCTTGCGCTGCGGCACGAAGTAGAACGGAGCAAACACGATGGCCGAGTTGTGGAACGAGAAGGCCAGCAGCACGATGGCGAAAAACGGCACGGGGCGCCGCCTGATGGCATAGTCCACTGCCAGCCACGCTATTGAGGCGGCAAGCACCTGGCGCAGGTAGGTGAACGTGAAGAAGAACCACAGGCCCATAAACAACACCAGCGCCATGGGATAGTTGCTCGCATAGCGCCGCAGCGAGGCAAACACCAGCGCGTAGATTATCACCGTGACCGTGAAGATAAACACGTAGCGGTTCATCGTCACCATGCCAATCGCCACGTTGAGCATGTCGTAGCCCAGCTCGTTTGGGTAGAGGCTGATCAGGGCACCGCCGGCAAGCATGCCGCCGCGGCTCATAAGCAGGGCGGTGTCGTCGAACAGCGCACCATAGATGTAGCGGTCGTAGCCGCCGAGCATGTCGGCGCACCCCACTATCAGCGCCAGTGCCAGCATAAACAGCCCCAAAAAGGCTGTGGAGCGCCCGTTGCGCCCCACACTGGCAAAGTAGGCCATGACGGGTATTGCTATAAGGGCAATGTAGAGTAGCATTTCCTAATGTTGATATTTGTTAAGTTACCTGTTGAGAGATTTCAAGATATAGGTTGTTTAAGATTGCAATTTGCTGTGAAACCGGAAAAGGCTTATATGAAAATTTTCTTGACCTTTGTTCTTTCAATCATTTAATACTGTTTATGTGGATTGATTTTGATTGTGGGGCAAACTTTGTGGCAGATTGTGGCCATTATTATTGTTGTTGTCATTACAAACAAAATATGCATAATGAGATTTCCGTTTTTAGGATACTGACCAAATATAACAAATGCTATGCCTTGACAAAGATACACCTCGTAACTGATTTTTGAAAGAAAACGGGTTACTTTCCCAGGCTTAAATGGAATGCGTGAGAATATTAGTACTACAGCTATTGTCCAAACGAGGATTTCTACCGGAATGAGGTAGTTGTGAAGCTGTTTGCAATACCATGTCAGGGCTGTCAGTGAAACAATCATACAAATGATTAAGATATTGTGATTCATTAACCGCCTTGCCGCATCTTCTTGTTGCTTGAATATGATGCCGGCAGGGAATGTGAGATTGCTTAGCGACAGATAGGCAATCCCTGAAGTTTTTGCAATGCCAAATGAAAATGCTAGTGACACAAGGGTAACCACAATGGCAAATGTTGTTGCCGAATGCACACACTTGGCTGTGATGTAGAAAACGGCATATAATCCGCATAATATAACCACAAACCAGGTGAATGGCAATACAATGCCAAAAGCTTTGATGTTCTGGACAATAGTGACTGTGACATTGGTGTGTGTGGCATAAAGTGAAATGCCGTAGATGATAATTGGTGCGATGAGTGGTAGCACCAATTTCACGATGCGCATTGGCAATTCGTTTAATATGATTTTTCCACATTCACGTTTGGTCTCAAGTCCGTAGCCGGAAATGAAGAAAAACAGACCCACGGCAAACATTCCAACCCAATTGAAGTCTGCTAGTATGTGGCCACTATTTAGACTGATATGACCTAAAATTATCAAAAACGGCAAAAAAGCCTTAAAAAGAGAGCATCGGTCTTTGTTGAAAGTTAAGCTATACTGTTTCGGCAAAAAGAACAATGCTGCTAACGAAAGGATTAGTGTAACGATAATCATAGTTGTTTTCAGGATGGTGGTTTATAAAGTTTAGAGTTGAGGGTTTAGAGTTTTAGAGAATTTTGTAAAGATTACAGATGAGAGAATAAAGTTTAGAGTTGAGAGATTAGAGTTGAGGGAGCCTGACGGTTTGTGATTACAGTTTACAGTTTACGGTTTACAGAGACTGACCAAGTGTCTTGTCCTTTTGGCTTTCTGTCTAAAAAACGA
>CAVFVP010000110.1:0-3872 GCA_963625945.1 Agathobacter rectalis | reverse complement strand
ATACATTGCCGAATATCAGCCCGACGGACTGACTGACAACATAGTGAGGGTGCGCATGCAGAGCCCCGTGGCCTCGACCATGTGCTATGCCGAGATGCTCGGCTACGGCATTCCGTGGAGGCAGAAGCTGAAGGCGGCCATCAACTACTGGCGGTTCAGGCTGTGCTGCAAGAAGTTCAGCCGGGTGCCGCAGCTGCCGCTGGCGTGGAACGCCGTTATGCCACTGGGCTGGCTGATGCATCTGAGAGATGTTTTGCTTTAGAGTTGAGAGATGAGAGATTACAGATTACGGATTACGGATTACGGAGCCTGACGGAATGGTTTATCTCCCACAGATTACACAGATTTTCA
The DNA here is from genome assembly GCA_963625945.1 of Agathobacter rectalis. Lineage (GTDB taxonomy): Bacteria > Bacteroidota > Bacteroidia > Bacteroidales > Muribaculaceae > Sodaliphilus. The sequence goes on along the minus strand of CAVFVP010000110.1, from coordinate 3,521 downwards.
CGGATATAAAGTTTACTGATGAGAGATTACAGTTTACAGAGACTGACGGGCATAAATATCTGTGAAAATCTGTGAGATCTGTGGGAATGTGAAAACAGTCCGTTAGGCTCTGTAAACTGTAATCTGTAATCCGTAATCTGTAATCTGTAATCTTTACCAAAAAAAAGAAATGAAGATACTGCATGTGATCACATCGCTCGACACGGGCGGCGCCGAGCACCTGATGGTGGACCTGCTGCCGCAGCTGCGGCAGCTTGGCTGCGATGTGGAGCTGGCGCTCTTTGACGGCCACGACACCCCCTTCAAGCGCGAGCTTGAAGGAGCAGGCATTGCGGTCCACGCACTGGGCGTGGGCACTGGCGCCTACAACCCCGTGAATGCCTGGCGGCTGGCGCGGCTCATGCGCCGCGGCGGCTATAACGTGGTGCACACCCACAACACCGCCTGCCAGCTCTTCGCCCCCGTGGCGCGCCAGCTGAGCGGCAGTCGTGCCAGCCTAGCGACCACCGAGCACAACTCAACCAACCGCCGACGCTCCATCAAGGCTCTGCGGCCCGTCGACGCCTGGATGTATAGCCAATATGACAGCATAGTGTGCATCAGCGACCAGACGCAGGCCAATCTGGAGCAATACATCGGCCCGAGGCCAAGCATCACCACGATATACAACGGTGTGGACACGTCGCGCTTCCTTAACCCGATTAAACGCATCGACCCCGACGGACCGCACTTGGTGACTATGATAGCAGCTTTCAGACCACAAAAAGACCAAGACACACTGGTGCGCGCCATTGCCCTGCTGCCCGAGGGCTACCGCCTGCGGCTGGTGGGCGACGGGCCACGCCGCGCCGAAGTGGCCGCACTGGCCGAAAGCCTGGGCGTGGCCGGCCGGGTGGAGATGCCCGGAGTGTGCACCGACGTGCCACGGCTGCTGCGCGAGACCGACGTGGTGGCGCTCAGCAGCCACTGGGAGGGTCTGAGCCTGTCGAGCATCGAAGGCATGGCCAGCGGCCGACCCTTTGTGGCGAGCGATGTGGACGGCCTGCGCGAGATAGTGCGCGGCCACGGCGTGCTGGTGCGTGAGGGCGACGCCGAGGGCTTTGCCCAAGCCATAAGCGGACTGTGCACCAACCCCGACCGCTACCGCCAGGTGGCCGAAGCCTGCCAGCGCAAGGCCCGGCAGTATGACATCAGCGTGATGGCCCGCAACTACCACGCCCTCTACCAAAAACTCCTAAAGAAATGAAAAATCGAGACAAACATAACATTCTGCATGTGCTCACCATCTACTATCAGTTGCACTACTTCATTGGTGACCAGTTCACCCACTTCAAGGAGCGCGGCTACAACGAGCATGTAATATGCAGCTACAGCCCAAGGCTTGACGGGTATGCTAAGAAGATGGGATTTCGGTATATGGCCACCCCGATAAACCGTAGCATATCAATTATTGACGACCTACGCGCCATTTGGCAAATCAGCCGATACATACGCAAGCACCGAATAGGCATAGTTGTGGGCCACTCCCCCAAAGGTGGACTTCTAGCCATGATAGCCGCATGGCTCAGCCGCGTACCTTTGCGCGTTTACTTCAGACACGGAATCGTGTACGAAACGGCACACGGGTTGCTACGACAAGTACTGATTAACTGCGACAGACTGACCTCACTGTGCGCCAACAAAATTGTGTGTGTGAGCCAGTCGGTATGCGAGCGTAGCATTGCCGACCATTTGAACCCGGCACACAAGCAGCTGACACTGGGAGCAGGCACGTGCACAGGCATTGACACGGGCGGCAAATTCAACCCTCGAAACATCAACGATGACAAGCTCAATGAAATGCGCGCTAAGTGGGGGTTGAAAGAGAGCGATTGGGTGATTGGGTACACAGGACGTATGGTGAAAGACAAAGGCATACCAGAACTAGTGGACGCCTTTGATGCTATAAGGAAGCAACACACCGAAGCCAAACTGCTACTCATGGGGCCGCTTGACCATCGCGATGTGTTACCTGAGCGCATAGAACGGCGCATTAAAAGCGGTGACGGCATTGTGTGGACCGACTTTGTTGATGAAGATCAAGAGTACTACTATGCCATGATGAACGTTTATGTGCTGGCTTCTTACCGCGAGGGATTCCCAATTGGTGCACTTGAAGCACAATCGATGGGCGTACCTGTAATAACAACGCGGGCAACAGGATGCCGCGATGCAATAATCAGTGGCAAGACGGGTGAATTCGTAAAAATAAGTAGCAATGACATAAGTACAGCCCTGACTCGATTTATCGAGCAAAATCTTGACATAAAATATGGCCCTGTTGCAAGGAAATGGGTAGTTGATAACTTAGACTACAGCAAAATATGGCATCACTTAGATAATCTGTATAAAGCAGACTAACATTATGATAACAGAATACGCGATTATACTGATAGTGCTGCTGGTTGCAGAAATCACATACTTCCGCATTGCAAAAATATATGGGATTACCGACAAGCCCAATGAGCGGTCGTCACACTCCACCATCACTTTGCGTGGCGGCGGCATTATTTTTCTGGTTGGAATTTGGCTATACAGCATAGCTAGTAGATTCCAGTATCCGTGGTTTGTGGTCGGCCTGACACTTGTAGCCGGATTCAGTTTTGTCGATGATATACGCTCACTACCCGATTCCTCAAGGTTGGTTGTACAGATAATTGCCGCCATCTTGATGCTATTTCAATTGGGATTACCCCACTGGTGGATTGCCCCTTTGGCACTGATAGTCATCGTTGGAGCTGCCAATGTAATTAACTTCATGGATGGAATCAACGGAATCACGGGGGCTTACTCTCTTGCCGTACTCATTCCATTAGCATTAGTTACAAAGAGTAACAGCTTCGTGGATCAAAGCATGATTGTAACCGCAATACTTGCTTCATCTGTATTCTGCCTATTCAATCTTAGGCCCAAGGGAAAAGCCAAGTGCTTTGCTGGAGACGTTGGTTCAATTGGAATAGCCTTTATAATGCTGTTTTTAATTGGGCGGCTAATAGTCTGCACACTTGACAATTCTTGGCTAATAATGCTCATTGTATATGGAGTGGACGGATGCTTAACTATTGTCCATCGCATTATGCTACACGAAAACTTAGGAACTGCTCACCGTAAGCACGCTTATCAAATTATGGCCAACGAACTTCACATAGGTCATGTGAAGATAGCTCTACTTTATGCGACCATTCAACTATGCATTTCACTTGGATTCATCTACTTATGTCCTGATAGCCATCTTTGGCATTGGACATACCTTGCTAGCGTATTTATATTACTTGCTATAGCATATGTGATATTTATGAAAAAGCACTACCACTTGCATGAAGAATATTTGGCTTCAATAAATAAGCCAACATAGACTTTTTCACGATTCAAAGTCAAAAATATTGTATGCCTATCTTTTCTTGAGAAGCGCAATCTTTGGCTTGATATTACGGGGCGACGGCCGGCTGCTTTTGGGGCAGCCGGCCGTCGCTGTTTCTTTT
>CAVFVP010000109.1:2730-3937 GCA_963625945.1 Agathobacter rectalis | reverse complement strand
CTTGACGAAATAAATACCATATAAATGATGCCGTGGGGGTGTCATTGAGACAGCCACTGCCTTACTGCGTTTTTTCAAAACGTTTAGGACAATATTGGGTTGATGTCAATGACGTCATAGCTGATTTTTTTAGAAAACGGCTATTTCCACACCTTTTTGTCATTGAGGTTTTGCCTTCTTGTGCCACGGCACGCTGGTGCTCATTGCCAAAGTGATTGCTTCTCCCACTAATGCAACATTTGCCAGCAAATAGTGATTACTGTTGAGCCCACGAACAGTAGAACCAGCTATTTCGCCTGTCTTCAACAGTCTGTTCCGGAAGTCGGTGTCGGCAAAGTATGTGGCCGCCCCAATAGCAAATGCTGTTCCCGATGGGCTTAGGTTGCAGATGATTGGGCCAGAATCAATGTCTATTCCCAACCAACATGGATGATCATAATATTCCCTGATGCCTGATATGGCTTTGCCCTGCACGAAATACTTCTTAAGCAACATATACTGTTCTTGCGCAAAAGCCTCATCAATAAAAGTCAGGTAATAGCAGATCAACGCAGAATAGTAGCCCTTGACTGGCATATGCATTTCCGTGCCATAGTAATCCAAAAATGATTTCAATATGCCGGTTTCGTTGTCAATCCATTCTTTTTTTGCTTTATTCAGCCATTCTTTAACTGTTGCTTGGTATCGATTATCACATTGCCACGTGAAATTACTCAAAGCCACTAAAGTCACCAACATATCCGGAACATATACAGCCTCTTCCGGATAGGTGAGCAGGTTCAACGTGGGACTTTCTCTCATTCTCCTATTCAACGTACCACACAGTTTATAATATAGGTCATCATATTTGCCATCTCCTCCAGCGGCTTATAACCACCTATCATCCAAGCAAGAAGGCTTAAATATGACTCAAGGGGCTGTTCAAACTCTCCAATGGGTCTTCGCCACATCTTGCGGCATCATATTCCCTCAGTTTTGGCGACATTACTATTTCTATTAAGCTGTCGATTTGCTGAATGGATTTCCCCCTCTCTTCTGGATAAAGAATGCTCACATTTACCAGTGCTGCTGATAACATGGAGCAGGAATACATTGCCCATTCCCCCTGAAACTGAGGACCAATTACTCCTGGCATTTTTTAATCACGTCATTGGGTGCCACCAAAAGCTCGTTTGTGAGATAATTACGTCTGCGCAATATCTATGCC
>CAVFVP010000109.1:0-2720 GCA_963625945.1 Agathobacter rectalis | reverse complement strand
ATCTATGCCTTCTCACTTGCAAATGTTCCATGATCCGCAGTTGAAATGGTCACCCACAACCATTTCAGAGCCAGAAGGGTTGCCACTACAATCACTATTTTCAATGTCTTCCTATTGGGCATTTTTGCTATCATTACTGTCGTTACGCGCCATAACATTTTATTTAAAAGTTATGGCCGGTGTCGCATGCCATTTTATCGCATTACTGTTTTTCCCATTTGGGCATGGTGTGTCTTTCCAAGTATTTGCAAGCAGCGTTAACGTCTGTACTCATTAAGGTAATTAAGATTGGTTTGTTGGCATAGGCTTCGCGTTAAAAGGAGATGTTGTAATACCCTTTCACATAACCTCGATAATGAATGATGCGAATAGCCCACTCGATGGGTAAACAATGTAGAATGGCAAATTCTTTGATTTGAGCCGTGTATATGCTTGTGATGGACCACAACCATACCGCATGGCCCTTTGGCAAACAGCACACCAAACAAATTGATGGCATAGAATCCTTTTCCCAACGGGATGAGTTTGTTATAGATGATTCTCATTTTTTGATATTTGTATGGAAGTAACTATTTATGTCAGTAGACACCCTACTGTGTTTTAATCTTGTGCAAAGATCAAACAAAGCAAACCAACCACCAAACTTTTAGAGGCAGAATGTATGAAATGGCCGTATGAATGTATGAAATAGACGTTTAACAATATAAACATGATTCATGATTCTGTTTTTTACTACACCAAACAACGTTTTTAATACCACATGGAGAGAACACAACAAATCAACAGTATCCCCCCTTAGCCCCACAAGGCCTAAAAAAAGCGTGCGACTCAGTGAGCCGCACGCTTTTTAAATATTTTGCTTTACTTGCAAGCTTATTATTTCACTTCCTCATAAGAAACATCTTCTGCTGAGCCACCATTACCACCTTGGTTATTACTGCCCTGAAAGCCCTGGCCTGCATTGCCTTGCTGCGGTCCCTGCTGTGCTCCAGGCTGGTTATACATCTCTTGAGAAGCTGCATGGAACACCTCATTCAACTCATTCATGGCAGCATCAATAGCCGCAATGTCTTGACTCTTGTGAGCGTCTTTCAGCTTGTTGAGGGCCGTCTCGATTTGACCTTTCTTGTCGGCAGGAAGCTTATCGCCCAGATCCTTAAGGCTCTTTTCGGTTTGGAATATCATTGCATCGGCTTGGTTGATTTTGTCGATGCGCTCTTTTTCCTTAGCGTCGGCAGCGGCATTGGCGGCAGCCTCATCTTTCATCTTCTGGATTTCAGCATCGCTCAAGCCACTGGATGCTTCTATTCTGATGCTCTGCTCCTTACCTGTTGCCTTATCTTTAGCCGAAACGTTCATGATGCCATTGGCGTCAATCTCGAAGGTCACCTCAATCTGTGGCACGCCACGCGGAGCAGGGGTTATGCCATCAAGGTGGAACTTGCCGAGTGTCTTGTCGTCTTTGGCCATCGGGCGCTCACCTTGGAGCACATGAATCTCAACCGATGGCTGGTTGTCTACAGCCGTTGAGAATGTCTCGCTCTTGCGTGTCGGGATTGTAGTGTTGGCGTCAATGAGTTTTGTCATCACGCCGCCCAAAGTCTCGATACCCACTGAAAGTGGCACAACATCGAGCAGCAGCACATCTTTAACGTCGCCACTGAGCACACCGCCCTGGATGGCAGCTCCCACTGCAACCACTTCGTCGGGGTTCACGCCTTTTGACGGTGCTTTACCGAAGAATTTTTGTACAATTTCCTGAACAGCGGGAATACGTGTAGAGCCACCTACAAGAATCACCTCATCGATGTCGCTTGTTGAGAGGTTGGCATCATGCAGAGCCTGTTCGCAAGGTTTGATGGTGCTTTGAATCAAGTCATCGCAAAGTTGTTCGAATTTTGCGCGACTCAATGTCTTCACCAAGTGTTTAGGCACACCGTTAACCGGCATAATATAAGGAAGGTTGATTTCCGTTGTCATTGAGCTCGACAATTCAATTTTAGCTTTTTCGGCTGCTTCCTTAAGGCGTTGCAATGCCATAGGATCCTTGCGCAGATCCACATTCTCATCTTTTTGGAACTCATCGGCAAGCCAATTGATTATGCGCTGGTCGAAGTCGTCACCGCCAAGGTGAGTGTCTCCATTGGTTGATTTCACTTCGAAAACGCCATCGCCGAGTTCAAGAATCGAAATATCGAATGTACCGCCACCTAGGTCAAACACGGCAATCTTCTTATCGCCATTGGCTTTGTCAAGACCATAGGCGAGAGCTGCTGCAGTAGGCTCATTAACGATGCGGAGCACCTTTAGTCCGGCCACCTCGCCAGCCTCCTTAGTGGCTTTGCGCTGAGAGTCGTTGAAATATGCCGGAACGGTAATCACAGCCTCTGTGACAGATTGTCCCAAATAGTCCTCGGCAGTTTTCTTCATTTTTTGCAGAATAATGGCAGAAATCTCTTGCGGAGTGTACTGACGGCCGTCAATTTCCACACGTGGCTGATTGTTGCCATTGTTGACTACCTTATAAGGAACACGAGAAATCTCATTTGTCACCTGATCATAGCTTTCACCCATGAAACGCTTGATAGAATACACCGTACGGGTTGGGTTGGTAATGGCTTGGCGCTTAGCAGGATCACCCACTTTACGCTCGCCGCCATCAACGAATGCCACAATTGACGGAGTTGTGTTGCGTCCCTCACTATTGGGGATCACAACGG
>CAVFVP010000108.1:0-3941 GCA_963625945.1 Agathobacter rectalis | reverse complement strand
GGCCATGGGCCTCGAGGTAGGCATTGGCTTGCGAGAAGTGGTGCTGGCCAAAAAATCCCCTGTAGGCCGATAGTGGCGATGGGTGTGGCGAGGTGAGCACCAAGTGCCTCATGCGGTTGATGAATGCCCCTTTGCGTATGGCATAGCTTCCCCACAGGATGAAGACAAGGTTGCTGCGGTTGTTGGCCAGGTGGGCGATTACGGCATCGGTGAATTGCTCCCATCCGTGCCCTTGGTGCGAGCCTGCCTGGTGGGCTTTCACCGTGAGGGTGCTGTTGAGCAGCAGCACTCCCTGGCGTGCCCAGCGTGTGAGGTCGCCGCTTTGCGGAATAGGTGCCCCGGTGTCGGCTTGCACCTCTTTGAATATGTTCATCAGCGATGGCGGGAAAGGCACACCCTCTGCCACCGAGAAGCATAGGCCGTTGGCCTGGCCCACATCGTGATACGGATCTTGCCCCAGAATCACCACCTTCACCGCATCGAACGGCGTGGCGTCGAATGCCGCAAAAATCTGCTTGCCGGGTGGAAACACCTGTGAATTGCCGTATTCGCTCTTTACAAATTCGGTAAGTCTCACAAAGTAGTCTTTGCTGAATTCATCGGCAAGTTCTGTGCTCCACGATGGCTCTATTCTCACATTCATGCTGGTGCTTTTTTTATGACGTTACTTTTGCAAAGCTACGCAAATTTCACTAATTTTGCCAAATGAAATCGCGGCATTGTGCCCATTTTGTCTCATGGACCCATAGTTCAATGGATAGAATAAAGGATTCCGGTTCCTTCGATTGGGGTTCGACTCCCCATGGGTTCACTCAGCAAGGCCCAGGCAGAGCATAACGGCTCTCAGCCTGGGCCTTGTAGCAGTATATACAGCTTGTTTTCTTGCGCAATGCCGACTATGCAAAAATGCGGCTGCGGCCGCCTCTCATCCAAAGGGGGCGGCCGCAGCCGATGTTGGCTTGTGCCCGATTGTCAGCGCTCGGCGCGCATCGGGTTGTTCAGGAAGTCCTCATAGGCCAGACGTATGCCCTCGTCGAGCTCGGTCTTGTAGGTCCAGCCCAGTGCGGTGGCCTTCGACACGTCGAGCAGTTTGCGCGGGGTGCCGTTGGGCTTGCTGCTGTCCCATCTTATTTCGCCGGTGTAGCCAACTATCTTGGCCACCTTCTCGGTCAGTTCTTTGATTGTCAGCTCTTTTCCTGTTCCGGCATTCACGGTCTCGTTGCCGCTGTAGTTGTTCATTAAAAACACGCACAGGTTGGCCAGGTCGTCAACATACAGGAACTCGCGAAGCGGGCTGCCGTCGCCCCAGCAGGTCACGTAGGGCAACCCTTGCTCCTTTGCCTCGTGGAAGCGTCGGATGAGTGCCGGCAGCACGTGGCTGTGGGTGGGGTGGTAGTTGTCGTTGGGACCATATAGGTTGGTGGGCATCACGCTGATGTAGTCGGTGCCATATTGGCGGTTCAGGAACTCACAGTATTTCAGCCCCGAAATCTTGGCGAGCGCATAGGCCTCGTTGGTCTTTTCAAGCGCGCCTGTGAGCAGGCACGACTCCTGCATGGGCTGTGGAGCCATGCGGGGATAGATGCACGACGATCCCAGGAATTCCAGCTTCTTGCACCCGTTTTTCCATGCGCTGTGAATCACGTTCATCTCAAGCGTCATGTTGTCGTACATGAAATCGGCCAATGCATTTTGGTTGGCCACAATGCCGCCCACTTTGGCTGCTGCCACAAACACATATTCGGGCCGCTCTTCGGCAAAGAACTTTTCCACGGCTTCTTGCCTGGTCAGGTCGAGCTCTTTGTGTGTGCGGGTCACTATGTTGTTGTAGCCTTGTCGGTTAAGCTCTCTCACGATGGCCGAGCCCACCATGCCGCGGTGGCCTGCCACGTAGATTTTTGCTTCTTTTTCCATCATAATTCGTTATCTGTGTAGTCTGTTCCTTATTGGGCCGTGCAGGCCGTGTCGCCACTGCCACTTCGGCAAAACACAATGGATGCCGGCCGTGGCTTCGCGTGGCTGAGGCGATGCGGCGTTTTGTTTATTTCACAATGCCTTTTTCGAGATATTCGGCCAGGTTCATGCGTATGCGGTCACTGGCTCTTTCCACTGCCACTTGTTCCATGTCGTGGTCAATCATGATTTTCACCAGTTGCTCAAACGATGTCTTGGTGGGGTTCCACCCAAGCTCGCGCCGTGCTTTCGACGGGTCGCCCCACAGGTTTACCACGTCGGTCGGGCGGTAGAAGTCGGCCGACACCTCCACAAGCACTTTTCCGGTAGCCTTGTCGATGCCTTTCTCGTTTGGACCTTCGCCTTGCCACTCAAGCTCTATGCCCACATAATGGAACGCTAGGGTGCAGAATTCGCGCACCGAGTGCTGCTCGCCAGTGGCAATCACAAAGTCTTCGGGTGTCTCGTGCTGCAGAATCAGCCACATGCATTCCACATAGTCTTTCGCATAACCCCAGTCGCGCAGGCTCGAGAGGTTGCCCAGAAGCAGTTTCTCTTGCTTGCCTTGCTTGATTCGCGAAGCGGCAAGTGTGATTTTGCGTGTGACAAACGTCTCGCCGCGGCGCTCACTCTCGTGGTTGAACAGGATGCCTGAGCAGCAAAACATGTTGTAGGCCTCGCGGTATTCCTTCACAATCCAGTAGCCGTATTGCTTGGCCACGGCATAGGGGCTGTAGGGGTGGAAAGGGGTGTTCTCGTTTTGTGGCACTTCTTCCACTTTGCCGTAAAGCTCACTGGTCGATGCTTGATATATGCGGCAGGTCTTCTCGAGTCCGCACTGGCGCACTGCCTCAAGCACGCGCAGCACTCCCACAGCGTCCACATCGGCAGTGAATTCGGGTGAGTCGAAGCTCACCTGCACATGGCTTTGTGCCGCCAGATTATAGATCTCGTCGGGCTTCACGGCTTTCACCACTTGCACGAGGCTCATCGAGTCGCTCAAGTCGCTGTAGTGGAGGTGAAAGTGGGGCAGGCCTTCAAGGTGCGCAATGCGCTCGCGGTAGTCAACCGAGCTGCGGCGTATGGTGCCGTGCACGTCATAGCCTTTATCCAATAAAAATTCTGCCAGAAACGAACCGTCCTGACCTGTGATACCGGTTATCAATGCTCTTTTCATATCTTCTGTAGCGTGGTTTTTGCAGTGTGGTTTCTGCCGCCGTGCCGGCATGCTTTGCAGCTTAATGCTTGTGGCTTGGCAGCCTGTTTCACTGAGTGGTGTCATTAACGCTACAAAATTACTCTTTTTTCTCGTTATCAGCACCACATTGTCCTATATTAAACCACACGGGGTGGCGTTTTTGTGTAAAAGCCCGATCATGCGTGTCGCTCACGTCTATATATGGCTCAGCTGGTTTTGCATCGTCGTTGCGGCTGGCTCGTGGTGTGGTTTTGGTATTATGGCGTGATTAGATGGGGCTTATACTATCATTCACCAGCCGCCCACAAAACGCTTAACTGTTAAAAAGCTCACCTTCACTGAAAAAAGTTTTGTTTTTATTGTGGCTTTGTGTAGGCTTTACTGTGTTATTTATTATATTTGCATTATGAAATGCGAAAATGGGATTATTCCCTGCAAAAAGATGTTTTTAGTGTTTTTATATTGAATTTTATCATAGCTTGGCCGCTTGCTGCATTAGCTCAATGTTGCAAGCCGTTGTGGCTTTGACTCGTCTTTTTGCTTTCGGCATCACTCATGTATTTAATTGATATTTTGCTGTAAGGCAAATTACAGTTTTTCATACATAGATTTGTTTTTCATGATGTAACACCTGAGTCTATATATCACGAGTACATTTTATTCATACTATTTTTTCCTAAGGGCATCTCGAAGAGATTTCGCGATGCTTTTTTGTGTCGTCGTCCCCCATACCAGCAAAAAAAGCAGCGGCCCGCGTTGTGCAGGCCGCTGCTTGTGATAAGACCGACAA
>CAVFVP010000107.1:0-4059 GCA_963625945.1 Agathobacter rectalis | reverse complement strand
CCCTCAAACGCTTTTTCCAACATTTCCCTTAATTTTGCACTTGCTGTTGGACTCTACACACTTGCTGTTGGACTCTACATGCAAAGTTTTTTGACAAAAAAATTGCACAGTTAAAAATAAGTTGCTAAATTTGCACCCGTAAAAACGAAACAGTTTTTGATTTCGGAGAGATGGCAGAGTGGTCGAATGCGGCGGTCTTGAAAACCGTTGAGGGTCACACCTCCGGGGGTTCGAATCCCTCTCTCTCCGCTTTGAGTTAAAACTCAATAAAAATAACCTACTGAATATCAGTGGGTTATTTTTGTTTTAGGACTTTCCCCGCCGTCCGGCTTCGGACGATTTTCGGACGGTTTTAGCCCAATGTATGAAGCGCATCTTTTGGACACTGAAAAAATGTGGCATAAAAGATTGTAAAATTTGGAAGATCTCCGCTTTTTATCATATTTCACTATTGTCCAGTGAAAAAATTGACAGACTGAAAAATTAAAGAATTTCGGTTCTATTAAGCCATAGAGAAATTTGATGATGTTGGCATTTGTTCAGTCGTGAAAGTTGCAGAGCTATGTCTTGAAAGGACACAATGAAGTGTGGCTGGACATAACACATTGAACATCCTTGGCGGTTTGGTTGTGTGCGGGAATGTCATGTGATATGGTTGGGCTGTGTGTTACTGGCTATGCGTAAAAAAGCCCTTGAGGCTGTCTTTTCGTCAAGGGGCATCAAGGGCATGGGTCTGGCATTGAGGGGTGCTGACACTGTGGTGTCGTCATTTCTCAATTGTGATGTCGTCGTTGCGGTAGGGCACCAGGCTACCCATCATGCTTATGCGCTCCGGCCCCATCATTTGGGTGACTGTGGCGTCCACGCGGTCGCTTCCGGGCATGAGAGATATGGTCACGTAAGCGTTCACTCCGCTTCCGATCAGGTTGTATGACACGAACACACCACCATTTTTGTCGTTCTTGACTTGCTTGTTGCGAATTGCACCGTGCAGCGTCACGCCACCCATTCCGTTAAGGCCCAAACGGCCGTTGTTGAAGGCTATTTGGAAAATCCCTCCGTCGTTTTGCATGAGGATGAAATTGGCGTTGCTGTTGATGTCGCTCACCATATAGCCTAAACGTCCGAGCGATAGATTGTCGGCAAGTATGACAAAATATCCGCTATCGATGGCTTCTATGGCCTTGATGTGGGCAATGGAGTCGATTGCCTGCCTCTCACGCTTTTCTCTTGTTTTGCGCTCTTCCTTGCTCTCCTTGGTCAGCTTTGACGGTTTGACCACGGTCAGTTCCACAGAGTCGCTTGCTGTCTTTGATTTTGCTTGCACGGTCGTTGCGTTGATTGTTGCCGGTAGCACCATCAGAATCAATGCTAAAAATAAACCCTTTTTCATAATAAACCTCCTTTGTGAAAATGATTCATTGCTTTCTTAATTAAATAACAAATGTCATACCCGATTATTGCATGTGTTAGTATGCCACATTGGCTCGTTTTGTGTAATTTTGCAAAAATTAAATTCAAACGTAAATAATTGTATGAAATTAAATATGTCGTTTGGCAATAGGCTCACTGTGCTCGTCTGTGCCTTTATAGTGGGATTGTTTGTGGCCAGTGCCATTCCGCAGATTGGATTGTTTGGCCACCGTGCCAGCCTTTGGATCTCCACTGTGTTTCAAGACGTGCTCGTGTTTGTGCTGCCGGCTTTGCTCGTGGCTTACTTGGGTAACAGGCCTGTGGGGCAGTCGTTGCGCTTGAATGTGGGCTTGTCGTGGCGGCAGGTGGCGTTTGTGGTTGTTGTGTATGTCGTCTCGCTTCCAGCGCTGAATTGGGTTTACAACCTGAATCAGGGTATGTCTTTGCCCGACTCGATGAGCTCGCTTGAGCAACTGATTCGCCTCACTGAGCAGGCGGCCCAACAGATGACAAATGATTTGCTTTCGTCCACGTCGTTTGCCGTGATGCTGTGCTCGTTGTTTGTTGTTGCTCTGTTGGCGGCATTTTCCGAGGAGATTTTTTTTCGTGGTGCTATTTTGGGCCTGTGTGTTGATCGCGGGATGCGGCGGCATATGGCTATTTGGACAGTGGCTTTCGTGTTCAGCTTCATCCATTTTCAGTTTTTCGGCTTTCTGCCTCGGCTTTTGCTTGGGGCTTGGCTTGGCTATCTGATGGTCTGGAGCAAGTCTTTGTGGCTTCCGGTGCTGGCCCATACGCTCAACAACGGATGTGTGGTCGTCGCCACCTATTTGGGTAATGTACACTTGGTCGATGCAGGCTTGATTGACCGCATTGGGATACCCTCAGCCGGGCAGTTCCCTGTAGTTGCCCTTGTCAGTGCAGTGCTCACTGCATTGGCAATAGGTTTCTTTCGCAAGTTTGCAAAGCCCATGGGCTGACAACGCCTTTCGCCTCACCGGCGCATGATGCGGTACATTTAACAACGGGCAACGCCCCGCCGGGCAGTAGTGATGCCGGCGGGGCGTTGCTTAATCTTCTTGTAGGTGGCGGCCAGTGTGTGCGGCAGTCGCTGTAAGCCTGGCCGGCAGTGACGATTAGAAATTGAAATCGTCTTTTTCCTTTGCTACGTTGCGGAATGCCAACTCGTGGTCGTTGTATTCTTGAGTTGCAATCAAGGTTGGTTTGGGCAGTTTCTCGTAGTAACGTGAAATCTCAATCTGCTCACGGTTCTCTGAAATCTCTTCCAGGTTGTCGTTCATCGAAGCAAATTCTTGAAGCTTCTTTTCCAAGTCACTTTTCATCTCGGCTGCAATTTGGTTGGCGCGTTTGCTGATTATGCACACGGCTTCATAAATGTTGCCAGTCTGTTGAGCCATGTCCACCAGGTCGTGGATCGATGTTGTGAGTGGTGCGTTTGTCTTCTTGTAATCCATTTCTTATATATAAATGTTTTGTTTTGTTCTGCGTTTGGTTGTCAAGATGGGCAGAGCGACCTCCTATTTGTCGCTCACGTGCTTGCTTGCGATTTTATAAATGTTGTCGGCCTCTTTGCGGGTTTTGCTGTCGGGGTAGTCGTTGATGAATGCGTAGTATTCGTCAACCACCACGCGGTAACGCTCTTCTTTCTTCTCGTCGACGCTCTGCTCGGCTTCTTTGAATCGTGCCTTAAGCACAAGCATTTCGAGTTGCTCCTTGTATTTGCTGTAGGGGTAGTCCTTTATGGCGTTTTTGGCCGTGATCACCGACGACTCGTAGTTGTTGCCCATATAGTTGCCCAGGTTGTAGTAGAGCTGGGCGTTTTCAAGCTCTTTCAGCACAAGCTTGTCTTGCAACTCGAAAATCGCGTTTTGGGCAATCGACACTTTGTCGCTCTTGGGGTAGTAGTCCAGAAACAACTGGAGTTCCTCGATGGCTTTGTAGGTCTCCGACTGGTCGAGCTGCGACTCGGGCGAGTCGAGGTAATAGCCGTAACCGGCATAGTAGTGGGCAAGCTCGGCATACTGGCCTTTGGGGTAGTGCTGGTAATACTGTTTGAAATATGAGCCTGAGTTCACATAGTCCTTGTTCTCGTAATAGCTCAGTCCAAGCAGGTAAAGAGACTCCTCTGCCTTGTCGGTGCCCTTGAACACTGGAATCAGGTCCTGCAAAATGGTGTAGGCCTGAGTGTACTTCTTCAGCTCAAACGCCTTCTTTGCGTAGGCGTACTTGTAGTTGTAATCTGTGCTTTTGAGCACTTTATTGTATTCGCCACAACTGGTCAGAGCCACAGCAGCGCATAATGCTAATAATAATCTATTTCTCATTTAAAATGCAGCTATTGTCTTTTAGCCTACAAAATTAGCCATTTTTCCACAAATGGCAATGATGCTATTGTAAAAAACATATAAATCAAGCCGTCGGCTGGTTAAAATAGCCCAAACTGATGCGATTCAGGTCCAATTAGCTGGTTCAACCAACGTTTTTTCCTGGAATATGTCAATAGCGGCCACAGACTTTGCGGTACTGCTGTTTTATTAAAAAAAATAAATAACAGTTGTAAATTTGCTTATTTCGCAAATCGTGCGTAATTTTGAAAAACCGCAAGTCGGCAACCGCCTTGTGGTG
>CAVFVP010000106.1:475-4086 GCA_963625945.1 Agathobacter rectalis | reverse complement strand
ACCGCGACACTGATGATCAGAACAACAAAATCGAGCGCATAGCTGCCACTCGGAGCAGTTACGAATATGTGGCCCTTTACAATGCCACCGACAAGGATTGCCGTCAAGCTTGGATGGGGTTTAATGATAAAGGGTTTGCAATAATGAATACTGCATCATACAACCTGAATTCCGATACCATCAAAAATATGGACCATGAGGGGTTCGTGATGACGCTTGCCCTGCAGAAGTGCAAAAATGTTGACGACTTTCAGACTCTGCTCGACACTTTATCGCGCCCAATGAGGGTTGAGGCTAATTTCGGTGTGATAGATGCTGATGGCAATGGTGCTTATTTTGAGACGGGTAACTTTAAATATGTGAAGTATGACTTGAAGGACTCGTCAACGGGCATACTCACTCGCACTAATTATTCATATAGCGGAAGAACTGACAAGGGCATGGGCTATGTGAGGGAGGAAAATGAGAAAGCCTTGATTGCGCGGCACATAGCAAAGCGCGATTTCACGCCAGCGGTATTCACCGAGGAACTGTCACGCACATTCTATCATTCGGTGTTAGGCAAAGACTTTACCAATAGCGGTGCACCGTATCTTGTGGATCAAGATTTCATACCACGCAGAATCTCAACGGCTACAGTTGTTGTTGAGGGGGTTCTTGCTGGCGAGAATCCATTACTTACGACAATGTGGGCAGGGCTTGGGTATTCGCCTTGCACTGAAATTCGCCCTGTGTGGATAGGCGAGGGTGGGCTGCCCGATGAGCTGAGAGGCATAGCACCCAAAGGACATTCGCCGCTTGCCGATGCTGCACAAGCCCGCAAAAGAGAAGTGTTCGACATCACCAGGGGAAACGGAAAACACTACTTGAACTTGTCGCGGCTTTATAACCGTGAAGGAACTGGTTACTGTCAAGTGCTGATACCCAAGAATATGGCCACGTATGCACAAGGTTATAAGATGCTGGAATCTCGTAAGTTGGCCCTTTCGGCAAAGTCAAATAAAAAGAAATAGATATTGCTACGATGAGTATGACTTTGATAAACGGTTGTGCAACAGTTGCACTGCTGTTGATTTCAAACACGTTTATGACATTCGCCTGGTATGGCCACTTGAAGTTGCAAAGCACAGGAGTAGTGAGCAATTGGCCACTTTGGGGTGTGATTTTGCTCTCTTGGGGCATTGCTCTGTTTGAATACTGCTTTCAGGTGCCGGCAAACAGAATAGGGTTTGTGGATAATGGAGGCCCATTTACGCTTATGCAGCTGAAAGTGATACAAGAGGCAGTGACACTCACGGTGTTTACGTTGTTCGTTACGTTGTTCTTTAAAGGTGAGACATTGCATTGGAATCATTTCGTCTCGTTCTTGCTGCTGATAGGAGCAGTGTACTTTGCGTTTGTTGATGCCAAGTGATATGTTGAAAGGTGACTATTTCAAGGTCTCATCCGGCCAATATCTGGCCGTGGTGTCTAAAAGGTTTTTGGCCGACAACTGGATATGGCTGGCAATTCCTGTGGTTGTTTGCTGCAGCCTGACATATGTCAATGTCAACTTTCTGATTGTGGCGTTGCTGTTGGTCTGTGTTGCAATTCCTATGCTGTTGGCTTTGATTTATTTCTATTACATCCTGACGCTGGAAGCTAGCTGGTCGGTTGTTGATAAAGCGGTCGAAGTTAGTATGAATGGCGATTTGTTGCTCCATTTTGCCGATGAGCATCGTCGTGACCACATAATAAGTCGAAACGGGATAAAGTCGGCTACTATTGGTAACGGAATTGTGGTTCTGGAACTTTCCGTAAGACGATACACGTTTTTTGTGATTCCGTTCAGGCAATTTGGCACCGATGTCGACATTTTGGGCTTTGTGAGTCGGTATGGCTCAAGTGATTTGTGATTTTTTCAGATGCTTGAAATTGTTTAACTTTGCATATAGCATATAATTAAAAATCAGGAGAAAATAATATAATATGGAAAACGAATATGGCAAAATGTACACAAAGTTGCTCAGGCTTCCACTATTCCAAGGTGCCAGCTGTGGGCAAATATCGCAGCTAATAGAGAAATTGCCATTCCATTTTATTAAATATACTAACGGACAGAGTATTATAACCTCGGGAGAAGATTCCACCCACTTGAAGTTTGTGGTCTCGGGAAGCGCTAAAATTGTCATAACCAACAGATGCACCGGGGTGTCGCTGTCGCAAATCGTGTCGGCTCCATGTGTCGTTGGACCCGATTTCCTTTTTGGCCGTGAGCCTGTATATCCGTTTGATGTTTATGCCCATGGTGATTGTGGCATTATGCAATTGTCAAAGGCCGATTATATAAAGGTGGTGAGTAGCGACCAGGTGTTCCTGTTCAATATCCTAAACTATCTGTCGCGCAATGCCCAAAAACCAAAGCTTTCTCTTCAGCATCTGCCCCAAGGAACCATAGCTGAGCGTCTTGCATTTGTTATATCAATGTTGACCAACAAGGATTCAAGCGACATTTCACTGCACTTTAAGCAGAAGGACCTGTGCGTGCTTCTAGGCACCCGCCGGGCCTCTTTAGTGGCAGCCCTTGAATGCCTTAAATCGCAAGGTATGATTCAGCACACCAACAACGAGATTCGCATCACCGACCGCGACGCTTTGGTTTCGTTGATACATGAAAGGGTAGAGTAGCCCTGAAGTTGCAAAGTGTCACTCAAACTTCATTGTCGATGTGGGTTTTATCGACGATATGATGTAAGACGGCCCTATAAGTGTGGCATAAGAAATCAATAGAATGGCTACGTTCAGCACAATCAAGGCGGGCACGTTAAGCTCAATAGGGACATATGGCATATAGTAGGCTTCGGCATTGAGCTTTATCAGATGGAACTGCTGCTGAATGACCGCTAACCCGATGCCGATGGCATTTCCTATCACAAGTGCTTTAAGGATGAGTTTCTGCGTCAAATAGATGAATATTCGCCTGATTGATTTGTTTGTAGCTCCCAATGCTTTGAGCAGTCCCACTAGCTTTATCCGCTCGAGGACAATCATGAGCAGTGCCGAAATGAGGGTGAAGCCGGATACCACAACCATAAGCAACAATATGATGACCACGTTCATGTTAAGCATCTCAAGCCAGGCAAAGAACGAGATGTTTGTGTCGCGCGTGTTGGTTACGTTGAAAAGTGTCGTTCCGTTTTTTTTATAGACCGATTTTGCCAGCAACTTGAAAAGAGTGTATGCCTCGCCCTTAATGTTGCCAATGTCGTTAAGGTTGATGCCAACATAATTTCCCGTACACTCGCTCCAGCTGTTGACTTGCTGAATCAAGGCGATGTTGCCCAAAATCATTTGTTTGTCAAAATTGTCGAAATCGGTATTGTAAATGCCCACTATGTGCGAATTCCTTACTTTAACCTTTGAATCGATGAAATAGGTTAGAATTTTGTCGCCCACTTTCAGGTTTAGTTGGTTTGCAACTATTTTTGAAATTGCTATCTCGTTGATGTCGGTGCCGCCCTTTATTTTTGGCACACGTCCGTCGATCAAGTGATTGGAAATGTAGCTCCAGTCAAATCCGTCGTCCATTCCGCGGTAAACCACGCCTTTGAAGTCGCTGTCCGTCTTAAGGA
>CAVFVP010000106.1:0-465 GCA_963625945.1 Agathobacter rectalis | reverse complement strand
GAAGAATACCTCGCGACTGTCGACTGTTGATATGTTTCTGTCGATACCTATTATTGCGTTGTTCACTTTAAGGTGCGGGTCAAGTGAATACACTTTGCTGGTGATTTCCTTTTTGAAACCCAGGACAATCACGATTGATAAAATCATTACCACCACGGCAAGAACCACACCCGTCAGTGCCACGTTAAGACTCGGAGACCCCTTGCGGTTTCCGGCCTCCAATTTTAACCTTCGTGCTATAAAAAACTCAAATCTCATTATTGCCTCTGTTAACTTCAAAAAGCACTGCAAAGGTATATAAATTATTCTGATTTTTTGCGTAAATTTGCCATTCTAAAAAGTCAGTTGTCATATGAGCCTATTTAAAAACGTGCTTTTGGTAATTGTGTCGCCATCGGCTGGATGGGACGATATTGACCGCAGCGGATACTCAACAGCTAAGGTACTTAGCGGTTTGCTCTATCC
>CAVFVP010000105.1:0-4282 GCA_963625945.1 Agathobacter rectalis | reverse complement strand
GTTGCGCACAACCTATAGATATCGCCATAGCGCAAATTGCACATATCATACAATTTACCTCTCACTCGACGATTCTTTGATATCTGATACACATATGACTTATTCCGGCCAAACAAACTTTGCCATATTTTGCCAACTATTGTCTTGGCATCAGCATCATATGCGGGAAGTTTACTCCATGGAACTTCCTCGGCATACGATGTTTTCAAGGGTGGTGTATATGGGGCATTCATGTTTTCTGGAATAGAATCAGGCAAATCAGAATCAGCACTTTCCGCCGAAACAATTGAATCAAATGTTTCATACCGGTATATTCCTTTGTCCATTAAAAACGTCTTGTCGGCCACTTTTGAGCCCTGTGATACCTCGTATTTTTCTAAATTATTGGCAAAATGGTCATATAATGATGATTGGAAGAAATACGTTCCTGTTTTAGACACTTTATAAACCGTGTCATTAACTTCAATCTCACCTTTTACATTCAATAATTTTGCAAAATCCGTTTCCGGAACCAGTTCATCATAGCCAAAAGCCTCATATGCCTGCATGTCGTTCAACAATTGAGTGTTCTCAATTGTATTGTGCGCCACCTTCATTTCAAGCGCTATAATTGGATCCACCTGTGCATATTGCTCTAGATCTCCAACTGGAGTAAACACATCCTTAAAGTCATCACCCTTGGCCGTATCTACTGGATTCACAATGCCATCAACATTGAATGCACGCATAACAGACACTTCTTGCATCGCGGCACTCAAATCAGCAACAGACTTAAATCGTAGACGGCCAATTGACTTTAGGTTTGTCCCATTTTCTTTTCCGATGTCATTCGATGGGGCAAATGGCTCCACGTCTTGGCAGGATGTTGCCATTAGGAGCCATGCGGACAACATCGTTAAAGCTGATTTTTTTAGTTTCATTTCCAAATAATTTTTAGTGTATATTTTGTAAAAATTAGATTGCGACAAAATTAATAATTTATTCCATCAAACAGGGCGCAACAGGGCGCAACATTTAATATCTACTACACTATATACCAGGCATTTATGTTTTTAATGCGCAACAGGGCGCAACACGTGTCTTTCGGTGATTTGCCAAAGCCGATTTGCGCAAACCGCCGCAATTTTCAATTTATGCACAAAATGCCCAAATAATGCGATTAAATCGGCTTTTGGGGGTGTTTGGGCAGAGCATTTCTAAGAATTAAGGCCAATTCAATAATTATTGACAAGTATGGGTGATTTGCCAATTCACGCACTTGCTTATTGATGCATAAAGTGGTACTTTTGTTTTCGCTATGCAGACGAGGGTTTACAATAAAACTGAGCAACTGATATATGTGGGCACATGGGGAATTGCTTTCTTGGCTCCATTGTTCACAATGCTCAGCTACGCGCAGCTGTCGCCCGAAACCTTCTCTTGGCAGTGGGTGCTTCCCATCTGGTCGACAATGACAGGATTCATAGTGGCGTTCTTCATTCACAATTACGCAATTGCCCCGCTATTCATCTACAAGCACAAGTGGGGACGCTACTTTTTAGCATTGATGTGCCTCGTTGCCGCATTCTACATCTATCAGTCGGCCATGCACCCCGAGCCGACATTTCCAGCCACAAGGCTCACGGCAAGCCCGCAAAGCGGCGTGGAAAAGTCCATACCGTTTAACAGCCACAACATAATACGGCTTATCATACTATTGCTGTTAATGGGTGTGAATTTGGGTGTGAAGGCAATGTTCAAGTCATATGACGACCGCAAACGCCTCGAACGGCTTCAAAAAGAGAATCTCACACAAGAGCTGCAATACCTAAAATACCAGATTAGTCCGCACTTCTTCATGAACACCCTCAACAACATTCATGCCCTTGTCGACATCAATCCCGATCAGGCGAAAAGCACCATAGTTGACCTTTCGAAGATGATGCGATACTTGCTCTACGATGGTGCAAAGGAGCAAATTCCACTTAGGGTGGAGGCTTCATTCATCGACAATTACATAAAGCTTATGCGGCTTCGCTATCCTGCCTCGGTAAGCATCGACGTGAACATTGCCGAGCAACTGCCCGACCGCACCGTGCCGCCGTTGCTGCTCATCACCTTTGTGGGCAACGCTTTCAAGCACGGGGTGTCGTACCAAAAACCATCGTTTATAAAAATTAACATAACAGCCAACAACGAATTTCTGAAATTCAACTGCAATAACAGCAAGCAGCCCTTAAAGGCCGACACGACTCCCAGCGGAGGCGTGGGACTGGCCAACGCCAAGAAAAGGCTCGACCTGATTTACGGCAACAGCTACACGCTCACCATCGACGACGGGGACGACACATTCTCGGTGGCGCTGCAAATCCCATTCCAATCAAACAACACAGAAGCACACTGACTATGATAAAATGCATTGCCATCGACGACGAGCCATTGGCTCTTGAGCAACTCACCGGATACATAAAACGCACACCCGACATGCTGCTTTTGAAGGCATGCCACAGCGCAGCCGAGGCGCGCGGAATCGCCGAAAGCGGCGAAGCCGACGCCATGTTTGTCGACATCAACATGCCCGACCTCAACGGGCTCGACTTTGTGAGATCGCTGACCACGCCTCCAATGGTGGTCTTCACCACGGCCTACAGCGAATATGCCATCGACGGTTTCAGGGTCAACGCCGTCGACTACTTGCTGAAACCATTCAGCTATGCCGATTTCCTGACCGCAGTGGAAAAGCTGTGCCACCGGCTAGCCACGCAACACGCCGCTACAGCCATCTCGGCTGTCGACACCGACGACTCTTTGTTTCTCAAAACCGACTACAAGATTGTGCGCATAAAGATTGGCGACATCCGCCACATCGAGGCCATGAGCGAATATCTGCGCATCTACCTCGATAGCCGCAAGTCGCCGCTCGTGATACTGCTGAGCATGAAAAAGATGGAGGAACGGCTCCCTAAATCGTGGTTCATGCGTGTGCACAGGTCGTTCATAATCAACCTAAAGCGCATCATTGAGGTGCGCAAGGGCCGCATAATCATCGAGGGCGAAAAGGACGGCGACTGCGTGGAGGTGCCCATTGGCGACAACTACAAAGACACGCTTATGGACTACATCAACACCAAGTTCATCAACAAATAGTAATCAGTGTGCCGGCCGCAAGCCAGAACCGGCGGCCGGCACACTGACTATAACTCCCGCAAGTTGCCGATTCTCTTTTTTTATGGCAATTATATACTTTTAGACCCCATCTCATAACTGAAAAATTCCCAAGGTGTACTAACAATAAACCTTGGGGAATTTTTACATTATTCCAAATTACGTTTTACCAATTTGAAAACGGTTCGGTCTTTATTCGGTGTGACTTCATACAAGTAGCCAAACAGTTTCTCAACATGGCTACGCACATAGTTGAAAAAATCCCTGTTGGTTACATTGCTCATTATAGCCTTTCTGAAACGTTTCTTGGTTAATCCCCTCGCTTCGATGATGATATCACGTTTTTCAATATCAAAACTAATCTTGCGGAGTTCGTTGCGTTTACCTGCACCAATACAGCCACTCCTACAAACCACAGTTCCTTTTTTTCTCTCTATAACAGATGAGCCACGTAATATCACACAACCCTTCCCGAATCTGCCCATTCCACAATCTTTATGATAACGCGCAATCCAATATTTGTTGCTCCAACTAAGTCCATCGTCTGTTCCGAATCTTCTTCCTTTCTTATATCCCATAGCGCATCTCGTTTAAAACTTTTTTCACAAACCTTTTCACTATTTCATTAATGTAGTTGTTCATTGATTCACATTCCTTTTCTCCAGGCAATTATATACTTTTAGACCCCATCTCATAACTGAAAAATTCCCAAGGTGTACTAACAATAAACCTTGGGGAATTTTTACATTATCCTCAAATCCGCAACTCCCTAGGTCAAGGAGATTTTGTCTGCAAAAGAAGGAATCTATAGAAGCCAGAGAAGGCAAAAACAGGTTATAGAATCTTTTGTTATACAAAATCCCCTTACCCCATAAAGCGACTTGAGGCAATACGCATATTATTCCACAAAGAAATCCTGCTTATCCAAAGTCTGTTTGAAACAGATTGGCATACGCTTGATTTTCAGTGTAAATGTTCAGTACATGCTGACGTGATGTCTTTATCCATTTTGCAGGAACAGAAATAAATTTGAATACAAAGGTCTTGATACGACTATTTGTGCGCAGGCCAAACTCCTTTGTGTCCAGTCTCTGCATGATAGCTTTGTAGAAGTTTCTTATGAGAGCAGTCATAAGCA
>CAVFVP010000104.1:1036-4405 GCA_963625945.1 Agathobacter rectalis | reverse complement strand
GCGCAATCCCGAGCCCTAGAGGAGGCATTCAGCAATGGAGGTAAACGAGATCGACACGGCAATCGGCAACGCAGCATACCATATCGGATATACGGCGGACTTTCATTTTATCAGCGGAAAGAAGTAAAAGACGCCTTGGCCTACTTCAGGATGACAGTCAACCCCAATGATGATGAAGCGCTACGGCGCATCATCAACTACCCGGCACGAGGCATTGGAGAAACCACGCTCAACAAGGTGCAGACATGCGCCACACACGACAATGTGAGCCTGTGGGATGTGATTTGCAACCCCGACAAGCATGGCCTGGGTGTGAACAAAGGCACATTGGGAAAATTGCAGATTTTCAAGAATCTCATCACTACTTTTATCAACTTTAATGCCAATGGGAATAACGCATTTGTCACAGCCACAAAGATAATTGATGATTCACACCTGCTCGCTGTACTGTCGGGCGACAAGTCGACCGAGAACATAAGTCGCCAGGAAAACATCAACGAGCTACTTGGGGCCATAAACAGCTTTGTTGAAGACTCTGAAGAGGAAGGGTTTGATGCCCAACTCATTGATTTCTTGCATCAAGCTTCACTTGCCACCGACCAGGACCAAGACGACGGCAATGAAGACCGCGTGACGCTTATGACCGTTCATGCGGCAAAAGGCTTGGAATTCAAGAATGTAATAATAGTGGGTGTTGAAGAAGATTTGTTCCCGTCGAAAATGAGCAGCGACAGCTTAGCCGGCATCGAAGAGGAACGCCGTCTGATGTATGTGGCCATTACCCGGGCACAAGACAATTGCATTATAACCTATGCCTTGCAACGCTTCCTTAACGGTCAAAACAAATCATGCACCCAAAGCCGCTTCATATCAGACATCGACCCGCAATTCCTGCAACAATCCCACACCACTACCTCACAGCTCTATGGAGAGCCTAAGGGCAGTTTCGATTTCGATAATACCAGAGCGCAATATCACCGCACCGAGCACCTTTGCCTTAACTACGACAAGCCAACTCGAACAATCAGTGCTACAAAAACCTCATCACCCGTCCACCCTACTCCAATAAAAGGTGCTGAGACAGCCACTTGTCACACAATAGATGATGTGGCTGTGGGAAAAACAATTATCCATAACCGTTTCGGCCGTGGGACAATCGTAGCTGTAGATAACTCGTCGGCCGCCCACTCCATAACAGTAGATTTTGATAACACAGAGCGAAAAAAGCTGCTACTTAAATTCGCTAAATTCACAATTATATAAATTATTATGTCACAAATTGCTACACCATACTATATTGTTTACGAAGACCGACTACGGCATAACATTGAGCTGATTAAAAGTGTTATGGATCACGCGGGCGTTAAAATAATCATGGCATTCAAAGCAAATGCCCTGTGGAAGACATTTCCCATTTTCAGAGAATACGGGATTTGCTCCACTGCAAGTTCCGTGAATGAGATGCAATTGGCGGTTGACGAATTGCATTGCAAGGCACATACATATTGTCCGGTTTATACCGATGCCACTATCGGTAAATTCATCAGCGGAAGCAGCCACATAACTTTTAACTCAGTAGAACAAGCCGTGAAATATATGCCCTTAATAAAGTTGCATAACCGAAACAACGGAAGCGATACGATATCATGCGGATTACGAATCAACCCCATGTGCTCAGTGGTCGATACGGGTATTTATGACCCGTGCGCCCCTGGCTCGCGTTTTGGAGTGACAAGTGACCGGCTGGGAGCTTTGCCCGAGGGAATAGAAGGTTTTCACTTTCATGCCTTGTGTGAGTCAACATCCTACGATTTAGCTACGGTGCTTCAATCTGTTGAGAATAAATTCGGCAAATATTTCCCGCAGCTTAAATGGATAAATATGGGTGGCGGCCATCTGATGACACGTGAGGGTTATGATGTTGAGCACCTTATCAAGCTACTTCAGGCATTTAAAAGCCGTAACCCCAACCTTGAATTGATACTTGAGCCAGGAAGTGCATTTTGCTGGCGCACTGGCGATTTAGAGGCCACTGTAGTAGATGTAGTAGAAAACAGCGGCATAAAGACAGCCATTGTCGACGTGTCTTTTGCCTGCCACATGCCCGACTGCCTCGAAATGCCGTATCAGCCCACCATAACACAAGCATTACCCCATGTAGACAAAGCATTCCCGACCTATCGCATAGGCGGCAATTCATGCCTAAGTGGAGACTTTATAGGCGAATGGTCGTTTGAGCACAAGCTTGCTCCAGGCGACAAGTTGACATTCGAAGACATGAATCATTACACCACGGTTAAGACCAATATGTTTAACGGCATCCAGCATCCGTCAATAGTGTTGAAACACACCGACGGGTCCGTCAGCAAACTTCGGGAATTCACCTATCAGGACTACAAATCACGAATGGACTGATTAGGACGTAATTTGAAATCAACAATTTAAATTTCACCCACATGCCCCCAAAGAAAAGTACAGTTAGTTTCGCCTCGCTCAAAAGTGAAATCACAAGCCATAAATTCCATCGCATTTACGTGCTTCAAGGCGAGGAGTCGTACTATATCGACAAGTTGACAGAGCTGATAATCAGCAACGCCCTGAGTCCTGAAGAGCAAGATTTCAATCTAACTATTGTCTATGGCAACGAAGTAGACATCAAGGAAATGATTGGCTCATGCAAGCGCTATCCGGTAATGTCAAAGTATCAGGTTGTGGTGCTAAAGGAAGCTCAAAATGTGGGTAAAGGAGGTGGTAAAGGCACACTTAACGACTTGAAATTCTATGCACAAAGCGCTCCCAAGAGCACAATTCTTGTCGTTTGCTATAAGGGAGGGGGCCTAAATGCTAAAGCCTTTACCGACGAGCTCACACGCAGCAAGGCGGGCATTGTGTTTGATTCTCCAAAGGTAAGAGACTACGCCTTGCCAAAATTGATAAGTGATTATGTTCAGGAATCTGGATGCTCTATCGATGCTAAATCAACTGCTATGCTGGCAGCCAGCATAGGAGCCGATTTGTCACGCATGTTTGGCGAAATCGACAAACTTAGGATGCTTGTCGATTCAACTCACCGCATAACACCCGAGATGGTTGAGCACAATGTGGGAATAAGCAAAGACTATAACAACTTTGAGTTGGAAGACGCTTTAATCATGCGCGACGGAGCTAAGGCTTTCCGCATAATTGACTATTATGAGAAAAACGCCAATGAGCAGGTAATGAAATCGGTAGTGGGAGCCTTGTTTTCGTTTTTTTCTAACGTGTTGCTCGTGCGCACAAGCCGCGACAAAAGTTTGGATGGACTTATGACGCAATGCAACAACCGGTCAAAATTCAGAATAGGTAAATTCGTTGATGCCGCTAAGCATT
>CAVFVP010000104.1:0-1026 GCA_963625945.1 Agathobacter rectalis | reverse complement strand
TTACAGCACAGTTTCTTGCGTCAACATCATCAGCTATTTGCGGGAGTGCGACGTGAAAGGCAAGGGAATTGATTCGCATCAAAGTTCCAGTGCCCTACTGAAAGAACTCATTTATAAGATACTCCATGCTTAGACACTCGCGCCTTTTTCAGCTCTATTATCTTGTGATTCCAGTAACACTCTTATTGCTCAAAAGATTCACGTAGCGCTCCTTGATGATAAGCGATGCCTGATTTCCTGCATTCATGTGTCTGAGACAAACCGACTGTATTGAATCAAACAACTGATGGTCGGCCTGCCTATAAGCCTCTTCGCTCGTGCCGTTCAGCGAGGAGTCATTGACTGCCTTACAATAGGCTTTAAAGTTGTCTTTGCGCTGCTTTTGCAGCGACTTAATGTCATTTATAAATTGAAAATATGTGTGATTCTGTCTACCGCCGGAAACAATCACTTGCCGTGCTGTAAATTCAATTCTTGTCACTCCAGGTTCTAGCACAAAATAGAACGGGGTCTTCTCATTTTTGAATTTTATTATAGCCACATGCGGCTCATCGATTTGACCAGTGAATGTAAACATACAATCCTTTTGCCCCTGCTTGCTAAGCATCCGCTTACACTTAAGGGTGTTGTCTACCACGTAAAGAGTTGCCGAAACCTTCGCTACTTTTTTATCTAATTTGCATGACACTGTATAGTCAATCGAGGATTGTGGTGTGCTTGCATTACGGTTGCCACAAGCCCACAACGCCATCATCAACATCAAAGCCACAATGTGTATTTTGTTCAAAATATTAATCATGATGCGAAATTACACAATTATTGCGATGTTGTGATATATTTTCATGGTTGATGTCAATATTGTCCTAAACGTTTTTTCCAACATTTCCCTTAATTTTGCACTTGCTGTTGGACTCTACACAGTTGGACTCTACTGTTTCATCCTAGTTAATATTCTCATTTCATTTGCTCATACAATATTGTCCTAAACGTTTTGAAAAAACGCAGTAAGGCAGGGGCTGTCTCAAT
>CAVFVP010000103.1:0-4658 GCA_963625945.1 Agathobacter rectalis | reverse complement strand
TATTTTGCCAGTGATATCAGTCCTTCTATATTCATTCCACAAAGGTACTGATTTCTATTCTATCCCCAGGGTTTTTCTACTGTGCCCTTTTCTTGGCTCAAAGACAAGCTTTGGCTCAGCATCTGCGACGATTGCGTAGTTGGGCCGGAATGTGTGTTATACAAAAAAAGCGAATCAAATTTTTTGATTCGCTTTAAGTAGTGAAACAGGGACTCGAACCCTGGTCTCCACCGTGAGAGGGTGGCGTGCTAGACCACTACACTATATCACCATTTCTTTGTTTTGCTATCGTTGTTACCCGATTGCGATGCAAAGTTACGACATTTTTTTTAATCGCCAAGCGTTTTGGACTCTTTTTTTGATGATGGCGCGTTTTTTTGCAAAAAAAAGTCCGATTAAGCCAATGTTTAATGAAGTCAACATCGCTTTTCAAGTGAAAAGAGAGGGCATAAAAGCATATTGACGGGCATTGTTGCTGCATAATATGCAAGGGCGCAAATCCCGTGCCCGAGCAGACAAAAAAAGTGGGGTGGCAATAAATGCCACCCCACAGTGTGTCGTTTGAAAAAACTTTTCGCGTTTATTCCTTATCGAAAAGAATCTCCATGATGCTGATGGCTGATTTCATTACTGAAGAGCCAGGGCCAAAGATGGCCGATACGCCAGCCTTGTAGAGGAAGTCGTAGTCTTGCACTGGAATCACACCGCCTGCGATCACCACGATGTCTTCGCGGCCCAATTTCTTGAGCTCACTAATCACAGCCGGGATGAGTGTCTTGTGGCCAGCGGCGAGCGACGACACGCCAAGCACGTTCACGTCGTTTTCAACAGCCTGCTTGGCTGCCTCTTCCGGAGTTTGGAACAGCGGGCCCATGTCGACGTCGAAACCGCAGTCGGCATAGCCTGTGGCTACAACCTTGGCACCACGGTCGTGACCGTCCTGGCCCATTTTTGCAATCATAATACGTGGTTGACGACCTTCTTCTTTTGCAAACTTTGATGTCAGCTCGCGAGCCTTCTCAAGGTCGGGATCTGCTTTTGTCTCTGATGAATACACGCCTGAAATGGTTTTAATAACTGCTTTATAGCGACCCACGATTTTCTCGCAGGCATCTGAAATCTCTCCTAGTGATGCGCGGTCTTTGGCTGCTGTCACGGCCAGCTCGAGCAAGTTGCCGTTGCCGGTCTTTACGCATTCGGTGATTGCATCGAGGTCGGCTTTCACCTTGTCGTTGTCGCGCTCGGCATAGAGCTTCTGCAGGTTGGCCACCTGCTCGTTGCGCACCTCGGTGTTGTCAATCTCAAGAATATCAATTGGGGCTTCCTTCTCCAGGCAGTATTTGTTGACGCCGAGAATTGTCTGGCGGCCCGAGTCGATGCGGGCTTGTGTGCGCGCGGCAGCCTCTTCGATACGCATTTTGGGCACACCGGTCTCAATTGCCTTGGCCATACCGCCGAGTTTCTCGATTTCCTTGATGTGGTCCCAAGCCTTGTGCACCAGGTCGTCGGTTAGTTTCTCAACATAGTATGAACCTGCCCACGGGTCGATTGCCTTGGTGACGTAGGTCTCTTGCTGGATATAAATCTGAGTGTTACGTGCGATACGTGCCGAGAAGTCGGTCGGGAGGGCAATGGCCTCATCGAGTGCATTGGTGTGCAGCGACTGGGTGTGGCCTTGTGCTGCCGCCATTGCTTCGATACAGGTGCGGCCCACGTTGTTGAACGGGTCTTGTGCCGTAAGCGACCATCCTGATGTCTGGCTGTGGGTACGCAGCGACATTGATTTCGTGTTCTTTGGATTGAATTCTTTCACAATCTTGGCCCAGAGCAAACGGCCGGCGCGCATCTTGGCCACCTCGGTAAAGAAGTTCATGCTTATGCCCCAGAAGAATGACAGACGCGGAGCAAAGGCGTCGATGTCGAGTCCGGCATTGATACCAGTGCGGATGTAGTCCAAACCATCGGCGAGCGTGTAGGCCAACTCAATGTCGGCGGTTGCTCCAGCTTCCTGCATGTGGTAACCCGAAATTGAGATCGAGTTGAATTTGGGCATGTATTTAGATGTGTACTCAAAGATGCTGGCAATGATTTGCATCGAGAACTTAGGCGGATAGATGTAGGTGTTGCGCACCATAAACTCCTTGAGGATGTCGTTCTGGATTGTTCCTGCCATTTCTTCGAGCTTTGCGCCCTGTTCAAGGCCGGCCACGATGTAGAATGCCATGACGGGAAGCACGGCACCGTTCATAGTCATTGACACCGACATCTTGTTGAGCGGAATGCCGTTGAAGAGCACCTTCATGTCTTCAACAGAGCAGATTGATACACCTGCCTTACCCACGTCGCCCACCACACGCTGGTTGTCGGCGTTGTAGCCACGGTGTGTGGGAAGGTCGAATGCCACCGACAGACCCTTTTGGCCTGATGCCAGGTTGCGGCGATAGAATGCGTTGGATTCGGCGGCGGTAGAGAAACCTGCATATTGGCGCACCGTCCACGGACGGAACGGGTACATCATGCTATAAGGACCACCGAGAAACGGTGGGATACCTGCGGTATACTGCAGGTGCTCCAGGCCTTCGAGGTCATTCTTTTTGTAGACGGGCTTAATGTCGATCAGCTCGGCATTCTTCCAAGTCTCGCCTTCGGCCAGAGGCTTGTGTTGTACATTAAAAGCCTCGTTTTCAATATCTATATCTTTAAAATTCGGTCTCATCTTTTAGTGTGTTATTTTAAAAGTTTAGCGTTGAAAGCCTTTAATGTTTCAAGCACATTGCTCTTGACGTTGATGAAAGTGGTGACACCGAGGGCACGGAACTCTTCGGTGTCGGGACCTGCAAGCACAAGCTCTTCCTTGCCGCCTATTTCCTGCACGGCTTGTGGAATGAGCTCGGTGTATTCCGGGTCGCTGGAGCAGAGTACGATGATGTCGGCTCCCTTTTCGCGGGCGGCCTTCACGCCTTCGGCCACAGTGTTGAATCCCAGGTTGTCGATCAGCTCATAGCCCGAGCATGCAAAGAAATTGCTTGAGAACTGGGCGCGTGCAAGACGCATGGTGAGGTTGCCGATGGTGAGCATGAACACCTTGGGGATTTTTGCCGATTTCTCGGTGGCATAACGCAGATTCTCGAAATCGCTTGCCAGACGCTTGGTGTTGATTTTGGTCTCGCCTTCCTCGCAGCTGCAGCTGCATGTGCACTCCTGGATGCCTGCCATTTTGTCGGCAGCCTTCTCGGTGAAGTTCGGGAACTGGTTGGTTCCAAGCAGTTGCTCGCGGCGCTTGGCCACTTTGTCGAATCGGGTTTGTGCCGATGCATTGACGGCTTTCACCACTTCCTCGATTTGTGCCTTGAAGCCACCGTTGTCGGTCACGTCGAGGAACAGTTTCCAGCCTTCTTTGGCAATCGAGCTGGTGAGCGACTCGATGTAGTAGCTACCGCCAGCCGGGTCAACCACCTTGTCGAGGTGGCTTTCTTCCTTGAGCAGAATCTGCTGGTTGCGTGCCAGGCGTTCTGAGAATTCCTCGGGAGTCTTGTATGAGGCGTCAAACGGGGTCACCACGAGTGAGTTCACACCTGCCAGCACCGCCGACATGGCTTGCGTCTGCGAGCGGAGCAGGTTGACGTATGAGTCATACACGGTCTGGGTGAACTTTGTGGTGATTGCGTTAACCACCATCTTGCATGAGCAGTCACAAGCCGGATTGTATTTCTTCACAATTTGCGCCCACAGCATGCGTGCTGCGCGGAATTTCGCTATTTCCATGAAGTAGATTGTGCTCACGCCCATGTTAAACTTGATGCGCTTTGCCACCTCGTCGGCCGTGAAGCCAACCTCGGTCAGCTCGGCAAGCCATTCCTCGCCCCAAGCCAATGCGTAGCCAAGTTCCTGATATATGAATGCGCCGGCATCGTTGAGCAAAATGGAATCAACGCTGAGCACGCGCAGATTCTTCACCGGTGCCACTGTCTTCAACAGTTCGCTTGCAATGGCCACGATGTCGCCGCCAAAGGCAACACCATGCTTGATTTGTTTCTTGAACGGGTCGAAGTTGATCGAACCGGCGAATGTGTCTTCGGCCTTGGCTGCCTTTACGAGTTCAACCAGTGCCTTGGCCACTGCCACTGCTTGCTTGGGGCAGCAGTTGATGTTGATTTCCACCTTCGACAGATCGAGGCCCTTGAGCAGGGCTTCGAGGTCGGTGTCGGCGTTAATCGAAAATCCGAATGAGTTGATTCCTTTTGAGAGCAGTGTGTGCGCCTTTGTGTTTGCCTCGGCAGTGTCATCAACGGCAATCTCTTGACGTACTTTCCAGTCGTTGGTGATGCTGCTGTTGCCACGCACGTAAGGGTACTCTCCAGGTAGTGAATCGGTTTGCTTTAAGTCTTTAATGTCTTCGCCACGATACATGGGCTGGGCATTAAAACCTTCATTTGTTCGCCAGACCAACTTTTTGTTGAAGTCGGCACCTTTTAGGTCGACTTCAACCTTGGCTCTCCATTCCTCGGTGGTGACCGGTGGAAATTCGGTGAACAATTTTTCTCTTTTTTCTGCCATAATTAATTTAAATTATATAGTAACTGTTAGTTTTATAGATTTAAAAAATAGCGTTACAGCACCAAGTGTGCCGCTGTTTTCATTTATCCCACAAATATAGG
>CAVFVP010000102.1:0-4667 GCA_963625945.1 Agathobacter rectalis | reverse complement strand
TCACGCCGATTCGCATATCCGTCGGGGTTTGCGACATAACCATCCTATTGTTTTCATTGATATTGAACATTGCAATTTTTGTCGCAAAGTTCGTGATTGGAAAAGATTGCTACAAGTCGGCTTGTTTCGGATGGTTACGGATGTGACATAATCATCATCAGCCAAAACGCTAATTAAGACAAGCGGCTACGCCAAAATTGTGACGCAGCCGCTTAACTTTCGGGTTAGGATTTACACACTAACGCTTATCGGGGTTGCCTTCATACCAGTTAATGAAAGCCTTGTTTACCATTTTATTTCCGCCAGGAGTGGGGTAGTCACCAGTAAAATACCAGTCACCGGGGCAGTCGGGGATTGATTTGTGCAACCCCTCAACCGATTGATAAATAAGCTCTACCTCTGCATTAATGTCACTATCTTTTATCATTTCTGCTATCTTAGCCGATATTTCCTTATCGGTAAAAGGTGCATAAATTTCAGTAACATAGTTCAATATGTTTTCCTTCTTAAAGTTTTCCTGCGCTTTGCATTTGTTATACACGTCAGTAATCACGTGCTCCATCTTGCGGTCTTTAAGAAGTGCCACAGCTGCGCGGAATGCACAAAATTCTGCCATTCTTGACATGTCGATGCCATAATAATCGGGGTATCTCACTTGTGGTGACGATGAAACGATTACTATTTTTTTCGGGTGAAGCCGATCCAGAATTCTAATGATTGACTGCTTGAGAGTGGTGCCACGGACAATACTGTCGTCAATCACGACCAGATTGTCGACACCTGCCTCAACCTGACCATAAGTGACGTCGTAGACATGTGCCGCCAAATCGTTTCTTGATTTGCCTTCAGTGATGAACGTGCGCAATTTAATGTCCTTGATTGCAATTTTCTCGATTCGCAACCTATGCGACAGAATATCTTTGATTTGCTCATTGAAATCTGCTGAATTTCTGTCTAACGCAAGTATTAAATTCTCTTGCTGCCTACGCACATAGTCATTCATTCCTTCAACCATACCGATATAAGCGATTTCGGCAGTGTTTGGGATGAACGACAAGATTGTGTGGTCCACATCATGGTTAACAGAATCAAGAATCTGTTGAGCCAAATTTTTGCCCAGCATCTTCCGCTCATTGTAAATATCGGCATCACTGCCACGGGAGAAATAAATGCGTTCAAAGGAGCATCGCTTGTTTTCTAGCTCATTCAGAATTTCGCATATCTCTACGTCTCCCTTTTTGTTTACAATAACAGCTGACCCAGGCTTAAGCTCTTTAACCTGATCAACCTCGACCCGCATCGTTGTCTGGATAACAGGCCGTTCTGATGCAGCCACAAAAATCTCATCATCACAATAGTAAAAAGCAGGCCTGATGCCGTGAGGATCACGCATCACAAACATGTCGCCACTGCCGGTTATGCCACACATGGCATAACCGCCGTCCCAGGTGGTGGAAGGATTCTTCAGCACCTGCTTGATGTCGAGGTTGCCTTCAATCTTTGCTGTCAAGTCAATCCCGTCAAGTCCGGCAGAGTGGTATTTGTCGAATAGATTTTGATTGACGACATCAAGAGAATGCCCCAATTGCTCGAGCAGTATCACTGTATCGGAAAAAACGCGCGGATGCTGACCGTGACTGACGATATCGTTAAATATTTCGTCAACATTTGTCATATTAAAGTTGCCACAAAGCAGCAAGTTGCGTGAGCGCCAATTATTTCGCCTCAAAAAGGGGTGCACATAACTGATACCCGATTTGCCAGTGGTGCTGTATCGCAAATGCCCCATATAAGCCTCACCAACAAATGGCAGCTCACTTTCCTTGACACCTTGCAACACCGACTCACTGATTTGCTTGCGCACGTTTCCAAATATCTCGCTTATAGCCCCTGAACCTAATCCACGCTCACGAAAAATGTATTCGTTGCCTGGTTGGGTGTTGATAGACACACAACCAAGACCTGCACCTTCCTGACCGCGGTTGTGCTGTTTCTCCATAAGGAGGTACAGCTTATTTAGGCCATAAAGATAAGTTCCGTATTTTTCTTTGTAATAACTCAGCGGTTTTCGCAACCTGATCATTGCTATACCGCATTCGTGCTTTAAAACTTCCACAGATTAAAAATTAATGAATGAACAAAAGTTCTCTATACTTGGGCAGAGGCCACATCTCGTCATCGACCATAAGCTCAAGCTTGTCGATGTGGTAGCGTATTTCGTCAAGATAAGGAACTACAGTGTCGTGATAGGCTATTGCTTTTTCGCGCAAGCACTCTATTTTGTTGGCCACCTTGCGTGCATTCACCATCTTAATCACGTTGTCTTTAATAAACTGCATGTGTTCAGCCATTTTCTCGATCATGACCATGTCTTGGCATGCAATTTTCTCGCCACGCTCTTTGGGGAACAGGCTCTTTATCTTGAAGACATTGTCGAGCAGAATTGACTGATATCTTGTGGCTACCGGGATGATGTGGTTAAGTGCCAAGTCACCAAACACACGAGCCTCAATCTGCACTTTTTTAGTGTAGGTTTCCCAGCTGACTTCGTTTCGGGCCTCAAGTTCTACCTTGCTGAACACACCAGTGTTTTCAAACAGGCTGATGGACTCGGGCGTGAGATACGAGTCGATGATTTTGGGAACTGACGTCTCGCAATCAAGTCCGCGTTTCTTGGCTTCGGCAACCCATTCATCACTATATCCATTGCCGTCAAAATGAATAGGCTTGGAGTATTCGATCAGCGCTTTATCCTCTTCCAGAATGGCGTGCTCAAGATCTTCACCGGCAGCAACACGGCTGTCCACTTTTTTCTTGAACTCATCAAGTTGCTCGGCAACTGCTGCATTCAACACAATCATAGCTGATGCGCTATTGGCGCTTGAACCCACAGCCCGGAATTCAAACCGGTTGCCGGTGAAAGCAAAAGGAGATGTGCGGTTACGGTCGGTGTTGTCGACCAGGATTTCGGGAATTTGAGATACCTCCAGATTCAATTCCGACTTGTCGCTCAGGTTAAAGTTGTCATCTTTGTCCTTGCTGATAAGTTGGTCAAGAATGGCACTGACCTGAGTCCCCAAGAACATTGAGATAATTGCCGGCGGCGCCTCGTTGGCGCCAAGACGGTGCGCA
Source organism: Agathobacter rectalis (assembly GCA_963625945.1). Classification (GTDB taxonomy): domain Bacteria; phylum Bacteroidota; class Bacteroidia; order Bacteroidales; family Muribaculaceae; genus Sodaliphilus. The sequence continues at coordinate 1,535 of CAVFVP010000102.1, read as the reverse complement.
TTGGTCGCGGTGGAGATTGATGCCTTGAGCAAACCGTTGTATCTGTATACGGCCGCCATCACGTTGCAGACGAATGTGATGAATTGCAGGTTTTCTTTTGCAGTCTTTCCAGGCTTGAAAAGCAATGTGCCTGTATCGGTACCGAGGCTCCAGTTATTGTGCTTGCCCGAGCCGTTAACGCCTGCAAACGGCTTCTCGTGAAGCAGCACACGAAAGTGGTGGCGACGAGCCACCTCGTCAATCACCTTCATAAGAAGGAGGTTGTGGTCATTGGCCAGGTTTGTTTCCTCATATATTGGAGCCAACTCAAACTGGTTGGGAGCAACCTCATTGTGGCGGGTTTTCACCGGTATACCCAGTTTGTGACATTCTATTTCCAAATCGAGCATGAATTTCTCAACGCGCAAAGGAATGGCACCAAAGTAGTGATCTTCAAGCTGCTGATTCTTGGCACTCTCATGACCCATAAGAGTGCGGCCAGTCATAACAAGGTCAGGGCGTGCCGCAAACAGGGCTTCGTCAACAAGAAAATATTCCTGTTCCCATCCCAAATATGAAATCACGTGCTTCACGTTTGGGTCGAAATATTGCGCAACGGCGGTTCCGGCCTTGTCTACACTGTTGAGTGCACGGAGCAACGGAGTCTTGTAGTCGAGCGACTCGCCGGAATAGGCAATAAAGATTGTGGGAATACACAATGTGTTGTCGTGAATAAAAGCAGGCGATGAAATGTCCCACGCCGAGTATCCACGGGCTTCAAATGTGTTGCGGATTCCGCCGTTGGGGAAACTTGAGGCATCGGGTTCCTGTTGCACCAAAAGCTTTCCGCTGAACTCTTCAATTACCCCTCCCTTTCCGTCGTGCTCAATGAAAGAGTCATGTTTCTCTGCAGTGCCATCGGTCAATGGGTGAAACCAGTGTGTGTAGTGTGACACGCCATTGTCTGTTGCCCATTTCTTCATTCCTGCCGCAACGCTGTCGGCGACCTGGCGGTTCAGAGGTTTTTTGTTATCAATCGCATAAATCAATGCCTCGAAAGTGTCCTTGGGAAGATACTTGTACATCGTTTCGCGGTTGAAGACATAGATGCCATAGTAGTCTGAGGGGGTGCCCCCAGGGAGCTTCACTTCAACAGGTTCACGGTTGAAAGCCTGTTCAACTTCTTTAAATCTCAGGTGTGACATAATTAATAAAATTTATAAACCAGTAAAACAATCTTTGAGTTCTAATTTGGATTAATGGGATAGATTTTTTGAAGAGTAGGGTAGGCCTAAAAACAAGAATATCACCCGATGAAGGTGATATTGTTCCTAGAAAGTTAGGGGCGAATTTAAGACTCATGCCTTTTACGGCACTGTCGCTTATGCACCATTTAAGATAGACGCAAGATTCAATATTTGGAATCAATCTTTCCATCCCTTGATAAATAATGCTTGCAAAGTTAGACAAAATACCTAAAAGTAACAAGCATTATCAGCTTGAAAATTATTTATTAAAATTGATGGCCTCAAATTTGTAGAATCAAACATCTCAAC
>CAVFVP010000101.1:0-4756 GCA_963625945.1 Agathobacter rectalis | reverse complement strand
CCTTGTCTCTCTTGCATTTGTCAATTTTTCCTCATCGCAAATATTTCAAAGAACTTGTGTGCTTTATTTCTCAAAAGCGATGCAAAGGTAGAGCTTTTTCAGATACCCACCAAATATTCCCAGAAGTTTTTTTAATGTTTTTTTTACATATTTTGCGTAACAAACTGATTTATAAGCAATACCCAAAATGTTAAATTGTATTTAATGTATGTTGTACAACATATTTTCGCCGAAAAACCATTTTTCTAAGCCTTTTTCACATGGCACGCAAACAAGACAGAAAAGCAGCTAAAAGCCCTCAATTGGGCCGTCTCCTACGCGACAATCACCAGGCACGACATGCCACAATTAATAGTTCGCTCATGAAAAAGCCCACGCACACCGCCAGAAATTCAACAATCCGATGCACGAGGCTTTCACAGCTGCGCCCCGTCGAGGCGGAACACAATGCGAAGGCGGCCATTGGCAAAGCGCGTGCTTGAAATGCGGAAATGGCCTATCTGAGCCGTGTGCTGCACATGAGCGCCCACGCACAGGCATTCGTCGTAGTCGCCAACATGCACTATACGTACCTCACGAGACGCGCCATCGGGCAAACGCTCAAGGTTGAACCGGCCAGCCACCTGGTCCTGCGTGGCATACTCCATGACCACGGGGAGGTCGGCCCGGATAACATCGTTGACCCGCCGCTCAACGGCTGCAATCTCCTCGGGAGTCAAGTTGCGGCTGAAATCATAGTCGAGCTTAGACTTGGTACGCTCAACATGGCCCGCCACATGACGTCCACACGCAAACATGCTCACCATTGTGGCATTGAGTATGTGCTCGGCGGTGTGCATGGGAGGATATTCCTGCTTGTTGTGGGGATTGAATTCGGGTTGTTCCATATCAATAAAGTGTTATGCAGTTAACGCTTGGCTGCTTTATTAGGTGTCTCATCGGCAAACCTGTCGGGGAAATCAATGTGCACTCTCGGGCGCCTCATTGCACGCACAATGAGCCAAATGCCGAGCACAATGAATGGAATGCTCAAAAGCTGCCCCTGATCAAGGCCTATGGCCTGGCGGGTGGCAAGCTCCCACGGCTCTTGCACATTCTTAATAAACTCAACAAAGAACCGCGAGGCGAACACACCAGTCAAGAACACGCCGAAAATAAAGCCCTCGCGCTCCTGAAGGTTTCGTCGCCAATACATCCAAAGACACAAAGCAAACACCAACAGATAGCACACGGCCTCATAAATCTGCGTGGGGTGGCATGGCGGAGTGAACACAGGCTGAGCCCCATGAATATATGGAATGACATTGTCGATAAAGCGGAAACCCCAAGGCAAACCGGTGGGACCGCCATATATTTCATGGTTCATGAGATTGCCAAAACGGATAAGTGCCCCCACAAAGCCAACAGGGACAACGAGCCGGTCGAAAGTCCACAGCACGGGGCGGTGTGTGACATTGCGGCTATACAACCACACTGCAAGCATGATGCCCAAAGTGCCGCCATGGCTGGCCAGGCCGCCCTCCCATATCTTGAAAATCTCGCCCAAGTGCTGCGAGTAGTAGCTCCACTGATAAAAGAACACGTGACCAAGTCTGGCACCAAGCACCGTGGCAACGACCACATAAATAAACAGGCTGCCCACCCATTTCTCGGGCACACCCTCGTGGCGGAATATGCGGTAGACAATCTCATATCCCACAAGAAAGCCAATGGCGAACATCAGCCCATACCAACGGACAGTCACAAAACCGCTATAGAGGTTAGGGTTTACCGTCCAAGTAACGAAATCAAGCATTGTTGCTGCTGTTTTTACACATTAAAATATAATGTTTGCAAAATTAGTGCAAGCCGACGGCAAATGCAAATATCAGCACCCGCAAACCAGCTTATGCAGGCAGGCACGCTTTTGCAACATCACCGCAACGCCCTTGGGAATGGAAAAAGAGCGTGTCCGGCCCATCACGGGCAGAGCACGCTCTTTGATTGTGTTACTATATAATTGGTCTATCCCTCAATGCATGATTTCACGTAGGTTGTCGTTAAGACTTTTTTCTTAGCATTAAATTTCTAAGTGACATTACGAGGAAGAGGGATGATTAAAAACAATGCTTATCGAACCACACGCTTAACGGTGCTTGTGGTGCCGTCGGTGTAGCGGGTAACCACAATGTTCACGCCGTCGAACGGTGTAGACTGAGCCACACCGGCAACATTGTAATAGGTGACACCGGCAACCTCGCGGCTAGCATCAACATCGCTCACGCCAGTAGTGGAGCCAACCTTAACCCTCACGTCGCGGGTCACAGTCTTGCCATTGCTGCAAGCAGTCACCTTAACGGTAGTAGAGCCAGAAGCAACACCCTTGAGGATGAGATCGAACCCGTCGACCTCAGCTGTGGCGACTGTGGAGTCGGCACTCTGGGCTGTGGTGATAATCAAGGCAGACTGATTGTCGGCATCGGTAACGGTGGTCAGCAGATTGTAAGTAGCACCAGAACCAACCTCAAAATTGCAATCATCGATGTTGATGACTGGCATCTGAGTATCGGGATAGAACATCATGGCCGGGAACCAATAGCCGGCCTTGCTGAGCGCAACCGACTTCTTCAATGCCCCCGTAGTGCGGTCAAACACCTCAAGCCAGTAGTTGGTGCTAGAGTAGCCCTCCATTGTGGTGGCGAGCAAGTCGCCATTGTGAGGATCAACGCCAACCACGGCGCCATACATAATGTGGCCCGAAGGGAATGTGGCAAATTCCTTAGTGAACTCGCCTGTCGTGAAGTCGTACTTGCAGATGATTGAAGAGCTCTCGGCAGGGCTGTAGTAAATCACGTCGGCCTCGGGGTCAACGGCGGGAGCTGAGTGTTTCCAAGCGAAAGCAGTGTTTTGCGCAGCCATAGGCACATTGATGGTGTCGGCCACCTCAAGAGTCTTGGGATCGATGCGCAAGAACTGCTCGGTGGCAGTGCTTGAAGGGAGTCCCCAAGTGGTTGAGTTCACATTTGCATAGACGTTGCCCGATTTGCTGACGAACACAGTGCTGAGCTTAGAGATGCTGATTGACTTCACCACCTTGTCGGTCTCAGGATTGATCACAAGGAGCTGAGCGCCACCTGCAGCAACATACACATAGTTGCCCACGCGAAACATGTCGCCAATCTCATAGTCAGTGCCGTCGATTTTGCTGCCTAGAGTGAGGTTTACCTGGTCGAAGACATAGAGACCGCTAGCAGTGCCCACATATCCCTTGCCGGGAGTGACACCGCAATAAGAGCGTCCGTCGGCACCGAGGGCTTCGATACTGCGCTTGCGCACAAGCGTCTTGGCATCGGCCACGATGAGACGGCCACCGTCAGAGCCCCAATTCTGCTTCGACATGAAATAGATGTTGTCGCCATAGAGCTGGGCAAACTGAGTGGTGTTACCAAGAGTCAGGCCTTGGTTCTGAAGCTTGTAAACGTTGAATGTGAATGCACTATCGGCATAGCCGTAGTAGTTCAGTGAGCTGGGGTTGTGGCCGTACCAATCTTCGTTGAGCACAAAGACGCCGTTGGTGTATTCGGTCGCAGTCGCTACAGTCATAGTAGCTGCTGCCAAGAGGGCAAATACTGTTTTTTTCATAATCAAATAGGTTAAATTAAGATTACTTTACAACCTTAACGGTGCTGCGAGAGCCATCGGTGTAAGTGGTGACAACCACGTTGATGCCACTGAAAGGCTCAGCGCTCTGAACACCTTGGAGGTTGTAGTAAACAACAGACTGAACAGTTTTCTCAGCAACCTCGCTTGAGATGCCAGTCGGTGTCACTGCGGGAGCAGCTTCAATTTCTTTCCATTTAAAACCAGAGCCTGTGCCAAATGCCCAAGCATCTACAGAGCCATCGGCAAGCTTGCGGCTACCACAGCCCACGGGGGCATACGACCAAGTAGCATCGAGAGATGCGCCCAGGAAATAAGCCCAATAGCCACCGGTTGACCAGCCGGCAGAAGAGAGGTCTTCAGCATCGTCAAAAGAACCATTGTTGTTAGTGTCGTATTTGAAGCCAGTGATAAAAAGGCCATAAGCGCTGGTGCTGCCTTCGTATTTAAGGCGAGGATTTGCCGTAGTTACAGCCTCAACCATTTCAGCGCCTGTGGCACTGCCGTCCCACTTATAGCCGAAAGCAAGAGCCTTAGAAACAGAGTCGGGCCATTGGATAATGAGAACCGAGCGGTTGGAGCCTGTGCCAGCCCAGCACTGTACGTCGTCGACAGTAAAGGCATTTGCCATTGCGGTGAAGCCCATCAGGGCTACGAGAAGTAATAATTTCTTCATAACTAAAAATTTTTATTTAACGTATTATATATAAGATGTTTTATAACTATATCGGGTAGCCCACATGCGCAAAACCAACAGCCGCACTGTCCAAATCAAACCGGACAGCGCTATAGGAGGTGAAATATGTAGAAAAAAAACGCATTGACTGCATCATCATTTTTCGCCTTGGCTCAAAATCCACGTAAGCCATAAAAGCATGTGGCACGTATCGGCAGGTCTTCTGACTCGTTTCCCAACCCCGTGCACCTTCCCGGATATGATGCAGTCCATAGAGGAATACAACCAGTGGTTTAATAAAGCAGGGGCATTATGCAGAAACTTACAGCAGCGGGTTCTGTTCAGGATTCTCACCTGATTCCCTTTTAATCGCCATCACGGCCGATGCCTTAGAAACAGAGTCGGGCCATTGGATAATGAGAACCGAGCGGTTGGAGCCTG
>CAVFVP010000100.1:0-4825 GCA_963625945.1 Agathobacter rectalis | reverse complement strand
GTTGATGAACTGGAAGTCATAACGCTTAACACCGTTTTCATCAACAGCTTTGATAATCTTACCTTTTGTCACTGATTTTGGACAGAATATGCCCTCATCATCGTCGGCTATTCCGGTAAAGATTTCATAAGGGCGGTTATCGACCAAGCCAATGAAAGCAATCCATTTTTCCTTGTTGTTTTGAAAGCGTACGACATCGGCATCCAACTCAACGGGGCGTTTTAGGATATGTTCCTCATCGGCAATGTAGTGAGCCTCCTTCTTACCCTTCTTTTCGTTTTTGCTTATGGACACAAGCACACCTGCACGAGAGCCGTCGCGATAAACGGTGCATCCCTTGCATCCGCACTTCCATGCTTCCACGTAGAGCTGATTCACCAGTTCCTCACTGACGTTGTTGGGCAAATTGATGGTGACACTTATCGAATGGTCCACCCACTTTTGGACACGCCCTTGCATTCTCACCTTGTTCAGCCAGTCAACGTCGTTAGACGTGGCCTTGTAATATGGTGACTTCTTGACTAGGTTGTCAAGATCGTCTTGAGTGTAATCGTGTCGCACCTCAATGCCGTTGACCTGCATCCAAGTCACAAACTTCGGATGGTAAACGATATACTCCTCAAAGGAATCTCCATTCTCGTCAACAAAGTCGATGTGCACACTTTTGTCGCTCGGATTCACCTTGCGACGGCGCTTGTATACCGGAAGGAACACCGGCTCGATGCCCGACGTGGTTTGGGTCATAATGCTGGTTGTGCCTGTTGGTGCAATTGTGAGGCAGGCTATGTTTCGGCGGCCATACTTAAGCATCATCTCATATAATTCGGGGTCAGCTTCGCGCAAGCGCCCTATAAACGGATTGGCAGCCTCACGGTTTGCGTCATATATTTCAAATGCTCCTCGCTCCTTGGCCATTATGGCCGATGCCCTATAAGCCGACAGTGCCAAGGCCTTATGCACATTTTCGGAATGCGCCGTGGCCTCATCGGTGCCATAGCGCAACCCCAATGCCGCCAACATATCGCCCTCGCCTGTGGTGCCCACTCCGGTGCGACGCCCTTTTAAGGTCTTGTTTCTAATTTTGTTCCACAGATTCAGCTCAGTGGATTTAACCTCGTCGGTTTCAGGGTCATTTTTAATTTTATCGATTATTGCCCCTATCTTCTCCATCTCCAAGTCGATAATATCATCCATTATGCGCTGTGCGCAAGCCACATGCTTTTTAAAGAGGTCGTAGTCGAAATACGCATCGGCAGTAAACGGATTTACCACATAGGAATACAGGTTTATTGCCACAAGACGACAACTGTCATATGGGCACAACGGAATTTCGCCGCAAGGGTTTGTGGAAATTGTTCTGAATCCCAAATCGGCATAGCAGTCGGGAACTGACTCACGGGTTATTGTATCCCAAAACAAAACTCCAGGCTCAGCACTTTTCCATGCGTTGTGAATGATTTTCTGCCAAAGCTTTGATGCGTCGATGTCTTTTTCCCTCATAGGGGTGTCACCTGTTATGGGATATTGCTGATGGTAGGCTTTGCCTTCGGTGGCAGCTTTCATAAACTCATCATCGATACGCACCGACACGTTGGCTCCAGTCACCTTGCCCTCGGTCATCTTGGCATCAATGAAAGCTTCAGAGTCAGGATGCTTGATGCTTACCGTCAGCATTAAGGCACCTCGACGCCCGTCTTGAGCAACCTCACGCGTGGAATTGGAATAGCGTTCCATAAACGGGACCAAACCTGTGGAGGTGAGCGCTGAATTTTTAACAGGAGTACCCTTCGGACGTATGTGCGACAGGTCGTGTCCCACTCCGCCACGTCGCTTCATGAGCTGAACCTGCTCTTCGTCGATCTTTATAATACCACCATAGGAGTCTGGGTCGCCGTCAAGACCAATCACAAAGCAATTGGACAATGAACCGACTTGAAAATTATTTCCGATTCCTGCCATAGGACTCCCTTGCGGCACTATGTACTTAAAATGACTGATCAAATCGAATATCTGATTTTCAGACATCGGGTTTGGATACTTTTTCTCTATACGGGCCACTTCTGCCGCAATGCGGTGATGCATGTCGTCGGGTGTAGACTCATAAATATTGCCAAAGGAATCCTTCAATGCATATTTGCTTGCCCAAACCCTTGCAGCCAATTCGTCGCCATTGAAATATTTCAAAGTGGCGGCATAGACTTCATCGTAGGTATACACCTTATCATTTACTGCCATATTATGTGATTTTTCGTAATAACATTGCAAATATAACAAGAATAAAGCGTATTAAAAAGTGAAACAATCACAAAATAAGAATTGTCAATTTTATGCATCCAACCACTGGGTATCAGCATATTATGCAATCTAAAAACCAAAAAAGTTTTCCAAAAAGAATATTTCTCCAAATTTAAAAAGCCTAAGAGTTAACCGTTTTCGAAGCACATTGAGTTTATAACGATTCTAAACAAGCAATGCTGGCGGGCCATGATTGTCGCGAAAGCCAGCAATTGACAATATTTTTTTTGTAATTTTGTAAACAAACGACACAGACATTTAATTATTATGCATACCAACTTCTTCAACACCCGCAAAACCGTAAGGTCATATTCCAACAAGCCCATTGACTCTAATCTCATGGGGCAAATGATTGAAGCAGCCGCATGCGCCCCTACCACTGGAGGGATGCAGCTGTACAGCGTCGTGGTCACTACCGACGAGAGCGTAAAGCGACAGCTGGCTCCTTGCCATTTCAACCAAACCATGGTCACCGAGGCTCCGGCGGTACTCACTTTTTGCGCCGACTTCAACAGATTTTGCAAATGGTGCCGCCAAAGCAACGCCACGCCGGGTTTCAATAATTTCGAATCATTCGTTTCGGCTTTACTAGATGCCACCGTTTTTGCACAACAATTCAACACCATAGCCGAGCTAAACGGGTTAGGCTGCTGTTATATAGGCACAACCACCTACAATGCAAAGTCAATTGCCGAAGTTCTGTCGCTGCCTAAAATGGTTGTACCGGTTGTCACCATCACAGTGGGATATCCATCCGACGATAGTGACAGCCAGCCCAAGGCAGAACGATTGCCGATAGGGGCAATCATGCATGCAGAAAAATACGCTGATTATACAACGGAAGACATTTCAGCGATATACCGCGAAAAAGAAGCCATTGAGGTCAATAAGCAGTATGTGGAAGAAAACGGGAAAGAGACACTGGCCCAGGTGTTCACCGATATTCGCTATCCCAAAGAAACGAGCGAGACGTTTTCACGCCTGTACTATGACTTCATAGCCAACCAAGGGTTTGAATTCCCGAAATAAATTTACCACAGCCATGGTTATTGGCAATCACACCCATTAATCGCGGGTGTCACGCGCCGGGCGCCCTCAAAATTAGGGGCTGGCCATTTAATGGCCAGCCCCTAATCAAATATTGGCTTAGTATAATTAAATCTTACTATCAGATGATGCCTTGTCCCATCATTGCATGAGCCACCTTCATGAATCCGGCGATATTGGCACCCTTCATGTAGTTCATATAGCCATCTTCTTCCTGACCATACTTAACACACTGCTCGTGAATGTCGGCCATAATCTGGTGGAGTTTCTGGTCAACCTCTTCGGCCGACCAATAGATGTGCTGTGCGTTCTGAGTCATCTCCAGGCCTGAAGTGGCAACACCACCTGCATTAACGGCCTTGCCAGGAGCATAGACAATCTTGTTCTCGATAAACAGGTCGATAGCCTCGGCAGTACAGCCCATGTTGGAAACCTCAGCAACAAACTTCACTCCGTTGGCAATCAGCTGTTGTGCGTCTTCCTTGCTCACCTCGTTCTGGGTTGCGCACGGCATTGCGATGTCAACCTTCTGCTCCCACGGACGCTTACCTGCATAGAATGTGGCGTTGGGAAATTTCTCGGCATAAGGTGCGCACACGTCGTTGCCACTGGCGCGAAGCTCGAGCATATAGTCGATTTTCTCCTGAGTGTTGATACCGTCGGGATCATAAATATAGCCATCAGGGCCACTGATGGTGACAACCTTGGCGCCGAGTTCGGTAGCCTTTGTCACAGTACCCCAAGCCACGTTGCCAAAACCGGAAACAGCAATAGTCTTGCCATCGAAGTCGGTTCCAAGGCGGTGGAGCATCTTCTGAACGAAGTAGCATGCACCGAAACCTGTTGCTTCGGGACGAATCTTAGAGCCGCCAAATTCAAGGCCCTTGCCGGTGAATGTGCCGGTATGCTCGTGTGTGAGTTTCTTATACATGCCAAACATGTAGCCAACTTCACGACCGCCAACGCCTATATCGCCTGCCGGGATATCCTTGTCTGGGCCCACATTGCGCCACAGCTCAAGCATGAAAGCCTGGCAGAAACGCATGATCTCGGCATCGCTCTTACCCTTGGGGCTGAAGTCGGAGCCGCCTTTTGCGCCACCCATGGGGAGTGTAGTAAGGGCATTCTTGAAGGTCTGCTCAAATCCGAGGAATTTAAGGATAGAAAGGTTAACTGATGCGTGGAAACGAACACCGCCCTTGTACGGACCAATGGCATTGTTAAACTGCACGCGATAGCCGAGATTGGTCTGAACCTCACCATTGTCGTCAACCCAAGTCACTCTAAAGGTGTAGATGCGGTCGGGCTCTACCATTCTTTCTATTATCTTGGCATTCTCAAATTCGGGATGCTTGTCATACTCGTCCTTTACGGTTAAAAGAACCTCGCGAACGGCTTGCAGATATTCATTCTCACCGGGGTGTTTCACCTGCAAATCATTTAAAATTTTCTCTACGTTCATGATAGATGCAAATTTTTAAAG
>CAVFVP010000099.1:0-4877 GCA_963625945.1 Agathobacter rectalis | reverse complement strand
CCCTAGTCCAGGCAGTCGTTGCCATGGAATAGGGGCTTCTTTCTTGAATATAACCTTGGTAGTATCAATTCCCTGCGACAGCATTATCTGTATCAGGTTCGATGGGTATAATCTCAGCCGAATTTCTCAGCACCCCGTGATAATCGTTTGCAATAGTAATGATAATATAGCAAACGATTATCAAAAGCTACTTTCTTTTATGCAATATTAACGATAATGTGTGGCAAGCTGAATTTTTCTTAATCGTTTCAATGGCATTATCTTCACTGGGCCAATGAATGATGTTCTTTATGACGCTGTGTTTATAAGACTGCCTTTGAGGTGTTCCCTCATGAAAACGCCTCTGAATTTGAGATGTTTCGCTTTGATATTTGGCTGTGCGATAAAAAAGCATTAATTTTGTTGCAAATGTTGCGACGTTATTAAGTTTTTAATTTAGCATGAATGAATCCTTTCCTTGACGGTTACGAGGCAAAGATCACATCAAAGACATGGGACTCAAATGTGACAATGCTTTTTATGGATAGTCACACTGCAAGGAGAGTTTTCTGCATTTCCCAAACAGTTTGCGCCGTTCTGACAACAAATCTTATCAGCAATGAAATATTTTTGAAATTTATTCCTATAATCTTTTGTAGTTAATAAAATAATTCATAAATTTGCCGCCGTAACGATAAAACAATTTAATAACTCAGACAATATGGAAAAGATTAAAGGACTTATCGATGCTCCATTCACCCCATTCCACGCCAACGGAGAGGTGAATCTTGAGCCAATAGAACGTTATGCCAACATGCTTGTGAAGAACGGCCTCAAAGGCGTTTTCATCAACGGTTCGTCGGGCGAGGGCTACATGCTCACCGAAGAAGAGCGCATGGCTTTGGCCGAGCGTTGGGTAAGCGTGGCTCCAGAGGGTTTCAAGGTTATCGTGCACGTGGGCAGCTGCTGTGTGAAGTCGAGCCGCCAACTTGCCGAGCACGCTCAGAAGATAGGTGCATGGGCAATAGGTGCCATGGCTCCTCCTTTCCCCAAAGTGGGACGCGTGGAGGAACTCGTGAAATACTGCGAGGAAATTGCTGCTGGAGCCCCCGAGCTTCCTTTCTATTTCTACCACATACCGGCATTCAATGGCGCATTCCTGCCTATGGTTGACTTCCTGAAAGCCGTAGACGGACGCATCCCCAACTTCGCCGGCATCAAATACACCTTCGAGAGTCTCTATGAGTACAACCAGTGTCGTCTCTATGCCGACGGCAAGTTTGACATGCTCCACGGTCAGGACGAGACCATTCTCCCTTGTCTTGCCATGGGCGGCGCACAGGGCGGCATCGGCGGCACGACAAACTACAACGGACGCTGCCTCACCGGTATACTTGAAGCTTGGAAGAACGGCGATATTGATAAGGCACGCGAACTGCAGAACTATGCTCAGGATGTGATTAACGTGATATGCCACTACCGCGGCAACATCGTAGGCGGCAAGCGCATCATGAAACTCATCGGACTCGACCTCGGCCCCAACCGCACACCGTTCCGCAATGTCACCGACGAGGAAGAGGTGGCTCTGCGCAAAGAACTTGAAGCCATCGACTTCTTCAACAAGTGCAACGTGTTCTAATATATATAATAAGGTGTACCCATTCATTAATTGACAATTCAACTGAAAATAATGGACATCAGCAAATACATTTCCTATTGGGGCGAATGCTATCGCGAAGACTTGGTGCAGAACATCATGCCATTCTGGATGGAGCATGGCGTAGACCATGAGCACGGTGGCGTGTACACCTGCGTCGACCGCGACGGCACACTCATGGACACCACCAAATCGGTGTGGTTTCAGGGACGCTTCGCCTACATCTGCGCCTATGCCTACAACAATATAGAACAGCGCGCCGAATGGCTCGATGCCGCAAAGAGCACCATCGACTTCATCGAGGCACACTGCTTCGACACCGACCGGCACATGTTCTTCGAAGTCACCGCCGACGGCACGCCTCTGCGCAAGCGCCGCTACGTGTTCAGCGAGAGTTTCGCCGCCATAGCCATGGCCGAATACAGCAAGGCCACGGGCGACAAGACCTATGCCGACAAGGCCATGCAGATATTCCGCGACATGCGCCGCATGCTCACCACCCCGGGACTGCTCGAGCCCAAGTATCTGCCTACAATGGAGGCACAGGGCCACAGCATCACCATGATTCTCATCAACGTGGCCAACGTGCTGCGCCAGGTGTGCGACGATGCCGAGCTTGAGGAGCAGACCGAGCTGTCGATAAAGGCCCTCGCCCAGTATTTCATACACCCGGAATACAAGGCTCTGCTTGAAACCGTAGGTCCGAAGGGCGAATTTATCGACACCATAAACGGCCGCCTCATCAACCCCGGCCACTGCATAGAGACCTCTTGGTTCCTGCTCGACGTGGCAGAGCGCAAGGGCGACAAAGAGCTGCAGAAGCTCGCCCTGCAAATCTTCGACTGGTCGTGGGACTGGGGATGGGACAAGGAGTTCGGTGGCATCATCAACTTCCGCGACTGCAAGGGATTCCCCCAGCAAGACTACTCGCAGGACATGAAGTTCTGGTGGCCACAGTGCGAGACAATCATCGCCTGCCTCTACGCTTACAAGTTGACAGGCGACGAGAAATATCTCGAGCGTCACCGCATGATAAGCGACTGGACCTATGCCCACTTCCCCGACCATGAATACGGCGAGTGGTACGGCTATCTGCACCGCGACGGAAGCGTGGCACAGCCTGCCAAGGGCAACATCTTCAAGGGTCCGTTCCATGTGCCCCGCATGATGATACGCTCTCATTTGCTCTGCAACGAGATTCTTGCCGCACGTTAAGCACGGCACACCAACACTGGCGAAACGTCTTGCCCACGCCACACAAGGCCGGGCAAGGCGTCTCACCCAAACACTTTGACCAAACTGTGTCAGTCTACACTCCTTTCACATTTTTTCTTTGCCACAAAACGAACGTCTAAACAACATTAATATGAAAAATTCCAAGATTTATCCTTGGGTAGTGGTCGGACTGCTGGGCGGTGTCGCCCTGCTCAACTATATGGACCGCCAGATGCTCAGCACCATGAAGGAAGCCATGCAAATGGACATCACGGAGCTTGAGTCGGCCACCAACTTCGGCCGCCTCATGGCCGTCTTCCTCTGGATATACGGACTTATGAGCCCCGTGTCGGGCATCATCGCCGACCGTCTGAGCCGCAAGTGGCTCATCGTGGGCAGTCTGCTGGTATGGTCGTCGGTGACTTACTTCATGGGACTTGCCACCACATTCAACCAGGTGTTCTGGCTGCGCTCGCTCATGGGCATCAGCGAGGCACTCTATCTGCCGGCCGGACTGGCTCTCATAGCCGACTACCACACCGGCGGTTCGCGCTCCCTCGCCGTGGGCATACACATGACCGGTCTCTACATAGGTCAGGCCATCGGCGGATTTGGCGCAACGCTCGCCGCTGCATATTCATGGCACACCACATTCCATTGGTTTGGCATCATCGGCATTGTCTATGCCGTAATATTGGCTGTATTCCTCAAAGACAAGAAGCGCGACGAGGCTCCAGTGGTGGAGACACAGGCAAAGCCCAAGTCGATGGGTGTCTTGGCAAGCATGCGTTCGCTTCTCACCAACGTGGCATTCTGGGTGATATTGCTCTATTTCGCAGTGCCGAGTCTGCCGGGATGGGCCACAAAGAATTGGCTGCCCACGCTCTTCGCCGAGAATCTCAACTTGCCAATGTCGCAGGCCGGTCCTATGGCCACCATCACCATTGCAGCCTCATCGTTCATTGGCGTGCTGCTGGGCGGCACTCTGAGCGACCGTTGGGTGAAGCGCACACTGCGCGGCCGTGTCTACACCGGCGCAATAGGTCTGGGTCTTACCATTCCCTCGCTCCTGCTCCTCGGATTTGGCCACAACGTGGTGGGCATCGTCTGCGCCGGAATGCTCTTCGGTATCGGCTTCGGAATGTTTGACGCCAACAATATGCCCATTCTCTGCCAGTTTGTAGGTTCACGACAGCGCGCCACGGCCTATGGCATCATGAACATGGTGGGAGTGTTTGCCGGAGCTGCCATCACCCACGTGCTAGGCAAGTGGAGCGACGACGGCGACCTCGGACTGGGCTTCGCCGGACTCGCAGCAGTGGTTGCAGTGGCTCTCGCCGTGCAACTCTATGCCCTGCGTCCGAAGACAGACAATATGGAATAAAAAAACTATGTAATTCAAGATATCCGTATGATCGTTTCAAATCTTCAACATTCGGAGCGCATCGAACCGCTCCATCCTCAGTTCAAGAAAGCGTTCGACTACATCAAGACGCACGACTTGCTCAACACCCCGTGCGGACGCATAGAGATAGAGGGCGACGACCTTTTCATCAACAATGTAAACCCCGAATGCGTGGCCGCCGACAGCCAAGTGCTTGAGATGCACCGCGACTACATCGACATCCACGTGCTACTCGAAGGCGAAGAAACCATAGGCTGGAAACCTGTGGAGGACTGCGACGACGTGAAGCAGCCCTACGACGCGGCAGCCGACTGCGCACTGTATGCCGACCGCGCCCAAGTTTACGCAACACTCCGCCCCGGCCAGTTCATGATTGTGTGGCCCGAAGACCCGCACGCTCCTGTCATAGGCAACGGCAAGGTGCGCAAACTCATCGTCAAGGTGAAGGTGTAGTTGAATGTACAACACTCACACCGATGCAGAAAACAATAACCGAAATTACTAACAACAAATTTTACATTTATGGCAACTAACTTAAAATCAATTAGTTTAGTTCTATTGTCGCTGGGGGGGGTAACTGTTATGCTAACTCCGCCACGGCAGGAACAGCCACAAATCAAG
>CAVFVP010000098.1:0-4891 GCA_963625945.1 Agathobacter rectalis | reverse complement strand
CTCAAAGCCCATGCCAACTTCCTTGACGTCGTCCTTGAATCGCTTGAGCGATCCAAGGGCGCCAGTGTAGCGCACGATGCCGTCGCGGATGATGCGCACCTTGCACGTGCGCTTGATTTTGCCCTCACGCACGATGGCACCGGCAATGGTACCCACCTTCGAGATGTGATAAACTTCCTTGACCTCGACGTTTCCGGTGACAACCTCCTTGATTTCGGGAGAAAGCATGCCAGCCATTGCATCCTTGATTTCCTCAATGGCATCGTAGATAATTGAGTAGATGCGGATGTCGACACCCTCTTGCTGAGCCAAGCGCTTGGCATCGGCCGACGGACGCACCTGGAAGCCGATGATGTAGGCATCGCTGGCAGCGGCCAGAGTCACATCGCTCTCAGTGATTGCACCCACAGCCTTATGGATCACATTGACCTGAACCTCGGGGGTAGAGAGCTTGATGAGCGAATCGCTAAGAGCCTCGATTGAGCCGTCGACATCACCCTTGACAATGACATTGAGCTCGTGGAACTCGCCAAGCGCACGACGCCGGCCGAGGTCTTCGAGGGTGAAGCGCTTCTGAGTGCGCAGACCGAGCTCACGCTGCAGTTGCTCACGCTTATTGGCAATTTGGCGAGCCTCCTGGTCAGTATCCATGATGTTGAACTTATCGCCGGCTGTGGGGGCACCGTCAAGGCCCAGAATCAAGGCAGGCGACGACGGGCCGGCCTCCTTGATGCGCTGGTTACGCTCGTTGAACATTGCCTTCACCTTGCCGTAGTGAGTACCGGCAAGCATGATGTCGCCCACGCGGAGCGTACCGTTGTCGACGAGCACCGTTGCCACATAGCCACGTCCCTTGTCGAGCGACGATTCAATGATTGAGCCGGTGGCCTTGCGGTTGGGGTTAGCCTTAAGGTCGAGCATGTCGGCCTCAAGCAGCACCTTGTCCATAAGCTCCTGCACCCCTACGCCCTTCTTGGCCGAGATGTCCTGGCTCTGGTACTTGCCGCCCCAGTCCTCAACGAGGTAATTCATAGCGGCCAGCTCTTCCTTGATCTTGTCGGGGTTGGCACCCGGCTTGTCGATTTTGTTGATGGCAAACACGATGGGCACACCGGCAGCACTTGCGTGGTTGAGAGCCTCAACCGTCTGCGGCATCACGCTGTCGTCGGCAGCCACAATCACAATCACAATGTCGGTCACCTTTGCACCACGGGCACGCATTGCGGTGAATGCCTCGTGACCGGGAGTGTCGAGGAACGTGATGCGGCGTCCGTTGGCGAGTTTCACATTGTAGGCACCAATGTGCTGGGTGATACCGCCAGCCTCACCGGCAATCACATTCGACTTGCGGATATAGTCGAGCAACGATGTCTTACCGTGGTCCACGTGACCCATCACGGTAACCACCGGCGGGCGTTGCTGCAAGTCTTCGGGCTTGTCTTCCTCTTCGTGGATGGCCTCGGCCACATCGGCACTCTCATATTCGGTTTTGAAGCCGAACTCCTCAGCCACAATATTGATGGTCTCGGCATCGAGGCGTTGGTTGATTGAAACCATAACACCGATGTTCATACAAGTACCAATCACCTTGTTGACAGGCACATCCATCATCATAGCCAAGTCGTTGGCAGTAACGAACTCGGTGAGTTTCAACGTCTTTCTTTCGGCTGCCGATGCTGCTGCCTCCTCGCGTTCCTCCTCGCGCACGGCCTCGCGCTTCTCGCGGCGCCACTTTGCGCTCTTCTTCTGGGTCTTGGCTGTGAGGCGGGCAAGAGTCTCTTTCACCTGACGCTGAACATCTTCCTCGCTGACCTCGCTCTTGAAAGGCTTTTTCGCTTTCTTGGCATTGCCGCGCTTACCGCCCTGGGCGTTGTTGTTGCCACCCTGGTTGCGGTTGCCGCCCTGATTGCCGTTTTGCTGAATTTGGGCTGCACTCTTCTCAATGTCGATTTTCTCACGGCCTATGCGGCGGCGCTTCTTGCGCACGCCATCGTCGGCAGTGCCTTGAGCAGCATTTGCGACAGTGCCCTGCTTGCGGGCTTTCTCCTTGCTGATGCGTTCGTTGCGACGCTCCTCCTTGCTCTTTTTCTTAGGACGTGTCTGCTGATTAATCGACGACAAATCGATTTTGCCCAAAATCTTGGGTGTATTCTTCAGTGTCGACGTGCCGTAGGTGAACACCTCAGGTTCTTCCTTTTTCTCTTGTTCGGCAGCAGCCTCAGCCTTAACCGGCTCCTCCTTCGGCTGCTCATCAACCACTGGCTCAGCCGTCACTTTTTCGGGCTGCTCCTTTGGTTGCTCAGCCACCACGGGCTCGGCAGGCTTCTCAGGCTCAGAAGGACGCTCAACCTCTTTGGGCTGTTCCTTGGGTTGCTCCTTAGGCTGCTCCACTTTCACTGGTTCGGCAGGCTTCTCAGGCTCAACGGGAACTTCAACCTTTGGCTGTTCCTTGGGTTGCTCCTTAGGCTGCTCGGCCACCACGGGTTGCTCTACCACGGGCTTGCCTGTTTTCAAGTCGATTTTACCAACAACTTTGGGAGTTTGAACCTCTATCTTGATTTCCTCAACTTTGGTCTTTTGGGCTTTTTGGGCTTGCTGCTCCCTTGTGAAGTTAACCGATTTTTCCTTCTGCTCCTTGTCAGATCCGAATTCCTTGACGAGCATGGCATAGACTTCTTCAGAAATTCTTGCGTTAGGGCCTAAATCGACTTCTATGTTCTTCTTGTGAAGGTAGTCTCTGATCGATTGAACCCCAACATTTAAATTTGATGCTACTTGACTTATCTTTATACGCATATTTTTCTGTAAAGTTGTTGTTTTTATGAAGAATTAAGTTGATGCCGCCTTTCGTTACACGGCAATGTGAAATATTAGGCGGCCGGCCGCCCGGGGCCGGTTATTCTTCAAACTCGGCCTTGAGGATGCTAATGACATTGTCGACCGTGTCTTCCTCAAGGTCGGCCTTCTCGATAAGCTCCTCGCGAGGTGTGCGCAGCACAGCCTTGGCTGTAGCGCAGCCCATGTTTTTCAGAGCCTCAACCACCCAATCATCGATTTCATCCTTGAATTCATCGAGATAGATGTCTTCTTCGCCTTCGGCCTCAAGGTCGCGATAGACGTCGATTGTGTAGCCGGTGAGCATGGATGCCAGCTTGATGTTGAGGCCACCCTTGCCGATTGCCAGTGACACCTCCTCGGCACGCAGGAACACCTCGGCACGCTTGTTCTCCTCGTCGAGACGAATGCTCGAAATCTTTGCTGGACTGAGCGCACGCTGAATGAAGAGTTGCGGATTGGAAGTGTAGTTGATCACATCGATGTTCTCGTTGCGCAGTTCGCGCACGATGCCATGGATGCGGGCTCCGCGCACACCCACGCAAGCTCCCACCGGGTCGATGCGGTCGTCGTAGCTTTCAACGGCAATCTTGGCACGCTCACCAGGGATGCGGGCCACAGCGCGAATCACGATGAGACCGTCGTGGATTTCGGGCACCTCAAGTTCAAACAAGCGGCGCAGGAATTGCTCGCACGTGCGCGACACGGTGATCTTGGGATTGTTGTTTTTATTGTCAACATTGTAAATCACGGCACGCACTGTCTCGCCCTTGCGATACACGTCGGTAGGAATCTGCTGGTCCTTGGGCAGGAGCAACTCGTTCTTCTCCTCGTCCATAAGCAACACCTCACGCTTCCACACCTGATATACCTCACCGGTTACAAGGTCGCCTTCCAAATCTTTGAATTTGGTGTAGATGGCATCCTTCTGCAGGTCAAGGATTTTGCTTGCAAGTGTCTGGCGCAGGTTAAGAATTGCACGGCGTCCAAACTTGGCAAACTCGATTTTGCGTGAGTGTTCCTCGCCAACCTCAGCATCGGGGTCGGGGTTCTCGTCGTCGTTGCGCGCATCGGTGAGTGATATCTGGCGGTTGGGGTTCTCCACCTCGCCGTCGGGAACCACGTCAAGGCGCTGGTAGATCTCACAGTCGCCTTTGTCGGGATTCATAACCACATCAAAATTCTCGTCGGTGCCGAACATTTTAGCAAGCACGCTACGGAACGACTCCTCCAAGACACTAATCATCGTGGTCTTGTCGATGTTTTTCAGCTCTTTAAATTCCGCAAATCTGTCGGACATGTCGACAGTTTCTTCTTTCTTAGCCATAGTGTTTACTTAAAACTGGATTATATTTTTTGTATATTTTATTTCATCATACCTCAGTTCGACGTCGACCTCCACAAGCTCGGGGCGCTTCTTGCCCTCGGGCTTCACCTTTGTGGGCACGCCAAGCGTGACCGACTCGTCGCCAGCAGCCTTGAGTGTACCTTTAAGCTTGCGGCCGTCGGCCGTAAGCACTTCCACCTCGCCGCCAAGGTTTTTCTCATATTGACGCTTCACCTTGAACGGTGCCGAAATGCCGTAAGAGCCAACAGTGAGCTCAAAATCCTCGGCATCGCGGTCAAAAGCGGCAAGCACCGCATCGTTGACCATCACACAGTCGTCAATAGTCACGTCGGTCATGCTGTCGAGCATCACCTCCACACAGTTGTCGTGGCTCACAGTCACCTCAACCAAGAAAAGTCCGGTACCCTCAATTGCTTCGGTCACCACCTGGGCGACGGCTGATTTATCAATCATCAAACTGATTTTTTCAAATATATAATAAAAATGAGGAAGCTCCTGAGCCCCCTCGTCGAATTCTGCTTACAAAGGTACTACATTCACATTAATAATGCAAAATCAACCCTTACTAAATTCAAGCAATCTGAAAAACCTGCCCGTTTTTTTAGATTTAATTATGATTATTTAGTAATATTTATCTCACGCGCCCAATTGAGCGTAACTATTCAGCAATAGTAATGGGCATACGCCATTTCCATCCTACAAAGATAG
>CAVFVP010000097.1:2637-4983 GCA_963625945.1 Agathobacter rectalis | reverse complement strand
CAGATAGCACAAATTACACAGATGCAAACCCATCGGGAGTTCTGAACACGAATCTCCCGAATACCACGAATCCCACTTTTCGAACACAGAACGCACAGAAATCACAGAAGCCGGTGTCCGCATCCGTTATATCCGTGGAATCAGTGTTCGAAAAAAGTTCAGTGAGTTCTGTGCATTCAGTGTTCGCCATCAAAATCAAAGCGAAGCTATTCGCAAGATTCGATAAATTCGTGTTCAAAAAACATTAGCGACAGATTAATGGTGGATTTATGAGCATTAATGTTCACATCAAAAGCGCGTCAGTGCGTCTGTCTGTTCAATCTGTGGTATCAGTGTTCAAGAAACATTCGTAAAATTCGAGAGATTAGTGTTCGAAAACCAATTCATCCAATTCACAACATTCGCAGTTCAATAGAACTCAGCGTCAGCGCACGCAATATCAAATTCAGTCTAAAATAGAATAACCATACAACCCCATGAGCATTTTTGCAGGTAAAACCCTAATGATTACCGGTGGCACAGGCTCCTTTGGCAACGCCGTGCTCAACCGCTTTCTCCGCACCGACATCGCAGAGATTCGCATTTTCTCAAGAGATGAAAAGAAACAAGACGACATGCGCCACGAGTACCAGGCCAACTACCCCGATGTGGCGCACAAAATAAAGTTCTTCATAGGCGACGTGCGCAATCTTCAGTCGTGCCGCAACGCCATGCCCGGCGTTGACTACATCTTCCACGCTGCGGCCCTCAAGCAAGTGCCCTCGTGCGAGTTCTTCCCCATGGAAGCCGTGCAAACCAACGTCATCGGCACCGACAACGTGCTCACCGCCGCCATCGAAGCCGGTGTAGAAGCCGTCATCTGCCTCTCCACCGACAAAGCCGCCTACCCCATCAACGCCATGGGCATTACCAAGGCCATTGAGGAGAAGATTGCCGTGGCCAAGAGCCGCTATTCGGGCAAAACCAAAATTTGCTGCACCCGTTACGGCAACGTGATGTGTTCGCGCGGATCGGTAATTCCCCTCTGGATAGACCAGATTCGCAATGGCAACCCCATCACCCTGACCGAGCCCAAAATGACGCGCTTCATCATGAGCCTCGAAGAGGCCGTCGACCTCGTACTCTTCGCCTTCGAACACGGCCAGAACGGTGACATCCTCGTGCAGAAAGCTCCTGCTTGCACCATCCAGACGCAGGCCGAGGCCGTGTGCGAACTCTTCGGCGGCAAGAAGGAGGAAATCAAAGTCATCGGCATTCGCCACGGCGAGAAAATGTATGAAACCTTGCTCACCAAAGAGGAATGCGCTAAGGCTGAGGACATGGGCGACTTCTATCGTGTGCCGGCCGACAACCGCGGTTTGAACTACGACAAGTTCTTCAAGGAGGGCGACACGAAACGTTCTGAGATTGAGGAGTTCAACTCCGACAACACTCGCCGCTTGGACCTCGAAGAGACAAAGGCTAAGATTGCCGCACTCGAATATATCCAAAAAGAACTGAGTGGCGAGGGCAACTTCGTACAGTAAACAACGAAACTTACTGACCACATATAACACGGATTTACACAGAGGTAGAGTTCTATAGCGAGGAGAGAACACGAATTTTACTAATCACACGAATTTCGCACTCGGTTACTAAATGCATAGAATACGCTAACCACATCCGTTATGGTTGTGTTATTCGTGGTCTACGCACAGACGCAGCCTAGCGATTCGTCTAATTCGCTCAATTCGTGTTCAGAAAATCCGTGGTCAAAAAGAAGAATATGAAGATTTTAGTTACCGGTGCCAAAGGTTTCGTAGGCAAGAATCTTTGCGCCCAACTCAATAACATAAAGGACGGCAAAGCCCGTTGCTATGGCGATTTAAAGATAGACGAGGTCTACGAATACGACCTCGACTCCACGCCTGAGCAACTCGATGCTTGGTGCCGTGATTGCGACTTCGTGTTCAACTTGGCCGGCGTGAACCGGCCCAAGGACAACGACGAGTTTATGAAAGGCAACTTTGGTTTTGCCTCCACCTTGCTCGACACGTTGAAACGCCACGGCAACAACTGCCCCGTGATGCTCTCCAGTTCTCAGCAAGCCTCACTGACCGGCCGTTTTGGCAACAGCGAATATGGTCGCAGCAAAAAGGCTGGCGAAGACTTGTTCTTGGATTACGGCAAAGAAACGGGAGCCAAAGTTTTGGTCTACCGCTTTCCCAACCTCTATGGCAAATGGTGCCGCCCCAACTACAACTCGGCCGTGGCCACCTTCTGCAACAACATTGCCAACGACCTGCCCATCACCGTCAACGACCCGAGCGTAGAACTCGAACTGCTCTACATCGACGACCTCGTAGA
>CAVFVP010000097.1:0-2407 GCA_963625945.1 Agathobacter rectalis | reverse complement strand
TGCTCCATCAGTTCGCAGAAATGCCTCAAACGCTGATGATTCCCGAAATCCCTGCCGACTCCTTCGCCAAGCGCCTTTATAGCACTTTCCTCAGTTATCTTCCCAAAGAGAAGGCCATCTTCGACCTCAAGATGAATGTTGACCAACGTGGCTCGTTTACCGAGTTGGTTCACACCCTCAACTGCGGACAAGTGAGCATCAACATCTCTAAACCTGGCATCACCAAAGGCGAGCATTGGCATCACACCAAGTGGGAACAGTTCATCGTGGTCAGCGGTCACGGACTTATCCAACTTCGCAAGGAGGGCACTGACGAGGTGTTGAGCTACGAAGTGAGCGGCGACAAAATTCAGTCCGTCATCATGCTCCCCGGCTACACGCACAACATCATCAACCTCTCCGACACGGAAGACCTCATCACCGTGATGTACTGCAACGAAATCTTCGACCCGAATAAGCCAGACACCTATTTCGATAAGGTAGTCCCCCTATAAAAGCGAACGCATTGAGAAGCATTAATGAATAAAAAAGGGTTAGTTTTGCACTATGATGACAGTTTTGCAATGCAATGCATTGCATTGCGGTTTAAACATTAATCATCATTAATCATCCATTAATCTATCATTAATACTTCTTTCATGAAACAGGAAAAGTACAAAGAAGTTATTTACCAGATAATAGGTTCTGCTATGGCCGTTCATTCAGAAATGAGATGGGGGCTATTGGAAGCTGTGTATCAAGAAGCATTGAGTTGGGAACTAGAACAAAGAGACATTCCCAATCAGCGAGAAAAAGAAATAAGAATTTTCTACAAGGGCCATCAACTAGAAAAGAAATACAAGATGGATTTGCTTGTTGGTGATGTGATTGTGGAAATTAAGTCTGTAGTCAAGTTGCTTCCTGCTCATCGAGCCCAGCTTTGTAATTATCTTCGTCTAACCCGAAAGCCTGTTGGCGTACTCATAAATTTTGGAGAAAAGAATTTGATAGGTGAGCGTTGGGCATACGATGAATTGACCAATACGTGTTTCTTAATCGATAGAAACATGAATCGAGTTTTCAATTGTGATTACGAAACACTTTTCTATCAAGACAGCATAGACAGTGAATTATAATAACCGACTTACTTAATCTACATCAACGAGTCATTAATATATCAGCATACAGAAAAGCATTAACGGCAGATTAATGGCAGATTAACGAGGATTAATGTAAAAAGGCGCGTCAGCGCAAAAAAACCAATAAATGGATAGCAAGCATTTCAAAAATAACGGTAAGCTTAAGTTGCTAATTATAGTTGGCACACGCCCCGAGATAATCCGCTTAGCAGCAGTAATAAATAAGTGCCGCAAGTATTTCGACGTGCTTTTGGCACACACTGGTCAAAACTACGACTATAACCTCAATGGAGTGTTTTTCAAGGATCTTAAGTTAGCCGATCCCGATATCTACATGGAAGCCGTTGGCGATGACCTAGGCTCCACCATGGGCAACATCATCGATAAAAGCTACAAGGTGATGGTCGAAACCCAGCCCGATGGAGTTTTAGTGTTGGGCGACACCAACTCTTGCCTCAGCGTAATCGGTGCCAAGCGCCTGCACATCCCCATCTTCCACATGGAAGCCGGCAACCGCTGCAAAGACGAGTGCCTGCCCGAAGAAACCAACCGCCGCATCGTCGACATCATCTCCGATGTCAACATGGCCTACTCCGAGCATGCTCGTCGCTACCTGGCCGACTGCGGACTGCCCAAAGAGCGCACCTACGTCACGGGCTCTCCGATGGCAGAAGTGCTGCACAACAACTTGGCAGAGATTGAAGCCAGCAACGTGCATCAGCGTCTTGGCCTCGAAAAGGGCAAATACATCTTGCTGAGCGCGCATCGCGAAGAAAACATCGACACGGAGAAGAACTTCCTGTCGCTCTTCAATGCCATCAATCGTATGGCTGAGAAATACGACATGCCCATTCTCTACAGTTGCCACCCTCGCTCGCGCAACCGTCTGGCCGCCTCAGGCTTCCAGCTCGACCCGCGCGTCATTCAGCACGAACCTCTCGGCTTCCACGACTACAACTGCCTTCAGATGAACGCCTTTGCCGTGGTTAGCGACTCTGGCACTCTCCCCGAAGAATCTTCTTTCTTCACCAGTGTAGGCCATCCCTTCCCCGCCATATGCATCCGCACCAGCACGGAGCGCCCCGAGGCCATCGACAAGGGTGACTTCATCATTGCCGGCATTGACGAAAAGAGCCTCCTTCAAGCTGTCGACACCGCCGTAGAACTTTGCCGCGACGGTCAGCACGGCATCCCCGTACCCGACTACGTCGACGAGAACGTCAGCACCAAAGTGGTCAAAATCATCCAGAGCTACGTGGGCATCGTCAACAAAATGGTGTGGCGCAAAT
>CAVFVP010000096.1:0-5210 GCA_963625945.1 Agathobacter rectalis | reverse complement strand
CATTACTGTCGCCATGCGGTGATAGTGATTGCAATTGTTGCTGCGGTGATAACGCCGCCTGACGTGTTCACCTGCTGCATGGTTATCGTGCCAATGTATGGGCTATATGAGTTAAGCATTTTGATAGTGCGAGTTGTAAACCGCTCAAAGGCCTCCGGTTCCTGCTGATTTTGTGCGTTTGCGCAAATTAGTTTATCTCATATTTCTGCGGGATTGATGAGTGAGGAAGACGAAAAAAAGTCCTGGCAACCGAAAGGTTGTCAGGACTTTAACTTTATGCGCGTCAGGGGGTGTGGTGCCCTTACAGGATCACACTCTGGCGGAATTAATCTTCAGGTTCAACTCCCCACTGCTGGCGGGCCAGGCGGCGGTAGTTGTTGTAGCGCCATTGGGCGTTCTCCTTAGCTGCGTTGAACAGCTCTTCGGCCTCTTGCGGGTATTGCTTCAGCACCGATGAGTAGCGCACCTCACCCTTGAGGAAGTTGATGAACTCGTCCCAGTTAGGCTCTTTGCTGTCGAGCGAGAACGGATTCTTGCCTTCTTTCTCAAGTTCGGGATTGTAGCGCCACAGGTGCCAGTAGCCGCATGCCACAGCTTTCTGCTCCTCGGCTTGCGATTTGCCCATGCCCACACGCAGACCGTGGTTGATACAGGGAGCGTAGGCGATGATTACCGATGGTCCGTCGTAAGCCTCGGCCTCACGGATGGCTTTCAGGCACTGCATGTTGTCGGCACCCATTGCCACTTGTGCCACATACACGTAGCCGTAGGTCGAGGCAATGAGTCCAAGGTCTTTCTTGCGCACGCGCTTGCCGGCAGCGGCAAATTTGGCGATTGCACCTATAGGCGTGGCCTTCGAAGCCTGGCCGCCGGTGTTGGAATACACCTCGGTGTCGAGCACCAGAATGTTCACGTTCTTGCCCGATGCAATCACGTGGTCAAGGCCGCCGAAGCCTATGTCGTAAGAAGCACCGTCGCCGCCGATGATCCATTGTGAGCGTTTCACAAGGTATTGGCTCAGGCTCTTCACCTTCTTGTCGCACTCGTTGTCGCTGTTCTCGATGGCTGCCACAATCTTGTCGCTCAGTTCGCGCGACTTGGCTCCGTCGTTAAAGTTCTCAAGCCACTCGTTGTAGAGAGCCTTCATGTCGCTTGCCACGTTGTCGCAGGCAATGGCGTCTTCCACGTAGCCTTTCACGCGAGTGCGCATCTTCTCGTCGGCGATGCTCATACCCATGCCAAACTCGCAGAAGTCCTCGAAGAGTGAGTTGGCCCAAACGGGACCATGACCCTTGTCGTTGGTGGTATAGGGGGTCGACGGCACTGATGCCGAGTAGATTGAGCTACAGCCGGTGGCATTCGACACAATCTGGCGGTCGCCGAATAGTTGCGATATGAGTTTCAGATACGGGGTCTCGCCGCAGCCCGAGCAGGCGCCCGAGAACTCGAAGAGCGGGGTGGCAAACTGTGAGTTCTTTACATTCTGCTTCACGTCGACCAGACTCTGTTTCGAGGTGACGTTGGCTGTGCAGTAGTCCCAATATTTCTGTTCGTCTTCGTTGTTGATGAGCTCAACCATCTCAAGAGCCTTATTGCCTTTCTTGCCCGGGCACACGTCAACGCAGTTGCCGCAGCCGAGGCAGTCGAGGGCGTCGACCACCTGCACAAACTTGAGGCCGGCAAGCGACTTGCCTATTGCGGGCAGCTTGTCGCTCTCGCAGAATGGCGAGTTGGCTGCCTCTTGCTCATCGAGCAGGAACGGACGGATGGCAGCGTGGGGGCACACATAGGCGCACTTGTTGCACTGGATGCAGTTTTCTGCTGTCCACTTAGGCACGAAGGTGGCCACGCCGCGTTTCTCGTAGGCGGCTGTGCCGTTGTCCCAAGTGCCGTCTTCGCGGCCCTTGAATGCCGAAACGGGAAGCAGGTCGCCGTCCTGTGCATTGATGGGGCGCACCACATTGCTCACAAATTCGGGAGCGTCGTCGCAGGCTGGAGCCTCAATCTCAAGCTTCGACCATTCGGGGTCTACGGCAAGTGTCTTGTATTCTCCGCCGCGGTCCACGGCCTGATAGTTCTTGTTGACCACGTCTTCGCCCTTGCGGCCGTACGACTTCACGATGAATTTCTTCATCTGCTCAACAGCCAAGTCAACCGGAATCACCTCGGTGATGCGGAAGAATGCTGATTGCAGAATGGTGTTGGTGCGGTTGCCCAGCCCAATCTCTTGTGCAATCTTAGTGGCGTTGATGTAATATACGGTGATGTTGTTGTCGGCAAAATATTTCTTTACCTTGTTGGGCAGGTTCTTTGCCAGCTCGTCGCCTTCCCACACGGTGTTGAGCAGGAATGTGCCGTTCTTCTGCAGGCCGCGGGTCACGTCATACATGTGCAGGTAGGCCTGAACGTGGCATGCCACAAAGTTTGGAGTGGTCACCAGATAGGTAGAGTGGATGGGCTCGTCGCCAAAGCGCAGGTGCGAGCAGGTGAAGCCGCCCGACTTCTTAGAGTCGTAAGAGAAGTAGGCTTGGCAGTATTTGTCGGTGTTCTCGCCGATAATCTTCACCGAATTCTTGTTGGCACCCACGGTGCCGTCAGCGCCGAGGCCGTAGAATTTGGCTTGGAAGAGACCCTTGCCGCCCATTGCTATTTCTTCTTTCTGAGGCAGTGAGCTGAATGTCACATCATCCTCGATGCCCACGGTGAAGTGGTTTTTGGGCACGTTGAGTGCCAGGTTCTCATACACGGCAAGGATTTGGGCCGGAGTGGTGTCTTTTGATCCCAGTCCGTAGCGGCCGCCCACAATCACTGGGGCGTTTTCGGCTCCATAGAAGCAGTCTTTCACATCGAGGTAGAGCGGGTCGCCGGTGGCTCCGGGCTCTTTGGTGCGGTCGAGCACTGCAATGCGCTTGGCTGTGCTGGGCACGGCTGCCAGGAAGTGGCGTGCCGAGAATGGGCGATAGAGGTGTACGGCTATCAAGCCCACTTTCTCGCCTTGCTCTGTAAGGTGGTCTATGGTTTCGCGGATGGCCTCGGTTACCGAGCCCATGGCTATGATCACGCGGTCGGCGTCCTTGGCTCCGTAGTAGTTGAAGAGCCCGTACTCGCGGCCGGTTATTTTGTTAATCTTGTTGATGTAGTCTTCAACAATGGCGGGAATGGCATTGTAATATTCGTTGCACGACTCGCGGTGCTGGAAGAACACATCGGGGTTCTCGGCAGTGCCGCGGGTGACCGGCTTGTCGGGGTTCATGGCACGCTGGCGGAATGCATTCACTGCATCCATGTCGAGCAGCGGCTTCAGGTCTTCCTGGTCAAGCGCCTCAATCTTCTGAATCTCGTGCGATGTGCGGAAACCGTCGAAGAAGTTGAGGAATGGAACGCGTCCCTTGATTGCGCTCAGGTGTGCCACTGCGGCAAGGTCCATCACTTCTTGAACCGAGCCCTCGCACAGCATGGCGAAACCGGTTTGGCGGGTCGACATCACGTCTTGGTGGTCGCCGAAGATGCACAGTGTGTGCGATGCAAGAGTGCGGGCCGAAACGTGGAACACGCCGGGCAGCAACTCGCCTGCAATCTTATACATGTTCGGAATCATGAGCAGCAGACCCTGCGACGCCGTGTAGGTCGTGGTCAGGGCACCTGCCTGGAGTGAGCCGTGTACGGCACCGGCGGCTCCGCCTTCCGATTGCATCTCTTGGACCATGACTGTCTCGCCGAAGATGTTCTTGCGGCCGGCGGCTGCCCATTCGTCGACGTGCTCGGCCATTGTTGATGACGGTGTGATGGGGTAAATGGCTGCCACCTCAGTAAACATATAACTGATGTGGGCAGCGGCTTGGTTACCGTCACACGTCATGAATTTTTTTTCTTTACTCATTTTTGCAAGATTATAGTTATATAAAATTCAATGTCAAAAAAAATCTGTGTGTGCGCATCGCGTGTGGACATGAAGTGGCTTTGCGGCCGCTAGGCCAATAGGGCTCAGTGTTAATAGTCGTCTCAAGGGGGAAGCGCTTGGTTTCCGCTTCGTTTCACTCCAAATCCATCTACAAAAGTACATTATTTTTTTTTGTCGGCAAAGCAATTAAAGACCGTTTTTGGCTGCCCGCTTTTTACTCCGTGCAGGCATAGCCGGGCAGCTTTGCACCTCATTGGCCGATATTCAAGCAAATTGCTGATTTTAAAGCCGAATAAAGACTATTTTTCCATATATTATGGTACAGCATGTGGCAATTGGGCCACACGGTAAAAATTCCGTTAACACATACAATTGCGCCTTGAGCTCCGACGGCAATGTGGCCGTATGGGCTCAAGGCGCAGACTTTTTCGTAAGGGTGGGGCGGCTTTAGAAGTCGAGAGCCACCGATACGCTCACGCAGTTTTCGTTATACCAGCTCCATTCGCCTGATTGGATCATGTAGCCCACTTCGGCGCTCAGACCCACGTTGCTGTGGCCGAAATAGAAGTGGCATCCAACCGCCGGTGTGCAGTAGAAGCCGTAGAGATCGCCCACGCTATACCCGATTTTTGTGTCGAGGTAAGGCGATACGTTTTTCTTGAACACGTTGTGGATCTCGCCTCTTGCATGGGCGAAGATGGGCATCCAAAATCCGTCGCCGTCCCACGTGAAGTTGCCCCCGATACCCAAACCGGCATAGAGATACGGGTTTATCTGGCAACCGTGTGAGGTGTAGACCATGTAGCGGGTTGTGGAGCCTTCGGAAAAAAGCACCGACTCACCCACAAAGCCCCGATAGCGCGGTGCACGGTTCCAGCCATACGACTCATCGTTGCTCAATCCGATGGCCGACGCAGAACCTTGCGTAATGCCTTCTTTTGTGATTTTCGACACTTCGTCGGTTTTCAGCACGAGCACGCTGCCACCGGCAATTTGGATTTTGATGCTTTCGCTGGGCACTTGTTCGATTATGATTCCACGAATCACACTGCCGTTTTTCAGGTAAACCACATCTTGCAGGTTCTCTGCACTGGCCGCTGTCATGCCTACTGCAAACAGGGCCAAGGCCATCAATGCCTTTTTCACGCTTTTCTTTTTCATGTTTAATCTATTTGTGTGTTTTTCTATTTTGGCGCCACCCTGAGAGCTGGCTGTCGCGCCTTAGGCAAAGGTAAGCAATGTTTATGTATTGTCAAAGCCTCGGGGCGGTTATTGCTGCTGATTTTCACAACTTTGCCGCAACTTCGGC
>CAVFVP010000095.1:0-5291 GCA_963625945.1 Agathobacter rectalis | reverse complement strand
ATCTTTGTAGGATGGAAATGGCGTATGCCCATTACTATTGCTGAATAGTTACAGACTCTTTAATTGCGCAGTACCACGATTATTGTTGTGTTTTTTTCTACTTTTGTGAAATTATAACAAGTTCTATTGATATTGAGAGTTTGACATCGCCGCAAGATGTGCGTTTGAATTATCACGGAGTTTTTGCCCCAAAGGCCTTCTTTGTCATTATTTACAACACAAAACATTAGCAGCCGCCCCACACCCCGCAACAGGGTCCAAGACCACCCTCGCACGAAAGGACTATAACAGCCATTACACTCCGAACCATATGCAGAATTCTACTTTTTTTGAGTTACAATCGCAGTTTTGTCTGGCTTTCATCGTGGCAACAGCAGTTTTCGGCGCAACCAGATTTTTGCTGCGCTCGAAATTCGCCCACTACAACGACAGCCGATTTCCCACCGGAGTGCACATATCACTGTTTCTGATGGGCACGGTGCTTTTGCTGCCCTATGTAGCAT
Source organism: Agathobacter rectalis (assembly GCA_963625945.1). Lineage (GTDB taxonomy): Bacteria > Bacteroidota > Bacteroidia > Bacteroidales > Muribaculaceae > Sodaliphilus. The sequence continues at coordinate 4,788 of CAVFVP010000095.1, read as the reverse complement.
GGCCGGCCGACGAAGCCGTGTGGAACTACGTGCGCGTCTTCAACATCATATACTACCCCATGGGGTTCACAATGGGGTTCGTGATACTTAACCGCTGCAATCCAAAAGGCCGATGGACAAGAGTGGCACGGATTGCTGCCGTCACGTCGCTGTGTATCATAGCAGCCACCCTGATGGCTCTACTCACGGGGCACAGTCAGCTGCTCGTCAACTCTTGGCCGGCAATTGCCACAGCCACAGGAACTGTGGGCGCAGGCCAAACCGTCATAGTGGCCGCGCTCACGTGGCGCTTGAAAAAGGCCATCGACAGTTACAACGTGGCCGTTTACTCCAACCAGGACGACTTCTACTACAAGTACACAAAAGTGATGATATTCTATCCCACGATGTGGATGCTGATAATGTGGGTAATGTTCTTCTCTGGCAGCCGCTGGGTGATGATTGTCAGCGCTTTGCCGCTCATCGCATCGAATATCACCATAATGACGAAACTGATGCTGCGCCCCGACAGGCTCACAGTGAAAAGCGTGACCACAACCAGCACACAAGACGGACCCGGCGAATCGGTGGCCGGAACAGCCGACAACAACGCAGACAACTACGACGATGCCCGAGCCGAGGTAATCAGAGTGATTGGGACACGCTACCTTGAGTCGAGCCTGACGAGGACAGAGGTGCTTGCCGACATCCCATACGGCAAAAAGACCGAGGCCGGGCGGTTCATCACCCAAATCGGATTCTACGACCTCGTGAACATGTTCCGCCTAAAGCATGCCGAACTATATCGCCAAGCCTACCCCAACGCCACTCAAGACGCCGTAGCCGAAGCCTCAGGATTTACCTCACGGTTTGCACTGCATCGAGCCCAGAAGCACAACATCGACACTGATTCGGATCTGCTCCGCGGGTTCAACCCCACCATTGTGATGTGACACACGCATTCCACATTTGCCCCGAAATCACACTCAACCGCACATCACCACACCGCAAACGCACAACAGTGGCACCCGTGCGCACAAACACAAGTCACAGCGCACCAAATATTTCCGATGCAGACGCTATCTTTGTGACCAAACAACTTAAAAGCAAAGATTTCAAACCATTTGTCGATTTCGGCATATTACAGCATGTCTAAGTGCGCTTTCTTTTGACACTCAAACCTAACAAAATAATTAGATTTCACACATCTTGTTTTTTATAGAAGTCTGATACCATCTTAATAAAATGAGCCGAAAGCACATGCACACATCAAGCTCAATAAATACCCGAAAAAACACCAGAGTCACGGGGAGGCCAACCATTACACAACAATTCACCGCCCCGTGACTATCTTGATTCCGTCAATCACTGGGCCATTGACCCATTAAGACTTGCGCATATAAAAAAGTAAATCCCGGACTCAACGTCCAGGATTGCTTAACTAATTAACCTTCTAATACCATTAACATAAACCTTAAACAATGAATTTCATAACCGTCGTCCCGACGCCCGTGAATTTCATAACCTTAAAAACTAATACCATGAAAAACCGATGCAAAAGTAGCAACAATATGTTTTATAACATAATTTATTCGTAACATATTCAACAATTTTAACTTTTGTTATGCCTATGGTTGCGTTATTAACACTCGTTAACCCAAACTAAGCGACATTAGTGTGTCACGTCATTCAAATGGCGGTTAATGCAAACATCACCACAAGCGGAATTGTGGCCACCGAGAGAAGGGTGGAAATGAAAGTGCCCTGCACCATCAGACGCTCGTCGCGCCCACACTGCAGGCAAAACATTGTGCCAAACGACCCCACCGGCATAGCGGCAAGAATCAGATTGATGGCAGTCACCTCGCGGCTGCAACCCAACGGCAAAGTCACGGCCAGCACGGCCAGCGGCATCACCACCAGCCGGCACGCCGCCGCAAGCCACACGCGCGGGGTTCCCGCCACCTTGCGTACGGGCATCTGGGCAAGCGACGACCCTATAATGATAAGAGCCGCCGGCACCGTGAGTCCGCCTATCAGGTTCACCGGGACCGACACCGCATCGGGATAATCGTCAACACCAAGTGCCACCAGGGCTATGGCCGCATAGGAGCAAAGCATGGCAGGACTCACAAGCACATGCCAATCGAAGCTCAAATGGCCGCCTTTCACCATGTGTATGCCCACAGTGAAGGCAAACACAGTGAAGGCAAAATTGACAATACAGGCATAGAATATGGCATGCGGCCCGTAGATTGCAGCCACCACCGGATAGCCGATAAAGCCCACATTGCCAAATGTGAGCATAAAGGAATATATGCCGCGGTCAGCGCGATTGGAAGTGAAAAGACGCGACAGAGCCACAGCCAGCACAGCCAGCACGGCATACGACAACATTCCCACCAGCAGAAGCGGAGCTATCATGGCGGGACTAGGCACGGTGTCGCCCATCACCGAGCCTAGAATAAGGCACGGGCTAGATATCAGAATCACAAACGACGACATCTGTTTGTTGAACTCCGGGCCGATTATGTGCAGCCGCGCCGCCACATACCCCACAATCACGAGCACAAACAGGCCCACCACTTGCGTAAACACACCTTCCATTGCTGTCTTGAATTCAAAATATTACACATTTCATGCGCCACAGCCGCCTACGGCAAGCCGAGCCACAAAAACCGAAAAAACGCAACCGAGCCACGCGGGCAGGATTGCGTTTTGAAGATGTGGTTGTCTTATCCGGATTCGAACCAGAACAGGCAGAACCAAAAACTGCAGTGCTACCATTACACCATAAGACAATCTTAACAAATGCGACTCATCGTCTCAAATGCGATGCAAAGTTAAGCACAATTGGCCTAACATGCAAATTTTTCATTTCTTTTTTACTTCACAATCAGCAGGTAGTAGTTCTTCTTGCCACGCTGGGCGAGAATGTACTTGCCGTTGAGCAAGAAGTCGGGATTTATCACCTGATTGGGGTCGGTGAGCTTCTCCTTGTTCACACTCACGCCACCACCCTGGGTGAGTTTACGCATCTCGCCCTTAGAGGCGAACACCGGAGCAAGCTCAGTGAAGAGCACGCTGGCAGGCACTCCGGCCGAAAGCGCATCGGCTGAAACCTCAAACGTGGGCACACCCTCAAATACTGAGAGCAGCGTATCCTCGTCAATCTTGTGAAGAATGTCCTTTGCCTTATTGGAGAAGAGGATTTGCGAAGCCTCAACGGCAGTCTCATAGTCGGCAGCCGAGTGCACCATAGTGGTGATTTCCTTGGCAAGGCGCTTCTGCACCGGACGTTGGCCGGGATCTTTCTCCTGTTCGGCTACAATGGCTTTTATTTCGTCTTCTGGCAGATCGGTGAATATCTTGATATATTTCACAGCATCGGCATCACTCACATTGAGCCAGAACTGATAGAACTTGTAAGGAGATGTGCGCTTGGGATCGAGCCACACGTTGCCGCTTTCGGTCTTACCGAATTTGCCGCCGTCGGCCTTGGTAATCAACGGGCAAGTGATGGCATAGGCTTCACCGCCCACCATGCGGCGAATGAGCTCGGTGCCGGTGGTGATGTTTCCCCACTGGTCGCTGCCACCCATCTGCAGGCGGCAACCCTGCTCCTGATACAGATGCAGGTAATCGTAGCCCTGAAGCAGCTGATAAGAGAACTCCGTGAACGACATACCGTGGTCGGCATTAGCGGCCAAGCGTTTTTTCACCGAGTCTTTTGCCATCATGTAGTTTACGGTGATGTGTTTGCCTACATCGCGGATAAAGTTTAGGAACGAGAACTCCTTCATCCAATCATAGTTGTTGACAAGAATTGCATGGTTGGGCGCATCGCTGTCGAAATCGAGGAAGTGCTCGAGCTGGCGGCGGATGCACTCCTGGTTGTGGCGCAAAGTGGCCTCATCGATAAGCACGCGCTCCTGCGACTTCATCGACGGGTCGCCAATCATGCCTGTAGCGCCTCCAACCAGCGCAATGGGACGGTGGCCGGCACGCTGGAAGTGCTTGAGCATCATTATGCTCACCAGATGGCCAATATGAAGCGAGTCGGCTGTCGGGTCGATACCCACGTAGGCCGATGTCATTTCCTTGTTGAGTTGTTCTTCTGTTCCCGGCATAATGTTGTTGATCATGCCTCTCCACTTAAGTTCTTCTACAAAATTCATCGAATGTTGTGATTTGTCTCTTTCGTTTTTTGTGATTTTTTCGTTTTTTACAAATGCCCCAACCGTCTATATGCACGGCTTTGGCGCTAAACAGCGCAAAGGTAGCACTTAATGGCGACATATCAAAACATTAACACCCAGCACGCCACACTGTCTCAGCGCTTGCAAAAGAGGTTTAGGGAGAGGAGAAATCACATTTCGCCCAATTGTGACGAGAAATGGTGCTGCAATGCGCCACAGGCACTTGTGTCAGAACCTACAATGGGATTTAATAGCACATGGTTGCAGCCATCATATTGTAAAAATTCATTAATCGCCAAGCGATATATATAATAAAGGTTAAATATTCGCCAAATTTATGCAGATTATTATGTTATAAAACATATTGTTGCTACTTTTGCATCGGTTTTTCATGGTATTAGTTTTTAAGGTTATGAAATTCACGGGCGTCGGGACGACGGTTATGAAATTCATTGTTTAAGGTTTATGTTAATGGTATTAGAAGGTTAATTAGTTAAGCAATCCTAGACGCTGAGTCTGGGATTTACTTTTTTTATACTCACAGTTCACACCCTACGGCCAAATCAGGCGGCGCCTCGGCAATGCAAATTCAAGCAAGCTTGATTTGCTA
>CAVFVP010000094.1:0-5396 GCA_963625945.1 Agathobacter rectalis | reverse complement strand
GAGAGCATTACCTGACATTCGCGACGGTTTCAAGCCCGTTCACAGGCGAGTCTTGTTTGGCATGGCAAAATTGGGAAACTATTCCAATGCCGCCTACAAGAAATCGGCCCGTATAGTCGGTGACGTTCTTGGTAAATATCACCCACACGGTGACTCTTCAGTCTACAATGCCATGGTGCGCTTGGCGCAAGATTGGTCGATGCGCTACCCGCTCGTCGATGGTCAGGGCAATTTTGGCTCAATCGATGGCGACAGCCAAGCTGCAATGCGTTACACCGAGGCCCGTCTGGCAAAGATGGGCGAGGAAATGATGCGCGACATGGATGAGGACACCGTTGATTTTGAAGACAATTTCGACGGCACATTAAAGGAGCCAACCGTGCTCCCTACCCGGTTCCCCAATTTGCTTGTGAATGGTGCCTCGGGTATAGCCGTGGGCATGGCCACAAATATGGCCCCGCATAATTTGACTGAATCAATCAATGGCTGCCTTGCTTTGCTTGAAAACCCCGACTTGGATGTCGACGGATTGATGCACTACATCAAAGCCCCTGATTTCCCTACCGGTGGTATCATTTATGGATATCAAGGTGTTAAAGAAGCATATGAGACCGGTAAAGGACGCATTGTGGTGCGTGCCAAGGCCGAAATAGAATCAGACGACGATCACGACAAAATCGTGGTCACAGAGGTCCCTTATAATGTAAACAAACGCGAACTCATTGAAGCCATAGCAAAAATGGTTGAGGAGAAGCGCATTGACGGTATCTCTAACATCAACGACGAAAGTGACCGTCAAGGCATGCGAATCGTGATTGATGTTAAGAGGGACACCAATGCCAGTGTGCTTCTTAACAAGCTTTATAAGATGACAGAGTTGCAGTCATCGTTCAGCGTTAACAATGTGTGCCTCGTGAATGGACGGCCGCAGACGGTTAATCTGAAAGAAATCCTGCAAAGTTTTATTGATCACCGTCATGAAGTGGTGATTCGCCGCACAAAGTTCGAGCTTGAAAAAGCCAGGCAACGTGCCCACATTCTTGAGGGCTTGATAATAGCCTCCGACAATATTGATGAGGTTATACAAATCATCAAGAGTAGCAAGACTACTGATGTTGCACGTCAACGTCTGTGTGAGCGTTTTGGCCTTGACGATGTGCAGACCCGCGCCATTGTGGAGATGCGCTTGCGTCAACTGACCAATCTTGAGCAAGACAACTTGCATGATGAGTTGGCAAAAGTTCAGGAAACAATTGATTTTCTGGAGCAGATTCTCAACGATCCGGCTGTGTGCCGCAAGGTGATGGAAGACGAACTTATAGAAGTAAGAGACAAATATGGTGATGAAAGACGCACACAAATTGTTTATTCGGGCGCCGAAATGAACGCAGAAGACTTCTACCCCGATGACCCAATGATCATAACCATCTCGCACTTTGGATACATCAAGCGCACTCCGCTGAGCGAATATCGCACTCAGAGCCGTGGTGGCGTAGGCGCTAAAGGCAGTAATACACGTGATAAGGATTTCATTGAATATGTGTATGAGGCTACCAACCACAATACAATACTCTTCTTCACTGAGCAAGGACGTTGCTACTGGATGCGTGTGTTTGAAATCCCCGAGGGGGCAAAGAATTCTAAGGGGCGGGCAATTCAAAACTTGCTCAATATCGGTCCCGAGAACCGCATTTATGCTTTCATTAGGGCAACTAAGCTAAAGGATCCGGAATATAACCAAAACCACTATATTGTGTTTGCCACAAAAAATGGTATAGTTAAGCGCACCCGCTTGTCGGAATATGCCCGTCCAAGATTTAATGGTGTAAATGCCTTGAATATCCGTGAAGACGACAGGCTCGTTGGCGCCATATTAACCGAAGGCGATTCTGAGATTATTCTCGCCGACAAGGCCGGACGTGCCATCAGATTCTCGGAGCAACAAGTACGTGAGATGGGACGCAGCGCAACCGGTGTCAAGGGTATGACTCTTACCGGAGAGAACGATGAGGTCGTGGGTATGATTTGCATACGGGCAAATACTACCGATGATGTGCTCGTGGTTTCGAAAAAAGGTATGGGCAAACGCAGCCTGCTTGATGACTACCGTGTGACGCATCGTGGTGGCAAGGGTGTGAAAACAATCAATATCACCGATAAAACGGGCGATTTGATAGCCATCAAGAATGTGAACGACGGCAATGATCTTGTTATCATCAACAAATCGGGCATAATGATACGCCTTAAGGTGAGTGAGCTGCGACAAATGGGTCGCAACACTCAAGGAGTGAAACTCATCAATTTGGGCAAAAAGAACGATGAAATCGCATCTGTTTGTAAGGTTGACACCGAACCTGAAGAACTGGAAGATGCTGATATAGCCGACAATGGCTTAGATGTTAATCCTGAAATCCCTTCACCCGAAGAATCGGCAAACATAGAGGGAACAGACGACAATAACGAATAAAAACAATATTAATAATTTAACGATCAACGAAAATGAAAAAGGCTATTCTGTTACTTGCTGCAGCATCAATACTTGCACCAGCAGCAGTTGCTCAACAAAAGTTAGTTGACGAAGTTGCAAAAGCAGTGGCATCGTCGGCTAATAAAGCTCCTCAGCTTAAGGCGGCTCTTGACCAAATCCAACCGGCACTTACCAATGCTGAATCGAAGAACAATGTCCTGACTTGGTACACAGCTGGTAAGGCTTCATTTGGCCTCTATGACGCTTTGACTGGCATGAAAATGCTTAAGCAGGAAGTGTCGTCGTCCGATATGGCACAAGCGCTTTTAAACGGTTTCAAATATTATGAAACCGCACTGCCTCTCGACACTATTCCAGAAGTAAATAAAGACGGCAGCCCTAAAATTGACAAAAAGACTGGCTTGCAAAAGGTGAAAGTGAAATATTCTGCTGAGATGCAAAGCACCCTCATTGCTCATGTGAACGACTTTTTGGGCACCGGTAATGCTTGCCTTGGCGCAAATGATTTCAGTAACGCCCAAAAGGCATTTGCTGCTTACTGCGATATGTTTGACACTCCGTTCGGAAAATCAAAACTTAATCCTCAACCTGACTCAGTAATGGCCGAGATTCGCTTCTTTGAAGGCTATGCAGCCGATATGTCGAAGGATTATGAGAGCGCTTACAAGGGTTACTCTTTGGCAAAGAAACTCGGCTACACAAAGAACCAAGTTGCTGAGCGTGTCGCTGCTTCTATGGGACAAATCGCACAGAAGTATGTTGATGCCAAAGACTACAATGGCGCATTTGTAGTTGTAGACAAGGCAATAGCAAATGACCCGAATGACGCTAACATTCTTGACCTTCGTGGCCGCTTGGCCGAGATGGATTCCACCCGTGGCATGAAGGAAGCTGTGGAGTATTACAAGAAGGCTGTTGAGGCCGATGGCTCAAACGTGGATGCGTTGTTCAACTATGGCCGATATTTTACTGGAAAGGCAGGTGAGATCATTACAGCCAACCCGAATTTGGTAGATGCCCAGTTGAGACCAAAGGTGAAGCCGTATCTTGATCAGGCTCTTCCTCTGCTTGAAAAAGCATACAGTCTCGACAAGACCAGAAGTGACGTGAAGCGAATTCTCCGCAACGTTTACTATCTGCTCGGACAGACCGAAAAGGTCGACGCCATCGATAAGGAGTAACGACTGTAATCATTATTCTCTTCGCAATCGTGAAGCGAGTAATTCATATAATATAATCACTGCACATTGAACACAGACACCATTCTTTTTGACACGTGCGTTCGATGTGCAGTGCTTTTTTTAAACAAGAATTCGGATTTCATTTATTAACGACAATATAGTGACAATGCGAGTAGGTTCTCTTAAGCTTTTATTTGTTATACTTTTTGCTGTGTTTTCCTCTTATGGCAATGCCCAACAAAAAGTTGTTGAAGGTGTTAAAAAGGACATAAACGGATTGACTTTAACAGCAAAGAACTACCGGTCGGCTCTCGATAAGCTAAAACCTGCCTTGAGTGACGAAGACACGAAAAACAAAGTTGAAACTTGGCTGTTGGCTGGTAAGATATGTTTTGGCTATTACGACAGGTCGATGGTTGAAAAGTCAATTGGTAGTAACATCGACAAGACGGCTGTGGGCAAGATGCTTATAACGGGATATAATTATTTTCAGACTGCCCTTAAGCTTGACAGCACCAAACTGACAAAAAAAGATGGAACACCAATCACCGACAAAAATGGCAATGTGAAATACCGCACAAAATATTCTCGCGACATAATGAAGCGAATATTAAGCCACTTAGTTGATTTCAGTGCGGTGGGTGGCGATTTGCTTATTGCCAATGATTGTGATGGTGCCTATCAGGCGTGGGATATATATTGCAAAGAAGCTAAATCCGATTTTGCGATACGAAACCATAAGGCTGAGGTCGATACGATTGTTGGCTACTATCGTTACTATCAGGGATTGGCTGCAGCGCAAAACAAAAAATATGAAAACGCGGCCAAGCAGTTTGAAAACGCCATTGAGCTTAAATATCAACCAAAGGACGTGTACGACAATCTAATAGGTGCTTTGCTCATGCTTAATGATTCAGTGAAAGTGGTAGAATATGCCAAAGAGGCTAATGGGTTGTATGGCGAAAAGGATGCGAAATACACCCGAATACTCATCAACAGCTATCTTAACACAAAAAGCTACAAAGATGCTACCGATTTACTTGACAAGGCTATATGTCGTGATTCAACCAACGCCGAATATGTCGACTTAAAAGGTCAACTTATTGAAAGAATGTATGGTGTAGACCAGGCTCTACCCTACTATAAACAAGCCGTCAAGTTGAATCCTGAATTTGCGCGTGCCCAATTTAATTTGGGTAATAGCATATACAAGCAAGCCATATCGGCAGGAGATAAGGACACAAGAATGTCCATTAAACTTTACAAAGAATCGCTTCCCTATTTGGAAAAAGCCTATCAGCTCGACCAGGAAAACAGTGACGTCAAAAAGATTTTAAGCCGCATCTATTATGTGATTGGCAGCAAAAAGCTCGATGAAATCGAAAAGAATTAAAGAATTTCCAATTAGCGTTTTCTTGATTTCGATTTAGAGTCTGACAGCTTTTTTGCGATGTCTAGTTCTTTTTGGGCAAGGTCGTTAAGGCCAATCCGAGTATAAACACTAGCCAGGGCAATATGCGCCTCTGGCTTTTTTGTTGCCGATTTAATCGCCCGTTTATAGGTTTTGATTGCTGCCGGAACATCGTTTTGTTGCTCATGGGTCTTGGCAAGCCCAATAAGGGCATCGTATGATTTCCCGTCAATTGCTAAGGCTTTCCTGAACGTTTCTTGAGCCATGTCTGGCAGGTCGATGGTCAGCAGCAATTTGCCTTTGCCCACCATAGCTT
>CAVFVP010000093.1:0-5499 GCA_963625945.1 Agathobacter rectalis | reverse complement strand
AACTCGCATTCCCATATATTAACCACATGCCAGCCCAGCATTCTTAAAAGCAGTTCTTCTAGTTTGTCACGTTCGCGGTTTTTCCGTATTTTATCAGCCCAAAATTCAGTGTTGGTTTTCGGTAACCTGTACTTACTGCAATTTTCATGACCATGCCAAAAACATCCATTAATCATTATCGCAGTACGGAATTTCCTGAGCACTATATCCGGTTTTCCCGGAAGATTCTTCACATGCAGTCGGAATCGATAACCTTTTGCAAACAAATATTTTCTGACAAGCATTTCTGGCTTTGTGTCTTTCCCTTTAATGTTTGCCATGCATTTGTGCCGTTGCTCAATGGTCAATTTGTCGGTCATGCCACACGTTAATATTCAGCCATTAATAATCCTATTAAAAGCATCAATGTAGCGGTCGCTTACTGTGTTGATGTTTATTTGCTCGTTGATTATTTTGAACGACCTCTCCCCCATCGATTTGGCAAGACCGGGCGTTGAAATGATAGTGTCAATCTTATCGGCTAAGTCGACAGAATCCCCATTTTTGAAAAAGAATCCGTTTTCTCCATTTTTGACCAAGTCGCGTTCAGTGCCATCACACACTGAACAAATAACTGGCATTGAATATGTCATTGCATCATTAATTGACAATCCACCCATGCCAGCAAGAACGTAAACGGATGATTCATACATGTATGCACCTAGTTTGGCTGGGTCGTATACGGCACCGACAAATTTGCAACTGCCACTTAACCCGAGGTCATAAGCTTGATTTTTTAAGTTCTCAAGTTCTGGACCGTTCCCAATGACAACCAATTCCGACTCGGGATGCTTTTTGTGGACTTTTGCAAATGCATCAATCAAAAGGTCGACCCTTTTCCATTTTACCAATCGGCCGATATGAAGAATTCGTTGTGACAAGGGGGGCAATATTGGGCTTGAGTTGACCACTTGGTTGCGCACATGCAGCAGAGCGTCGGTATCGGTTGAGTTGTAAGTCACAAATATCTTTTCACGGGGAATCCCATATGACGGAATTATATCGTAGGCCAACGATGAATAGTTGAGCGTACCTGCTGCATTGGCATAACACCATTTCCGGGCCAACGCTATCAGCCATTGCTTTATCAAGAACGAAGTGCCTTTGCTCTGGACCGACATATTTTCATCAATCATTGGATACTGATCGAAATAACTCTTGATTTGGCCGAATGGCGGAGTCTGGAAAGGGATTTCCCGGATTAGCAGTTTGGCACCACATTTCATAAGCTGCCGTTTTAATCCTTTCTGCAATGCAACTTGCAAAAAGTAAGGCCATCCCATAACCACCACATCGGGAGATTCTGCTGAAATAATATACGGCAAATTCTTAAATCCCGGTTTGCCATACCACATCCGGCTCTCTTCGCTGCTTATGCGCTTGTATTTGCCCCCGTCAACCATTTTGACGCCCTTTCCTATAGTGGCATTGCCACTTGATGGCATCACCACTGTTACCTCAACCCCCTTTGTCACAATTTTGTTGAGTAGAGCATCCATGTAGTGCGGCATGCCTCCAAATGTGTAAAGAACTTTCATTTGCTTTTGCTTTTTATTTTCTTCAAGTAAGTGATGCATTCATTGAAAATTTCGGCCTTTGTGATTTTCATGGTCGCAGCATATATGGCTACAGCCAAAATTATTCTAATCGGCAGCAGGACATAAATGTTTTCAATTGCACACGTCGCATAATGGCATGCAGTCATTGTTGCCAATGATATAGCCATAAAAGGAACAACATCGCTCAGGGCTTGACGTAACGACAGCTTGATGTATTTGCTCACAAAGTATTGCCATACCAGCAACCATCCCACATTTATAACTATAAATGCGATAATCATAGCCTTTATGCCCAATGGGTTTATCAGTATTAAAACCACTAGTTGCACTAGTCCTATTGCGATGTTGTTATACATGTAGATGTTAGAGCGCCCCTTGCTTATCACCATGTTGGTGTATAGTAAGGTGATGGGTTGAAAGGCACCCCACACGCACAATAATTGCAGCATGGGGACGCAATTGAGCCACTTGGCGGTAACAGTAATGACAATGAATTCTTTTGCAATCAATGCAAAGCCAAACATAGCTGGAAATGATATGAATGCTGTGAATCGCAACATTTTTCGAAACACATTGCGCTGGCGCTCGGTGTCGCCGTCAACTTCATGCAGCACAGGCTGCGCCACGCCTGTTAACATTCCGGAGATGGTGTTGTGCAGCATGCTTTCCCATTTGTTGGCTTGGGTGTAGAACCCAACTGTTCCCGCTGAATATAACCGCCCTAGCAAAACCGAGAATATATTGTTGTTGACTTGCTGGAAAATGTTTGTGATTAGCATTTTGCTGCTGAAGCCAAACATCGATTTTATAGGCGACAAGTCAAAGTGGAATTTTGGACACCACGGGGAAAACGTCCACATCAATGATGCATACACAAATGTATAGGTAACGGTCTGTGTGGCAAGTCCCCAGTATGCCATGCCGTTACACGCCATTATCAGTCCTATTGTGCCTGAAACTATTAATGCCGATATCTGTGAAATTGATTTTTGCTTCACCATCAATCGTTTAAACATCATTGCATTGTGGGCAGTGGCTGTGCTTGAAAACACAAACGACAGCGACAAGTAACGAAGCAATGGCTGTAGATCGGGTTGGTTATAAAACTTGGCTACAAATGGTGCCACTAGAAACAAAACCACATATAGTCCCAGACCCATGAGTACACTGAACCAAAACACGGCATTGTAATCGTTGGATTTGAATTCTGTTCTGTTAACTAATGCATTCGTGAAGCCGCATTCTTGGAGCGAATTGGCCACAAGAATAAACACGGTGAGCATGCCTATCATCCCATAATCGCTTTCGCTGAGCATACGAGCTAAAAAAATGCCAAAAAAGGCATTCAGCAGTTGCTGTAGCACATTACTCATGCCACCCCACAACAATCCTTTTGCGGTTTTGCTCTTAAGAGATGATTCCATATATTGCGGCATAAAAATCAAAAGGAGTGGTGCGTCATAATAGGCAAACCACTCCCTTTAGAAAAAAATTATTAATAGTTCTTTGCGAAAACCACACGTTGTGCCGATGGTTTCCCTGTTATCATATCCACACCTTCCTCTTTTTCTCCGTCAAGAGGAATGCAGCGAATCGTTGCTTTTGTCTCTTCCTTAATACGCTCTTCGGTTTCTGTTGTGCCGTCCCAAGGAGCAAGTACGAAACCGCCTTTTTCAATTTGAGCCTTGAATTCATCGTAGGTGTCTACCTTAACGGTCATCTTGTTTCTGTAGTCAAGTGCTTTTTGGTAGATGTTGTTCTGAATGTCATCAAGTAGTGTTTTCACATGCTCCTCAATGTTCTCCAGTGAGGCATTTGATTTCTCCAAAGTGTCGCGACGCATAACCTCAACGGTGCCGTTTTCGATGTCGCGGGTGCCAATTACCAAACGCACGGGTACGCCCTTGAGTTCATAGTCGGCAAACTTGAAGCCAGGGCGCTTGTTATCGGCATTGTCATATTTCACCGAAATACCCATCGACTTCAGTTTGCTGACAATGGGATTCACCTTGTCGTCAATTTCCTTTAACTGTTCTGCACTTCTGTATACAGGCACAATTACCACCTGGATAGGTGCCAATTTAGGCGGAAGCACAAGGCCGTTGTCATCGCTGTGGGTCATTATCAGGGCTCCCATCAATCGGGTCGAAACGCCCCATGAGGTGGCCCACACATAGTCGAGCTTGTTTTCCTGGTTGATGAATTTCACATCAAATGCCTTAGCGAAATTTTGCCCCAAGAAGTGAGATGTTCCAGACTGAAGTGCTTTTCCGTCTTGCATCATAGCCTCAATGGTGTAGGTCTCAACAGCTCCAGCAAAGCGTTCGTTTGCCGATTTCACACCTTCAATCACAGGAACTGCAAGATATTCGCGTGCGAATTTTGCATAGACATGGCACATCTCTATTGCCTTGGCTTGGGCCTCTTCGCTTGTTGCATGAGCTGTATGGCCCTCTTGCCAAAGGAATTCGGCTGTGCGGAGGAATAAGCGAGTGCGCATTTCCCAGCGAAATACATTTGCCCACTGATTCACGAGCAAAGGCAGATCGCGGTAGGAATTAATCCAGTTGCGGTATGTGTTCCATATAATGGTCTCGCTTGTAGGGCGTATGATGAGTTCCTCTTCAAGCTTTGCTTCAGGGTCTACTACCACCCCCTTGCCCTCTGGGTCGTTCTTAAGGCGATAGTGAGTCACCACAGCACATTCTTTAGCAAAACCTTCAACATGGTCTGCTTCTTTACTGAGAAATGACTTTGGGATTAGCAGTGGGAAATATGCATTTTGTACTCCGGTTTCCTTGAACATGTCGTCAAGTTGACGTTGCATCTTCTCCCATATTGCATAGCCGTAGGGTTTGATGACCATACAGCCACGCACAGCCGATTGCTCGGCCAAATCAGCCTTAACTACAAGCTCATTGTACCATTGCGAGTAGTTCTCGGCCCTTTTGGTTAAATTCTTCAGCTCTTTTGCCATTTGTCTGTAAATGTATGTTTATGTATTATTTCGTATTCATGTTGATGTCAACTCTTCCTTTCTTGGCCTGCTCAATCATCACCTTCCCTGGCACTAAGTATATCTCCAGCCGGCGATTACGTTTCCGGTTATCCATCGAGTCGTTTCCCACTATCGGGTCGGTTCCGCCAAGCGCATATGGAACCACAAAGTCAACGCTACCATTGTCATCAAGCCAATCAAACACGGCATTCACCCTAGTGCGTGTGAGCCATAGTGTGTATTTATCCGACCCCGTATTGTCGCTGTGCATCACAAGCAGCATTTTATAAAATCCCGGGGTTTGCAAATATCGCAACAGTGGTTTCAGCGAAACCTTGCCAAGCGATGTGACAGTTGTATCATTGGGGTCAAACAATTGTCCGGCTGGTATTGTGACGACTATAACCTCGTTGTCGCGCATCAGCTCAACATCGTAATTAGCCTTCTTTAATTGCACCGCCACATCGTACTGGTAGTCTTGAATTCTCTGTGATTGCTTGGCGGTTTTAATTGCTGGCGTTTCGAGATTCTCGTCGAGTGACAAGTCGTAGATTTCCACATCGTTTCCCGCCAAAGACGCCAACGATGTGAAGACTAACAATATTATAATCGAAAAATATCTGAGTTTCATATTGATTAAACTTTATTCAAGCTTCACTCACCCTAGATTAATAAAGAGTCTCTTCGTATTCCAATTCGGCTTGCACCAATGGGAGCACGTCATCGGCCTCAATCACATTTTCAGGGTCTTTTTGCAATTGCTTGGTGACGTAAGTCCCAATTTCGCTTATGCTGTCGTCAAAATCGTCACAGTCATCAAACTTTTCAAAATACTCCATGATTACGTCGATCACTAGAAGAATATCGTCATCGGCATATTTGCCTTTCAGCGTATCAGGGACG
>CAVFVP010000092.1:0-5574 GCA_963625945.1 Agathobacter rectalis | reverse complement strand
AACTTAAGGAGATGACCAATGCTGATGGGGAACGGTTCAATCTAATAAAACTTCCACTGCCCGACACTGTGGTTGACGATGACGGGAACAGGCTTCCGGCCACGTATGCCAATTTCTTGATAACTAATGGAAGCGTGCTTGTTCCCACTTACCGTCAAAAGGCCAATGATGAACTGGCACTAAAGATAATGCGGATTGCATTCCCTGACCACAAAATCGTGGGCATAGACTGCACGCCGCTAATTAAGCAACACGGCTCACTGCATTGCGTCACAATGCAGTTGCCGCAAGGTACTGTAAATCTATGAAGATAGGAATAATTCAACAGAACAACACGCACGACATAACAAATAACCGTGGACGGCTTGTCGAAAAAATATCCAAATTGGCATCGCAAGGTGCACAACTTGTGGTGTTGCAGGAATTGCATGATTCTCTTTATTTTTGCCAAGAGGAAAACGTGGACAATTTCAACTTGGCGGTTACCATCTCCGGCCCTGAAACCGAGATGTATGCAAAGGTCGCCCGCGACAATGGCATAGTGCTTGTCTGCTCTCTGTTTGAGCGACGTGCTGCCGGCCTTTACCACAATACGGCAGTTGTTTTTGAGACCGATGGCACAATTGCTGGATGTTACCGCAAGATGCACATTCCGGATGACCCGGCATATTACGAAAAATTTTATTTCACTCCCGGCGACCTTGGTTTTGCGCCAATAAACACATCGGTCGGCCGCTTGGGCGTGTTGGTCTGTTGGGATCAGTGGTATCCCGAGGCTGCACGGCTCATGGCGCTGCGTGGTGCCGAAATATTGATATATCCCACAGCTATAGGTTATGAGTCGTCGGATAGCGAAGCCGAGCAGCTACGTCAGCGCGAGGCTTGGACTACAGTACAGCGTGGCCATGCAGTGGCCAATGGGTTGCCTGTGGTCGCAGTCAATAGGGTAGGCCTCGAAGCAGATCCGTCGGGACGAACCAACGGAATTCAATTCTGGGGAAGCAGCTTTGTGGCCGGGCCGCAAGGCGAAATACTGTTCCGTGCCCCAGTCGATGCCGAGCAGGATGCGGTAGTCGACGTCGATATGGAACGATGCGAGTCGGTTAGGCGTTGGTGGCCGTTTTTGCGCGACCGCCGAATTGACAGCTACGGTAGTATCCTTCGCCGCTACGATGATTAAATCATAATCCAGACCCTGTTTTGCATAAGCATTGCTTGGAGGTAGCGATTTGTTATGTTAACCGCATTTAAAATCGATGTGCAAATGTATTGCCCATCGAGTCTTTACTTTTGCATTAACAAAATGTGAATAATATGGAGAATGCAATAGTAATAACCCCCAAAGTGATTAGCCGCATGTGCAACATGAGTATCGAAGACCAAAAGGCAGTTATGGAAACCCTGATTTGCGAGGAGATTTTGAACACCGAGCGTGCTCATCAGCTTTCGCCCATGCAAGAACTGTGTTACCTTTTCATGCGCGATTACATTCGCCGCGATTCTTTGCGGTATAATCGGGCCTACAAGGAAGAGCCGCCACAGGCTTGACGCATCCCTCTGTTGCAAAAGCCCATCAGTTGCTGTGATTTCTTGCTGATTCGTATGGCATAGAAATAGGTAAAGTGCGCTTTAATCCGTGAAATCTTAGTTATCACATTCCAGAATGGTATAAAATAGGCGGGATGGAAATATATTGGTTTCCATCCCGCCCGATTTATGGTTTAGCACCCCCTGTGGTGTGCACAGTGGGGTTATTCGCCTTTGATTGCAGCTACGCCAGGCAGAGTCTTGCCCTCGATGGCCTCAAGCATTGCACCGCCACCAGTTGAAACGTAAGATACCTTGTCGGCAAGGCCAAATTTGTTGACTGCAGCCACTGAGTCGCCACCGCCAACGAGCGAGTAAGCGCCCTTTTCGGTTGCTTCAGCCACATATTTAGCTATTTCGCCAGTGCCTGTTGCAAAGTTCGGGAACTCAAACACACCCACGGGACCATTCCAAAGGATGGTCTTTGACTTCAAAATGATTTCTTTCCAAATCTCGAGCGACTTGGGTGAAGCGTCCATGCCTTCCCAGCCTTCGGGGATGTCGAATATGTCAACCACTTTGCGGTTTGCATCATTAGAGAAAGCATCAGCAGCTACGGTTGCAACAGAGAGGCTGAGGTTTACGCCCTTTTCCTTAGCAACCTGCATCACGTTGAGAGCTTCGGGAATCAGGTCATCTTCGTGCAGTGAGCAGCCGATGTTGCCGCCTTGAGCCTTAACGAATGTGTAGCCCATACCGCCACCGATAATCAGGTTGTCAACCTTGTCGAGGAGGTTCTTGATTACACCGAGTTTCGATGAAACCTTGCTGCCGCCGATGATGGCAGTGAAGGGGTGCTGAGCGTTTTTCAGCACATTGTCGATTGCGGTAACCTCTTTTTCCATCAGGTAGCCGAGCATCTTGTTGTCTTGGTCAAAGTAGTCGGCAATGACTGCTGTAGATGCGTGACGACGGTGTGCTGTGCCGAATGCGTCGTTCACATAGCAGTCAGCATAGCTTGCTAATGTTTTGGCAAACGCCTTCTGACGCTCTTTCATTTCTTTCTTGGCAGCGTCGTATGCTGGGTCGGCTTTGTCGATGCCCACGGGCTTGCCTTCCTCTTCAGGATAGAAACGAAGGTTCTCGAGCAGCAAAGCCTCACCGGGTTTGAGGGCAGCAGCGGCATCGGTTGCCTTTCCGCAGTCGGGGGCGAACTTCACGTCAACACCGAGAGCGGCCGAGACTGCATCTGCAATCTGGCTAAGTGAAAGTTTGGGATTCACTTTACCTTTGGGCTTGCCCATGTGTGACATGATCACAAGGCTACCACCGTCAGCAAGAATCTTCTTCAAAGTGGGAAGCGCACCGCGAATACGGGTGTCGTCAGTGATTTTGCCTTCTTCGTTCAATGGAACGTTGAAGTCAACGCGTACAATTGCCTTTTTACCAGCGAAATTGTAATCATTAATGTTTGCCATATTAATTAAATTATTTTTTGATAATGATAAACTTGTTTCTTATTTCAAATGCAAAATTATAAAATTAATTTTATCCGTTTGCCTAAAAGCTGGTTAAATCACGAAAAAATTCCATAATCACTGAGCAGCTTGTCCATCTGGATGTTCAGCTCGGCGGCTTTTTGGGCGGCAACTTCTGCAAAATCATCACCGCTGGAGGCATGGATGATTCCGCGTGACGAGTTCACGATAAGTCCGCATGTGCTGTTCATGCCGTATTTTGCCACATCCTCCAGGCTGCCGCCTTGTGCGCCAACTCCAGGCACGAGCAGAAAATTATCGGGTGCCAGCTCTCTGATGTGGGTGAATAATGGTGCCTGCGTTGCTCCGGTTACATACATCATATTGTCGGCATTTCCCCATTGCTGTGATTTTTTGATGACCGTTTCAAACAATTCCTCGCCTTGGCCATCAGCAATATGTTGAAAGTCGAGAGAGCCTTTGTTTGATGTCAATGCGAGCAGAATAACCCACTTGTCAGGATATCCGAGAAACGGCACCACACTGTCCTCGCCCATGTAGGGGGCAACGGTCAGGGCATCGACATTCAGGGTTTCAAAGAAACTCTTGGCATACATCTTAGATGTGTTTCCAATATCACCTCTTTTGGCATCGGCAATAATTAACAAATCGGGGTAGTTGTTGCGAATATAGGCCACGGTATCCTCAAAAGCCTGATATCCTTTTGTGCCTTGCACCTCATAAAAAGCAAGGTTTGGCTTAAAAGCGATGGCATGCTTAGCTGTGGCATCAATAATAGCCTTGTTGAAAGTCAGAATGTCGCCCTTGAGGCTTTGCGGCATTTTGCTCAAATCGGGATCCAATCCCACGCACAGAAATGATCGTTTTTTCTTGATCTGCTCAAAGATTTGTTGTCTGTTCATGAACAAGTATTATAAAATGGTGATTTTTTGTATGTATGTTTTTTCAGCTTTTATTACCCGTTTAAAGCTCGCTTTCCTTGAGCTTTTCAGCATTTTCGGCCACAATCAGGTGGTCGATGCAGTCTTGAATGTCGCCATCCATAAAAGCCGGTAAGTTATATATGGTGTAACCTATACGGTGATCAGTGATGCGGCCTTGCGGGTAGTTGTAGGTGCGTATCTTTGCTGAGCGGTCACCTGTTGAGACAAGCGTTTTGCGCCGCGATGCGATGTCGTCGACATATTTTTGATGCTCGTGGTCGTAGATGAACGTTCTCAGTCGAGCCAAGGCCCTTTCCTTGTTTTTAGGCTGGTCGCGCGTTTCGGTACACTCTATCAGAATCTCTTCCTGCTTTCCTGTGTTAGGATTTGTCCACATATAGCGCAGACGCACGCCCGAGTTCACTTTGTTCACATTCTGTCCGCCAGCTCCGCCGCTTCGGAATGTGTCCCACTTGATTTCGCCCTCGTTGATTTCTACTTCAAACGGTTCGGCTTCGGGCAACACGGCTACCGATGCGGCCGATGTATGCACGCGGCCTTGGGTCTCAGTCACGGGTACACGCTGCACCCGATGTACTCCTGACTCATATTTGAGTGTTCCGTAAACGCCATCGCCAGTAACACTCATTATTATTTCTTTGTAGCCGCCCGCAGCGCCTTCGCTGCAACTCGACACTTCCACTTTCCATCCTTTCGACTCGCAATAGCGCACATACATGCGAGCCAGGTCGCCGGCAAAAAGGGCAGCCTCATCACCGCCGGTGCCGCCCCTGATTTCCAAAATGGCGTTTTTGGAGTCCTCGGGGTCTTCGGGGATAAGAAGGAGCTTGATTTCTTCTTCGAGCTGGGGCAGGCGGGCCGAATTGTTGTCAATTTCCTCCTTAGCCATTGCCCTTAAGTCGTCGTCGCTTTCCTCCTCAAGCAACGTTTTAGCCTCGTCGATGTCTTGGACGAGTTTCCGGTATTCTTCAGTAGCCTTCAGCAAATTCTCAAGACTTTTGTATTCTTTTGTGAGCTTTACGTATCGGCTACGGTCGGCTATCACTTCAGGGTCAGTAATGAGTGTACCTATTTCCTGAAATCGGGCGTCAAGGCCTTCGAGCCGTTTTAATAATGGTGTTTCAGCCATATAATTATTATGTGGTGAATTTTAATTGTGTTCTGTTAGAAAAAAAGTGCTGTTTTGATTTGCCTATATGACAAGTGTTATATAATTGGTCGTCACCAAAGTCTGGCGAAGTTCTCGGTAAACATTTTCACGGAAATGGCCAGTAGAATGATGCCAAAGAACTTGCGTATAAAGTATATGCCACTTGCGCCAAGCAGGTTTTGCACCTTGTCGGTCATGCTAATTACGACGTAAACCCACACCATGTTAAGCAAAAGCGCAATCATGATGTTGATGTCGGAATACATCGCCTTAAGTGAAATCAAAGTGGTGAATGATCCTGCTCCCGCAAGCAACGGAAACACAAGGGGCACAAGTGTAGCTTCTTTAATGGGGCCATTGTTTTTGAAAATCTCTACGTCGAGAATCATCTCAAGGGCCATGAAGAAAATTAATATGGCTCCTGCGGCGGCAAACGACTCGATGTTGCATCCGA
>CAVFVP010000091.1:0-5578 GCA_963625945.1 Agathobacter rectalis | reverse complement strand
ATATTAAGCTTTTAAGCACGGCGCTTCGTCATGAGTTTGGCGATGATGTGAAATTGAGCTACAATGTGCGTATGGTGCAAAACGAGCCTGCATCGGATGTGGTTATCGCTGAAAGAAGAAAATCGCCAATCAATCCGTTTGAAACGGCTGAATTCAACGACATTGATCCGCAACTCAACGTTAACAATTGCTTTGAGAACTATTGTGGAAGCGAAAGTAACAAGCTTGCTGTGACAGTGGCAATGACAATTGCTACCGATCCAAGCATTAAAACATTCAGCCCATTGTTCCTTTTTGGCCCAACAGGCGTGGGCAAGACTCACTTGATTCAAGCCATAGGACTAAAAATAAAGGAAAAGTTCCCCGCCACGCGTGTGCTGTATCTCACAGCCCGCGTTTTCGAGAGCCAATACACCACGGCAGTTGCAACAAAGCATATCAACGACTTTATCGCTTTTTACCAAAGCATCGACGTCCTTATACTGGACGATGTGCAGGAATTTGCAGGCAAACCAGGAACACAGAACACTTTCTTCCACATTTTCAATCATCTGCACCAAAACAAGAAGCAACTGATTCTATCAAGCGACTGTCCGCCCTCGGAACTCGATGGCATGGAACCGCGTCTTTTGTCGCGATTCAAGTGGGGCATGTCGGTTGAGTTGAGCAAGCCCGACTATACTTTGCGCCGCGACGTGCTCATGATGCGTGCCTCACAGGATGGTCTGTCGATTAGCAATGAGGTGCTTGACTACATAGCTCGGAATGTGACCGACAGTGTGCGCGAATTGGAAGGAATCGTGGTTTCGCTTTTGGCGCATGCCACCATGCTTAATCAAGATATTACAGTTGACTTGGCCAAGACGGTGATAGCCAATTGTGTGCGCATGAGCAAGCGGCAGGTTACATTCGAGAAAATCGCTGAAACGGTAGCCAGTCATTACAATATTGATACTGATTTGCTGTATGGTAAGTCGCGCAAGCGCGAGATTTCAGATGCCCGCCAGCTGGTAATGTATTTTGCCAAGAAAGACACCCAACTGTCATCAACTAACATCGGACTACGCCTACAGCGAAACCATGCTACTGTGTTGCATGCGTGCAAGCAGATTGAGCAGCGCATCTCGGTTGAGAAAAAACTGCAGGACGATATCGCTAAGATAGAAAACGAGTTGCACTCCTAGTTTTTTTGTGCTTAGTCCGTGGTCCTTATCGCCAATTTCTGACGCACACCAATCATTAATTCCAATCGGTTCCAATATGCTACTAAATTCATATCTCGGTGCTGTTTCAGATAATGCGAAAGCAGTACCGTTCATGCTACATTGTGCAAATCTGCCGACGCACACACAAGAGTCCATAAAATAATGGCAACAGCGTGGTTGAGAATAACCAGCCGTCGCCTTTTAACCTATGGGTTGCTATCTGGTCAGCTTAGTAGAGCCTCAATCTTTTGCGCTAAAGCACTCTTCTCGATTGATCCTACATTGCGGTCAACAAGCTTGCCGTCTTTAAAAAATAGTAGCGTGGGGATGTTTCTCACGTTATGCTCGCTGAGGAACTCGTCGCCCTCGTCAACGTCATATTTTCCAATGAGCACTTTGCCGTCATATTCTTCGGCCAACTCATCTACTATGGGGGAGATGTGCTTGCATGGGCCACACCATTCGGCCCAAAAGTCAATCACCACAGGACGCCCCGAAGCGATTTCCTGTTTCACGTTATCGTCAGTAAATTTGAATGCCATAATGCTTAATTAGAGTTTTTGATGTATTGATGATGCAAAGATATGAATTTTTCCCGATTGGAGTTATGCAATCGTTGAAGAATGCAATAACTGAGGCGAACATTGTCCTGCTGATAAGTGCTGCTAAAAAGGATGTGTGAGTTCTTTGCTTAAACTATAAGTCAGAACGTGAAATGAAGCTGTACCCTAATTCCGCTTCGGTCAACTCCAGGGTTGTGGCGGTAGGTAAGTCGCCACACGTAGTCAAGCCTGAGGAACGTGAAAATGTTGTCTAAGCCAACTCCGATTTCCATATAGGGTGTCTTGTCCATTGTGCGGCAATGCGTGTCGATTGGGAAGCGGTACAGGTCATTATTCTTCTCAGGGTTGTTCTTGTCGCTCAGCTTGCCATACAGCCCGCGGAACGAAAACACTTCGCGGAGCTTTAGGTATTTCACTAGCGGAATTCTGTTAAGAATGGCGCCATTGGCCCAATAGGTGAAATCCCACGACAGATACTGGTCGTTGGCAAATTCCATAGCATTGAGCAGGGTGTATGATTCGGGCTGAATCGTGTACGACAAGTTGGCATTTGGCAACAACAGGTCGGGATACGACACTTTGCTCCATATTTTCCCGGCTTTTAAGATGATGTCGGTATAGCCGAAAGCCGAGAACCAGAATCTCTTTTGAATGCCCAGTTCTGTTTTGTTGATTTCATAATCGCTCCCCAGGAACCCTTTAGGAACATATGTTTGCGACAGTGTGATGATAGGGGCATCGAGGTTGATGGGAATGCGGTAATTCCTGGTCTGGTAGAATTTTTCACCAGGTGCATAGCGTAGGGTCATGTTGAACCCGGCTTCGGTATAGCGCTTAAACACGTCGCCATATCCGTTTTCAAATGGCAAAAACTGCGACGCCTCATGAATGTTGTGCTGGATTCCCACAGAGAATGAAAATCCGCGTTTTGTCTCCAGTTTGTATTCAATTTCAGACGTGCGCAGGTAGTTTATTTTGTCGTCGGTCTGCCTTTTCAGTGCCAGAAACACATTGTCGGCATTGGTATACATGTAGTGCTGGCCTAGTTGGTCCACATCATATTGATGCTTGATCCTGATTGAGTTGATAGGAAATTCGTTGGTGTGGTATTTCTTCTCGTTGAATGAATATTCAACCTGGGCCTGATACTTCCATTTCTTGTCTTTGAAGCCATAGGCCGCATAACCCTTTGCAAACAAATGATTATTCAGGTTGGCTGTGGTCATTCCGCCCACTCGCAGTCGCAGTCCTTCAAGCGAGTTTCCGCTGATGGTGGTATTCATTGGGCCGAAGTCAAACTTGCTGTCGTTGCCGTTGATGCGAATGTAGCCCGACACCAATGTGACGATAACTTTCTCGCTCCAGTAAAACAGCTTCGACTGTCGCAAGCGCTGTAGCATTTTCTTGATGGTTCCTTCGTCTGATTTCGACACGGCCGGCCTGTTGTCGGCCCAAAACTGGTCGGGAAGGTAATTGGCGTCGTCAGATATGATTTGCTCGCCCGATTTGCCGAACACCGTCAGGTCTTCTGGCGTGTCAAAACTGAAATTCTTATAGGCTGTTTCCCTTCGTGCATACATCCCTTGCGTGTTGGGCAAGACTTTGAATTCCACGGTCATGTCGTCTTTGGTCTTTAGCCTCGAGCCGTCGCTACCCTTAATATAGTCTTGCTCAATGAACACGTGCTCCACATAATTCAGATTGATATGTCTAGGCACATTAAGCTTCACCTTCTTGATGAAATAAGTGGAATCGCCAAGCGGAACGTAAATGCGTCCCAAAAATCCGAATGCCTGAGGAGTGAACGGCACAAAGCTCAATTCCACGCATTTCTCTCCATCGATGTCAATGGTGTCGTTGAGGTAGTATTTATAAAAGTTTGTGCCGATGTTCGACAGTGGACTCACAAACCTGTTTTGCATGAAAGTGACATCGTTGCCGAAAATGTCGATTTCCCTGAACACATCGTCCAAAAAACGCTTCACGCTCTCTTGGTCGAACGATTCGTCGAGGCCGGCATTCTTGATGCCAGTGACATATTCTTTGTGGGTCGACGGCGATTTGCGGAAATATTCGGTCGACACTTTTTCTTTAATCGACAGGGGGAGAATCTTCTTTCCTGTGATTTCAGATGTGTCCATGTAGTCGGAAAGGAATTTGAATTTCCGCAAAATCAGATTCTTGTTTGCTACTTGCGAAAAGTCGTTGAAGCCGAGCGACATTTTCTCATATTTTCCATATGAGTAATAGTCGTGGCCTTTGGGGTCGAAATCGTGCTTGTGGGCCATAATTTTCTCCACGAAAGCCACTGCCGGATTACCCTTTTTAGTGTATTTCTGCTTCTTGGTGACCACTAGCTCGTTAAGCATCACTGTAGTGGGCTGCATCAGAATGTTAATGTGGTTAGATGCACCTTTCGTCACATATACTTGCTTGGGCTTGTAACCTACGGCCGACACCGTGAGGCATTTGAAATTTTTGGTGGTGGCTATGCTGAATGCCCCGTCGTCGGCGGTGAGAACCCCCTCGTTTGCCCCTGTCATGAACACCGTGACCATGGCAAGTCCCTCGCCTGTCACTGAGTCTTTTACGCACCCATTTATTATCGTTTCTGTCAAAGCTTGCTGCGCTTGAGCCGGTAGGCAAATAGCCATAAAAAGCAAGGCAAAAGATAGCAGACCAATCCCCTTTTTTATCATTTATTCTTGAAAAATTCTTGCTTATTCTATTCTGATTAAATTACTTTGCAAAAGTAATCATAATTTCCGAAAACAAAATACGGGCTAGATTGCAATGTTTGGTCATAAATACACAAATAGTATTCAATATGTCAGTCGAAATTGAGCACAAATATTTGGTTTGCAACGATGCGTATAAGAGCCTCATCATTGAGTCTCACCAAATTAAACAAGGATATTTGTCCAGGGAAAAGGGACGCACCGTAAGGGTACGCACTTGGGACGATGATGGATTCCTTACGGTCAAGGGCGCCAATGTGGGAGCGGCAAGGCCAGAATTTGAGTATCCAGTCCCGCTGGCCGATGCCGATGCCATGCTCGCATTGTGTCTGCCACCTATAATTCACAAGACCCGCCACATAGTTGTTTATGAGGGCTACCGGTGGGAAATCGATGAATTCCATGGCGATTTGCAGGGGTTGGTATTTGCTGAGATTGAATTGCCGTCGGCCGATTCTGAATATCCTATCCCTCCCTTTGTGGGCAAGAATGTAACCAACGATTCCCGCTATTACAATTCGCGGCTCACCTCGTTGAACTTGCTCCCAAAATGAGACGTGAAATTTACAAAATCCAATAGAAGTGCTTGTAAATGTTTTTTATGACCTGTGTAATTTTGTTTTTCCGTCAAAAATAAAAAACGTCAATAATTTACGTCGATACCACGTTCCAGTCCGGCATTGTTCAACGATCGCTTTGCTTTATTCTTTCCTTTACCGAAATCTAATCTATAATTTATTCCCAAGGCAACCATGTTGGCATTGTCTTTTATGCACTGTACCAAGGCCTTGGAATGTAATTCAGAGACTGTGATTTCTTTGTTTGTGCTCCCTCGTCGGGTAAAAAGATTAACCCCAGTCAATGAAAAATACCAATTTTTATAGTGATATTGCACTTTAATTGTGTTCCATCGGTCTTCTGAAGAATAAATATTGCCCGACAGATAATACCTTGGCTTTATTTGGAAGTTAGCCGACACTAGCCAGCAATTCCAATCAAATGAGCCGTTAATTGATCCATAAAAATAATGTTTTTTATGCGTGTAGCCAATCAAGTTGGCATTATTATAATC
>CAVFVP010000090.1:0-5828 GCA_963625945.1 Agathobacter rectalis | reverse complement strand
GCACCAACGAGATGGGCATTTATGAAATGCAAGAAACCGGA
This sequence comes from Agathobacter rectalis, assembly GCA_963625945.1. GTDB lineage: Bacteria > Bacteroidota > Bacteroidia > Bacteroidales > Muribaculaceae > Sodaliphilus. Next base: position 5,787 of record CAVFVP010000090.1, on the reverse strand, counting down.
CTTCGCGAAGTGAAAAACCCAAGTGAAATGCTTTTGTCGCAAACCGATGAAGCTCTGTCGGGCGTGGCTATTGGTGTCGCCATTGATGGCGCCAGGCCTTTCCTCATTGAAACCCAGGCACTGGTGAGCACAGCCGCCTACGGGACGGCACAACGGTCGGTAACCGGATTCGACCAGCGGCGAATGAACATGCTGCTGGCTGTGCTTGAGAAGCGCGTGGGGTTCAAGCTGGTACAAAAAGACGTTTTTCTGAACATTGCCGGCGGTATAAAAGTCAACGATCCCGCCCTGGATTTGGCTGTTATTTGCGCGATTCTTGCCTCAAACGTCGACATGGCTATTGCCAAGGGAATATGCATGACTGGCGAAGTGGGCTTGTCGGGGGAGATACGCCAAGTCACCCGCATTGAGCAACGAATAGGCGAAGCCGCAAAACTGGGGTTCAATTCAATAATTGTGCCTGGGCACAATCTCAAGGGAATTGATGTGTCAAAGCTCAAAATAAAAATAATAGAAGTGGGTAAAGTGGAAGAAGCATTCCGCTACCTTTTCGGATAGCGCAACACCTAATTACCGCCATACGTCAAAATAGGCGCAGCCTCTTCTTTACATTTATTTTGAAAATTCTTCATCAGTTTGTTTTTCATAACTTACGCCAGTTCGGGATAAGGAACACAAAACGGAATATACAAGTTTCGGGCGGTTGGATTAAGGTAGGCCCCGACAGAAATAAAATAGCGGACCGGTGTTGACTGGTCCGCTGTTTTATATTAATCTTGGTGATTATTTTTAGTCTTCTTCGGCATTTGCCTCTGCATAAGCCTTGAGCAGCTTGTCCTGAACATCAGCTGGAACAAGCTCGTAGCTCGCAAACTTCATTGTGAATGAGGCGCGGCCACCTGTGATTGAGCTTAATGCAGTAGAGTAACTCGACATTTCCTTCAACGGCACTTTTGCGTTAATCTTTTGCAGACCGTTGGCTTCTTCCATGCCCATGATTATAGCGCGGCGTCCTTGTAGGTCGCTCATCACATCGCCCATGCACTCGGTGGGCATAAGAACCTCTACGTCATATACAGGCTCAAGGACTTTGGGGTTAGCGTTGCGGAAAGCCTCGCTGAAGGCGTGGCGTGCAGCCAAACGGAATGAGATTTCATTGGAATCTACCGGGTGCATTTTTCCGTCGTAGATGCACACCCTCACGTCGCGGGCATAAGAGCCTGTGAGCGGGCCTTGCTCCATCCTGTCCATAATTCCCTTCACAATTGCCGGAATAAAGCGGGCGTCAATGGCTCCGCCAACGATTGAGTTATAGATTATAATCTTGCCGCCCCATTCGAGTGGAATCTCTTGCTTGTCCTTGATGTTCATCTTGAACTCCTGGTTGCCGAACTTATAGGTGTCGGGCTCTGGCATACCTTCTTTGTAAGGCTCTACTATCAAGTGTACTTCACCGAACTGACCGGCACCACCCGATTGCTTCTTGTGACGGTAGTCGGCGCGTGCGGCTTTGGTGATTGTCTCTCGATATGGGATTTTGGGTTCCTTGTATTCGATTTGAATCTTGTCGTTGTTCTCGATTCTCCATTTAAGTGTGCGAAGGTGGAATTCGCCCTGTCCGCTGACAATGGTCTGCTTGAGCTCCTTGGATTGCTCTACAAGCCAAGTTGGGTCTTCTTCGTGCATCTTTGTCAAGACTGCACTCAGCTTTTCTGTTTCAGCCTCGTTGATAGCCTTTATGGCACGCTGGTATTTTGGTGCCGGATACTTGATGAAATTGAAAGTGTATTCGCAACCCTTGTCGTTAAGCGTGTTGCCAGTGCGCACATCTTTCAGTTTCACGGCGGCGCCAATGTCGCCTGCCTCTATTGTGTCGATAGGCGTTTTTATTTGTCCACACACGGTATATATCTGGGCAAGACGCTCTTTTGTTCCACGGTTCATGTTGGTTAAGTCCATTCCGGCCTTCAATGTGCCCGACATAACCTTGAAATATGAAACTTCGCCAATATGCGGCTCAACGGTGGTCTTGAAGAAGAACAGGCTCAACGGACCATTGGAGTCGGGAGCAACTTCCACACCCGATTCATCGACAGGAGCCGGCATTTCGCTGACAAACGGAACCACGTTGCCAAGAAATTCCATCATGCGGCGGACACCCATGTCTTTTGCTGCGCTCACGCAGAACACGGGGTAAATGCTGCAGGCCACAAGTCCCTTGCGGATGCCTTCTCGCATCTCGTCTTCATTGAGCGATCCCTGCTCGAAGAACTTGTCCATAAGGGTCTCATCGTTTTCGGCAGCAGCCTCGACAAGGGCTTGATTCCATTCTTTTGCCTTATCTAAAAGTTCGGGCGCAATTTCGGTGACTGTTGGAGTTCCTCCTTCAGGCCCCCAAGTGAGTTGTTTCATCAACAGCACATCTACCACGGAGTTGAATCCGCTTCCGCATTCTACCGGGAATTGTACCGGAACCACGTTGGCACCGAAACCTTCTTTCAACTGGTTTATGACATTGTCGAAATCGGCTGTATCGGTGTCTAATTTGTTGATGGCAAATATTACAGGCTTATTGATTGACTTTGCTGTGCGGAATGTGTTTTGGGTTCCCACCTCAACGCCATACTGGCCATTAACGACGATGATTCCCGCATCAGTCATATTGAGAGCGGTAACTGCATTGCCCACGAAGTCATCCATTCCCGGGCAGTCAAATACGTTTAGCTTTTTGTTGTTGAATTCGGCATAGAAAACGGTTGAGAATACCGAATAACCATATTCTTTTTCAACAGGGAAGTAGTCGCAAACCGTGTTGCCGGCTTCTACCGAACCTCTGCGTTTAATCACACCACACTCGAAAAGCATCGACTCTGCGAGTGTGGTTTTCCCAGAGCCTTTGCTGCCTAGTAAAGAGATATTCTTTATCTCACTTGTCTTGTATACCTTCATGTGTTATTGTATTAGTGAAAATTAGTTTATGTTTAGAATTAAAACTCTCGGATAAATATTGCCAATGCCGTGAAGCATTCCAATACTTATTTTTCACAAATATAATAAATAGTATTCAAACATCTGAGACTTTCAATAAAATAAACGACTTTTTTCCTTTTTTTATTAGCAATAATGCCCTGTTTGGCTAAAAACATGTTTTACAACATGTGCTTTTTATTCACCTCTCGCCTTTGCGCCCGCCATTGGCTGTGGGGACATATGCGGAATGGCGATGAATGGCATTCACTATAGCTGGCGGGATTATGAAAAAGCGGCTCACGCCGCATGTGATAGTGCTGCGTGAGCCGTTAGTTTCAGACTTACTTTGAGGTTAATCACCAAGTAAGCGGTCGAGCACGTTGCCCACCAAGTCGTTCATAGCCGTTTTGTAGTTGGGGTTGACAGAAGTCGCTACCCGGTTTGCGATTATTGAGCAAATAGTGATGGCTCTGTGTCCCATCAGTCTTGCCATGCCCTGGAGAGCGGCACTTTCCATCTCATAGTTGGTTATTTTAATGCCGTTGTAGTCAAATGCTTCGATGCGGTGGTTCAGTTCGGGCTCTGCCAGGGGCAAGCGCACAATGCGTCCTTGCGGTCCGTAAAAGCCTATTGCCGAAATGGTGCAACCGCTCACCATGTCGTCTCGTCCTATTTTTTTCACAAGCGATTCATCTGCGCTCACTACATAGGGAGCGGCAAATTGCTTATTCCAGTTGACAGCTTCGCAAAATGTGCGTTCGAAATCCAAATCGCAGATACTGTCTCGGCCCTCATAGTAGTTTAGCACACCGTCAAAGCCAATCGCCTTGGCAGCTATCACGGGAGTGCCAACCGGGACAAAAGGTTGTAGGCCGCCCGAAGTGCCGATTCTGACGATGTTCAGCGTGCGGTGTGTATCTTTTTCGGTGCGCGATTTAAAGTCTATGTTGGCCAGTGCGTCGAGCTCGGTCATCACTATGTCGATGTTGTCGCTGCCAATGCCGTGCGACAGGGCCATGACTGGTTTGCCGCGGTAGGTGCCGCCAATTGTGTGGAACTCGCGGCTTTGCACTTCAAATTCCTTGCTGTCGAAATATGATGCAATCATATTCACTCGCCCAGGGTCGCCGCAGACGATTATGTTATCGCGCAAGTGTTCGGGTTGAAGGTGAAGGTGAAAAACAGAGCCGTCGGAATTAATGATTAATTCGGAGTCAGGGATTACTTTTTTTGTAGTCATGATAACGGAATATTTGATATGTTAATAATATTTTGTGCAAACTAATTATCAGGTGGCACCTTATCGCCTGGTTAAGCGAGGCTGTATCGGCAACCGGGCTTTGCAAGCACTATTCCACGGCAGTCAAGGTCGACCAGTGTGCTCATTATCCTGTAGACTGGGATGCCGAGCTTCTCTGTTAGCGTGTTAATATGAATGTCGCCATTTTCCCTGATGAGGTCTACGATTTGCTGTTCTTCATCGCTCAGCTGGGGGAACAATTCCAGTTCCACGCCTTTCTTGGCTTTCTTCACATCGTTCCACCGCATGGATTCAATCAAGTCGTCGGCGCAGGTTATGAGTCCGGCCTTGTTGTTCTTTATTAGGCGGTTGCATCCGCTTGAATACATATCGCTCGTTCTCCCGGGCAATGCAAACACGTCGCGATTGTAGCTTTGCGCTATGCTTGCCGTCACCAGAGCCCCTCCTTTTTCGGCAGACTCAACCACAATCGTGCAGTCGGCCAATGCAGCAATTATGCGGTTGCGTGCAAGGAAGTTGCCGCGGTGTATCTCATCTTGCGACTGATAGTCGGTAACAATCATTCCGCCATGATTCACAATCGCCTTTGCGTCGTTGCGATGGTCGGCCGGGTATATTTTGTTGAGCCCTCTTGCCTGTACGGCAACGGTGGGCACTCCATGCCTTACACATGCACGATGGGCGCTGATGTCGATTCCGTAAGCAAGTCCGCTCACCACCATAAAGTCGGGCACGCGGGCCGACAGCTCGGCAATGAGTGCGTCACAAAAGTGAGTCCCGTAGGCAGTGGCGCGCCTGGTTCCCACTATGCTTATCGCATGGCTCTGATTCAGGTCGCATTGTCCGCAAGTGTATAATAATATTGGTGCGTCAGGAGCATTGAGCAGTCTGGAGGGAAAGTCGTAGTCGGTAAAATAGGTTATGCCTATGTGTGAATCCTCAACAAATTCCACCTCGCGTTTGGCCCGTTCGAGTTGCGCGTTGCGGTATTCGCGTTCACACAGCTTGCTGCGACTCCCAGTAATGGATCTAAGCTCTTTTTCACTGAGTGAAAAGAATTCTTGCTCCGAAGGAATCACATCAAGTATTTTGTTGGCCAGGTCGATACCCATGCCTCGAATGCTTGCAAATGCAATTTTATATGTCAGAACCTCTGTGCTCACTTTAAAAATTTGCCAAATGCCTCAGTTAGTCGTTCGCCGCGCGACGGCTTGCCGTTTTCTGTGCACACAACAGTCACAATGGCGTTGATGGCTACAATGCCGGTTTCCTTGTGTACAATGTTTTGGTGGAAGACAAATCGCACACCCTTTTGCTCAAGCCACAACCTGCTGGTCATTATTTCTCCGCTTCTTAAAGGAGCCTTGTAGTCAATCTCGGCGCGTGACACCACTGGAATTATTCCATCATCAGTCATAGCCTTAAACGACAGCCCATTGTCTTTGCAAAACTCATGGCGGGTGTATTCCAAATAATGTAGATAATTGGCATTGTTGACTATACCCTCGCTATCAAGCTCATAGTCTCGCACCGGTATGTCGATTGAATATATATAG
>CAVFVP010000089.1:0-6072 GCA_963625945.1 Agathobacter rectalis | reverse complement strand
TTCTTTAGGCTGAATACCGCAAACACCACAGCGTGGCACAGGTTTAAGTCATAATCCCCCTTTAGGTGAATTATAAGCATATTGATGAGGTCGTCAATTTTATCTTCTACTGTGTCGTTGTCGTGTGTGAAATGATTGATTCCCATATAGGTGTCGGCGGTGTATCCCACCTCTATCTCCTTGTTGATAATTTCAGGAAACCAATGGTTCTCATCTTCATCGATACGACTGAGCAATTCGCATTTCACCTCATTGAAAAAATCCTTTATCAGTGGCAGGTTGCAGTTGCTCGTATTAGACTTTGTAATCAGCAGATTAAAATGCCGCTCAATATTGGGCAACTGATAGTTGACGTAGTATTTATTTGTCTTTTTCAGATAACCAATAATTGTGGTTGCGCTAAATGTGCTTAAAATGCGCTCAGGGAAGTATTCTTCATTGAGATACACATTAAGGATTGTTGCAAAGAAAGCAGAATCGAGACCAAGCTCTGAGCAAACATTGCTGATGCTTTTGTCTTCCACACCCAGTTTGATCCCAAACCGATTGTAGACTGTGATAATGTTAGGATCTTTGAGTACGAGGTCGCAAAGACGGGTTTGATTGTCAACTAATGCCATGATTGAGATGGGGTTGTTTTATCTGCTGGCGTTTTCGGCCAGATGTGCTGTGTGTGATTTCCGGAAACTTACATGCGATGGGGTTACCACTCCGCAAAGTGGCACGTCATGCTCATCGATTGGCACTTGGTCAATGAATTGCTCATCGAGGGCAACTCCTATTGTGAATGTTTTGCATCCGTTGAGCAGTCTGTCATAGAACCCTTTGCCTCGGCCAAGTCGGTTGCAATGGCAGTCAAGGGCAACGGCAGGCACAATAATCAAGTCGAGGCAGCGAGGGTCAACGGAGTCGCCCGTAGGCTCTTGAATGCCATATGCCCCAAGACTTAGGGCTCCATCCAGTTTTACTACCTCGATATCGTTGCCTGCTACGCGAGGCAAATAAAGGCTTTTCATTGAAGACCATTTCTGCAGCACGCTTTCGGTGGGCAATTCATCGGGCAGAGATGCATATAGCAATATGTTTTGGGCATTCTTAAAAGCACGTAAAGCCTCAATCGTATCAAACACGGCTTTCGCCTCCTTGACTTTCGCCTCAATGCTTAATTGGCTTTTAAGCAACTTGATTTTTTTTCGTATGTCTTGCTTCGTTTGCATCATTGTAATAGTATGGTTTTCAGTTAGTGATTGGAAATGAGGCCTTATGCTTGTTAAGCGACTTGACGGCCACTTCGATCACCTTGTCGGTCTTGTTGATGATAGGGTAGTAGGCATTAGCACCAAACACATCGCGGGCAATTAGTGCTTTGAGTTGCGAAGCAATCAAATCGCGTGATATGTTGATGTAGTACCACCTGGCTGGTATGCCCTTGTGTGCTGCATAATCCACAAAATCGTTTATCAAGGCATCGTTGCCGGGCAGTGTGCGCAGAAACTGTTTGTAGTCTTTCATCTGCTTAAGTACGCCTCTATTGACGTCTACATAATGAAATGCAAATTGTTGTATTAGTCCGGCGTTGAGGACTGCTATGTAATATGATGATATGCCCGATGTGTCTCGTGGCACAAAAATGTCGGGGATTATTCCGCCACCGCCATACACTTTCCGGCCGTGGGCCGTCTCAAATATTTTTGATTTGTCAATCTTTATGCTGTCGCGGCTGAATAGCTCTCCGTTGCTGTAGCGGTTAAGCAACTCCTTTTCGTAGGCCATTTCGCCCTCTTTATAAGACTTTTGTATGCATCGGCCCGATGGGGTGTAGTATCGGGCAATAGTGAGCCTTATGGCACTGCTGTCGGGTAGCATGAATTGCTTCTGCACCAATCCCTTTCCGAATGATCGGTTGCCTATGATAAGGCCGCGGTCATTGTCTTGTATTGCTCCTGCAAATATCTCGCTGGCGCTAGCGGAATATTCGTCAATCAGCACCACAAGTTCTGCGTCTTGAAATGATCCGTTGCCGTCGCTATACACCATACTGTCGTCGCGCTTAAATCGTCCCTTTGTGCACACAATCAGCTGGTTTTCACTCAGGAACTCATTGGCCATCGTGATCGCGACTTCCATGTAGCCGCCGCCGTTTCCACGTAAATCCACAATGTAGCGCTTGGCTCCGTCTTTCTTCAATGTGCTTAGAGCATTGATGAATTCGTTGTATGTGTTACTGCCAAATTGATTCACTTTGACGTAGCCTGTGGTGGGCTCAATCATGTAGTAGGCATCTACAGAGTTGACTGGCACATCGCCTCGCTTTACATTGAACGTCAATAATTTCGTCGAGGTCGAGCGTTGAATGCCCAATTTCACTATTGTGTTTTTGTCGCCACGCAGTTTCGATTTCACAAAATTGGCATCGACACTCTCTCCCACATATGTACTGTCGTCGACAGTGACTATACGGTCACCGGCAAGAATTCCCGCTTTGTAGGACGGACCTCCGGGTATTACTTCAATCACGGTTATGGTGTCGTTGTAAATTTGGAATGATATGCCTATTCCACTGAAGCTGCCGTCAAGTTCCTCCTGTGCCGCTTTCATGTCTTTAGCACTGAAATACACAGTGTGCGGGTCAAGCTTGCTTAGGATTTGTGGAATCGACATCTCTATCAAGTTGTTGATGTTCACGCTGTCGTCCACATAGTCGTCAGCAATCAGGTTTAGAATTGTGTTGAGCTTGCGGTCGCTGTCGGCTGTGTAACGCTGGTTTGAAAACTGGTTACCCACCACAATGCCGATGATGACCGAAAAGGCAATGGCTAAAGGAAGCCACAGATAGTCGTGTTTGTTGTTCGACTTGTTCATTTTATATTATTAAAATATGACCTTTTTGTATTGCGCGCCACCTATAAGACGTGGGCTGCCGGCTCTTCGTCACCGTTTCCAGCATTGAGGAGCACACATTCAATTCCTGCCCGCTTTAGCAATTCCACGCCATCGGTTAATCGGTAAATCTCTCCGAATACCACGCGCCGTATTCCAGCCTGGATTATGAGTTTTGCGCATTCGATGCATGGCGAAGCTGTCACATAAAGGGTAGAACCATTGCTACTATTGTTGCTTTGTGCAACTTTGGTAATTGCATTGGCCTCGGCGTGCAACACATAAGCCTTGGTGTGATTTTCCTCGTCCTCGCACACGTTTTCAAAACCCACGGGAGTGCCGTTAAAACCGTCGGAAATTATCATTTTATCTTTCACGATAATTGCTCCCACTTGCCGACGGCGACAATAGGAATTTTCCGCCCAAATCTGTGCCATTCTCAAATAGCGTGAATCGAGCAGTAGCTGCTTGTGGTTGGAATTATCTGTCATTCTTCCCTGTTGATGCTATAATATTACTGATTTATAGGAGTTTGCTCTTTGCCGTATGGGACACTTTGCCAACTCCGTGAAATCGGATACAAATATACTCAATAAAAACAAAAACGAGGTGACTATTTATGAAAAAAGTAACCTCGTTTTTTATGGTTTTTCCTTATGTGTGGGAACGTGTCAGCGTGTAATGCCGTCGCGTTTTAGCAAGGCATCGATCTTCGGACCTCGGCCGCGGAATTTCTTGTACATTTCCATAGGGGGCTCTGTGCCACCTCTTGATAGAATGATGTCGCGGAATGCCTTTGATGTTGCGGGGTTGAAAATGCCGTCTTCCTTAAATTTAGAGAATGCGTCAGCATCAAGCACCTCGGCCCATTTATAGCCATAGTAACCAGCAGCGTAACCGCCAGAGAATATATGAGTGAACTGTGGCGACATCATGCAGCCGTCCACAGGCTTAAACACTTCTACCGGCTTCATGGCGTCATATTCCTTTTTGAATGCATCTCCTGAGTAGGGCCTAGTAATGGTGTGCCAAGCCATATCTATATATCCAAATCCCAATTGGCGTATGCACGAATATGCGGCACCGTAGCGCGATGAGGCCACCACCTTGTCGATTAGTTCTTGCGGAATTGACTCTCCAGTGGCATAGTGCTTGGCAAAGCTGTCGAGAAATTCACGCTCAGTAAGGAAGTTCTCGTTGAACTGCGAAGGCATTTCCACGAAATCACGGTACACGTTGGTGCCCGAAGTCGATGCGTACTTGCAACGCGAGAGCAGGCTGTGCAGACCATGGCCAAATTCATGAATGAATGTCTCAACTTCGTAGAAAGTGAGCAAGGATGGCTTTGTGTCGGTGGGGCGGGTGAAGTTCATAGTTAAAGTGACTAGAGGGCGTACGTCGTTGCCGTTTTCGTCAACATATTGCTCTCGGAAGTTGGTCATCCACGCGCCACTTTGTTTAGTGCTGCGCGGGAAGAAATCGGTATAAAGCATCCCCATGAATTTCCCGTTTTCGTCGGTCACGTCATAGGCTTTCATTTCGGCATTAAATACTTGAGCGTCGTAGTTCTCGGTGAAGTGCAGCCCGTAAAGTCGGGTCGCGAGACCAAAAACACCTTTAGTGACGTTGCTCAGTTCAAAGTATGGGCGCAGCAACTCATCGTTAACCTTGTATTTCTCGTCCTTTTCCTTATTGGAGTAGTAAGAGTAGTCCCAAGGCATTATCGTAATAGGCTTACCTTCGAGCTTTGACGCATATTCGGTCAGCTCTTTCATGTCGGCTTTCTGCACGGGCAAGTAAGCGGTTTTGAGTTGATTGAGCATGTCGTAAACATTTTTAGTGTTTTCGGCCATACGGTTTTGCAACTGATACTCAGCATACGTCTTGAAGCCGAGCAAATTTGCTATGGCTAGCCGTGTGTTGGCTATCTCTTTCATGATTTCAATGTTGCTGAATTCCCCGCTTGTGCATTGGGAATTATACATCTTGTACAGCTTCTCCCGTAGGTCGCGCCGCGATGAGTATTTCATAAATGCCATGTAGCTTGGCGCATGTAATGTGATTACATATTTGCCATCAAGATTGGCTTCTTTAGCAGCCGACTTGGCTGCTTCAAGTGCGCTTTCGGGCAGACCCTCCACTTCGCTGCTGTTAAGCACAAGCTTTTGCGCGCTAGTAGCCTTTAGGGCGTTTTGCTCAAATTTGAGGCATAATTCGGTCAATTGTCGGCTAAGCTCCTTGTAACGTTGGCGGTTTGCGCCTTCCAGTGATGCTCCGCTTCTCACGAAAGACTCGTATGTTTTCTTCAGCAGCATGTAGTCTTCGTTGTCATGAGCTTTGCGGTCAAAAGAAGCGTAAACTTGCCGAATGCGTTGCCACAAATTCTCGTTGAGCGTGATGCTGTTGTTGTGTTCCGAAAGCACTGGCGCCATTTTCTGCGAGATTGCTTGCAGAGAATCATCGGCATTGGCCGAAAGCAGTGGATAAAATACATTCAGAACTCTATTAAGCGTCTTGCCCGACCGCTCTAATGCCACTATGGTGTTTTCAAATGTGGGTGTTGTAGTCTGGTTGGCAATTGCCAGAATCTCGGCATTGTGTTCTTTAATGCCTTGCATAATGGCTGGCTCGAAGTCTGAATTCGTGATTCTGTCGAAAGGAATTGCTCCGTGGGTGGTCATAAACTCATGGAGAAATACGTTGTCTGCATTCATCATTAATGTGATTGTGATAATTGATAAAAACGTCGTTAAAATGCGTTTCATATTCTTGTGTTAAAGTTGATATTTCTGCTCGTTGTTGCTCATAATCACAGCGTCGGCGATAAGGTGTATGTCGGTTTCGCCTATTCCTTTTGCTGTTATATATGACATGTCGGCCATAAGTGCCGACACGAAAGCGTCTTCATCGTTATTGCCTATTGTGAGCGACTTGCGATATATGTCGATGGCCTTGCTTGTGTTGCCTGAGCATAGCAGCAAATGCCCGTAGTTGAGATAGTCCTGTGCTGTGGGGGTGTCATCGGTTACTATTTTGGTATAGTAGTTTTTGCTCTGTTCGTAGTTCCCAACCAGGAATGAACACCAGGCAATAGGCCTCCAAGCCTTGTGCTGGCCTCCTTCCATAAAATCTACCATAAAGTATTTGTTTAATGCTTTATTGGCATCGCCTTTTTCTAAATGGCAATGCCCG
>CAVFVP010000088.1:0-6073 GCA_963625945.1 Agathobacter rectalis | reverse complement strand
TTTTTCGCCCTCAAATAACAACAGACATCGTCATCTACACCCCCCAAAGCGGCAAATGTGGCCCAGTGGGTGCATCAGTCGAAGTTCATGGTCTGCATTTCGCGGCGCATGTCGTTGCCCTCGTCAATGCCCTCCTGATAGTCATACTGCTTGGCTAGTGGCATAAGCTCATCGAGCTCGTTGCCCACTTCTTCCTTTAGCTGCTTACCTTGTCTGGCCAGCTCTGGCGACGCTTTGCGCTGATAGTTGGCATAGACGCTTTGCAGCTTGTGGTACTTGGCGCGCACGGCCTTCACACGTTGCTTTACCGACTGGCCTCCATGCCCGCCTTTGCCTTGCCCTGCGGCTGCACCTCCCGAGAAGTCGCCGTCGTCGACAAGGCTCTCCACCGGGCGACCAAACTCATAGCCACCCTGGCTACGGCGCACCGAATCGCTTGCCGATGGTGTGAACAGTTGCTCAGGCTGCGGCGAAACTATCTGCTGAATCAGTTGCTTGCCTCCATATCGTGTGTAGTATGCCCATGCTCCGGCCACAATCACCACAAACGTGATTGTCAAAAAGACGGCTTTGAATTTCGTGTTCTTGCGTTTCATTGCATTATGATGTGGCGTTACGCCCATTTTTTAAGTTGAAACACCGTTACCGCCCCGTTGTCGGGGTTGGTCCATGTGAGGGTGACGCGACCATTACTCGGACCGGTCACGGCAAGGTCGCTTTCGGCAGGCAGTCCGGTCACGGCATGAGGCTGAAATCTCGGGTCGGGAAAACTGAGGTGCATGTTGCCGCTGCTTTCTTCCCAATTCCCGTTCACATCGACCGACTCGTGGTGGTCTTGCACCATACTCAATTTCACCACATTGGACTGGAACAGGAAGAACAGGTTGCCCTCATAGTCGGCTCTAGGGGCACCATCGACGGTTATGCTCTCTACCTTCCATGCACCGAACCACGGGCCAATGTCGCCGTTGTTGCGCGTGCAAGCCGGCAACAGCAGCAGTGCCGCCAGGACCATTACTGAATTTATTATGGTTTTGCTCATAAATGTGTTTTGGCTTGTAGTTTGTTAATAATCAATGCAGCGTGAAGTCGCCGCTATAGCTCACCGTGAGCAGCCCTCCGAAATTGTTTCCGTAGAGTTTGCCGCGGTCGATTGCAAGTTGGGCCATAATGTGCAGCCCTTTAAGCCGCTTCACGTGATAGGTGGCCTCAAGCATGGCCGAAGTCATGGATAGGGGCTCGGTGCGCAACAGGAACGGCGTGCCCCACGACCGCCGGTAGCTCACCATGGCACGATAGTCAACGGTGCTGCCTGCACAGCCACTCACGGCAATGTGGAATCCGCGCAGCAAGTTGTCGGTGAAGCCCAGATATCCGTCTTGGTTATAGATGGGTGATTTCACCATGGGAGACCCTATTGCCATGCCCCGCGAGTGGTAACCGCAGTAGGCATAGTTGTTATAGTAGTCATCAGAGCCCGTGGCTTGTCCCTTTGTGAGCGACCCGCTGCTCCCATCCTCGGCATAGTCGCTCGAGCGGTAGTGTATGGGGCCGCTTTGGTTTGTAAGGTCGAGGTATTCAACCACAATTCCGGTGACCGGGGCCTGTGGGTTGCCGTTACGCCACTCGAGTCCCCATAGGCCGTCGAAGCCGTTAAGCTTACCTATGCCAGAGCCATCTTCCCATGGCGACTGGTAATAGCCGCGAAGCCAGGAACCGTGAGGCAGCTTATAGTCGAGCACCACGTCCCACGAACCCACGTGATTGCCTTCCACATAGTCGTCATCGCCCTTATTGCCGCCTCCGCCAGCACCGGGTATCAGGGCGTGGAAAAAACTCTTTAGGTTGCTGTTCATCTTCATTTCGGTAATGCACTGTCCATCTTGATATAGGCGGTAATCACCACCGAATTGGCAGGCGGCCTGCATCCCTATGGTAAACACCAGCCGCTCGGTGGGCTTGGTGCGGAAATAGGTGTTTTTGTAGTTAAACCAGTAGCCTGTTGTGATTTTTGTGTTATAATAGTTATAGTGGTCGTTGATCCACTTGCTGTCGCCAAGGCGATAGTAGCCTATCTCGCCACATATCTGCACCCACCCGTGGGTGAAGGGAATATTCTGGAAATTGATGAACCCGGCCGACAGTCCCATGCCGGGGCGCGCGTTGCCGCTCATCACCAAATCGCCACTCGAGAGTCGGCTGTTGAGCAACGGCGACTTGTGTTCACGCTGCCCGGCTGTGAGGTAGGCTCCACGGAATTTCAACTGGGCATAAAGCTGCTGTATCCACACACGTGCAGGATGACAGCCCACGGCGTCAAACTTGCCGGTAGTGGTGTTGTAGCGGTCATAGTCGGCACTCGAGGTGTAGCCGCCCCACAACTCGGCGCCATAGCCCCACGAGAAGCGGTCGGTGGTGTCGACGTCGTGCCACAGGCGGGCGCTGGCAAGTGCCGAATACCGCTGGCTCAAAGTTCCGCCGCGATTTGCGGTGATGTAGTATGGGGCCAACTCGCCAGATCCGGCATTGGCGGTGATTGCCGCTTCATAGCTCACCACATGGTCGTCGTCATCGTCATCGGCGGGTACAGCGTCAGCCTGCACGGCTGCTGTGCCGATAATAACAGCGGCCACAAGGACCATGATTTGTCTTAAATGCGAATTGTCTTTCATCAATGTCTTGTTTGTATTGGGATGCGTTTTCCCTGTCGCACCCTTGCAAGGGCACACCTGCGCCATGCGGGACGGACCGCCGTGGCACTCAGCGCCTCTTGTCGTTATGGTAAGTGTCGATGTGACGGCTCTTCTTCTGAACAGTAATCTCATCGATCTTTATGAAGATTCCGGTTTCTTCCACTTCGCCAAACTCATGGTTGACAGCCGTACCGAACACGTGCATGTGCGGCGAAAGGCTCATATAACTGTTGACCAGCGGTGGGATGTTGTAGCCATGCTCACGGATGAAATGTTTCAGGCGGCGGTAGTCCTCACCAAAGTCGGTGCCGGTGAAACAGGTTGCGTGCTCGCCGCCGGCATCGCCGGTGCTGAGCGGTGTTATGGGGCGCACGAGGCTCTCCGGGTCGGGGAAATGTAGAGCCAGGAAGCGCAGCAGCATGTCACGGCAGTCGCGTGGATAGCTCGGATACATGGTCATTTTGCCAAACAGGTACTGCACTTGCGGATATTCCACCGTAAGAGCCCCAAGACCGTCCCACAGATTGTCGAGGGCAAAGAGAGCTTTCGCTCCGGCTTGCGACGACTGGAAGTCGGGTCTCACCCACGACCGCCCCAGCTCGATGGTCACGGGCAGGTAATCGCTGATGAATTTGGGCGAGAACTTAAACATGTGGCCGGTGGCTATGCGCGGCACCCCAGCATCCGACACCTCCACATCGGTGCCTACAATAAACCGATAGGCCCCTATGATTCCACGCTCTTCGGGATCCCACACTATCAACTGCTTGCATGGCTTGGGCATGGTGTCAAACTCATCGATGTCGCAGCTTTTGCCCGTACCGCCTCCTGCCGCGCGGAATGTGATCTCGCGCAAACGGCCAATCTCGCGCATGGTGTTGGGAGCATTGAAGGCATCAACCACATAGATTTCGTTGCCGGCCTTGTTGGTGTGGCGCAGAAAACGTTCGGCGGTGAGCTCATTCTCAATAAGTTGCGTGTCGACAGGGGCAATTACTTGTTCCATTTAAATTCCATTTAGCATTCAACGTGGGCACCTGATTGTTGCTGTCCGTTGTCGGCGGCCAGGCCATAGGCCAGGCCACAAAGCCGGCTTGCCTCGGCGGCCGGATGGGCAGCATCGAGTGTGGTCCATTTCACGGGCTTACCTATGTGTATGTGAAGTGTGGTGTTGCGGCACTTCATCATTTCACTTGGCAAATATATCATTTCTACATTAAATTTCAGTTTCAATTTGGCCCTAAATTTAGCCAAACGGTAAAAAAAGCGCGAATTGTGCGCATCGAAATATATGGGCACCACATCGCGGTGATGAGCGATCGCCCGCGTCACAAAAAACTTTTGCCACGTCAGGTCGTGAATGGAGCCGTCGGGCATCATGCGGGAGCAAAGTCCGGCGGGGAACGTCAGCATCTGCCTGTTGCCGGCCCATTCTTGCTCGATTTGAGTGGCGGCCTGTCTTGATTGCCGTCCGAATTTGTTAATGGGCAAGAAGATTCCGCGCAGCGGCTCCACCGCCATCAGCAAGTCGTTGACCATAAAACGGATGCCGTCGTATCCGTAGCGGTGTCCCATCAGCGATATCAAGGCAAGGCCGTCAAGGCCTCCGAGAGGATGGTTGCTGACCATCACAAATCGGCCTTCGGCAGGAATGTTTTCAAGGCCTGTCACTTGCAGCTTTATGCCCATATGCTCAAGCGCCCTGTCCACAGCCTTCACACCGCGCGTGTCTCCCACGGCCTGCAACACACCGTTCAGCTCGTCTTGGCGCACGGTGCGGGCCAGCCACCGCACAATGCAACGCGGAATATAGCGATAGTGGCGCGGAAGCCGCTGGCGCAGCAGTGTATCAACATCGATGCGCATCGGCTTTTGTTGGTTGGTCTGTTGCATAATGCAAAGATAGGCATATTTTTTCGTTTAGCGCATCACTGACAGCATCTCTTGGCATGCCGTAATGGGCATCTCTGTTTTCCCTAAAAAGGGTATTACGCTACAGGCACACCATTGCCACCCACGCGGCAATGAGTAAAGCAATTATTATGTAGCAAACCCTGCGGAACAATGGAGAGGCTGGTTGCTCGGCCACGCGCCCAAGGCGATAAGGCATGAAAAGTGGCGGTCTGGTGGTTGTTTCCGACGTTTCGGATTGACCCGTAGGTTGAACAGGTGATGCTGATTCACGGGGCGGTATCATCGGTTCCGGCTTTGGTGCTGGTGTGGGTGGTATGGGCTCGGCATCGAGCGGCTTTCCGCACCATGGACAGTAAGGCAACCCGGCTGCAGGCAAGTTGTGGCCACAATGGATGCAGTGCTGCGGATCTGGATCGGGTTCTCTAGTAGCCAAGGACTCGATTGCTCTACGGTCGACACCTTCGGGCTCAAAGTCGGCGAGACACTGCGGGCACACCACCCGACAGCCGTTGCGGGCGAGTTCTCCGTTCGAAATTTCAAGCGGTTTACCGCATTGTGGACACTTGCATATCATTGTTTCTCCGATTTCTTTAACTCTCTCGATTTTCGCGATAGTGGTTGCATGCCGTGATTTTCAGGTGTGTGGCTATGCGCCGTCTCTGGCTGTGGGCAGTGCGCCGGTTGGTTCCCGTGCCGGGCAGACACATGCCCAAGTGCAAAGATAGCAAAAAAGCCTAATAACTGCGGCATACGCACGGTCTTGCTGTGCAACGAATTTGTGATTGGCCGCCAAAATCGCCACCGTACCAAGGGCGGTAGCAAAAAATGCGGCAGCAACCCAAATGAGCTACTGCCGCTTATTTTGAAGGGGGCGGTGTTGCCGCCACCTTATGTGTTGTCCTTTTGACCGTTGTGGCCGCGCCTGTATTATTTCACGACCACTACTTTGCTGCCCACAACGTATGTGCCGCTTTCGAGCGTGTGCTGCACCTCGCTGGGACGGATCTGCTTGGCAACCAGTTTGCCCGACAGTGTGAACACGTCAACCGGAGTGTCGTCGGCGCTGTCGATTGTGGCATCGTCGATGCCAGTGGGGATTGAGTAGTGATAGTTGGGCGACATGCCCGACACCTCGTTCTCTACCTGTTCAGGCCGGTACCGGTCGATTATGCTGGTGACTTCAATGCGGAATTTATATTGTGCCATATCGGCCGGGATGGTGACTTTTTGAGTGCCCTCGGCGGCCGTGACTGCGAAACTGCCGACTTCGGTCCATGTGTTGCCGCCATCGGTCGACAACGAGATCACGGCGTTGCTGCGGCAGGTTTGATACAAGTCGTCGTTGAACACATATCCGATTGTGGGCGAGAATGTATTTGCCGACTCATCGCGGTTTTCGTCAATGCTGCCGTTCAGATATATCAAGTCTACACTGGGCGAGTAGGTCACGGTATACAGGTCGGAGG
>CAVFVP010000087.1:5170-6106 GCA_963625945.1 Agathobacter rectalis | reverse complement strand
AAGCATCATAAAGGAGCCGGGCTGTTGCAGTACCCGCAAGAAGTGGAGTCGCTGATGCAAGGCCTAAGCGAAATAGACGGCGTTGCATATTCAGTAAAAATGAGGTTGGGATGGGATGATGCCAATCAGTGGATGGACATCATTCCTATTCTGAACGACTACAACGTGACACAAGTCACCATCCACCCTCGCATAGGCTGTCAGCAATACAAGGGACAGTTACTTACCGATAATCTGTCAGTTTTTTTAAGGGCTTGCCGTATGCCGGTAATATTCAATGGCGAAATATGCGATAAGGCTGACATTGGTAACGCTTTTGAGACTTGGCCCACACTGCAAGGCATGATGATAGGCCGCGGAGCTATCACAAACCCAGCCGTAATGAGCGACAAGATGCTTTCGGCCGAAAATGTGGCTATATTTCACAGCGAATTACTGGAGGGATACGCACAACGACTTAATGGCGGAGAGGGACAACTGCTGCGCAAGATGCAAAACTTGTGGGAATTGATGCTTCCTAATGCCGACAGAAAGGCGCACAAACTGATTCGCAAAGCCTCATCAAAGTCTAAATACGAACAAGCCGTGAATCAACTTATCAATACACTTAGAACTTGAGATAAAACTCACGACACAAGTTCCTGTATTCGTCGGTGTAGTCGAGAGGGCTCTTTTCAATAACGAGGCTTTGCTCCTGCAATAGCTGTGGCGACAACTTAAATTCCCAAACCATCCTCTTCACATCGGCGCCCTCGGTGGGCATCACACGCAACATTCTCACCAAATGCAATCCTGCGAATGCTGCGCAGCGGTTTATTTCACCTTGGCAATCGGCAGGAGTCACTATGGAAAGTCGACCCTCTGGCTCAAGTAACGATGCCGCCCCCGACAGCAGATTGTAGAATGAGAGATCGGTGGAGTGACGTGCCTTGATCC
>CAVFVP010000087.1:0-5160 GCA_963625945.1 Agathobacter rectalis | reverse complement strand
GTCCCCATCGGGCAGTTTGCCATTTGAGAAATAAGGCGGATTCGACACGATCAAATCAAATTTACCGCCAGCCCCTTGTTCAACAAGCGTCATGAAATCAACGAGTCGCACACTCAGTCTTCCAGCCCACGGCGAAGACTGAAAGTTATGTGACGCCTCATCAACGGCACCAGGCGCTATATCAATGGCCTCAATTCGGGCAGACGTATTGCGCTGGGCAACCATAAGCGCTATTACGCCACACCCCGTACCGACGTCAAGCACGCGTTTGGCGCCATCGGTGTGACACCAAGCCCCCAACAACACAGCATCAGTACCCACCTTCATGGCCGACCGGCTGTGGCTCACTTGAAAATGCTTAAACTTGAAAAGACGTTCCCTTGCCATAAATTATAAGAGGTTAAACAAAAGGCGCGACCAATTCAGGCCACGCCTTTTATATTTGACCGGTAAACTTAAATCCTTACTTTAACAACGTAGCTCTTTTAATATTCATCCCAGGCCTTTATCTCCACATCATCGGGCTTAAGATTGCAGAAAGCATCGATAAATGCAGATGCCAAACGGGCGTTTGTTATGAGCGGTACGTTCAAGTCGACAGCCGCACGACGAATTTTGTAGCCATTGGTAAGCTCAGCCGAGGTGAGGTTCTTGGGAATGTTAATAACCAAGTCAATTTGCTTGCGGTGAAGCAAATCCAATGCCTGGGGCTCCTTGTCGGGCTCGCTTGGCCAATGCACAAGAATTGCCGGGATTCCATTATCGTTGAGATATTTGTGTGTTCCGCCTGTTGCATAAAGCTTGTATCCTTTATTGTGAAGCATCATTGCCGAATCGAGCAAATCGGCTTTCTGCTTGGCTGTTCCTGTGCTAAGCAGAATTCCCTTCTGCGGCACTTTATGTCCCACTGAAAGCATCGATTTCAAAAGTGCTTCACTCGTGTTTTCGCCCAAGCATCCGACTTCACCGGTCGACGACATATCTACACCCAACACAGGGTCGGCACCCTGTAAGCGGGAGAACGAGAATTGAGAGGCCTTTATACCCACATAATCAAGGTCGAACACATTTTTCGAAGGTTTCTCTACTGGAATTCCCAGCATCACCTTAGTAGCCAAGTCAATAAAGTTCACTTTAAGCACCTTGGAAACGAACGGGAAACTTCGAGATGCACGCAGGTTGCATTCTATCACCTTTATGTCGTTGTTCTTGGCAAGGTATTGAATATTGAATGGACCACTGATATTAAGGGCTTTGGCAATTTGGCTACTTATCTTTTTTATGCGGCGGATGGTCTCAACATAAAGCTTTTGTGGTGGGAACTGAATTGTCGCATCGCCTGAGTGCACGCCGGCAAACTCAATGTGCTCGCTGATGGCATAGAGTTTAATCTCACCATTTTGCGCCACGCTGTCCCACTCTATTTCTTTTGCGTTTTGGATGAATGAGCTCACCACCACAGGATGCTCATGCGACACATTGGCGGCAAGGCGCAAGAAACGCTCAAGCTCATCATCGTTTGAGCAGACATTCATTGCAGCGCCCGAAAGAACATATGAGGGGCGAACCAAAACCGGGTAACCGACTTCGGCCACAAAATCGTGAATGTCGTCGAGCGATGTAAGCTCACGCCAAGCCGGTTGGTCTATACCCAGTGAGTCGAGCATTGCCGAGAACTTGTGACGGTCTTCGGCATTGTCGATATATTTTGCCTGTGTGCCAAGGATGTTGACATGCTGGGCATCAAGATGCATGGCAAGGTTGTTTGGTATCTGGCCACCTGTAGAAAGTATCACACCGTGAGGCGTCTCAAGGTCGATAATATCCATAACGCGCTCAAACGTCAGCTCATCGAAATAGAGGCGGTCACACATATCATAGTCGGTTGATACGGTTTCTGGATTGTAGTTTATCATTACCGATCGCCAACCCTCACGTTTGACAGTGAGCAAAGCATTTACACTACACCAGTCAAACTCTACCGAGCTGCCTATGCGGTAGGCACCCGAGCCGACGACAATCACTGAACGCTTGTCGTTCTCATAAGCAATGTCATGTTCATTGCCATTGTATGTGAGATACAAGTAATTGGTTTTGGCAGGATATTCAGCGGCAAGAGTGTCGATTTGTTTCACCACGGGAGTGATACCAAACTTCTTGCGCAATGCCCTCACGGCAAGATTTCCTTCACGGCCATTGCCCACGCGCTTTTGGAGCACAGCCCTGGCTATCTGGAAATCGCTAAAGCCCTGTTGCTTTGCAAGTCGCAAAAGATCAGCAGGGATGTCATTTATTTCGTGATATGTCTCAAGTTCCTTAGTTGTGTCAATCAGATTCTGCAGCTTGTAAAGGAACCATTTGTCAATTTTGGTAAGCTCGTGCACCTGGTCAACCGTGTAGCCGTGCCGCAATGCCGACTCAATGACAAAAATGCGGCGATCGGTAGGCTCTTTCAATGCTCGCTCTATGTCGGACACAACCACAGGTTTATTCTCAATAAATCCGTGCATACCCTGACCAATCATGCGCAAGCCCTTTTGAATCACCTCCTCAAAAGTACGGCCGATTGCCATCACTTCACCCACCGATTTCATTGACGAGCCGATTTCACGCTTCACTCCGTGGAACTTACCAAGATCCCAACGGGGAATCTTACATACGATATAGTCAAGTGCCGGTTCGAAGAAAGCACTGGTGACCTTGGTCACTGAGTTCTTTAAATCAAACAACCCATAGCCCAAGCCAAGTTTTGCAGCCACAAACGCAAGTGGATATCCTGTGGCCTTTGAGGCAAGAGCCGAACTACGACTCAATCGCGCATTTACCTCAATCACACGATAGTCCATTGATTTCGGGTCGTAGGCATATTGCACGTTGCACTCGCCCACAATGCCCACATGACGTATTATCTTAATTGAAAGCTCGCGTAGCTTATGATAGTCGGCGTTGCTGAGGGTTTGCGACGGTGCCACAACGATACTCTCACCAGTGTGGATGCCCAGTGGGTCGAAGTTCTCCATATTGCACACCGTGATGCAATTGTCGAAACGGTCACGCACCACTTCGTATTCAATCTCCTTCCAACCTTTGAGAGACTTCTCAACAAGCACTTGAGGTGAAAACGACAGCGCTTTCTCGACCAGTGTACGCAATTCAGCTTCATTGTCACAGAAGCCGCTGCCCAAGCCACCAAGTGCATAGGCGGCACGTACAATCACAGGATATCCCACTTCGCTGGCTGCGCGCAAAGCATCTTCAATAGATTCAACAGCCTCGCTCTTGATGGTTTTCACATTTATTTCATCGAGCTTATCGATAAAAAGCTCGCGGTCCTCAGTGTTCATGATTGCCTCAACGGGCGTACCGAGCACCTCAACCCCATACTTCTCAAGAATTCCGTCCTTATGGAGGGCAACACCGCAGTTTAGTGCGGTCTGTCCGCCAAACGAGAGAAGAATTCCGTCAGGACGTTCTTTGGAAATAACCTTTTCAACAAAATATGGCGTTACCGGAAGGAAATATATCTTGTCGGCAAATTCGTCGGAAGTCTGTACTGTGGCAATATTGGGATTGATAAGCACGGTTTTAATGTGCTCCTCCTTTAGTGCCTTGAGCGCTTGAGAGCCGGAATAGTCAAATTCGCCAGCCTCACCAATCTTTAGCGCTCCTGAACCCAGTATTAAAACTTTTTTGATGTTCTTTTTATCCATAATATTTAATAGTGAAAAGGGCTTTATTTGAGTAAATCCATGAATTTGTCGAACACGAATTCCGTGTCAGTAGGGCCACCACAGGCTTCGGGATGGAACTGGGTTGAAAAAAACGGTTTTGATTTATGGCGAATGCCCTCGTTAGTGCCATCGTTCATATTGACAAACAGGGGTTCCCAATCATCAGGCAGAGTCGAGGCATCGACTGCAAAGCCGTGATTCTGCGATGTGATAAAGCACTTGTCGGTGCCAACCTCACGCACAGGTTGGTTCTGGCTCCTATGCCCATACTTAAGCTTATAGGTCTTTGCGCCGGCTGCCTTCGACAACAATTGGTTGCCCATACATATTCCGCATATGGGTTTGCCTATTTCCAAGGCTTTGCGGATGTTGTCGACCGTGTCGACTGCAAAATCGGGATTGCCCGGACCGTTTGCTATAAACAACCCGTCGTAGTCGATGGCAGTAAAATCATAGTTCCATGGAACCCTTATCACATGAGCCCCTCTTTTCACCAAACAGCGAATGATGTTGTTTTTCACACCACAATCAACGAGAACGACCTTTTTACCGTCGGCAGGGCCATATTCGCGCACGTCGATGCAACTTGCCTTACCCACAAGATTTTCCTTATTGGGGTCGTAAAACTCAACATCATCACACCCCTCTACAATAATCTTGCCTAAAAGAGAGCCGTTCTCGCGCAAATGCTTGGTCAAGGCGCGAGTGTCGATTCCTCCCAAGCCCACCACTTGCTCATCTTTGAGCCAATCGCTCAAACTGCTGGCGGCATCCCAGTGGCTGTAGTCCCATGAGTAGTCTTGGCAAATGATTGCCTCAGGGTGAATTTTCTCGCTTTCGAGATAATTACTCATACCACTGTCGCCCACTTCACGGGTGGGAACTCCATAATTGCCAATAAGGGGATAGGTTGAAACTAAAATTTGACCGAGATAAGAAGGATCCGTGAGGCTCTCGGGGTAGGCCGTCATAGCCGTGTTAAACACGACCTCGCCAGCACACGCTTTCTCAAACCCGAAAGAATATCCTTCAAATTTGCTGCCATCCTCAAGTACAAGAACAGCTTTTTTTGTCTTTCTCATCTAGATAATGCTGTTTTATTGTTTTTGATGGTTTTAACGCTATTATCGAGAAAACCATGCAAAATTAAACAAAAAAGTTCATAATCACAACGAAATGTTGCCGCCCCTGATAAATATAATTATCAGTAGTGCTATAACTCCCTATTTGACAAATGAAAGGGTGCTTGCACCATCGAAAAAAATCAATTAATTTTGTAATAGTGAATCATTCTTCACATCGGACTCAAGCATTATTGGCCAATCCGATTTTTCAGAAATATAAACGACAACAATCTCATTTTTAATTGACACTATGACCGAACTTGGACAATTTAATTTCCAGCAAACTTTGAGTGCATTTCTTGTGC
>CAVFVP010000086.1:0-6241 GCA_963625945.1 Agathobacter rectalis | reverse complement strand
CGCCCCCTAAGAGGAGAGACAGAGCAATCTGCCCCTCCTCTTTCCTTTTATACCCCACCACACAAGTCAGCGCCACGAAGCCATGCAAAAAATAAAAAAGGTGTGAATTAGTTTCGCCCTGAGCGCGATTTATGCTACCTTTGCACAAAGGTAATTAATGCAATCTATGATCGAACGTCACGTAATTATCGATTCAGTAGACCCGGTAGTCTTCTACGGGGTCAATAATGCCAACATTCAACTCATCCGCGACTTGTTTCCTAAACTGCGAATGGCCGCACGAGGAACGGTGATAACCGTAATTGGCGACGACGAGGAGACAGCGCGTTTTGAGCGCAACGTGAAGAAACTTGAAGAATACTGTGCCAAATACAATAAGCTTACCGATGATGTGATTCTCGATACTATCAATGGGGTGCCGCCAAAGGCCTTGAAGATGGATGATGCAATTGTGTTTGGGGTCAATGGCAAGCCCATCAAGGCCCGCACTCCCAACCAACAGCAGCTCGTCAAGACGTTTGCCGAAAACGACCTCACATTTGCACTCGGCCCGGCAGGAACCGGCAAGACCTACTTGGCGGTGGCTCTTGCCGTGCGTGCTCTTAAAAACAAGGAGGTGCGTAAGATTATCCTTTCTAGACCCGCCGTAGAGGCTGGCGAAAAGCTCGGTTTCCTGCCCGGCGACATGAAAGAGAAGATAGATCCTTATCTGCAGCCGCTCTATGACGCTTTGGAAGACATGATTCCTGGTGCCAAACTCAAGGAACTTATGGACGGCAACGTGATTCAAATAGCACCGCTTGCATTTATGCGTGGCCGCACGCTTAACGATGCCGTGATAGTGCTCGACGAGGCCCAAAACACCACCACGCACCAGATCAAGATGTTTCTCACCCGCCTTGGCATGGGCTCGAAGATGATAGTAACCGGCGACACCACCCAGATTGACTTGCCGCGCAGCACCGCCTCTGGTCTTGTACAGGCATTGCGTGTATTGCGCGACGTGAAGGGAATTGGGCGCATAGAGTTTGGAAAGAAAGACATTGTGCGCCATCAGCTCGTGCAGCGCATAGTGGAGGCTTACGAAAAGCACGATGCCCTTGCCAAAGCCAGTCTTGACGCCGATGACGGTGGCCACGCGCCGCAGGAGCCGGCCGACTGATGCAGATGCGGAACACAAAAAACAGGCTCAAACGATTTGCAAAAAACTTATAATTCACTCATTCATTAAACAACAATGGCAAATACATTAACTCACACCGACTTCCATTTTGAGGGTCAAAAGAGCGTGTATCACGGCAAAGTCCGTGACGTGTATAACATCAACGACGACCTGCTGGTTATGGTTGCCACCGACCGCATCTCGGCTTTCGACTTCATTCTGCCCAAGGGAATTCCGTCGAAAGGACAGGTGCTCAATCAGATTGCAGCGCAATTTCTCGATGCCACTGCCGACATCGTGCCAAATTGGAAACTTGCCACACCCGACCCAATGGTAACTGTGGGCGTGAAGTGTGAGGGATTCCCCGTCGAGATGATTATCCGCGGTTATCTCACCGGCAGCGCTTGGCGCGCCTATGCCGAGGGATGCCGTGAGTTGTGTGGCGTGAAGCTCCCCGAGGGCATGCGAGAGAACCAAAAGTTTCCCGAGCCTATAATTACACCCACCACCAAGGCCGAAAGCGGCCATGACGAGAACATCTCGCGCGAGGAAATCATCAAGCAAGGCATAGTATGTGAAGAAGACTATAAGCAGGTAGAGGCTTACACCCGTGCCCTCTTTGCACGCGGCACCGAGATTGCGGCAAGTAAGGGCCTGATTCTTGTCGACACCAAGTATGAGTTCGGCAAGCGTGACGGCAAGGTGATTCTAATGGATGAGATTCATACCCCCGACTCATCGCGCTACTTCTATGCACAAGGCTACGAAGACCGCTTCGAGAAGGGCGAGGCTCAAAAGCAGCTGTCGAAAGAATTTGTGCGCCAGTGGCTCATTGAGCACGACTTTATGGGCAAACCCGGACAAAAGATGCCCGAGATGACCGATGAATATTGCGAAACAGTGGCTGCGCGTTACATTGAGTTGTATGAAGACATCACTGGAAGCAAGTTTGAACCGGCAAAAGACGGCGACATCGCTGCCCGCATAGAGAAAAACGTGGCAGCCTATCTTGCCTCACTCAAATAAATACACAGCGCGGACATAACTTAGTCCCGTCACATACAGCGCAGGTGCCAACAAGCTAATGCGGCTTGACGTGCCTGCGCTTTTTTATTACCAATCATTCAAACACACACCACTGTGGACTACAAAAGCGAAAAGATAAAGCCCTACGATGGGCAGCAGGACAAAACCGGGCAAGTGGAGCAGATGTTCAACTCGATAGCTCCGGCCTACGACTTCATGAACCACGCCATGACGCTCGGCATCGACAAGCTGTGGAGACGCACTGCCGTGCGCATGATTGCCAAGGCGCGTCCGCAGCGCATACTCGATGTGGCCACAGGCACAGGCGACTTCGCAATTGACCTGTGCCGCAAGTTGTCGCCAGAATCGGTGGTGGGGTTTGACCTCACGGCCGGTATGCTCGATGTGGCACGTCGCAAAGTAGCCAAATTGGGGCTCGACAGCATAATCAGTTTCAAGCAGGGCAATTGCGCCGAGATGAGCGACTTTGCCAACGACTCGTTTGACGCAATAACCGTTGCTTTCGGCGTACGCAACTTTGAACACATAGAACTGTGCTACCGCGAAATGCTTCGCGTGCTCAAGCCAGGCGGCACCTTGTGCGTGATTGAGCTGTCGGTGCCACACAATCCCGTTATCCGCTTTTTCTATAATTTGTATGCGCTCCACATCATCCCGGCCATAGGCGGACTCAAGTCGCACGACCGCAGCGCTTACCGCTATCTGCCGCTAAGCATAGCCGCTGCTCCTCAAGGCGAGACTATGCTTGCCATAATGCGTGCCACGGGGTTCGGCAGTTGCTCGTGCCGCCGCCTCACCATGGGGGTGTGCACAATCTACACTGCTGTGAAATAGGCACTTCACCACCGGTGTGGCCGGTTTGCCCAATCGCCGTTTTCACAAACATTTACTACAAATGTTGCACGTTAGCTGAAATAATTCAGTATTTTTGCATAGGCAATCGGCAAAGAGCCGAGAATCAGGAACTATTAAAATATTTATATAATAAACACTATGGCAGCAATCAAATGTATCGGCATCTTGACATCGGGTGGTGATGCTCCCGGCATGAATGCGGCAATCCGTGCCGTGACGCGTTCCGCGATATTCAGCGGTTTCAAGGTGAAGGGAATTTACCGTGGATATAAGGGACTTATTGACGATGAAATCGTCGACTTCAAGACACAGAATGTGTCGAATATCATCCAGCAGGGTGGTACTATCCTGAAGACGGCCCGCAGCAAGGAATTTCCCACGCCCGAAGGTCATGAGCGTGCCTACGAGAACATGAAGAAAGAGGGTATTGACGCCTTGGTGGTGATTGGCGGTGACGGCTCGTTAAGCGGCGCACGACAGTTTGCCAGCGAATACGATGTGCCCATCATTGGTCTGCCTGGCACTATCGACAACGACCTCTATGGCACCGACCACACCATTGGCTACGACACCGCGCTTAACACCATTATGTGGTGCGTCGACCGCATCCGCGACACGGCCACTAGCCACGAGCGACTGTTCTTTATCGAGGTGATGGGGCGCAATGCCGGATTCCTTGCCCTCAATGGTGCAATAGCAAGTGGTGCCGAGGCCGCCATTATCCCCGAGATTTCAACCGAGGTCGACCAGTTGGCCGAACTCATCCAAAACGGTTTCCGCAAGAGCAAGAACTCCTCAATTGTGCTTGTAGCCGAAAGCCCCATCACTGGCGGTGCCATGGGACTGGCTGAACGCGTGCGCAAGGAGTATCCGCAATACGACGTGCGTGTCACCATCCTTGGCCACTTGCAGCGTGGCGGCTCACCCACGGCAAGCGACCGCATTCTGGCCTCGCGTATGGGCGCGGCTGCTGTCGACGCTCTGCTCGAGGGACAGCGCAATGTGATGATTGGCGATGCCAACGACGAGATTGTGTATGTTCCGTTCTCAAAGGCTATCAAGAACGATAAACCAATCGACCGCGAACTGCTCAACACGTTGCGTCGACTGTCGATTTGATGCGCATTTAAAAAGCCGCACACTTGCGGCAGCAATAAAAAAGCAACAAGCCATCCGTGCCACGGCTCATGCGTTTGAGTCCTCTTGGCGCGGATGGCTTTGTTTGTTTTTTGTGAGGTGAGGGCTTATACGCGGTCAGGTTCGGCCAACGCACGGTCGGGGCTGGTGATGAAGGAGAACCCCGTCAGCTTCATGGCCACTGCTGAGGCAAGTGCGGCAAAGTCGTCATGCCGCATCAATGCGGTGAATGTGAATTGCTGTTGCGCTCCGTCGGGCCCGTTAAGGAATTCGATGAGCCTAGGCAGGCACTCATCGTCGAGCACGGCGTAGCACAAATGGGTGCCTTTGGCGTCAATCAATATCAGGGTTGGGGTGGCGCTTGGCTTGCCAGTGGGCAACGAGGCTTTGTGGCGCAGGGTGACTGGTATCGTTACCGACACAAGCCCTTGAGTGCTTTCATGTGCAGCCAGGTCCAAGTCGGTCACCACCACCTCCACGGCAGGAGCGTTGTCGCCCTGCACTTCTCCCAGTGTGATGTGGGCCGCCACATGGCTCTTGCCGCATGATGCGAGCATTGCCACGGCAATCGTCAGCAATATTGAGGCGTATCTGTACATTTTCTTCAATTGCAAAATTACATCTTCAGGCTCTATTGGCAAAATCCGGGACAGGGCTTGTGACTGCGTGGACGGCTATTGACGCGATTGCATGCGGTAGGCATGCGGTGTGAGCCCAATCTGTTTCACGAATGCTCGGCGGAATGTGCTCAGCGAGTTGAACCCGCTCTGCTCGCTCACCAAGTCGAGCGTTAGAGTGGTGGTGCGAAGCAGCGTACATGCATGCTGAAGCCGCAATTCGTTCACAAAGTCGTAGAATGTGGTGTGTTTCTCATTGTTCAGATAGTTGCTTAGGTAGGTCCTGTTGGTGCCTAGCATGCGGGCCACGTCGGTCAGTTTCAGCACCGGGTTAAGGAACACCTTGGCTTCGATAAAGCTAGCCTGCAGCTTCTTTTCAAAGTCTATCGCATTAGGCTCATCGGCATCGGTCTGTGGACTGGTCTCGGCGCTGCCTGTGTCGTCTATCATCTCGTAGTCTGATATGTCATCGGGGCTGAGGTCTTTTTGATAATATACGTTGAAGCATATTATCGACCACAAAGCCATCGACAGCATGTGGAATATGCTGTCGGCCCACAAGTCGAGCTTGAAGCATGCGCAAAGCCACATGAACAGTATGGAGATGAAAAACACAAGCGCATAGTAGAGCCAGCTCAGGCTCAAGTGCTCGGTGAATGAATACTTGTCTTTGATGAGCTTGTCGTAGCGTGGCACCTGCATGAGGCCATAAAGCGACAGCCCGATGCCGTAGCACAGCACAAACACCAGCATCATGTAGAACACGGTGAGGCTGTGGGAGAACAATGAGAAAAAGCAGAAGAACGCAAACAGCGAATAGTGAAGCAGGCACCGCCACCACCTGTACCAGCCGGGATGCACCAGCTCCAAGGCCACGAAGGCGCAAGTGGGTAGTGCCAGCGAATCGATACACTTGCGTGCCCGTTCCACTGACATCAGTGTGAAATCGAAATTAGTGATCACAAACAATTCTTTAAGGTGCAGGCAAACCCAAAAAATCATGCAGCCTACCATGAGCTTTTTCACCCTACCCTCATAGAAAAACAGGAACAGAATGCTCATGATGCCAAAAAACATCAAGCACAGCCCTTCGGTGAAAAAAAGTAGATACCCCTCGGTCATGTCAGTAAAATAAATGGTCTATTCTCAGGTAAAACGCTTCAAATAGCTCAAAACAATAGTGCGTTGCAAAGTTACGTAAACTACACTTTACCCACAAGCAAATAGCCACCAAACATTCACACGTATTTTCATAACAAAGAATGTGTAGAGTCCAACAGCAAGTGCAAAATTAAGGGAAATGCTGAAAAAGGCTTTTCAAATGTTCTCTTTACGCGTACATATCAATAAACGCTCTCTTCGGAGGGCGTTCTTACTGTTTACATGTCCTTTTTATTTAAAATCCGTATAAATGGCGGTGTAT
>CAVFVP010000085.1:0-6337 GCA_963625945.1 Agathobacter rectalis | reverse complement strand
GCTTTCAAATTTGTATTTTTGCGCTATCTATAGCAATCGCCGACTGGGAAGGCCGGACAATATCGGTGTTGTGAATTGCTTTCAAATTTGTATTTTTGCGCTATCTATAGCAATAATGTGTAAAGCCATAACTATTTTAATTTAGTTGTGAATTGCTTTCAAATTTGTATTTTTGCGCTATCTATAGCAATACATTCTCAACAACACACTATCACACAGATAGTTACGACGGTTTTGCAAAATTAAAAATTGACGATTGCGCATCAAAAAAGCTGGATTCAAATCCAGCTTTTTTGTTTCTATTCCATATCAGAATCTTTGCCCGGTCACGGAATTTGTAGAGCAAAAGGCACCGCAAACCATCCCTTTTGTTTTTTAATACTTTTTATATCTTTGGGGATGGCTACGCTGAAGTGTGGCACACATGAATGGCTAAAACAGCTCAAGCTGCTGTGGGCCGGTGTGCTTCTCGCTCGCTTTTGTACCGTGAAAGAGCTCCATGGAGCCAAACTGCTTGTCGGTGACGCAAAGGATGCCCACCTTGCCCGATGGCGGCAAAATTGCCTTGACGCGGCGAATGTGCACATCGGCATTTTCCTTGCTTGGGCAGTGCCGCAAGTAGCTTGAGAACTGAAACATTGTGAAGCCGTCTTGCATGATGCGTTTGCGAAACATGACTGCATCCCTACGCTCCTTCTTGGTTTCGGTAGGCAGGTCGTAAAGCACAAGTATCCACATAACTCTATATTGACTTAATCGTTCACTTTCCATATATAAGATTGCAATGTTTTCTTTTTTATGAATTCGGGCAGAAGAGACCGGCTTATGCGCCGTCAGTTGAGCGCAGGGTAGGCAATGCGGCGCTGCCCGCCGGCAAAACACTTGCTGAGCGAGGCCGTGGTCTCGGCAACCGCCGCCATGAGCGGGCGCTTGCGGCCGCTTATGGGCACATCGATAGTGGGAATGGCCAGCAGCTGGCGCTTTAGGTCGGTGGTGAGGTCGAAAAGGTTGCTGCTGCCGCCGGCTATCTGCTTCACCAGCTCATCGACCACCGGGCGGTAAGGCTCCATCACATCGTCGGCAAGACAATAGGCGTTGTAGCGGTTATGGTGGTGAATGCCCAGCGTGGGCAGCAGACCGTTGCCCACAAGACTGCGGGCCACCACGGCGCGCAATATGGCATAGCCATAGTTGAGCAGATTGTTGGGCGCATCACCCTCGCGGTGCCGGGTGAAGCCGGGATACTCAGGGAAGAAGTTGCGCCAGTAGTAGGCCGCGGCACGCCCCTCGAGATTGGTGGCATCGCCGCTGCGCACCTCGCCCACCCATGCATTCATGCAGCCCACCTCGACGCCGGTGCATCGGCTGAGCACTGCGGCCTGGTTTTGGATTTTGGCCTGCACCGTCTGTTGCCACAACTGCTTGCGCAGCGGCAGCGAGGCGCTTATCTGGGCCTGAAAACGCTCGCTCTGCAGCGTGTGGGCCGCAAGTGGCAGCATCAGTCCGGCGGGCATCGATGTGGAGTCGCAGGTGATTACGGCACAGTTGTTCTCGAGCAGACGCTCAAGGGCGCCTTGGGTGATGGTGATGCGCTTGTTGTCGAGAATCACCACGCCGAGGTCCTCGATGGGGAACGTGCGCACTGCCTTGCTTTTCACAAGTGGGCTCACGGCGTCGCTGTTCTGCACATCAGGGATGTGCAGAACAAGCTGGGCATTACTCAGGCTCAAATAAGCCGGATTGCCAAAATAGAGGGTTCGCTTAATCATAGCGTGAGGGATTAAAATTATTAATTACTGCAGTCTAATATTCACCCACGGCCACAATGCGCCCGGTGTGGTTAACCCGCACCTTCACGATTCCCTTGAGGTTGTTGACAGCAGTGATTCGCTCCCACGTTATTCCACGCAATTCCTTGTTGTCGCTCACTGTGGTTTCGAGATGATGCCTGAACACGTAGTATCCTGTTGATAACTTTTGGACGCGGAACAGGTGCGGACTTATGCGGCTGCGATTAGAGGGGTCCATGAGGTCGACCTCGGCAGGATTGAAACCATCGCCGGGGAACACGAAATATTCATTCCGCTTCATGGTAAAGAGGAACTTCCACCCCTTGTCGCGGTTATACTCCTTGTCGACCGGGCTGAATCCGGCATTGACGAGCGCCATGGCCTCGAAATAAGAAATGATGTGCTCCTGCAGGTTGCCATCGGCATCCTCAAAGATTGCCACATGGTGGTTGTTGCTCGTGCTCACATA
The DNA here is from genome assembly GCA_963625945.1 of Agathobacter rectalis. Lineage (GTDB taxonomy): Bacteria > Bacteroidota > Bacteroidia > Bacteroidales > Muribaculaceae > Sodaliphilus. The sequence goes on along the minus strand of CAVFVP010000085.1, from coordinate 4,078 downwards.
GTCCACAGGGATGGTGTTGCCCTGGGCATCGAGAATGAGCCGGCCGTCCTTGTCGCGCTTGGAATGGAGCGGAGTGGCCTCATTCACGCCCTTCACCTTCACCCGCTTGATGGCGATGCCCGCCTCGCGGTTAAGCCAAATGGGATTCTCGTCAAGGTTAGCGAAAGCCTTCTTGGGATCGCCGCCGAAATCGTCAAGACGCTTTTTAAGCACGTCTCTAACCACCGGATCGACCACCTTGTCGATTTTGAGAGTTGGGTCGACCGGCTTGCGTATGGTGAGAATCACCTCGTGGTTAGCCACAATCACCTTTTCAGGCACCGGCTCGCATTGGGCTGTAAACAGCGGATTCTTGGCAAGCGAGTTTTTGCCTGTGAAAGCCTTTTTGGGGTCGCCGCCAAATTCGGCCAAGCGCCTGAGCAAAGCATTGCACTGGGCCTTGTCGGCCACCGAGGCGATTTTTTGGGCAGTAAACGCCGAGCCCACCTTCTCAAGCTGATACGCCTTGTGGCGGTGAGTGCCATAGACGGTTTCGTTGTGCAGCTGCTGGCGGGGCGTGAGCGTGAGTTGCCTGGCTTCGCCATGGCATTTCACCTTGTTGAAGCTGCGGGTGGCCACCTTGTTTTTGGCCTTTACCGAAATCAGGATTTTCTCAAGACAGCGCAGCGCCTCCTGACGCATGTTGGGGATAGGCTCCTTGAACTTGCCGCCTGCAAATTCCACCTTGCCGATTCCCTCAAGGCTCTTGGGCAGCACCCCGTTGGCATGGGCATTCAAGCCATTGATGAAATTTATGTGCTGCGGGCGGGTGAACGCAATGGTGAGCGCATCCATGGCGTGGTGGCGGTGGTCGTTGCGCTTCGACCAGTCTTTGATTTGACGCACCACATGCCCGCCCCCCTTTTCAAACACCTCGGTCAACCCCAGCTTGTCGTATTTACACCAATTAAGTTCCTTCATGGCATCCACAAGCCCCCAATCCTCACGCAGGCGTGCGGTGATGGGGCCAATGGTGGGCATCACCACGCGTGTGATTTCACTCAAAACCGCCTTGGCCTTGCGGGCTATATATTGCGAGTCGCTCAGGTCGCGGTTAAGGAAGTCGTCGGGGATGTCGCTCTCAGTCATGGTCAAGTATTTATACTTCTTGGCGGTCTCCTTCTTGTTGAATGCCTCGATGCGCTTCTTGTAGGCAGCCAGAGCCTCGTCGCCCAAAGAAGCCACATAGTCGAATGCGGTCATGTTACCCTTGGCCAAATTCACTGTATTGGTTTCGAGGGTCTTGTTGGCATAGGAATCGTCGAAGTAGCGCGATTGCGGAATTATATGCTCGATTTGCACATGAGGGGAGAACAATTTCTCACGAGGAATGTGGGTGTTGGAATACAAAGTTTTATAACCATTGAACGCCAATTCCTGATATAGGCGGTAGCGAATCACGTCGTTGCGCGACGGGTGCGGCACGTGGAACTCCCTGACTAGCAATTCCTTGATTTTCCGGGTCTCGGCACTGCGCTCATTGAGCCGTTTGGTATCGGCCTCGCGCTGGTCTTTGGTGCGCTTCAGCTCACGCGCCATCTCCACGTGAATCTCATCGAAGCGGCCATACATGTCGGTGCATCCGTTCACCACATGAATCATCTGGTTGAGAATCTTCTCGACCACCGGGTTGCGCAGACTATTTTTGGGAAGCAGCTCAAGGCGCGACAGCAGCACACGGTCATTGTTTTCCTCTTTGGTTATAGAAGCCTTTGAATGCCTGTAACCGGCTTTTTCACAGGCCTCGCTGTAGACAAATCCCTGCTCAAGGTATGGCAGAATACGCGAAATGGCCTTTGAGCTGAGATTGCCATAGTCGTCGACAAACGACACACCGGCAAGCACCTTGGCATAGCCGGGTTCAAGACCGGTCATGCGGCCGACGTGGTTCACAAGGCTGTCGATGCCGCTTTCGGAGTGGTCGCCCTCGTAGGAGTAAAGCAAATGCCACAGTTTGAAAAGCGGGCAGCCGAGCATGGCCTCGTGGCTCGAGGTGTGATAGTCGAGAAAGTCGGAATGGGCATGCAGAGCCTCACCAAACACGCTGGTTATCATCGACTTCTTGCCTGCGGCATCGAGCTTGTCGAATCCCTCGGCATCATGGCCGCTCATCAGCAATATGCGCCTGCACGCATCTACAATGGCACACAGCGTGGTGTTGCCCTGAAGGCTGTCGTAATTCACCGTATGCGTCTTGGAATTGAGGCCAAGCACCTTCAGGATTTCGGCCTTCGACAATTTGGGGCTGTAGCACAACTCGGCGTGCAAGGCCTTGCGCTGGGCATCGGTGAGCGCCACACCGTCGGCCCGGCTACCGCATTCCTTGACGCGCACGGCATTCACTGTGCACCACACCTTGAAGTCCTGAAACAGAGGTGAGCTCTTTGGGCATACTTTGGGGCCGGTGAGCACATGGCACTCGTGACCGTTCTTGTTGATGACAATCTTCTTTCCCTCGAACTCACACACGGCCACAAGCCCTTTCTTAGACTTGAGGCGGCGCTGATAGAAAATCACCGTATCGCGGATTTCAGCCTTGAGGTCGGGCGTGAGCTCTTCGTGATATCGCGCTTGGGTTTCCCAAATGGTCTCAAACTCATTCAAATAGTCCTGACGATAGTAAACGCGGTTTCTGACCCTGTAGTGAGGGTCCTTGTCGAGCTGCTCCATCAAGTACTGGCCCACTGTGCAATGCCCGAACACCAGCTCCTTGCTGTGGTCGCTTATGCTGCCCAGATAACCGCTTGAGCCGGCTATATCGCCACTGATGGCCGCAAGCACAGCAGCCACCTGCTCAAGAGGCAGACATTCGCTCACTGCTCTGGCGCGAAGCCCGTAATAGAACGCATTGCGCAAGTTGCGCTTCTTCTCTTCGGCAGCATTGACGCCATAGACGGCAAAAAAGGTCTTGCCCACGTCGGTGCGGCTCTTACCATCGATTTTGGAGCGGAACTCAGGCGTGAGCTTGTCGGGGTAGAACTCCGACTGCTTGTCCCACACAAGCTGGAGCTCGGCCCTGAGGTCGGATGGATAAAACTCGGGGATAAACTTGCGGTTTCGCTGCACCACATACTTGTATACGTATTGTCCGGGAGTGAGCTGCTCGTCATAGAGCTTGCATGCCACGTCCATGCCATCGATCAACTGTCCCTCATCGGCATTGCCCTTGTCGGCCTTGCGGTTGCTTTTGTAGCCACGCTTTTTATTGATCATAAGCAACACCCGCGCAAATTCGCTGAGAGAGATTTCCTGCGTTGCGGCAAGAGCGCGAAGGCGGAAAGTCTGGAATGTGGACCGGTTACCGCACTCGCTGAGCAAATCGGCATCGGAAATGAAACCATGCTGCTTGAGAATTGCCACAAGGTGGTCGCGGCGCTGCTTGTAGCGTTGGAGATTGCGCCGCATGCCATGCTTGAGAGTGCGGTCGGCAGTGGTGGTTATGGGCTTACCCTTTTCAAAATTCAGACTTTCGTCGACGGTGAGCGGATTCACGCGCACCCCCAGGTCGATGATGCTTGACTGTTCGTCTTCTGATTCTGCTTGGTTCACTACTGCCCAGCCTATGCTGGAAGTTCCGAGGTCGAGTCCTAAGATGCGTTTCATAATTTATGCGGTTTTTTTGTGTGTCGTGGATTATTGTTGACTGGTTATTAATGTCCAAATTTACAAAAAAACATAGTCATTAGAGTGATTTTTCACGGTTTAATTTTGCGGTTTGCCGCCAGAGTCTTATATTTGCCGTACAAATTTGAAGCAATTCACAATAAGGATTATTCCGTTGTGAAAACATTAAGAGCGGCCGCCACGTGTGGTCGCTTTTCTTTTGATACCGCAGTTTTGCAGGGATAATGTAACAGAAAAGCCGCCGGTCAGCTTTGCTGACCAGCGGCTTCTAAGTGTCCGAGATGAGATTCGAACTCACACGCCCCAACGGGCACTACCCCCTCAAAGTAGCGCGTCTACCAATTCCGCCACCCGGACATTTTGAGCGAAAAACGGGACTCGGACCCGCGACCTCGACCTTGGCAAGGTCGCGCTC
>CAVFVP010000084.1:0-6484 GCA_963625945.1 Agathobacter rectalis | reverse complement strand
TGCGGCATCCGGCTATACGGGCGGGAACAGCGAGCATCAGCACTGTTGAAAACAGCGGCGAGTTGCCTCCGGGCACATACAGGCCCACGTTGCCAATGGGCACTGCGCGCTGGGTGCACACTACGCCTGGCGATGTCTCCACCTCGATGGCTGTCATTGCCTGGGCACGGTGGAAAGCCGAAATGTTGCGCTCGGCGGTTGCAATGGCTTCTTTCAGATCCTCGTCGATTTGGCTCTCGGCTTCGGCAATCTCGTCTTCGGTCACTTGCAGCTGGTCGAGTTTCGCTTTGTCGAACCGCAGTGCAAAGTCGCGCAGTGCGTCGTCGCCGCGCGTGCCCACCTCGTTTATTATCTGCCTCACGGTGTCGTGAAGCTCACTGGTGTCGGCCACGGCGCGTTTCATCAGCTCTGGCCACAGATCGCGTTTAGGATATTCTATTGTGTTTATTGTTGCCATGATGAATTTCATTTTTTTACTTAAAAAAACTATTGCGGTGTTTGCTCTCTTGGCGGGTGTGGTCACATCACCATTTCCTCGATGTTGAGCACCAGAATTCCTTCAGCTCCCACCCCCTTGAGGGCGTTGATCACAGCCCACAGCTGCTTTTCCTCGAGCACGGCGTGAACTGAACACCAGCCTTCGTCGGCAAGCGGTAAAATGGTGGGACTCTTGATGCCGGGCAGAATTTCAACCACCTGCTTGAGCCGCTCGCGCGGCACGTTCATCAGGATGTATTTCTTCTTCTCGGCAGTCTTTACGGCCTCGATGCGGAATAGCAGCTCGTCGAGCGCCTGCTGCTTGTCGGTGTCGAGCTCGCGCCCGTTGCCTATGAGCACAGCCTCGCTTTCAAGTGCCACTTCCACCTCTTTTAGGTTGTTGCTCACCAGCGTGCCTCCGCTCGAAACGATGTCGAATATGGCATTGGCCAGCCCGATGCCCGGTGCTATTTCCACCGAGCCGCTGATCAGGTGGATGTCGGCCGAAATGCCGTTCTTCTTAAGGTAATCGGTGAGTATGCGCGGATAGCTTGTGGCAATCTTACGCCCGTTGAACCATTCAAGACCCGGGTAGTCGATGTCTTTGGGAATGGCAAGCGACAGGCGGCACTTGGAAAATCCAAGCCGGCGCAGTATCTGCACGTCTTGCTGCTTCTCCATCACTTCGTTGAGGCCCACAATGCCGATGTCGGCTGTGCCGGTGGCTACCGAGTCGGGGATGTCGTCGTCGCGCAGATACAGCAGCTCCACGGGGAAGTTGCGTGAGGGCACAAGCAGGGTTCGTTTCACAGCCGCCATCTTGATGCCGGCGGCGCTAAGTAGTTCCATCGTCTCATCGTAGAGACGTCCTTTTGATTGTACTGCAATTCTAAGCATAATCAGAGTATGGGTTGTGTTATTGTTATTTCCTGTCTTTGTCGCGGTTCCCGTCCTGAAGTGAACGGCATTGCGGGCCTAAAAAACAAATCGACCGACAATCCCGTTGAGCACTGTTCGTTGGGGAAAGCCGGTTTCTAGAATCCGATAAAGTATCGTAAATATTGCAGGCAAGTCACACATCCGTGGGCACACGTCATCGTCACTCAGCTTTCCCTCAGGCAGCCGCAATGATGATGGTAATGGTGTCGCGCATGTGTTGATTGCATAACAATATGTTGATTATTTCTGGCTACAAAGTTACAAACTTCTGCCCAACGCGCCAAGAATGGAGCACTTTTTTATCGCTTTTTTATTTCCCGCCGTGTTTTGTATAGGGAACGCACGTTGGCGTTCTCGCTTTATTTCTGTTTGTAGATGCTATAAAAAAAGGTGGCTAATGGAAACTGGTAACAGAAAAAGTGGTATATTTGCTGATTAGTATACAATGACGGGTATAGACAGATGGAATTACGATTAACAATGGCTGCAATTGTTGCCGCAGTGGCCATGTCGGCCTCGGCAGCACTGCCTGCAGTAGACAACTTTGAGATCAGTGAGGTGTATAAGACTTCAGCAATGAACTTCAAGGTGGCTGACGGTCAAGGTGGCAATGTGTATGTGAGTACGCGCGTGTCAATGCAGTGGCCAACCAAGTTTGGCAACAACGACATCAAGGCGTTGCAGGATTCTCTTATAGGATGCGCATTCAACGGCAGGTTTGGCTCTCCCGATGAGGCAATTACCGATTTTGTGAGTCATCCCGCAGGATACACCGATTATGCAATGAAGGCCGTCGACGAAATCCCCGACGACTCCACGTTACAGGTGTGGCAGCAATGCCTCGACGTGTGGACCGTGGGGTTTTGTGACCGTTATATCGTGTATAGGCTCGACTATCTGGTTGACTACGGTGGTGCCCATCCTAACCGCTACAGCCGATTCTTGAACTACGACATCGCCAACAACAGTGTGCTCAACTTTTCCGATATTTTCCGGCCTGGAACCGACAGCACATTGCTCGCGGCCGTGCATCATGCGTTGCAATTAAAGTATTTTGCTCCCGACGACAGCACTCTGGCCGCCAATTCGGGCATTTTCCCCGACCAACTGACGGTGAGCCGCAATGTGCTGCTCGATGGCGACGGCATCACGTTCCATTATAACCCCTACGACATAGCCCCATGGTCGGCTGGCGCAATAAGCGTGACAATTCCGGCATGGGCGCTCAGCCGAGAGCTCAGCCCAAGGGTGCGTGAACTCTACGGCCTCAATGCCTACGGCCAATAATCAACATTGCAAGCCTATCCCCCCAAAAAAACGAACCTTCAATAACTTAGACAAGAATAATGAGAAAAATTTGCAAATTGGCATTGCTTCTTATGCTTGGCTGCATGGGCAATGTGGCTATTGCTCAAACCGTGGTAGGACACATCACTTGCGGTGGCAAGGGTGTGGCCGGGGTCGCGGTAAGCGACGGCTATGTGGTGACAACGACTGATGCCGATGGCGCCTACAGTTTCACGTCGGCCAAAAAGAACGGCTATGTGTTCTACACCCTTCCCGGTGGCTACGAGCCCGAAGTGCGCGACGGCTACGATCCTGTGTTCTGGGCCGCGCTCGACACTACCACGACCCAAACCGAGACCCACGACTTCACGCTCACCAAGGTCAACAACGACAAGTTCACGCTTGTGGTCAGTGCCGATTACCACTTGGCTAATTTTCATAACGACATCGCCCAGTTCCGTGACCACTTCCTGCAACGTATGAAGGAGCTGAAAGCCTCGGCCATGCAGCCGGTATACTCTACAATTCTCGGTGATCTCACTTGGGACGGATTCTGGACGCGCCGAAAATATAATCTGGCTGATTTTGCCGCTACAATGCGCTCGTTAGGTTTCCCGTTCACCACATTTCCGGTGATTGGCAACCACGACAACGACCCGAGCGTTGAGGCGGGACCTAATGCCGACTTCGACGCATCGAAGCCTTGGCGCACCATCATTTGTCCACGCTATTACTCCTACAACCTGGGCAAGGCACATTTCATAGTGCTCGACAACATTTATTATATCAACGCCAAGACTCCAGGCAAAAAATACCCCAAAGGTGTGAACGGCGACCGCAACTATTCGTCCTATATAACCGCCGAGCAATGGGATTGGCTGCAGAAAGACCTTGCGATGGTCGACAAAAACACTCCCGTGATTGTGGAATTCCACATTCCTGCATGGAAGGTCGACCACAGCGACTATACGGCCATGGCTAACTTGCAGGACCAGCAGTCTGAGAAACTGAGCCGCCTGCTGGCCGGCTACAAGACGGTGCATTTCCTCAGCGGGCACACGCATGTCAACCAGGTGTCGCATCCAGATGCGTACCCCAACGTCACTGAGCACAATGTGGCCGCCGTGTGCGCCACTTGGTGGTGGTCGGGGATGCTCACCGACCGCGACGTATGCACCGACGGCACCCCCGGCGGATACTCGCTGTGGCAGTTCGACGGCACTGACATCAAGTGGAAATACATGTCGAGCAGCGACAACGAAGGCACCCAAATGCGCCTTTACGACATGAACAAGGTGCGCGAGTACTACCGGAACTCCACCGACCTTCAGGATATGCTGGCCCAATACCCGTCAAGGGTCAACTACAAGACCTATGACGACAATGTGGTGCTGGCCAATGTGTATGCCTACGACAGTGACTGGAAGATAGAATTCCTGGAAAACGGCAAGCCTCTGAGCTACAAGCGTGTGACTACTGAAGACCCGTTCCATGTGATTTGCTACGACTTGCCGCGGTATAAGGCCGACGGCTCATCGTCGTTTGCCACCAGCAACACTACCCACATGTTCCGCGCCACGTGCAAGACTGCTGACCAGCCTGTGACCGTGAGGGTGACCGACTCGTTTGGCCAGGTATATATCAAGACGCTTAACCGCCCGGCAGCGTTCAATCTCGATATGGAGAGCAACCAGAAGCAGACGCTGGGCTCTGCTCTTGGCAAATAACACAGCTCCAGCCCCACGAAGTCTTAACTGCGGGCATTGAGCGAAAGCGGGTGGCAGTCAATAGTCCCGCACCCCGCTTCTCGCAAAAAAACGACATAAATTAAACCCTTCATAATTCAAGACAAGAATGAAAAATATCTACAAATTCGCATTTTTGCTTCTGCTCGGCGGCATGGCCACAGCAGCCACTGCCCAGACGGTGACAGGACACATCACTTGCGATGGCAAGGGCGTGGCCGGAGTTCCGGTGAGCGACGGCTATGTGGTGACAACCACCGACGCCAATGGCGCCTACAGTTTCACATCGGCCAAAAAGAACGGCTATGTGTTCTACACACTCCCCGGCGGCTATGAGCCCGAGGTGCGCAACGGGTTCGAACCCGTGTTTTGGGCTGCGCTCGACGAGAGTACAACCGATACCGAGACCCACGATTTTACGCTCACCAAGGTCGACAACGACAAGTTCACACTTGTGGTCAGTGCCGACTATCACTTGGCCAACCGCAACAACGACCTCACCCAGTTCCGCAACCGCTTTGTGCAACGCATGAAGGAACTCAAGGCTTCGGCTACGCAACCGGTGTATTCTACAATCTTGGGCGACCTCACTTGGGACCTCTACTGGACTCAGAGAAACTACAACTTGAGTAATTTCGTCGCCACTATGCACTCATACGGTTTTCCGTTCACTACCTTCTCGGTGATTGGCAACCATGACAACGACCCGAGTGTTGCTGCCAGCACTACCACCGACTTCGTGGCGTCTAAGCCTTGGCGCACCATCATTTGCCCTAACTACTATTCCTACAACCTGGGCAAGGTGCATTTCATAGTGCTCGACGACATTTATTACATCAACACCAAGACTTCAGGCTCAACATATCCCAACGGTGTGGTAGGCGACCGCAACTATTCGTCTTATGTGACCACCGAGCAGTGGAACTGGCTTCAGAAGGATTTGGCCATGGTCGACAAGAACACCCCGGTGGTTGTCGAATTCCACATACCCGCATGGAAGCTCAACACCAGCACCTATGTTGCCGCACAGAAATGGCAGAGTTCGCAAGCCAAGAAGCTGAGCGACTTGCTGGCCGGTTACAAGACCGTGCACTTCCTTAGCGGGCACACTCATGTCAACCAAGTGTCGCGCCCAGCTGCTTACCCCAACATAATCGAGCATAATGTGGCGGCCGTGTGTGCCTCTTGGTGGTGGACTGGCAAGCTCACAAGCCGCGATGTGTGCACCGATGGTTCTCCTGGCGGATACTCGCTGTGGCAGTTCGACGGCACCGACATCAAGTGGAAATACATGTCGAGCAACGACAACGACGGCACCCAGATGCGTCTTTACGACATGAACAAGGTGCGTGAATACTACCAAAATACCACCGACCTCCAGAGCATGCTGGCCAAATACACCTCGAGGGTCAACTATAAGACCTATGACGACAATGTGGTGCTGGCCAATGTGTATGCCTACGACAGCGACTGGAAGATAGAATTCATAGAAAACGGCGAACAACTGAGCTACAAGCGTGTGACTACAGAAGACCCGTTCCATGTGATTTGCTACGACCTGCCCCGATATCAGGCTGCTGGCTCATACACCGCCGATTTTGCTACTGGTAACAACACCCACATGTTCCGCGCCACGTGCAAGACTGCTGACCAGCCTGTGACCGTGAGGGTGACCGACTCGTTTGGCCAGGTATACATCAAGACGCTTAACCGTCCGGCAGCGTTCAACCTCGATATGGAAAACTATCAGAGGCAGACGCTTGGCGTAGACAATGTGGTGAGCGACCTTAACAACGACAACTACACTGTGCACACCTCGGGCAACGTCTTAGTGATCGATGCGTCCAAAGCCGGCACGGCGCAACTCGTCAACATCAACGGCATGAGCCGCACTCTTAACCTCAATGAGGGCCGCAACGAGTTTGACGTCAACGTCAAGGGCATATACGTGGTGAGTGTAGGCGGAAAGGGCTACAAGGTGGCATTCTAACCGACTCAAACACAACAATCAACCCAACAACCGGGCGGCACGCCGA
>CAVFVP010000083.1:0-6626 GCA_963625945.1 Agathobacter rectalis | reverse complement strand
TACGGCTCCCCTGCAGTGTTTTTCATGCCTTTCTGCATCAAAAACGTTGCACTTGCTGTTGGATTCTGCACTTGTTTCGGATGGTTACACTAAAAACACGACAATCATTCTTGTCTATATGGAAAAAATAAAAGGATTTCTCTTTGCCGTACGACACGGAGAAATCCTAATGACCGATTTGGGTTAAAAAAGGAGACGCATTTGTTTTCACTCATGCGACTCCATTAGACTTTTATTGGTTATGGTTTAGAACCATTTCATGTAGGCGAAGTCTTGGCGGTGAGGCAGATTTTCGTTCCATGGATACACACGGAATGCATAGCGGAACATGCCAGAATCCTTAATGTGGTCGTCAAGGGTGTAGGTGCATACATTGCCTTCTGTCGACGTCAATGTGAATTGGCGTGTGCTATGATACTTCAATTCGCCCTCAATATCGCGATAAGCCACAAGCTCAACTTTAATACTATCGGTCAAGCCAGCGGTGTCTACCTTTACGGTGGCCTTGATTGGGGTGCCTTCTAAGGTGCCATTTTGGAGGCTATCTGACGTCTGTATGTCAAGGCAAGTTACCTGGTCCCATTTCGAAACCACATTCTCTTTCCATGCCACAATCTCTTTAGCAAGTGCAAAGCCGTTGGTTTGCAATTTGGCAGTACGTTCCCCCTCTTTGCTGTAGAAGCGGTCGTTATAGTCGCGCAGCATTCTCGACATTGTGTAGTTTGGAGCAATGTGGGCGATTGAGTTCTTGATATACTGAACCCACTCAGGCGAGTAACCACGAGAGTTTTTGGCAAAATATAGCGGAATAATCTCATTCTCAAGCATCGAGTATATAGTGGCCGCATCAAGCTTGTCTTGCTGACCTTGGTCAGTGTAGGTGCGCTTGTCGGTCAATGCCCAGCCAGCGCCCTCACGATAACCCTCATACCACCATCCGTCGAGAACCGAGAAGTTGAGCAAGCCATTCATCTCGGCTTTTTCGCCCGACGTGCCAGAAGCCTCAAGCGGACGTGTGGGGGTATTAAGCCATATGTCGACACCAGTCAGCAGTCGTTTTGATACTGTCATGTCATAATTTTCGAGGAATATGATTTTCCCCAAAAACTCAGGACGCTTCGAAATTTCCACAATTCGCTTAATCAAATCCTTGCCTGCCCCGTCGGCCGGATGGGCCTTGCCGGCAAAAATAAATTGCACGGGGAACTGCTCATTGTTGACAATCTTCGACAGACGGTCTAAATCGGTAAAGAGCAAGTGGGCACGCTTGTAGGTTGCAAAACGGCGTGCAAATCCTATTAACAGCGCATTTGGATTGATTTTATCAACTATCGACAACACGCGTGTGGGGTCGCCCTGGTTTTTAAGCCAACTTGCGCTGAAGTCCTTCTTGACAAATTTGATGAATTTGTTTTTCAGCTTCACGCGCATAGCCCAAACATCCTCATCGGGGGCGTTAAGTATAGGAGCCCAAGTCTTCTCATCTTCTTGATGCTCCATAAAGTCTTCACCAAAAAGTTCGGAATAGTATTCTTTCCATTCCGATGCGGCCCATGTTGGCATGTGCACACCATTAGTGACATAGCCCACATGAGACTCCTCGGGGGCGAATCCTTTCCACACACCTTGGAACATTTTCCGGGAAACTTGACCATGAAGCCAACTTACGCCATTGGATTCTTGTGTGGTGTTGAGGGCAAACACGCTCATTGAGAACTTCTCGTTTGTATCGGGATTCTCACGGCCCATATTCATCAGGTCGCTCCACGAAATTCCCAGTTTTGCGGGGAATTCGCCCATGTATTTGCCAAAGAGGCCTTCGTCGAAATAATCGTGGCCCGCAGGAACGGGAGTGTGAACAGTGTAGAGTGAAGAAGCCCTTACCATCTCAAGAGCCACGTTGAAATCAAGGCCATCCTCCTGCACATAGTCAACAAGGCGTTGAAGGTTGAGCAGTGCGGCATGACCTTCGTTGCAATGATAGAGTTGGCTCCTGATACCTAGTTTTTTAAGCATAAGCACACCGCCGATACCCAGCAGGTATTCTTGCTTGATGCGGTTCTCCCAATCACCGCCATAGAGCTGGTGCGTGATGGGGCGATCGAACTCGCTGTTAAGATCAATGTCGGTGTCAAGCAAATATAATTTCACTCGACCCACATTGACTCTCCATATATTTGCATATATGATTCTACCGGGATATGGCACCTCGAGAATCAGCTGTTTCCCGTTTTCGTCGAGCACCGGCTCAACAGGAATGCGGTTAAAATTCTGAGCCTCATATTTTGCAACCTGATCGCCCTCGCCCGAGATTGATTGGGTGAAATAGCCATAACGATACAAGAAGCCCACAGCGGTCATGTTGTAGCAACGGTCGCTGGCCTCCTTAATATAATCACCCGCCAGAATACCGAGGCCGCCAGAATAAATTTTCAATGCGCTGCACAGTCCATATTCCATGCTGAAATATGATACTGAAGGCACATCAGTGCGGACAGGTTTGCTCATGTAGTCCTTGAAATGATCGTAGACGGTGTTGATGCGGTCCATCAGCTCTTTATCTTCCAGAATATTCTGCAAGCGGTCATTGGTGATTTTCTGAAGCATCAGCACTGGATTCTCTCCAGTCTCATGCCATAAATCCACATCTAAATCGTGGAACAGATTTTTTCCCTCACTGTTCCAAACCCACCAAATGTTTTTAGACAACTCATCGAGTTTCTTTAATTTGTTCGGGAGCTCCGACTTTACGGTTAGGCTTCTCCAAACAGGAGCATTCGTGTTGCTTACTTGTATTTTCATCTGTAGTAATTAATGATTTCGTTATTAATTTTGCTTGCCGTCTCGCTGATTGGCAAGTTTCAGTGCTAGTTCGTATGATGTTTCATAATAAGTTATAAACTTGTCCCATGTGGCCATCTTTGCTGTGGCCTGTGATGCTTTAGAAAGCTTAGCGCGTGCATTTGGCGTTGAGCAATAGATTTGTTCAATAGCTTCGGCAACATTGGCTGTTGCCTCAGTATAGTTGGAGTCGGTCCTTTCAATCACCTTAGTTCCACACTTTTTATAGTCGTCACCAAAGTTGCCGATAATCCATTGTCCGAATCCCGAAAGGTTTGACGTCACTGTTGGCACTCCAAAAGCAATGCTTTCGAGCGGAGTATATCCCCATGGCTCATAATACGACGGGAATATGGTGAGATCAAGTCCTACCAACACATCATAGTAGTTCAACCCTATCACGCCATCATCACCATTAAGATACGACGGTACATATATCACTGTGAGCTTATCGGCATTCAAGTTCCGGAAACCAAGTGAATTGATTCTGCAATATATGTTGTCACATTCCGGGTTGTGTATGTTGTGAGTGATCGTCGGATTTTGTAGTGTGCCAGTGACTCCATTTTCAATGTTGCCCGCAAGGTCTTTACGAGGGCTCTCGGTCCAACCGGGTACAAGAACGAAAGCCAATATCCGTTTGCCTTCGGCCGAGGCATAGAGTTTGTCGCGCGTTTGGTTAAGAGCATCGAGATATAAATCAATCCCCTTATTGCGATACTCGCTTCGGCCCGAAGTGGCAACTATGAAAGTATCGTCAGAAAAATCTATGCCCGTTAGAGCGCTTGCCACTTTAATCAACCGTTCTCGTGCTAAGGCCCGTGCGGGTTTGAATTTTGCGCCCTTTGGCACAAATGTGGGTTCAAACGCATTTGGCGTCACCAAGGGTTTCCGCTCAAGCAGTTGCTCACATTCGCGTGCTGTTATCTCGCTCACTGTGGTGAACACATCAGAAGCATGAGCGGCAGCTTTCTCCAGCGAGTGCTTTGACTGCATATTTAGTTCGCCAGCCATTTGGTCGCCATTATACCCCGTCATATAATCATAAAGCGGCTTCCCGTTGCAGCAAATGCTGCGACCGATACTTGTGGCATGCGTTGTGAACACTGTTGCCACTTTGGGCAAATGAGATTTTATGTAGAGCAATCCCATTCCGGTAGTCCATTCGTCAAAATGAGCCACCACCCTATTAGCTTTCTTGTTCCACAGCAATATGCTCTCGATGACAAGAGCAGCGCCATAAGAAAACATGCATGACTCATCATAATCGCCATAGGCATGCAAAGAGTCTACTCTATACTCATCCCACATGGAGGCATACAGTTCGTTTTTATATGGATACAGGCTACGATAGTCAACCAATAGGGCAATCGGCTTGCCAGGCACATTCCAACGCCCAGCTCTGACACGCATTCCGGAAGGTAGCACGGCCTGTTGCAAACACGCAGTGAGTGGAGTATTCGTTTCGATGAAAAATGGCGATTCCGATCCGTCGTGCCACAAATCAGGACCTATGAATATCACACGGTCTTTATACTTTTTTTGTAGGGTTTTAGCCTTAGTTGACAACACAGCATATATTCCGCCAACTTTGTTACAAACTTCCCAACTTGTCTCAAACAATAAGTCAAGCATAAATATGTTTTATATCGTAAATTTTCAGATTGCAAAATTACAAAAAAAAATGGTACGACCACACCAAATACGCTTTTATGCCCTGTATATTAGCCTAAATGATACATTTAAAGGGTGGTTTCTGCAATTGTTTTGTAATGCGTGTTGTGTCATCTGACAAAGTTGCGTAAGTGAGAAAGACTCTCCGCCCTACCACACATGTAAAGAGACAGCCAAACGCCTTTTCGGGGTCGTTTGCTGTCTCTCTTTAGCTGTTATTGCTTGTTGTGTATTAATCTTGGTCGGTTAGGTCGACAGCATAATACACTTTCTTGCCAGTGGGATAAATACCGGTGATGAACATAGCCTTGTCGTTATCGGTGTCGCGCATTATCTGGCCGTATATGGTTTCAACATCATCGCGGCTATTCACACGGGCATTGTTGATGTCGGTGATAATGAAACCGTTCTTGATACCGGCACGCTTGAATTTACCATCTTTAATACCACTCACTTTTATGCCATTGCTTATACCCAAATCTTTCTTTTCTTGAGCTGTAAGCTCTTGGAATGCACATCCCAGTGAGAGCATGTCGGTTGCTTTGGTGATTTTTGTGTTACCTTGATTGTTCTTAAGCATCACTTCGGTGCTCTTAAGCTTGTTATCGCGGTAGTATGAGATGCTGGCCTTGTCACCCGGGCGCAGCTTGCTCATCTGCTCAAGCATCTGTGCGCCATTCTTCACATCGTGGCCGTTAAGCTTCACTATCACATCACCTTCCTGCAACCCAGCCTCTTTAGCCGAACTGCGGTCGTTAACCTTAGCCACATAAATGCCTTCGGTTGTTGCCGTGATGCCTTTGTCCTTGGCCTTGTCGGCATCAAGCTCTGTAAACTGGATGCCTAGCACTGCACGTTGAACCGAACCATATTGCTTGATGTCGGTCACGATTTTCTTAACCACCGACGAGGGAATTGCAAACGAATAGCCCGCATAGCTTCCCGTCTGGGAATAAATCATGGTGTTGATGCCGATAAGGGCACCGTTGGTGTCGACAAGAGCGCCGCCGCTGTTGCCTGGGTTCACTGCTGCATCGTGCTGAATGAACGATTCAATACCCATGTTGTTACCCTTGTTAAGACCTCGGGCCTTTGCACTCACAATACCGGCAGTGACAGTTGAATTAAGACCGAACGGGTTGCCAACTGCAAGTACCCACTGCCCCACTTTCACATCATCGGAGTTACCAAATGCTATTGGCTTTAGGTCCTTGGCTGTGATTTGAAGCAATGCGATATCGGTCGTTGGATCGGTACCAATCACCTTTGCATTGAATTTGCGGTTGTCGTTAAGAGTCACCTCTAATTTTTCGGCACCGTCTACCACATGATTGTTGGTTACGATATATCCGTCGGCCGAGATAATCACACCCGAGCCCAGGCCCTTGGCTTGGGGTTCTGCTTCCTGCTCCTGCTTTTGTTGTTGCTGCTGGCGCGATGATCCGTTGCCGCCATAGCTGGGGCCGAAAAAGAATTCAAATGGATCAAAGAATCCGTTGCCGCCTTGGAACCTCTGCTGCTGTTTAGGGGTCACAAATGATTTGATGCTCACCACCGAGTTTACCGATGTCTCGGCAGCACCAGTCAAGTCGGGAGCCCCAACCGAAGCAGTGCGTGTAGCGGCGGTTTTAATAAACCCATTGTCGGTTACCGAAGCTTCTTGTGACGGTGTATATGAATCTTTGATTATCAAATCGGTCCCATGAGAGGCCAAAATGGTGGTGACAGAGCCAAGCATTGAGGCTCCGACCAATAAAATCGCTAATTTAGTGTTCTGTTTCATAATGTCGTCTGTTAAATTATTGTCCGTTTAATAATTTCAATCGTTAAAATTTAACTTTTGATTCCGATGCAAAAATACAGATTATCCTCTCAATTGCAATACTCCTGCATAATGATTTAATCTAATTTAATACGGCGCTCCAACTATTTTGTATTCTTTAAGGCATTTGGCGGCTAAAAGGAGATTAACCACAAAAAGCGGTTTTAATATTAACTCAAATTCGGGATAAGGAATACGGAAAATGGAAGCTACGAACGGGTATGGCAATTCTGACAGTCTGATTCAGGCCGCTTTCATTTGTTTTTGATGACAATGGAATTATTGCCAG
>CAVFVP010000082.1:0-6793 GCA_963625945.1 Agathobacter rectalis | reverse complement strand
GCGGTTTTCTTCTTATCAAAATTCAAACTATATCACTCGAAATGTCGGATGAACCAAATATTTGTTGGCCTACGACTCATATAGCGGATACAATTATTATAAAGTCCTTAACAGTCTTAAGGAAGGCAAGCCAGTATTTGCCAGTGCAGGTGTGACCGGTGGGGCAACCGGACATTCGTTTATCATTGACAGTTATCGTTCGAATATCGAGAATTTGATCATCAACTATGTATGGGATCCAGAGCACAGAATCACAGAGGAGGAATTGCAGACATACCCATCAGAGATGTTTGAGCAAGGGGCCGACGGAAGCGACACAAGAGAAGTGGTCTCGCTGAATGAAGAAAACACATATTTGGCAATGAACTGGGGCGACTTCGGGAGCGGTAACACAGTATACTATTTAGCTCGCGAATATTCAGCGCCAAGATCGGGAAGCGATTTTGCTGGAGATTATTATAACCCTGGGAAAGATGTGATACACACGCCCGCATGGGCTCATTCAGACTGGAATGTAACACATTTAAAATTATTAATTTATAACATTAGAGAGAAATAATCAACAATTCACTAACCAACAAAAAAGTTACAAAAAGGAATGAGAAATTTAGGAACACTATCGGCAATGCTAATAGCATGCACGATCATGACCGGATGCAGCAACAATGGCAACGAACCGGAAGAAACGCCGCGCGTCGACATTCAGCTCACACCTGCACAAAAAGTGATTTCACAAAGCAACGTGAAGTTCGCCATAGACCTTCTGAAAGCGTCTAACACAGCGACCGACAATGTGCTTGTGGCTCCATTCAGCGCATCGGCCGTGCTGTCGATGCTGGCCGAAGGATCAGATGCCGCCACGAGCAGCGAGATCATCAACGCCCTGCATCTGAATGCGGCTAACACCGATGAACTGAATGGGTATTACAAAACCGTGACCAACGGGTTGCTTAACGCCGACGGCAAAACCGAGTTTTCAATTGCCAATGCAATTTGGGTTGACAGCAACATGAAACCGTCGGCAAAATTTGAGGAGACGTGCAACGACTTCTACAAGGTGTATGTGGGCAAAGCCAACTTTATGGGCAACCACACGAAAGCAGTGCAAGACATCAACACATGGATAAGCAAGGCCACAGGTGGCAAGATAGGCACCATGTTTGACGAAGGCGACATCAACGAACTCACCCGTTTCTGCGTAACCAACGCAAGCACGTTTGACGGAAAATGGAAATTCCCGTTCGACAAGGACAAGACCAAACAGGGCAACTTCAAGAACCACAAAGGAATGACCGAAAACGTGATGATGATGATGACAAGCATGACAGATGTGCCGGCTGTCACTACCGAAGATGCCGACTTCATAGAGATGCCTTATGGCAACGGAGCTTTTGTGATGGACATCATAGTGCCCAAAGGTGACATAAACACATATGTCGGCAACCTCTCGGCCGAAGCCTTTGAAAACCTTGTTGCCTCGGCAAAGAAAAGCATCTACACCGTGCACATGCCACGCTTTGCGACCAAAGTCACCAACAAGATGAGCCCAGTCCTCAAAAAGCTAGGTATCAAGAATGCATTTGTAGAAGGTCCATGCTTCAAGAACATGTTTGACGCCTCGTCGGAACAGCAATCCAGCCATTTGTCATTGGCAAATTTCAATCAAAAGATGAACATCGACGTGTCGGAAAACGGCACCAAGGTGGTGGTTGCAACAGGCACATCGGGCGCCGACAGCAAAGTGTCTGGCGACGATTTCATCATCGACACTCCGTTTGTCTACATGATTCGCGAGGTGAGCACCGGGACAATCCTGTTTGTGGGCAAAGCCCAGTCGCTCAAGGCAATGAACTAAACCGATTGAGCACTTAAGATTGCGGCAAAAATACTAAGTCAGAGGCCGGCTACCGATTGTGGGTAGCCGGCCTCTGTGCCATGTGTGTCTTTTAAGATGCTGTGGTCAGCGGTCGAGCCACAAGTAGGTGGTCACGCTTGAGAGCGTGGGCGAATAGTAGGCCTTGGCCTTAATCAGTTTCGCTCCGGCTGGTACAGCCACGGGCGATTTCCATACCGGAGAGTCGAGTGTGGGCTCTGAGCCGTCGGTGGTGTAGCGCACGATGAGAGAACCGTACTGTGTGTTAACCTTGATTTTGCCGTCTTCGACCACCACACCGGGCTGCGGAATGCGGAAGCTGTAGCCACGCTTACTGAGCTGAGGAAGCTCGCGGAAGATGCGCTGGTTATAGGCGTTGCGGGCAGCCACATAGCGCGAGCTGTCGGCATAGTCCTCGCCCCATTCAGGGCGCGAGTTCCAGCCTCGCTCCACAAGGCCGAACACCTTGGGCAGGCAGTAATACTGCACCATGTCCCAGCTGCGCAGAGTCTCGCCCCAAAGCTGACCCTGCACGCCTATCACGTTTTCGGGCCGTGAAAGCTGCACCTTGCCGTCGGCAGCACGCTTCAGGTCGACAGGAGTGCCGTCGTAAGCCGTGCGGGCCGAGCGGTAGATGTTCCATGGCTGCGCATCGAAGGCGGCAAACTCGTCGACAGCGCCGCCCCAGTGCAGACCGATTTCATACTGGTGCCAATTGTAGCCCATGTCCATATAAAAATTGGTGACATTAGATAATATCACGGGGTATCCGGCATTGGCAATGGTGTAAGGCACCACGTCGCGGCTGCCCACCGTGCTCCATGCGTTTACTCCGGCAATGCGCTTGCTCATGGCCTGGTTATAGGCATCGTCGTGGCCAAGGGCAATCTCTTGCCAGCCCTCGACACGGATGCCACGCGGATAAAGGATATCGGTGATGCGGCGCATGTAGTACTGGCTCACCTCGTGGGCCGACTTCATGCCCTCGCGTTTCATCAGAGCCTGCACCGTGGGAGTCTTGTCCCACGAGCCGCTGGGCACCTCATCGCCACCCAGATGCACGATATCAAGTTTCAGTCCGGCATCTTTATACATACTCTGAAGCTCGGTGACCACCTTGTCGATGAAACGGTACACACCGTCGCTGGCCACATTCAGCACATTGTCGTGATAGCTTTGGGCCGAAGTGAACACGCTCTGGTCGTTGTCGTCCCACAGCACATACCGGCATGCCGCCACGCTGTCGGTGGCAATCAGCCTGCGATAGCGGTTGAGCATGGCCACCTTGGCGGCCCTTGCGTGGCCGGGAGTCTCAATCTCGGGGATTATGCGCACGCCACGCTCGTGGGCATAGCGCAACAGCTCCACAAACTGGCTGCGGGTGAGATAGCCGTTGGCACTCTGCGTGAGGTCGTCGGGATTGCCGTTGCCGTCGAATATCTGAGCCAGGTAGCCATTCTCGTCGAGAGTGCATCCGCGGCGCGAAGCCACCTCGGTGAGCTCGGGCAGACCGGGAATCTCGAGGCGCCAAGCCTCGTCGTCGGTGAAATGAAACTGGTAGGTGTTGATCTTGTAGTAAGCCAGCAGGTCGACAAACTTTTTAATGCAGTCGAATTGTATGAAATTGCGGGCTATATCGAGCATAAAACCGCGATAGTGGAAATCGGGGGCGTCGGTAATGGAGGCGTTGGGCAAGCGGTGGCCCTGAGCATGGTCGATGGCCGATATGAGCGTCTTGACACCATTGAGCAGGCCGGTTTCGCTTGCGCCGGTGACAGTGATGGCGCCATTGTCGACCACAAGGGTGTAGGCCTCATAGTTCGACTGGTCGACCTTCGCATCCACCTTAAGCTCTATTGTGGTGGGTTGCGAGCTGGCATTGTAGATGCCGCGGCTGAGCAGCTCGCGCTCAAGGTAGCGGCGGCCTATAGCCGTGGCCCGCGAGAGGCTTCGCGATTTGATGGTGACTGCGGTAGGCACCGAGGTGTATCCTTGCGAGAGGTTCACGCTCTTGAGGGCGGGCATTTGGTCGTAGGGCGTGCCCGTCACCGTAGTGTGCTGCGCAGGCAGTGCAAGCGACTGGTTTTGGGCATAGACGCGGCGGCCGTCGGGATAATCGGCACGCATGCCCCACTGCTTGGGGTCGTCGAGACGTGAGTAGGCGATTGTCACCGGGAGCGGATGACTCAAGTCGCCGTTGAGCACCACGTGTCCGCCCATGGGCATGTAGCTCACGTTGACCATGGTGCCGCGCATGAGTAGGTCAACCACAATCGAGTCGCCAGCCGGGATGGCGCGGTAAAGGCCGTTGGGCTTGACACGGTAGTAGGTGGTCGACACCTCATCGACGTCGACCGGACAGCCGTCGGGCAGTTTCACGCGGCGTGAAAACTGGTTGAAGAAAAACTGCCAGTTGGCATCAAGCTGGCGGCCGCTTGTGTTCTTAATCACGAAACGGGAGCTGTAGTAGCCTTTCTCGGCTCCGTTTTGCCCCATTTCCCACCTCACGGCCACGGGCGCTGTGCCTGTGCTTGCCGATGCCGAGACTGCAACAATGGCTGCCGCGGCAAGAGCTTTTGCTTGTTTTGATATTTTCATTGTGTGGAAAAAAATGAATGAGTATTTGGTTTTATTAGTTGTGTGTCAGAGCTGGATGAAGAGGTTGTGCGGTCAGTTTCCGACGGCAAGCTTGGCCTGGAGCTCATCGAGAAGATTGGCACAGGCATCTTCGAGCAAATCGAGCACAAGCTCAAATCCCTCGGCACCCTCATAGTAGGGGTCGGGCACATAGTCGTAATGCGGGTAGAGCCTGATGTAGCGGCCCATGGCCACTACCTTGCGGACCTCGTCGGGGGTAGCCGCCATCTGTATGAGGTCGCGCTCATTGCCGGCATCCATGGCCACGATGAGGTCGAAATCCTCAAAATCGCTGCCCGTCACGCGGCGGCTACGGTGAGTGAGGTTGTAGCCGCGGCGCAGAGCATGCACGCGCATGCGCCGGTCGGGGCTGCTGCCTGCATGGCCGCCGTAGGTGCCTGCCGAATCAATCAGAAACCGGCTGGTGAGGCCCCGCTGGTCCACAAGCTGCTGCATCACGCCTTGAGCTGCCGGCGAGCGGCATATGTTGCCGAGGCACACGAAGAGTATCTTATATTGCTTGTCGCTGGGTGAATTTTTGTCGTTCATCTGAAAAAATTGCCGTGATTTGCAAAGTGGTTTTTGCGGTTTTGAAAATCATGCACTGGTGCGCGCTTAGCGCACACTTTGCAAAGATACTGAATCGTAACGACTTAAAAAAATCATGCGTACAAGGGCGCTGGCGCATGAAGCGGGTGCGGCTAAAAGCCGCGGCTGACGGTTAAGGCGATATTGCGTTTTTTCAGAAAAATAAACATCAGTTTTATTGTTCCATTAAAAAAAATGGCTACTTTTGGAGAACGAAAAACTAATTAATTAACGACCTATTAAAAGACATACTCAAAATGAAAATTGGAGTACCTAAAGAGATTAAGAACAATGAGAATCGCGTGGGCATGACCCCCGCAGGAGTAGCAGAACTCGTGAAGCACGGCCACACAGTGTACGTTCAGCACACAGCCGGCGAAAACAGCGGATTCCCCGATGAGCAATACGTAGCAGTGGGTGCGCAGATACTGCCCACCATCGAAGACGTGTATGCCACAGCCGAAATGATTGTGAAGGTGAAAGAGCCCATCGAGCCGGAATACAAGCTCATCCGCAAGGGTCAACTGCTGTTCACCTATTTCCACTTTGCAAGCGACGAACCCCTCACAAAGGCCATGATTGAAAGCGGAGCCATCTGCCTCGCCTATGAAACCGTGCAACTGCCCAACCGCACGTTGCCGTTGCTCATCCCCATGAGCGAGGTGGCAGGCCGCATGGCAGCCATCAACGGCGCATATTACCTGCAGAAGACCAAGGGCGGCAATGGCAAGCTCATAGGTGGCGTGCCGGGCGTGAAGCCCGCCAAGGTGCTAGTGCTCGGCGGCGGCGTTGTGGGCGAAGCAGCAGCACGCACTGCAGCAGGCATGGGTGCCGATGTGACAATCACCGACATTTCTCTGCCGCGTCTGCGCGACCTCGACCTCCAGACTCCCGCCAACATCCATCCACTATACTCGTCGGAACATAACATCCGCCAGGAAATCAAGGACGTGGACGTGATTATCGGCTCGGTGCTCGTTCCCGGCGACAAGACTCCGCACCTCATCACCCGCGACATGCTCAAGGACATGCAGCCTGGCACAGTGCTCGTGGACGTGGCCATCGACCAAGGCGGCTGTTTCGAGACTTCGCACCCCACCACTCACAGCGAGCCCACATATGAAGTGGACGGCATTCTGCACTATGCTGTGGCCAACATCCCCGGCGCAGTGCCCAACACATCGACCACTGCCCTCACCAATGCCACTCTGCGCTATGCAGTGGCTTTGGCCGACAAGGGCTGGAAGCAGGCCTGCAAGGACGATCCCGCACTGTTCAAGGGCTTGAACGTGGTTGAAGGCAAGGTCACTTTCAAGGCCGTGGCCGACGTATGGGGCCTCAAATACGAGCCCATCGAGCTTTAAAGATCAAAGTTGAGAGTTTAGAGATTACAGATTAGAGATTACGGTTTACAGTTGAGAGACTGTGTGGCCGACATCCCACCCGGCATCACTCTCCCACCTCAACATCAATAACATAATCCCGCAGATTCCCCAAAGGATTCTGCGGGATTTTCGTTTCACGTCATTTGTAGCCGAAAAATTAGAGGCTAAATGGAAATGGATGTCATCTAACATGGAATAAATAGATTTTGATGTCTCAAAAAATGATGATTACGTAAAAATGTAAATTCTGTCCGTAATTGTCGTAAAAGTGTTCTATACTGGCTGGTGTAATTTTGCAGCGAAATCACAT
>CAVFVP010000081.1:0-6962 GCA_963625945.1 Agathobacter rectalis | reverse complement strand
GTGTTAAGGAATCGTTGGCCGATGGCGAGAACGTGTACCTGAGAGGCTTTGGCAGCTTCATCGTTAAGACTCGCTCGCAGAAGACAGCCCGCAACATTTCTAAAAACACTACAATCATCATCCCTGAGCACAAAATTCCGGCATTCAAGCCTGCCAAGGTGTTCATGGACCAGGTGAAGAAATAATTGCTTCTTCGAGCTAGGCAACCTGCCGCGGCGACTCATCGCACCGGCCGGCCTGGGAAGCAAAAAAACACATAAGGCGACAATTCATTCAATTTTATAATAATTTAAACTAAGTAACTATGCCAAGCGGTAAGAAAAGAAAAGGCCACAAGATGGCTACGCACAAGCGCAAAAAGAGACTTAGAAAGAATAGACATAAATCTAAGAAATAATCTTTCTATTTAAGTCATACGCTAAGAACAAACTGAATGAAAAAACAGCTTAATCTCAAGCCCTATCTTCATGAGTTTGTTCTTCGTGTTTTAGGCAGTGGCTGCCGTCATCAGGCATCACGCTGCATTAGTTCCCACCTGCGGTCCGCAGCCGCAGGGTCCTCTCATAATTTAAATGATTTTATGTACACACCCCTTCTGCGATGAGAAGTGAATTATTAGTTGACGTAAAACCCACGCATATCTCCACGGCCCTGCTCGAAGACGGCAGGCTCGTGTCGCTCCAAAAGGAGTCGCGCGACGCGTCATATGCAGTGGGCAACCTCTACCTTGCCAAGGTGAAGAAACTCATGCCGGGACTTAACGCCGCATTTGTCAATGTCGGTTACGACAAAGACGCCTTTCTTCATTACCTTGATTTAGGTTCACAGTTCAGCTCTTATTCAAAATTCATCAAAGCTGCCCGCGACAAGCAAGACAAAAGGCAACTGAATATCTCGAAGATGAAACTCTTGCCCGATATCGACAAGCACGGCTCGGTAACCGACGTGCTTACCGCCGGACAAGAACTGATAGTGCAGATTGCCAAAGAACCGATATCAACCAAGGGACCGCGACTGACTACCGAAATCACATTCACGGGCCGGTTTCTGGTGTTGATGCCGTTCAACAACAAAATCTCAGTCTCTCAGAAAATCAAGAATGCCGACGAGCGTCAGCGTCTGCGTCGGCTCATCGAGAGCATCAAGCCCAAGAACTTTGGCGTGATAATACGCACTTCGGCCGAAAACAAGCGCGCAGCAGAATTGAATTCAGAACTCAAGGTTCTGGTCAAAAGTTGGGAAGACAGTATCGCTAAGCTGCAGTTCTCCGACCCTCCCTCGCTCGTGTATGAGGAAGACAGCAGGGCGGTGAGCCTGATACGCGACATCTTTAACCCCGATTTCGAAAGCATCTATGTGAACGATGCAGAAATCTACGACCAGATTCATCACTATGTGAGCCTAATCGCCCCCGATCGCAGTGACATCGTTAAGCTTTACGCCGACGACATTCCGGTATTCGACAAGTTTAATGTCACCAAGCAGATTAAGTCGTCGTTCGGCAAGACTGTGTCATTCAAATCGGGTGCATACATAATCATAGAAAGCACCGAAGCTCTTCACGTTATCGACGTGAACTCGGGTAACCGCTCAAAAAACTCAACCGACCAGGAAAGCAACGCTCTCGACGTCAACTTGCTTGCGGCCGATGAGATAGCGCGTCAGCTGAGGCTGCGCGACATGGGCGGAATTATAGTTATCGACTATATCGATATGCTAAAGGCTGAGCACCGTCAAGCGTTATACGAACACATGCGCGAGGTGATGCAAAAAGACAGGGCCAGGCACAACATTCTGCCACTCAGCAAATTTGGCCTTATGCAAATCACACGCCAGCGCGTGCGCCCGGCTCTCGATATAGTCACCGCCGAAACTTGCCCCTCTTGTGGTGGCAAGGGCGAAATCCAGCCTTCGCTGCTTTTTACCGACAAGTTGCGCGATAAACTTGAATATCTCGTCAACTCGCTCGGAGTCAAAGACTTTATTATGTATGTCCATCCTTTCGTCGATGCCTACATCAAAAAAGGTATTTTCAGCGAGTATTACCGCTGGCGTAGGGCTTTTGGCCGCAAATTCAAGATTTTGCCCGATCAAAACCTCGCTTACCTTGAATATAGGGTGTATGACAAAGACCGTCACGAAATTGACCTTAAAGAAGAAAAGGATACCAACAGCTCAACGAGCAAGAAAGAACGACGCTCGCGTGAGCAGAAAGAGAGTGACAAAGACTGAGCCTGCCAGGTCAGTGCCGGCCATTCATTTTGCCAATTACTCTTAAAACAAACTCATTAAAACGCAAAGCGAGAGGCACCCCATGGGGTGCCTCTTTTCGGCTTTTATTCTTCATGTCAGCGCCTCATCCACGTTAATGGTCTCCGTTGTAGTAGAAGTAGAGGTCTTCGGCATTGTCATAGTAATAGTCATCTACGTCTTCATAGCCGTCGAGGCCGTCATCGTCATCATCGTCGGCAACTTTAAACCGTGGTCTGGTTGAAGTGCTTTCCAACCGGCTCGTAATGTACTTGTTGGTATAATGTTTCAACACCTTTCCGTCTTTGTCGAAATGTGTCATTGAGCCATAATAGTTACTCTCATACCACCCGCCCCCTTTTTGGGGCGTATAGACTGTTACTGTTTCATCGCTCCAGTCATTGGCTTTGCGGGTCTCTTTTGTCACTTCCGTTTCACGCCCGAATTTCTTGTCGGTAGGGTCGAATGTGCGTAAATAAGTCACAAATCTGTTGTGCTTTACTCGTTCATACTCCATAATCCAGTTGTGATTGTCCTTTTTCCACAAATAAATCCACGAATACGACGGTACCACTCGGCGCACCATATTCTCCAATTCTTGTTCGGTGTAAGTGGGTCGGTTGGCCTCTTCGATTGAGTCAAGCCGCGCTTTATCAAGCGCCCTTTCGGCATAGCGTGCTCCTGCGATTTCGGCTTCTTTTTCAATGCTGCTCATTTCACTCTGCTTTATGTCACGCTGTTGATTTTCGTCGGTCGTGTGCCGGTGTGTACAGGTTAGTGCAATTGTGCCAATTATGATAGCCGTCACCAGCGTAAGCACAGCAGTGTAGATCAGGTTTGGCCAGCTCTTGTGTTCATTGGCAGGAATGCCGGTGTCTTCATCAGGTTTAGTGGGGTTGTTCATAATGATCTTTTTAGGGTGAAATGTTATGTCAATCAGGGTGTTGTTGTTACCATGCCGGCAAAGCGTTTGTTGCTCCACACCACCATGCGTCCGGCGCTGTCGGCACTCACCGTCATCACGCCAAGTGCATCGTTGTGTTCCATCAGGGCCTTCACTCGCTCGGTGCCCAGGGCCATGCATGCTGTGGCCCAGGCATCGGCTGTGGCGCAGTCGTAAGCCACCACGGTGGCGCTGAGCAAATCGGAAACACCGCTTCGGCCGGTGATGGGATTCAAAATATGGGCCACTTTGTGACCGTCGACGATCTTATACTTGCGGTAATTCCCGCTGGTGGCAATGCCTCCCGAGTCGATTGTGAGCACGAGTGCCGACTGGTGGGTAACTGTTGAGTCCTCGTCGATGGGCATGTCGACCGACACCCGCCAGCGCTCGCCGCGGCTGTTCACGCCCCGGGCTGCTATCTCGCCGCCTATCTCAACCATGTAGTTGCTCACTCCGTTGCGTGCCAGCATGCGGCCAACCTCGTCGCAGGCATAGCCCTTGGCAATGCTGCTGAAGTCAAATTGTGTGCGCTTGTCGCTTTTCACAATGCGACCGTGGTCGAGTTTGGTGTTGTTCATGCCCACGAATGCAAGCATGCTGTCTATTTGCGCATCGGTGGGCAGCTTGCCGCTCTTGTAGCCGAAGCCCCATGCGTTGACCAGCGGCATCACGGTGGGGTCGTAGAGGTGCCCGCTTTTCTCATACACTCCTTTGGCAATCGAATAAAGGAGGCTGATGTGGCGGTCGGCCGAGTCGGTGGCGTTGGTGTTGATGGCGCTTAGCCTTGAGCTTTTGTTGAAAACCGATGCGCTGCCGTCAATTTGGCTGAATATTTGCTGGATTGAGTCGTTGAGGTTGCTTTTTCCCTCATAGGTGATGTGGTATTCGGTGGTCCACACCACACCGCTTGCGGTGTAGAAACGCTTGCGGTCGCGGGCGAAAAACATCACAATCATGGCACCGAGCAGCGCCAGAAGCACTGCGTAGTATCGTCGCGATTTTATCACTTTGTCGTTCATGCGGTATTTGTGTTTTTTGGTGAGGCAATTACCTGTGAGGCGGCACACTGCCGTTATGCAAAGATAAGCAATTTGGCCATAGTATGCAATCGTCTCGGCCACGGGGGCAATAAAAAAGGTGCACAGCCACGCCGGCTGCGCACCTTATGGGGTCAAATCGCTTTTTTGTTAGGCGGCTTACTGGTTGTTTGTTGTGTATTTCACATCCACTTTGTTGGCAGCCTCAAACGACACACTTGCGGTGTAGTACTTGTTGTTGAAGCTGGCCACATCGGCCTCAGACATGCTTGGCCAGTCAAGGTCGCCGCTGTATTCAAAAGAGTGATCTTGTATGTTGTGTACCGACCACTTGTCAACGTCGTTGCTCACGGCCTCGTCAACCCAGATGCAGAAATCAGATGGCTGTGCGGTTTTTGCATCGAAGCTGCTCTTGAATTTGGCACTGACCGTAACCTTTTGAGTGGCAGGGAAGGTGGTGTAAGTCTGAGTCACTGTATAGGTGCGCACAGCTTCCTTCTGGTAGGTGCCTTTGGTGGTGTTGCTTGCTGTCAGTGTCACTTCCTTGCCGTCGATTGTGGCAGTCACGTCAAAATTGTCAAGCATGTTGTCGGCAATGTAGATTGTTGCCTTGGCAGTTGCCGTCTTGGCGGTTGGGTCGGGTGTGGGTGTGGGTTCGTCCTTTGTGTCGCTGCCACACGATGTCAGAGCCATTCCTGAAATTGCCATTGCTACCACGGCAATCAGAGACCAAATGAATTTTGTTTTCATATCTAATAATGTTTTATGAAAAAATAAAAAGTTTTGTAGTTTTGGGTTCTTTTCCGATTTTATCACGCAAAGATACTGTAAATCACGATTTGTGCAAGCGCAGGTTGCGTTTTTTTTTTGATGAATATTTTCGCCGAAAAGAATTAAATTTCATAATTCGCTATTTTTTCATAGCTTTGCACTTGAATAGAACAAAACAAAATTAACATTAACGTCAAATTGAGAATTATGAAATTAGTCAAAAGAGTTATTGCAGTAGCAGTGGTTGCACTCATGGCCATAGCCCCTGCGGCTGCACAGGTGCGCTTTGGCGTGAAGGCTGGTGTGGCTCTCAACAGCATCCACTTCAACAAGGAAATAGTCAACGACATCACCGATGGCTCTAACCGTGCCGGCTTCACCGGCGGTGTGATGGCCGAGGTGCAGGTGCCCATAGTGGGACTTTGCGTAGATGCCTCTCTGCTCTATGCCCACCGCAGTGCCGAGCTCAAGGGCTCGACAAGCAATGTGGTGTTCAAACGCGACTACATCGACATTCCCGTCAACTTGAAGTATAAATTCAACATTGTGGGGTTGAGCAGCATCTTTGCTCCGTTTGTCTACACCGGCCCCGACTTTGCCATCCTTGTCAGCGACAGCAAGCAGGAGGGCTATAAGAACAAGACGCTCAACACTTCGTGGAACCTTGGCTTCGGCGCCGAGCTGTTCAGCCACTTGCAAGTGTCGGCCACCTATGGCATTGGCATCACCAAAGCTATGGAATATGTGGGCATCAAGGGCAGCGAGAGCGTGTCGGGTAAAGACCGCTATTGGACTGTTACCGCAGCCTATCTCTTCTGACACGCCACCGCGGCATCTGACCGCAGGCGCATTACATCACAGGGAGCACGCAACGCAGCAGTTGCATGCTCCCTGATTGTTATAAAAACTGAAAAACTTTGCCAGTAGACCATATTTTTGTAAGTTTGTAGTCTAATTTAATTATACACACCGATGAATAAGTTAAAAATTACCATAATAGCTGCCCTTGTGGCAGTCTCGTCGTTGGGTTTCGGCGCTAAGGCCGAAGGCCGCTGGGGTGTAACCCTTGGCGGAAACTACAATGAGGTTCACTTCAAGCAGACCGATATCATCAATGTCGACCGCCAATTCGGCGCTGTGGCAGGTCTCACTGGCGAATACATGATTCCGGGCATAGGTTTCGGTGTCGATGCATCGCTTCTCTACACCATGCGCGGCAGTAAGCTCCACTTGGGCGACCGCAAAATTTGGTCGTCGCTAGGTGCCGGAACCGAGAATTGCACCTTGCACTACATCGATTTGCCAATCAATCTAAAGTTTAAGTACCGCAACATGAATGGCATCGAAAACATCATCATGCCCATAGCTTTTGCAGGCCCCACATTTTCCTTCCTTGCCGGGCACAACAAGTGTGCCGACGCTCTTTCATACAAGACCGTGAGCGTGGGTATCCATGCCGGTATTGGTTGCGAGCTCTACAATAAGGTGCAGATTAATGCAAGCTACAATTTCAGCATCGGGCGTTCGCTCCGCACCAAGCTGCTCGACGAGAATGATGCCAAGAACCGCACGTGGACGGTTACGGCAACTTATTTTTTCTGATTGGCTGCGAAAATGGTTAAAAACGGCCGATTTTTGCGGAAAATCATAAGAATTTCAGAAAAAACAATTAATTTTGAACATATAATAACACTCTAACTGAAGTTGATTCAATGTGTGGGGCTATGCGTCGCGACGATGCGTACCCCTTTTTCTTTTTTCTCCATTTCTATCATTGTGGCCCAACTGACATGCCGTTCCGGCGTGGTGCACTAATACGTGAAAAAATAGCGTTGCGGCACTCCGCAGTCTCGTCTTGACGCACGGAATACCGCAACGGATTCACAATACCCTTATCGGCAATGTGTGTTGCCGGGTGATGTGGGTTTTATTTCATTTGGATTTGGTCGTGGGTGACG
>CAVFVP010000080.1:6709-7405 GCA_963625945.1 Agathobacter rectalis | reverse complement strand
GTGTTGGTTTTACACGACGTTTGTAACCAAGATTCAAATTCACGGATAAAGGCAAGCGAAATATCGGTTAGAAATAACTTCCGTGAGCCCATAAAGCGTTCTATCGCTTTAAGCGTATAATTATATGTTTCCTGAGTTTTAGGCGCTTTCTTCGTGCAAATAAACTTTTGTGCATAATCAACAAATGCAACCTCATTCTTAGGTTGTTTCTCGTTTAGCAACAGTTTGCGAACATCCGCTGCTTTGAGTCCGTTTAATGCAGTGGTATTTGACACCTCTGCTAATTGCAGGTGTAATTTGGCTAACTTTTCAGTAAGAACACGATTAAGTGCTTTTGCCTGTCGATGGCAAACTATTTGCTCATTCTGCCATTGTTTCGCACGAAGTTTAATGTTGGTTGGTATGTATGAACTTGTCCGGTTGGCTGTAAGCCGAATCATCAATGGAAATTCCGTGGCTTTTTTATTGCGGGTGTCAAGATAAGGAGTC
The DNA here is from genome assembly GCA_963625945.1 of Agathobacter rectalis. Taxonomy (GTDB): domain Bacteria; phylum Bacteroidota; class Bacteroidia; order Bacteroidales; family Muribaculaceae; genus Sodaliphilus. Next base: position 6,916 of record CAVFVP010000080.1, on the reverse strand, counting down.
TGTGTTATCATTGGGACGGTTGTTTGTTGCAAACATATTGCAAACGTATTGCAGTAATCTGCGCAAAAATAGGATAATTTAGGTACATTTGAAAGTGAATGAAAGGCATTAACATTTGCCTTTTATTGGCATTGATTATAGAAATGATGATGAAAAGATTTACTGAAACTGAATTTAAATTCGTGTTTATGTGTGCTGGATTATAGA
>CAVFVP010000080.1:6157-6699 GCA_963625945.1 Agathobacter rectalis | reverse complement strand
GGAAAGTGCAGAAAATGCAAAATTCGGCATTATGCGCAAGCGGTTGTTGCCGCTGCTTGTGCGTTTTGCCGTAAGTGCTGGTGGGGCGCACCTGCAATAGGTGAAATCCCGATGTTCAATGCCCGAGAGCAAAGATCGTGGCGTGATAAGTTTGCTCATGTGGTTTGTTTTGTGTAACTTGCGCTTGAAATGGAAAGACCATCGCCAGACCTGATACTCATTGTCCTTTTGCTTGTGTGCGGTTTTGCCGCATGCGGTAGGAGTGGCAGCTCAGCGCCCGCCGACAATAAGACCAATGTGCCGGCCACGGCCGAAGTGCAAGAGCATGATAATGCTGAGGCAACTGTGACTATTGCCATGACTGGCGATGTGATGCTCGGCACCGATTACCCGGAGCGCAAACTGCCACCCGATGGCGGGGATTGCCTGTTTGCCGACGCTGCGCCCATTTTGCGTGCGGCCAATGTGGCTGTGGGCAACCTCGAAGGGGTCTTTGCCGGTGAAATGCCGGCCAGGGAGAAACGCTCGAAGCAGCTAAAGGC
>CAVFVP010000080.1:0-6147 GCA_963625945.1 Agathobacter rectalis | reverse complement strand
CCGTCGATGGCTCCGCTGCTGCGTGATGCCGGTTATGACTTTATGTCGATTGCCAACAACCATTCTTTCGATTTCATGGCGCCTGGCGAGGCAAGCACCCGTCGTGTGCTCGACTCGGTGGGCATTGTCTATGCCGGCACGCTCAATTGCAAAAGCGTCATACGCACCATTGATGGTGTGACCTATGGTTTTGCGGCATTCGGCCACAATTGGGGAACCGTGCAGATGCGCGACACGGCCGGCGTGAGCAGCATAGTTTCGCGCCTCAAGGCCCAGGCCGATGTGGTGATAGTGTCGTTTCACGGCGGTGCCGAGGGGGCTGATGCCAGCCATCTGCCTAACGGCAGCGAGTATTATGCCGGAGAGAACCGCGGTGATTTGCGCAGTTTTGCCCATAGGGCAATCGACAGTGGCGCATCGGTGGTGTTCGGCCACGGGCCTCACGTGGTGCGGGCTCTTGAGCTGTATCGCGGCCACCTCATCGCCTACAGCCTGGGCAACTTTTGCACTCCGTGCGGCGTGAGTGTGGCTGGCCGGTGCGGCTATGCGCCACTGCTGACTGCTACGGTGGCCTTTGCCGATGGCCGGTTTGTGACCGGACGCATCCACTCAATGATTCAGCGGTGGGGCGTGGGGCCGAGGCTAGACCCCGCGCATAGGGCCGCGGCTGAAATGGCTGCCCTCACCCAGGTCGATATTCCGCCGCAGTCGCGACTGGTGATAGCAAGCGATGGCATGCTGTCGCTGCCGCAGCGGTAAAAGCTGATTGAAATTTTTATAGAACAAACAATATTAACTACCAAAATGACAATGAAAACAAAACTTATCATGCTTGCCTGCCTCGCTGTGGCCGTTATTGCCGCAGTGCCTGCCACGGCCCAGAACATCAGTAAAGGAAAGTACAAGAAAGCCCTTGTGATAGGCGCACACCCCGATGATCCCGAGACCATTGCCGGTGGAACCATGCTCGTGCTTAAAAACCAGGGCTGCGAGGTGGTGAGTGTGTATCTCACTGCCGGCGAGGCTGGCATCCAGGGAAAAACCGCTGCCGAGGCGGCTGAAATTCGTCGCAAGGAGAGTGATGCCGCTTGCCGCGTGATGGGCATCCGCCACATTTTTATGAATCAGATTGATGGCGCAACCGAGGTGACTCTCGCACGCTATGCGCAGATGAAGGAAATCATAGCCCGTGAGAAACCCGATGTGGTGTTCACCCACTGGCCCATCGATTCGCACCGTGATCACCGTGCCTGCTCCATGCTGGTCTATGACGCATGGCGTCAACTCGACCATTCATTCGACTTATATTACAGCGAGGCTATGTCGGGCAGTCAGTCGCAGAACTTCATTCCCACCGACTACGTCGATATCAGCTCAGTTGTCGATAAAAAGCATGAGGCCTGCCTGTGCCACGTCAGCCAGGATATGCCTGATTTGCTCAATGGTTGGCACATTCCTATGGAGAAATTCCGCGGCATCGAGTTTCACTGCAGTGCAGCCGAGGCGTTCAACAAACAGCTGTGGACATCGAGCCAAATAACCGACCGCTGATTTTTTTTATTATCCAGTAGAGCTCTATTCAGATGATACTAGGCGATTTTGCCGAAATCTCGGTTGTGTGCCGGTTTTGTTCCGACCGGCTTGCCCGCGCCATTGAGTGGGCAAGCGCCAACTGGTCGGCTATGCACGCAATGGTCGATGGCGGCAACGGACGCATTGTACTGGAGCCCGATGTGATTTGGGCCAATGTGGAGACTCCCCAGTTGCGCTTGGCTTCGCAGGCTCAGCTCGAGGTGCACCGCCGCTTCATCGACATCCACATCCCGGTGTCGGCTCCCGAAACCATAGGTTACACCCCGTTGCATCGGCTTGTGACCCTCACTGAGCCATACGATGCTCAACGCGATATAGCATTTTATGCCCAACACCCAACAGGATACTTTGAACTTAGTCCTGGCGAATTTGCCGTGATGACTCCTTGCGATGCTCATGCACCGCTCATAGGTGCCCCCGGCAAGGAACTGCAAAAAATCTGTATCAAGGTGGCAGTGTGACGGTTAGCCTTCTGCTCGCATGGCCGGCATATGGGGTTGTTAATAACTTTTTATGGGCTGCGGCAAGTGTCGCAAGCCCATTTTTTTATACCTTTGTCACTGGTGTTGCTTCCCTGTGAAGCGGGTGACTGCACTGTTGTGAAAAAAGAAAGAACTGCAAAAAAATTTTATTATCAAATAACACGAGAGGACAATGAACGGTTCGGGAAAACTATATTTCAGATATGGCACCATGGGGTCGGCTAAGACTGCCCTGTTGCTCACTCAAGCCTACAACTTCGAGGAGCGCGGAATGCAATACCTGTGCATGAAGCCTATTATCGACAATCGCGAAAAAGACAGCGTGATTCGCTCCCGCATTGGAATTGAGCGCAAGTGCTCGTGGATTTATCCTGAAACCGACCTTTACGAAACTCTCCGGCAGATGTTTGAGAACACGCTCACCGTCAAGGAATGGATCCTTATCGACGAGGCGCAGTTCCTATCGGCAAAGCAGGTCGACCAGCTTGCACGTATAGTCGACGACTATGGGGTCAACGTGGTGTGCTACGGATTGCGCACCGATTTCCGCACACACGTGTTCGAGGGCTCGCGCCGTCTGTTTGAGCTTGCCGATACCATCGACGAAATTAAAAGCACTTGCACCTGTGGACGCAAAACCATAGTGAACGCACGCATTGACCACAATGGCGACATTGTGACCGACGGCAATCAGGTGGAAATTGGCGGCGATGACAAGTATGTTGCTCTTTGCCGCCACTGCTGGCGCAACCGCCGCATCGAGAGTGCTCAGCGCAATGCCTTGAAATTCAAATCGAGATAAGAAACATACCGAAAAAAAGCGTTGTCCGCCGCATGCCCATTGGGCGCGCGGCGGACAACGTGTCAATAAACCTTCGATGCTGGCTTATTTCAGAAAATCGTCAAAGTAGCGGGTGATGCGTTCATGAAGGTGCACACTTTGGTGACCGCGCATGTTGTGGGGCTCGCCCGGATACACGAAGAAGTCGGGCTGTGTGCCAGCGGCAATGCAGGCCTTGAGAAACGAGAAGGCGTGCTGTGGCAGCACCACGGGATCGTTGAGGCCTATTATCACTTGCAACCGGCCTTTGAGGTTCTTGGCCTTGTTGATAAGGCTTGTCTGCTCATATCCTTCGGGATTGGTGGCAGGTGTGTCCATATAGCGTTCGCCATACATTGCCTCATACCACTTCCAGTCTATCACCGGACCGCCGGCCACTCCCACTTTGAACACATCGGGGTAGTTGGTCATCAGGCTGATGGTCATGAATCCGCCGAAGCTCCATCCATGCACGCCCAGTCGGGTGGTGTCGACATAGCTCAAGGTCTTCAGATACTCCACGCCTTTCATCTGGTCTTTCATCTCCTCTTGCCCCAGGTGGCGGAATGTCACTTGCTCAAAGTCACGGCCGCGGTGCTCGCTGCCCCGGTTGTCGAGAATGAACAGCACATATCCCTTTTGAGCCATATAGGTCTCCCAGCTGCGGCTGCGGTAGTGCCACCCCTCGTCCACGTTGTGGGCGTGCGGGCCACCGTACACATAAACCACTGTGGGATATTTCTTCATCGGGTCGAAGTCGGCCGGCTTCACCATGCGGTAGTAGAGGTCGATCACACCGTCGGCGGCCTTTATGGTGCCCATGCTGTACTGGGGTACCTTGTAGCCGGCCCATGGGTCTTTGGCCGTGAAATAGGCAAGTTTCTTGCCGTTGGTAATACACGTGACTGCGATTTTGCGTGGCACGTCGGGAGCCTGGTAATTGTCGGCCACATACCGGCCGCTGGCGCTCAGCGAGCCTGTGTGCCATCCGTCGCCGCTGTTGTCGACCAGGGTGCGCTTGCCGTTGTCCACGTTCACCTCATAGATGTTGCAGCGTGTGTCGCCGCTCTCGTTCGATGTGATAATCACGCTGTGCCTGCGGGCATTGAAGCCGAGCACATTCATCACCACCCATTTGCCCCGTGTGATCTGCCTGAGGCCAGTGCCGTCGGCGTTCATGAGCCACAGGTGGTTGTAGCCGTCGCGCTGGCTTTGCATTATGAATTTTGTGGCGTCCCATGGCAAAAACGTGATGGCGGTCTGCGGTTCCACATATTTGTCCGATGTCTCTCGATAGAGCTCAGCCTCCTTTACGCCTGTTGTGGCATTGTAGCTCACAAGGCGGCAGTCGTTCTGGTCGCGGTTCAGCTCATATATGTATATCCTTGAGCCATCGGGCGCCCAGGCTATGTCGGCAAAATAGCGGTTGGTGGGGTCTCCTGCATTGAGGTATGTAACCTTGCGGCTTGCCGCGTCCCACACGCCCACGGTCACCTTGTGCGACGTCTCGCCCGCCATTGGATATTTCTCGGGAGCGGGCGTGGCCATGCGCGACTGCGTGCTGTCGGCTGGCTTGAAGTCGAGCTCTGGCACATTCACGAGCGGATACGATGCCACCATGCTCTGGTCCATGCGGTAGAAGGCAAGCTTACTGCCGTCGGCATTCCAATAGGTGCCTTTTTTGATGCCAAACTCGTTGCGGTGTACGCTCTGACCATAGACGATGTCGGGCGAACCGTCGGTGGTGAGCTGCACGTCGGTGCCGTCGGCAAGCCGCACGTGCAAGTTGTCGTCGGTCACGTAGGCCACGGCGCGGCTGTGACTGTTCCAATCGGTAAATTTCTCGCCCTCGCATTGCTGCTGCCATGCCACGCAGTGCTTTTTGAAGTCCACAAGCATGCGTTGCTTGCCGTTGTTTAGCAGCATAAGCGGTGCGTTGGCCAGGGGGAATGTGGCGCTCTTGAGGCTCTTCACCGAGTCGGTGCCAGGGCCGAGCCATGCGTTGATCTGATCAAGCGTGAACATGGTCAAGTCCTTGCCTGTCTTCAAATCCACGTTCCAGCATGCTGTGGTGTCGGTGTGCACAAGTCGGTCGCCCCACCACGTGAGCGACTTGTTGGCGGGCACCATGTTCTTGTAGTTGGTGCCGCCGAAGTTCAGGTCTTCGAGTGTGAATTCCTTTTGAGCCATGGCCGACGAGGCTATTAGCAACGCCACTGCCACAAATAGTGATTTCTTTATAGTCATAGTGATTGTGAATTTGTGCCCGGAGCGACCTCGGTGCGCCATGTGCGGGCTACTATACTGCAAAATTACTCACCTGCCCCCAAACTTGCAATTCCCTCGGGTTAAGATTACTGATTACACTTGATGACGCCGGTGCTTAATGGTCGTTCCATAATTGTTGGGCTTTTTCATTCGTAAACGGTTGCCACTATCTTTCGCTCACCGCCGTAGTCGCGGAACTCACATAGGTAGATGCCCTGCCACGTGCCGAGGTTCAACCGTCCGTTGGTGATTGGAATAGTCAGACTTACTCCGAAGAGCGAACACTTGGCATGAGCCGGCATGTCGTCGGCACCTTCAAGCGTGTGGTCGTAGTAAGGCTCTCGCTCTTTCACCAGATGATTCATTATTTTCTCTAGATCACTGCGCACATCAGGGTCTGCATTCTCATTGATTGAGAGTGCGCAGGATGTGTGTTGCACGAAGATGTTTAATAGCCCTGCCTTTGGCAATGGTGACGGCAGATGTTGCAGCACCTCATGCGTTATCAGATGGCATCCGCGCCGCTTTGACGTGAGTCGGAATGTGGTTTGCTTTATCATATTTATTTCTCTAAATGAACAATCGGGTATGGCTTGCCGTCGGCATCCACTTTGTCCCGCGCTATCGCATGATAGCCTCGGTTGACATAAAATTGGTATGTCTCTGTGTTCTGCTCGTTCACGTCTATCTTGCGGATATGCTTCTCCTCAAAAGCGAAGTTGAGCAATGTTGAGCCGTAACCTTTGCCTTTCTCTGACGGGAGCACAAAGAGCATCTCCACCATATCCTCGCTCAATCCCATAAATGCTACCACATTGGGTTTTCTGACGACATACAAATCGACGGCATCGAAATAGATGTCCCTTATGCGTGGACGGTAATAATCCAAGTCCTCTTCCGCCAGGAAGTGATGGGAACTCCTTACGGACTTATCCCACACATCTATCAGTTCATCCTTCAAGGAGTCCGTCAGATGGTCTATCT
>CAVFVP010000079.1:0-7444 GCA_963625945.1 Agathobacter rectalis | reverse complement strand
TCTTTTTTTCATAATATCGCATAGTAAAATGCAAGAAAAATCAGAATCTAAACGGCAAGATAGAAGGAAATCGTCGACAGCAATCCCTATGCGGTCGTTTCTTGCCGCCTGTGCGCGCAACTGGTATTGGTTCGTGATTTCGGTCATAGCCTGCGGGTGCCTCGCATTCCTTTACGGCAAGACACAGACACAGGTTTACAGTTCGGATGCCTACATCCTTGTCAACACCGAAGACAGCCAGACCAACGGCAGCCAGTCGCACGTGTTCTCTGACCTCGGCGTCAGCACGGGTGTCAACGGAATCCCTGACGAGATGTTCAAGCTCCGCTCCACCAAGCTCATGGAGTCGGTAGTGGCCCATCTGGGCCTCAATGTGCAGTATTACGGACACGTGTATTTGCGCGATGTCAACATCTACAAGTCTGCTCCCGTGCAGGTGACTCCGCTCAACGATATCCATGAAGACTTCACCGTGACAGTGCAGCCTAAGAGCGAAACCGAATTCGAGTTCCAAATCAATGGCGGCCAGTGGAAGAAGGCTCACTTCGGCAACAAGGTCAACACCGTTTACGGCCCTGTGGCCATCACCAAGACAAAAAACTTCACCAAGACCGACAATTTGGCCGAATGCCTCACCATCGTGAGAATCTACACCACGCGCTCGATAGCCAAGCGACTGGTGGCCAACCTCTCGGCCGAAAAGGCCGACAAGGCGTCGAATGTGGTGCATCTGTCGCTCACCTGCGACAATCACGACCTTAGCCTCGACGTGCTCAACGCACTCATCGTGGCCTACAACCAAGAGGCCATCAGCGACAAAAACCGCGTGGCCCGCAGCACCGAAAACTTCATCGCCGACCGCATCGAGTCGCTGTCGAAAGACCTGAGCGGCGTCGACAGCCGCATTGCCGAACTGAAGGTGGCCGGCGCGGGTGCCACTATGTTTGCCGACCCGTCGACGGGCGTGAAATATGTGGAAAACGTGTCGGATGCCGACATGCAGCTGCGGCTTGCCACCTACATACGCGACCATCTGGCTTCGATGCATGGCACAGATCTCATCCCAAGCAACACCGGAATCGAGAACAGCGGCATCGAGACCCAAATCAATCAGTATAACGAGGCAATGCTGCGCTACCAGAAGATTGCCGCCACGTCGAGCAAGGAAAACCCCGTGATGGTGGAACTCAGCAACTCGCTCAACGCAATGAAGGGCAACATTATGCGCACCATCAACAGCTACATACGCACACTGAGCATGAAGCAGTCGCGCGCAGTGACCGAGAGCAACCGCGCCATCGGCGGCATGCAGGCTGTCCCGTCGCAGGAAAAGGCCATCACCGAGGTCACCCGCCAGCAGAAAATCAAGGAGCAGCTCTACCTCTACCTGCTCAACAAGCGCGAGGAGAATGCCCTTCAGCTTGCCATCACCGAGCCTAATGCCAAAGTGGTGGAGAACGCTTCGGGCGCTTCGATGCCCATTGCCCCCAACGAGATGAAAATCATGCTCCTGGGTCTGCTCGCCGGCTTCTGCCTGCCTGCTTTCGTGATATTCTGCATCTTCTGGATTTATTCTCTCGACACCACAGTGCACTCGCGCCACGACATCGAGGACAACTGCGACATACCCATCATCGGCGAGTTGCCGGCCAAGAGCCGCGACCAGGCCAAGAAGGAAATCGTGGTCACCGAAGACGGACGCGACCGCATCACCGAGGCTTTCCGCATCATCCGCAGCAATCTCGACTATATGGTCACTCCTTGCAAGGACCACGGTGTGGTGATGCAGCTCACCTCTACCATGGCGGGCGAGGGCAAGAGTTTCATTGCCATCAACCTGGCTCTCGTCTGCGCCCACATCGGCAAGAAGGTGATTGCCGTCGACGTTGACCTGCGTAAGGGCCGCTTCTCGGAATACGTCGGCGTTGAAAACACCGGCGTGGGTCTCAGTGCCTATCTGTCGGGTGCTGTCGACGACATCCACAGTGTGATCACCCGCGGCGTGCTGCACGACAACCTCGACTTCATCAGCATCGGCGCCATACCGCCCAATCCCACCAACCTGCTTATGAGCGACCGCTTCAGTCAGATGATTGAGACGCTGAAGAGCGAATACGACTACGTGCTGCTCGACACCGTGCCGTTTGGCATCATTGCCGATGCCTCGCTCATCAACCGCTATGCCGAACTCACCATCTATATCGTGCGCGACGGACGTCTCGACCGCCGCTATCTCGAGGAACTCGACAAGATGAGCAAGGACCAGAAGATAAAGAACCTCACCATGCTGCTCAACGACATTAAGTTTGGTTCCAAGCGCTACGGCTACGGCTATGGCGGTTACGGTTACGGTTACGGTTATGGTTATGGTTACGGCTATGGCTATGGCTACGGATACAGCGACGACGACAAGCACCGCCACAAGAAGCGCCGCTTGCTGCGCCGCCACTAATCGCGCGTGAGGCTTGTGCCCCTTGACGATGCCACGACGGCACGCCAGGGGCATGGTCCCTTTTCACGACGAATCATTTTAATCACGTAAAACTACAATACACACACTTTGACGATATAATGAAAATAGCAATAGTAGGCACAGGATACGTGGGCCTGGTGAGCGGCACTTGCTTTGCCGAGACTGGCATCGACGTGACGTGCGTCGATGTCGACGCCAACAAGATTCAACGGCTCAAGCAGTGCATCATGCCCATCTACGAGCCGGGGCTCGAGGAAATGGTTGATCGCAACGTGAAGGAGGGCCGCCTGCACTTCACTACCGACCTCACCGAGGTGCTCGACGATGTGGAAATAGTGTTTACCGCCGTGGGCACTCCTGCCGACGAGGACGGTAGCGCCGACCTGCACTATGTGCTCGAGGTGGCGCGCACCATCGGGCGCAATATGCACAACTATGTGCTCGTGGTCACCAAGAGCACCGTGCCTGTGGGCACCGCACAGAAGGTGCGCCGTGCCATCGACCAGGAACTTGCAGCACGTGGCGTCGACATTGCCTTCGATGTGGCTTCCAATCCCGAATTCCTAAAGGAGGGCGCAGCCCTGAAAGATTTCATGAGCCCCGACCGCGTGGTGGTGGGCACCGACTCGCAGCGGGCGCGCGCCTTGATGGAGCGCCTCTACAAGCCGTTTATGCTCAATAGCTTCCGCGTGATCTTTATGGACGTGCCCAGTGCCGAGATGACCAAATATGCCGCCAACGCCATGCTGGCCACCCGCATCAGTTTCATGAACGACATTGCCAACCTGTGTGAGCGCGTGGGTGCCGACGTGGGCATGGTGCGCGCGGGCATCACCAGCGACTCGCGCATCGGCTCCAAGTTCATGTATCCCGGCTGCGGCTACGGTGGCTCGTGCTTCCCCAAAGACGTGAAGGCGCTCATCCACACCGGCCGCGAGAACGGTTGCCGCATGCACGTGGTCGAGGCCGTCGAGGCCGTCAACGACCAGCAGAAGCACACCTTGTATAACAAGCTGGTGGCACACTTCGGCTCGGCCGAGGCCCTCAAGGGCAAGCGCATTGCCGTGTGGGGACTGTCGTTCAAGCCCGAGACCGACGATATGCGCGAGGCCCCGTCGCTCATCCTCATCCACTCGCTGCTCGAAGCCGGTTGCACGGTCACAGCGTTCGACCCCATAGCCATGACCGAGGCAAAGCGCCGCCTTGGCGACAACCCGTCGATTGAATATGCCGCCGACAAATATGCCGCCGTCAACGACGCCGACGCCCTTGTTGTGGTTACCGAGTGGAAGACGTTCCGCGTGCCGTCGTGGCCCGTCGTGGCCAAGGCCATGCGCGGCAACGTGGTGTTTGACGGACGCAACATATATGACGCGCAGGAGCTCAACGCCGCCGGCCTCCACTACTACAGCATAGGACGCCGTCCCAATCTCCTCCCCGGCTGACCCCGCCTCCCGCCTGGGGCTCTGCACAGCAAAGCCCCAGGCACCGCAAAAAGAAACAGCGACGGCCGGCTGCCCCAAAAGCAGCCGGCCGTCGCCCCGTAATTCCCCTAAGGGGGAATTTTACTGTATTATGTTTTGCTTGATGTTGTCGACTATGTAGCGCACGTCGTCGTCGGTCACGCAGGGGCCGCTGGGCAGGCACATTCCGGTACGGAACAGGCTTTCGCTCACACCGTTGACGTATCTCGGGTTTGTGGCATAAACTGGCTGGCAGTGCATGGGTTTCCATAGTGGTCGGCTCTCGATTTGTGCCGCATCCAGAGCAAGCCGCATAGCTTCCACGTTGGCGTTGGGCTCTATGGCCGTGTGGCTGTCGGCCACGGCGTGTGTCACGCCCGCTGCGCCGCCTACAGCTCCTTTCACAGTCTCGGCATAAGCCTTTTCCTGTCCTTTCACCTTAAGTCGAGGGTCAATGGTGATGGCGCATAGCCAGAAGTTGCTGTCGTAGCGGTCGCTTGGATTTTCGTGGAGCGTGATGCCGTCAACGCCGGCCAGCAGTTCCTTATACAGTGCTTGCACGTGCTTGTGGTGGGCAATGTGCTCGTTGGCAATTGTCATCTGTCCGCGGCCTATGCCGGCGCACACGTTGCTCATGCGGTAGTTGTAGCCTATGTGCTCGTGTTGGTAATATGGGTATGCCTCGCGGGCCTGTGTGGCATAAAACATGGCTTCGCTCTTGGCTTCGGCATCAGGGCACACAAGAGCGCCGCCGCCGCTGGTGGTAATCATCTTGTTGCCGTTGAACGGGAGCACCCCGTAACGTCCAAGCGATCCCAGCACATGCCCGTCGAACCGTGAGCCGAAGCCTTCGGCCGCATCCTCAATCACAGGGATCCCGTAGCGGTCGGCAATTTCCAGAATCTTGTCGATGCGGTAGGGCATGCCATATAGCGCCACAGGCACAATGGCTTTGGGTTTCTTGCCTGTGCGGGCAATGCGGTCGCTGATTGCTTGCTCCAAGAGTTCGGGATCCATGTTCCACGAGTCTTTCTCTGAGTCGACAAACACCGGCGTTGCGCCCAGATAAGTGGCCGGATGGCTTGACGCGCAGAAGGTGAACGACTGCACTATCACCTCGTCGCCCGGGCCCACCCCGCAGGCAATCATTGCCAAGTGCACGGCCGCGGTTCCTGCCGAGAGGGCCACGATTTCCTTTCCGCCACCAACGAATTGCTTCAGGTCGTCCTCAAAACCGTTGACGTTAGGTCCAAGAGGCACCACCCAATTGGTGTCGAATGCCTCCTGTATATACTTCATTTCGTTGCCGCTCATGTGAGCCAGGCACAAGTAAATTCGCTTTCGCATTATATTTTGTTTTTTAAATCAATTCACCGTTATACAGCATCTTCTTGCCCAACACGGTACAAAGAATCATTTTGATGTCATCCACAAACGAGTAGTGGTGCAGATAGTACCGGTTGATTCTCACCTTATCGGGAAATATCACATTGTCGTTGTATTTTAGTGGGTTTTCTACCTTGGCAAGCAATTCTTCTTCGTTGCGGTACTTAAGACTCGACGGGCCTGTGATGCCAGGCTTCAGTAGCAGCATCTCACGGTCGTCGCCCTGCAGCTTGTCGGCATATCCTGGCACATCAGGGCGAGGTCCCACAAAGCTCATGTCGCCTTTGAGCACGTTCCACAACTCGGGCAGCTCGTCAATTTTATATTTGCGCAGTGTTGCTCCCAATGGTGTGATACGTGCGCCTTCTGTTGCCGCCACCGATGTTTTTCCTTCCCCTGCAACTGTCATGGAACGAAACTTATACATTGTGAAAAGCCGCCCGTGCTGGCCCACACGCTGCTGCCTGAATATCACGGGACCATTGGGCATCTTCAGCCTTATCATCACGGCCACGGCCAGCATTATGGGACTTAGCACAATAAGGCCTATGGCAGAAAATGCTTTGTCGAACAAATATTTCATGATTGTTGTTTGGGTAAGTATTCCACGTAGTAGTCTCCATTGTCGAGTGTGGAAATAATCTTTATGTCGTTTACGGCTTTGGCCGACTCCATTGACGCAATGTTGTGGGGTGATATCGAACCATACATGGGTATGCCAAGTGCTTGCGCAATACTGGTTGAGCATGTAGCCACGGAAACATTTGCCAGTGAATGAGCATCGCAAAAAGAAATAGCCCACCGGGTCGCCGTCATCGGTTACCAAATAGGCAAGGAATGCCTTGTCGTGGCTCAGCCTCAAGAGGGTGGCTTGGTCGAATGCGTGTGGTTTGAAATGCTCGTAGCTCGATCCTGGCTGCGAATCAAACATCCGCAGGGCCGCATCGATGTTGCCGGCCGCCAGGGGCTCTATTGTACGATGTGCGCAACTGTGCCGATCGATTATCGACGGCATTTGCCGCAAACGCTTGGCGAATCGAATGGCAAACAATGTGCTGTTAGCCTTGTTCAGCCACGTCCATAGCCATGGGCAGTTAGCCCTGATAATGTGTGCGGCTTTATAAAGCATTATACATCTCGGTTAAAGCATTCCACACGTCGGCCTGCTCATAGCGGCTTTTTATCAGTCCACGGGCTTTTTTGCCCATTTCCGCAACTTCGGCTGGATGACTGGCAAACTGTTGCATGGCCTGTGTCAGTGCATCGGCGTCACGGGCGGCTACTATGCTGCCGTTCTCGCCATTGATTATTATCTCGTTGCAACCGTTGATGTCAGTGACGATGCTTGCCTTGCACATGGCTCCGGCTTGCATGGGCACGTTGGGAAATCCTTCGCGGTATGACGGGAAAACGAGTGCATCGGCAGCTTTCAGATAGGGTCGCACATCATCGTGCCACCCCACGGCTGCCACTTGCGGCGATGTCTCAATAAACTGCCGGTCGGCGCTGTCAATAGGGTCGGTGTTGTCGTAGCTGCCCACCACTATCAGTCTGATGTCGGGCAGGCGGCGCATTGATGCCACCAGCTCGTGCATGCCTTTGTCGCGGGCAATGCGGCCCACAAACACAAAGGTGAATTTGTGGCCGCCGTTGTCGTCCCACGGCAGGCTGGGAGATGCCACTTCTGCATTATCGGGGTCAAATCGGGCTGTGTCGATGCCGTTGATGTTGCCATGATATATCACCTCGAGCGGCTTTGCCGTGATGTGGTCTGCAATCAGTGTCTTTTTCACTCCTTCGCCCTCGGGAATCACCCGTGTGGCACAACGGCAGGCCACACGCTCCATAGTCATCAGCAGTGTGCGCATGGCTCCGGTTGCACCTTGGTAGCGCAGTCCGGTCACTGTATACAGTCTGTGCCTCACACCGGCCAGCCTTGCTGCCATCAGTCCGAGCAGACTGCCCTTGGGGGTGTTGCAGTGCACAATGTGAGGGCGTTCACGGCGCATAAGCCCGTATAGCATCCATAGGCTGCGCAGGTCGTGCAGTGGCGCGATGTTGCGCTTCATGGGCACGCCTATCACCCTCACGCCTTCCCGTTTGGCAACTTTTTGCAGCAGGC
>CAVFVP010000078.1:5823-7736 GCA_963625945.1 Agathobacter rectalis | reverse complement strand
CATTTAGGTCAGACAACGGAGCAGACGCTTTCTTCGCAATACATTCCATAGCAGACTCTGCGTGGAAGAACAGACAATCGCAGCTCAACGCCATCAACACCATCCTATCTTTGTAGGATGGAAATGGCGTATGCCCATTACTATTGCTGAATAGTTACGAAAATCGGACAATAATTATTAAATTTGCAAAAGTTATGATGTTATTGGCTAAGTAGCTATTAAACCAAGCAAATGATGCTTAGTCGAACACAACGTAATAATATTTCGAATAGCAATAAATATTTTCACTAACAAATAAAACGATTATGAAAAAGGTATTAAGCTTATTTTTGGCCGCAGCAATGGTTCTCGGCCTTGAAGGATGCGGATCTATGTCGACCACTCAAAAAGGAACAGCTATAGGTGCAGGTGGTGGCGCCGCTCTTGGTGCCGCAATTGGAGCACTCATCGGCAAAGGCAAGGGCGCTGCAATTGGAGCCGCTGTGGGCACAATAGCAGGTGGAACAGCAGGTACGCTCATTGGAAAGAAGATGCAGAAACAGGCCGAAGAAATAGCCGCCAACGTGAATGGGGCTCAAGTTGACACTGTAACCGATGATAATGGTCTTACAGCCATCAAGGTCACCTTCGACAATGGTATCTTGTTTGCAACAGGAAAAAGCTCGTTAAGCACAAGCGCAAAGACCTCGCTCACTAAGTTTGCCGAATCACTCACCAATAATCCCGAGACCAACGTCCAAATTTATGGCTATACCGACAACACAGGTAGCCGTGAGGTGAACGAGCGCCTTAGCAACGAGCGCGCTAGCGTGGTTCTTAACTATTTGGCAAATGCCGGCATTGCTACAAGCCGTATGGCCTCGAAGGGATATGCATGGGACTACCCAGTAGCCAGCAACGACACTGCGGCCGGACGTGCCCAGAACCGTCGTGTGGAGGTATATATTTCAGCCAACTCCACTATGGTGCAACAAGCCAATAGCGGCACATTGCAATAATCCAAGACTTACGACATAACATGATGGCTGGAGCCGCGCGGCATTTGACGTTTGCGGCTCCGGTCTTTTTTCAATGGCAACGTCGATGCCTTTTCGCCGATATAAGATAGAAAGAAAGATTGTACAGTCATCCCAAAGTACAGTCGTAGATTGAAACAGCAGCAAATGCCACTAAACATTGTGGACAAAAAACAATGGTTAATATGATACACGATATTGATTTTTTCTATACCTTTGATATGAATTAAAATTTAATAACTAATAATCGTCTCATGAGATTAAAAAGAAAAATCAGCATGGCTATTGCCGCAGCTGTTATGCTGTTGGCAGTACCAACAGCCATGAATGCCCAAAGCGCTAGCAACTTAAAGTATTATGATGCGCTGAAGTTCAGAATGATTAACAAGGGTTTTGACAACTCCCTTACCCCGTTTACCCGCATACCTGCCTATTTGAAAGACAGTGTGCGCACCGAGTTGTGGGAACGTTCGCAATGCTCAAGTGGAATGGGTTTCCGCTTTGCTAGTAACAGCAAGACAATAGGTTTGCGCTATAACCTTTTGTGGAATGCACATATGGCCCACATGGCCGATACCGGTATTAAGGGTGTTGACTTATACATTCTCGATGACAACGGCAAGTGGTCGTTTGTTAACTGCAACCGCCCCAATAAGGACTCGATTCAAAGCAAAGTATTCGTCTCAAATCTTGATGGCAAGATGCATGAGTTTATGATTTACCTGCCTTTGTACGACGGCATCAACTGGATTGAGCTTGGTGTCGACAGCAGCGCAGTAATCAGTCAGCCACGTGTTGACAACCCACGAAAAGACAAGAAATTTGTGTTCTATGGAACGAGCATTCTTCAAGGCGGATGCGCTTGTCGCCCGGGTATGGTGAGCACAAGCATTATAC
>CAVFVP010000078.1:0-5813 GCA_963625945.1 Agathobacter rectalis | reverse complement strand
CCTTAACGTTGAATGCGTGAACATCGGTATCAGCGGTGAAGGTAAAATGGACTACTGCATGGCTCGGGCCCTTGCCAGCATACCTGACGTAGATGCATATATCATCGACCCGATACCTAACTGCACAGAGATGATGTGCGATACACTCACCTACGATTTCATAAACATACTGCGTAAGGCAAAACCCAACACGCCTATATTTATGGTTGAGGGACCTGTCTACTCTTATGAGCCTTATGACAGTTTCTTCAAGTCGTATCTCCCTAAAAAGAACAAGGCATTCCACAAAAATTTCCTGAGGCTAAAGAAAGAGAACAGCAAGAACCTGTATTACGTTGACCGCAAGGATCTTTGGGGCCCGGATAATGAGGGCGCTGTTGATGGCATCCATTTAACTGATATTGGCTTCTATTACTATGCAAAGAAGCTTGAGCCTTATTTGCAAGCCATTATCGACGGGAAAAAAGTTCCTTATCAGGAAAACGTGGATAACATGTACAAATAAATAGAAACTTTGGCTATCCCAGCCACCCTCACCACATATCGGCCACTTCACGTGTGAAGTGGCCGATTTTTATTTATGCCCATTGATAATATTCTAATCAATGATGCGTTTATATTATAGATGAATGAAAAAATCATAAAAACAGTAATGCCTATGCAAAAAAGTTCTACTCAAGTTAAATGTCAACCACATAGCAAAGTTGACTCAATCATTAAGGAACCAAAGGAAGCTACGCTCAACTATATTAAGCAGTTTGCCCGCGTTTATGCATGCAACGGATCGCAGTTGACTGCAGTGGTTCTAAATTGACTCCCCAAAATTCCCCGCGCGTGTCATTGTTCACAATTTTAAAATTCGCATGCGCGGGTAATTTTAAAACTTTTAATACCATTTTTTGCCGCTAGTGACAACAAAGGCTGGCATCATAAAAACACACTCTAATGCTTTAAGTCCTTTTTACTGTTCCAAATCTCACAAAAGGTAACATGATAGCCGCACAAACAGATTAGAATTGCTATCTTTGCAATTCTAAATGTGCGATTTTTAATGCGAACGATATCACTCCTGACAATTTTAATGCTTGCATGCTGTGGCATAAACGCTACTGCCAATGATGCTGCGATAATGAATTTAACTGTTGACAACGGCGACAGTAGCCTTATTTCCGTTTCGGCCGACACGGCAGCAACAGTGACTACGCAGAAACCGGGATTTTTTAAAAAGATAATGAACTACTTCTCGAAAGACAATAGCGGAATGAACGGGAAGAAGTTTAAGCTTAGCATTATCGGAGGTCCGCACTACAGTTCAGACACAAAGTTTGGCATAGGCCTTGTTGGGTCTGGCTTTTTCAGAGTTGCCAATAGCGACACCACCATTCAGCCGTCGAATGTGACGATGTATGGCGATGTTTCAACATCATCGTTTGCACTGGTGGGACTCAGGGGCAACACCTTGCTTCACAATGATGCCCAAAGAATCAACTACAACTTATCATTCTACTACATGCCCACCTACGTATGGGGCATTGGATACGACAATTGCGACAACGACAACAATAAGTCAAAAATGAATTTCCGCCACATAGGTCTTAATTTGGAATACCTGTTTAGGCTGACAAAGGGGTTATATGCCGGAGCAGTGGCTAATTGGCAATATGTGAAAGCCAGCGATTTTGACCGACTTGACTTAATTGCCAATCAAGACTTGACGATAAAGAGCTACGGCTTTGGTGTGACACTCGAATATGATACCCGCGACTTAATTACAAATGCCTACAAAGGTGTGTATGTGCAACTCAGGCAAATATTTCACCCTAAATGGCTTTGGAACGAATATGCCTACTCTACCACCGAATTCACAGCCAATGTGTATCACAAGGTGTGGAAAGGCGGTATTATAGCCACACAACTATACACAAAATTCAATTTTGGCAATCCGTCGTGGGCGACAATGTCGCAGCTTGGCGAAACAGGCAGTATGCGCGGTTATTACGCCGGCCGATACCGCGACAAGCACATTATGACTGCCTTGGTTGAGCTCAGACAACACGTGTGGCGCCGTAATGGCATTGCTGTGTGGCTGGGAGCTGCCAGCGTGTTTCACAATGCGGGCAGTCTTAACCACCTGCTGCCTAATTGCGGTATAGGTTACCGATGGGAATTCAAAGACAGAATGAACGTGCGCCTCGACTTCGGCATGGGCAAAAAGGGTCAAAACGCATTTATCTTTAACATCAATGAAGCTTTTTAACACACTCTATAAATTCTTATTCAAGAACCAATTTACGGCCTTTTGGGCATTTCTAATAATGCTCATTATGCCTAATTTGGCAATGTTTTTCACCGAACCGCAACCTTGCTTAACAAGGATATGCAGCATTGTGTTGCCGCTGGCTGTCTATTGGCTGATATTGACTTTACCAAGCAAGCCGGGCAAGGCTTTTTGGTGGCTCTTTATTTTCATTTTTTTCGATGCCTTTGAAACGGTGTTGCTCTTTCTATATGGCGAGTCGCCAATAGCCGTCGACATGTTTCTCAACGTGGTCACCACCAATGTGAATGAGGTTGACGAATTGTTAGGGAATCTATATATAGCAATTATAGCGGTTGTGATAGTGTATGGCTTGGGAATTGTGATTTCGCTGTTTTCGCTGTGCAGCAGCAAAAAGTTGAGTGCGCTCTTTAGGGTCAACCAAAGGAAATATGCGCTAATATTATTCATTTTAGCCTTTGCGGCCACTGTATCAAACTATTTCATCAACCCCGGATTCAGAATCAGAAATGACATTTTCCCTGTCAATGTATGCTACAACCTTGGGCTTGCAATAGATCGCAGCATAAAGACAGCCAATTACAGTACTACATCGGCCTCATTTAGATATGAAGCCAAGTCGGTTCATCCCGACAGCATCCCCGAGATTTATGTGTTGATGATAGGTGAAACCGCCCGGGCGGACAATTTTGGCCTTTATGGATATAAGCGTAACACTACCCCACACCTTTCGAAGCAAGACGGGTTGGTGGTGTATAAAGACGCCATAACAATGTCGAACACCACTCACAAGAGCGTGCCCATGTTACTTTCATCGATAGGTACAGAGCCATTCGACAGTATTTATTTCCGTAAAGGCATAATTACGGCATTTAAGGAAGCCGGATTTAAAACAACATTCATATCAAACCAGCGGCGCAACAACTCATTTATTGACTTCTTCGGTCAAGAGGCCGACAATGTTGTCTTTTTAAAGGATAATTTGCCTATAACCGCCAACGTATATGATGACACCCTGATTGAAGGTTTGAAAAATCAACTTAAAACTTTCAATGGAGGGAAAATGCTGATTGTTCTGCACTGTTATGGCTCGCACTTCAACTATAGCGACCGTTATCCGGCCGAAGATGCCGTTTACAAGCCGTTTACAATACCCGCTGCTATGGCCATTTACCGCAACAATCTGGTCAACTCCTATGACAATGCCATACGGTATACCGACCGATTGATATCAAATGTGATTGGACTTGTGTCGAAAACCCGTGCCGTTTCAACTGTTATTTACACCAGTGACCATGGTGAGGACATATTCGACGACAAACGGGATCGGTTCTTGCATGCGTCACCAGTACCCACTTACTATCAGTTGCGTGTGCCACTGCTAGTGTGGACCTCTCCACAATATACCGACTTGTATCCCGGAAAGCTCCAACAGCTGCAATCACACCGCAACGTGCCAGTATCGACCAACATGGTTGTATTTCACACCCTGCTTGATTTAGCTGGAATATCTACACCTAATCTACAAAACGAATATGCCTTAGGCAACAAACAGTTTAAATGGCACAAACGGCTTTATGTGAACGATCATAACGAGATGCGGCAACTGAACGATGTGGGATTGAAGGATTTGGACGAAAAGGCGTTTAAGAAACATGGTTTACAATACCCGTAAAAGCTGCAGCACAACTTGACGAACCGAATGAAGATACCTAATGAAACTGCCACATGTGAAGTGACTCAGATAAAGAATAATGCGGATCGGAACCCTAACAATTGGTTCCGATTCGCATCACTTTTAACAAGAGCTTTGTTCAATCAGTTTCACATTCCTCAATAATGCTGTTTAGCACTACGGTCAATGCTGGCGATGCTGTGGGTTGCTCGGCCTCGACAATAGCCTTGATTTGCGCTGTTGGCTCTACTTTCCCAAGCAAGATTAAATTGAGCAACAGCCTGAATGCCACATAACGCACTTGATCCGACTCGCTGTTGATCAATTGCTTATAAATGTCTGCAGCATATGGTAATTTGCGTAATAATCGGTGGCACAGAACGTCGGCAATTTCATCATTTTCCACACTATTGCACCAAGAAACAGCCATCTCGCTGTTGAAATCATCTGGTGGACACATCATTGGAGCAATCATGCGACACTCGCGATGGTCAACATCGGCCCATAGCTTAGATGCCAAAGGCAAACTGCACTCATAGTTGGCAGCCACAGCCATGACATCGGTCAATTGACACCCCATAATGTAATGGTGCGAATCACCATGTTTGCGAAGTGTGTCGGCCACAATGCCATTGCGATAGGCATAAAAGTCTTTCTTAATTTGCTGAACGGTTTTATCTAAATCCATAAATGGTCATTGTTTAAATGAATCGGGCCGAGCACACTCAAAAAGAGAGAGCAAGACCCGATACCTAGATTTTATGCTGCCGCTTAATTACTTAGTGAGCGGAGAATAGTCGCGAGAGTAGCGAAGCATTTGATCAATATAACCTTCGCCATATGCAACTTTTACATCGGTAATGTTGCCACTCTTGTCCTTAACGGCTGTATAAACCGGATTGACAAATCCCTTGTAAGGTGCAATATCGAGATGCTTATATCGTGCAAGAACCTCGGCGTGGATTGCCGGATCAACCTTGACTCCGTAATTCTCCACTAGTTCGCGTCCTGCCTCATAGTCACCAGTCGACTTTATGCGTTGCACTTCGGCAAGCAATTTGCCAAACAAATCACGCAACTTGGCATAATCGTTGATTTTAATGTAGGTCTTTCCGTCGCGCTTCACGTATTCAATCACGTTGTCGGCTTTACCCTTTTGGTAGCACCATTCCGAGATGAATTTACGGTTGCGCATATGGGATTCCTCAATGTCTTTGCCTGGTTCAATACGTGTAAGCTGAGTCATAAGGCCATTCATGATATACTTGTAATATTCAGCCTTATAAGTATAGGGACTTGAGAATATGCCAAGCTCCACAAGTTTTGGGTCGGCCAAATAGTAAAGGGCAAACAAATCAGCGCGTCCCTCTTCAAGGGTTGAGCCGTAAGCCTTGAGGGCATCGCCGTCAACACCGGGTAAGAGTTTGCCCGATGCGTGTCCCAGACATTCATGAAGGTCGGTGTGCAGTTTGTCGGCAATGGTGAGATACTTCTTCATAAGTTGTACCTCGGTATTGCTGTAGGCAAACTCCTCGTTGAAGCCAGTGCCGTTAGCCACTTCGTCGTATGCATCGGTGATGTTTTCGAGAGTAACCGATTTTGAGCCATGGGCTGCACGAATCCAGTTGCTGTTTGGCAAGTTGATGCCGATGGGAGTTGACGGATAGCTGTCGCCGGCCAATATAGCGGCTGTAATCACCTTGGCGCTTACGCCTTTCACGTTTTCTTTCTTGAAACGGTTGTCGACTGGAGAATGGTCTTCAAACCACTGGGCATTTTCGCTAATAAGTTGAGTGCGGTGTGAGGCTTCCTTATTCTTAAAGTTCACCATACCCTCCCAAGAACCAGTCATACCCAACG
>CAVFVP010000077.1:0-8017 GCA_963625945.1 Agathobacter rectalis | reverse complement strand
GTGTAGTCTTTTCATTGTTTGGGCGTGTAGCCCACTTTGTCGCTTTCGGTCAGTCTGCGTAGCACTTTGCACGGGTTTCCGGCGGCAAGCACGCCACTGGGAATGTCGTGAGTCACCACACTACCGGCTCCTATCACCGTGTCGTTGCCTATGGTCACTCCGGGCACTATTGTGGTGTTGCCGCATATCCACACCCTTTTGCCTATGGTCACCGGTTTCGGAATGAGTCCGCCTTTGGCGCGCTCTTCGGCGTCGAGTGTGTGGTTGCCTGTGAATATGCCCACGTTGGGGCCAATCAGTGTGTTGCTGCCTATTGTCACCAGTCCGCAGTCGAGTATCACGCAGCCGAAGTTGATATACACGTCGTCACCCACAACGATGTTTTTGCCGAACTCGCAATGGAAGTCGGGCTCGATCCACACGCGCTGGCCCATCTTCCTGAACAGTGCCGTCAATATCTCTTGGCGCTTGTCGGTCTCATCGTCATCGGTCTTGTTGTATGCCTTGAACAGTTTCTTGGCTTTAACTCTGCGGTTGAACAAATCGAGGTCGAAATCGTTGTACGTTTCGCCTGCTTGCATCTTTTCCCATTCGCTTTTTGTGTCCATGTCTCTTTTTTTGAGCCACTTGCATGGCTGTTTGTCATTATATAGGGTCTCACTGAGCCAAGCACATGGTGAATATGGCTCCTTTGTCGCCTTCTCCGCAATAGTCGGCCGTGAGGGGGAGCTGTCCGCACATGCTGCTTGCCGACTCATCGTCGAGGCGTTCGGTCAGCTCCACTTCCACCACTCCGTCGTAGGCGCTGATTCGCCACACGGTGTAGCCGTTGGCTTCCACTGCGGTGGTGATACTGTCTTCAAGAGTCCAAAGCTCAATCAGCCCGTTGCTTCCTGTCATGTGGCGGTTTAGGGTCACTTGAGCTGCTTGCCGTCGCTGAAGGCATTGCCCACGCGCTCGCCGAGCACTATGTATCCGTTGTGAACAGGATCAAACGTTATCAGCTGCATCTTCTCCACGTCGGGCTTGCCGTCGGCAGCGAGAAAATTCTCGTCGCACACAGTGTCCACGATTTCGGCAACTATGTTGTAGCCGCTAGGGCTTTCGCCTATCTTCTGCTTAATGCGGCACTCGAGTGTCAGCGGGAAGTTGGTAAACAGCGGGGCGTTCACACTCGTGGCTTTCTCCGATTCCAGTCCGGCCTTCTCAATCTTTTGTGGCTCGTTTTTGGCGCTGACGAGGCCCACATAGTCGGCTGCCGCAAGCGTGTGTCGTGTTGCAAAGGCTACGGTGAACTCGCCGTTGCGGTCCAGATTGTCGGTAGTGGCATGTTTGCCCATCGAAATCATTATTTCATGGGCATCCCATTGTCCGCCCCATGCTGCGTTCATTGCGTTTGGCTTGCCGTCGTTGTCATAGGTGCCTATTATGAGCACCGGCTGGGGCAGTAGCCATGCTTTCTTTCCATAACTTTTCATATCTCCTGTCTTATTTTGTCGTTATGTTGTGTGCAATCAAGTTATTCTTTACTTCCGGCATATTCCCTCATCTGTGCTTTCTCCGATTGGCCGTCGGTCTTGAAGTCGTCAATCATCCATTGGCCGTTTTCGAGCACAAGGTCAAGTTCTACCCTGGTGGTTGTGCCGCAATTGGTGATGTCGACGTCGGCTGTGCATTTACTGGGGGCTGTGGCCTCGGTCTTCACCAGTTTCATCGACAGGTTTTGGAAGTCCTGCCCGCAAACCCAGTGGTCGTGGTCAAAAAAGCCCATTTCGCCATTGGCTTCGCTTTGCTTGTCGCGCGCTTTCACCTTGCGCAACGCTTCTTTGTAGTCGGCCGATGTGTATATCGAGTCGAAATTGGGCATCTTGTTGATGACCGAAATGTCTTTCTCGGCTCGTGCATACCATGCAAACACGTTGGCGTAGATTTCGTTAACCCTTTTGTCCACGGCCTGGGTCGTGGTGACGGTGTCGGCGGCGGTTTCAACCTTTGCGCTGTCGGGGGACGTCTGGTTGGCGTTGTTGCCTGTGTTGCCGCATCCGGTCAAGGCTATGGCTGCGGCCCAAATCAATAATGTTCTGCTCATGTTGTTGTCTTTTTGTGTAAATAGCATCCTTCTTCATGTGAGTTGATCACCCCTATCGCTTGCAGATAGGAATACACTATGGTGGTTCCCACAAATTTCATTCCCCGCCGTCTCAAGTCGGCCGATATGGCGTCTGATAGCGGAGAACTGGTCCTGTGGCATTCGTCCACGGTCTTGCCGCCGGTGAATTGCCAAATGTATTTGTCGTACGATCCAAACTCGTGCTGCGTCGCAATGAAAGCCTTGGCGTTGCCCACGGCGGCAGCAATCTTCAGCCTGTTGCGTATGATTTTGCCATTGGCCATCAGCTCGGCTTGCTTTTGGTCGCCGTATGCGGCCACTTTGTGGCAGTCAAATCCGTCGAATGCCTCTCTCAGCGCTTCCCGCTTGTTGAGTACGCATTCCCACGACAGCCCTGCTTGAAAGCTCTCGAGCACCAGCATTTCAAACAGTTTGCGGTCGTCGTGCACGGCCACGCCCCATTCGTGGTCGTGGTAGTCTACATAAAGCCGGTTGTTGAGGTTGCACCACCGGCATCGGGCTGGTTGGTTGACTTGCTTCATAGCGACGTTGTCTTGCAGGCGGCTTGTGGCCGCCGTTTCCACAAAAATACTCAAAAAAATGATGAATGCGCTCATTTGTCGGTCCAAAATTGTCACCGGCAAGTACAGTGAAAAATTTGCTCTTCTCCCGTATGTGCCTTTTGCCGTGACCGAATTTCAGCCAGGAGCCTCCACTCGTCCATAACGGCAGGCTTTGCCTGTTTTTTCTTTTTTTCTTTTATTATTGTGCTAAAGTTTCGTCCATACCATTTGCCATAGTCGAAAAGTTTGTGTATCTTTGTTGTGGATGGAAACAGCGTGCGTCCCGAGGTGTCGACTTTATGCCAGTGGATTCGCGCAGTGACCGCCATAAGCTGCAATTGCTTAACGAATACTTTCTAACATTACGACATATTCAATATAAATTTCAACATGTTCGTAACAACATCTATTATCTCCAAAACCATGCTGCGGCGCTGCCTTGCGGTGGCGCTCGCTGTGTTTTCGGCCGTGACCCTTGTGGCACAGCAACGAGCCTGTATCGCCTATTGCACATGGTATGGCAGTGCTCTCCCTGACCCCGACATCGTCACCAACATCCACTATGCGTTTGCCGAGCTTTATATGACCGATAGCGTCTACAACGGTTTCAAGCTCGAGGGTAGTGAGTCACGCTTTGCCAAGGTGGTGGCGCTGAAGAAGAGTAATCCTAACCTAAAGATATCGTTGTCGTTTACCCACATTGTGGAAAACAGCGACAACAAGCAGGCCGGTGGCTTTTCGGCCCTTGCGGCCAACCCTGAATCGCGGGCGCGTTTTGCTGCCGATTGCGTGGCGTTTGTCGACAAGTGGGGAATCGACGGCATCGACATCGACTGGGAGTTTCCGGGAATGTCGTGGAGCGGTGCGAAAAGCGACCCCATGCACGACTGTGCCAACTTCACTTTGCTGCTCAAGGACCTCCGCGAGGCATTGGGCAGTGAACGGCTGCTTTCGTTTGCCGGTTATGTCAACGACCGTGTGCGCACCGATGCTGGTGGCTACCGCTACATCGACATCTCGGCGGCAATGCCCTATGTCGACTATGTCAACATCATGACCTACGACCTGGATGCCGCTCCGCATTTCCAGTCGGCTGTGGTGAGCAGCAGCAGCTACTACGACTGCAAGACAGCTATCGACGTCTACGCGCGCTGCGGAGTGCCCTACGGCAAGATGATTTTGGGCATCCCGTTCTATGTGCGCCACAGCTTCGACTCTTCGCCCACGGTGATCGACTATAAGAAGCTGGCCACGTTGGCCAAAAACTCGGCCTATAAAATCGACAATTGGGACGATGAGGCCCGTACGCCTTATGTCACTTACAACGGCCAGTTCTATGGCTCTTATGATAATGAGCGTAGCATCGCCTTCAAGGGCGAGTGGGCCAACAGCCTTGGTCTTGGCGGTCTCATGTATTGGGAAAACAGCGAGGACGATGACTCGCGCACTCTGGCACGTGCCGTTTGGGATGCCGTCTCGCGTGAATACTTCGACAACTGATGCCGCGGCCGGCACGTTGGATATGGCAGGGGGACAGCCTGCAGCACAATTGTGCGAAAAACTTAAAATCAAATATATTTTTACGATGAAAGCAAATCTGAAAAATCTTATCGCGTCTCTGACGTTGGCGTTGTGCGCAATTTTTGGCGCTCAGGCCGGCGAGTGGATACGCATTAACCAACTTGGCTATCTGCCACGGGCCACAAAGGTGGCCGTGATGCTGTGCTCCGATTCCGTTCCGGTCTCGTCGTTCGACGTGGTAGATGCCTTCACCGGCAAGGTTGTGATGTCGTCGGCCAGTGTGCGCCCAATGGGGCCGCTCGGATCCATGCGTGCCACTTATAGGCTCAACTTCAGCGACCTCGATGCCCAAGGCACTTATTATTTGAGGGTGGGGCAGTGCAATTCGCCCATGTTCCCGGTCAACGGTCAAGTCTATAAGGGCACTGCCGACTTCACTCTTAACTACATGCGGCAGCAGCGGTGCGGCTGGAACCCGTTCTTGCGCGACAGCTGTCACCAACTTGATGCCCGCATCGTGTATCACCCCACAAAGCAAGGTCAGCACATCGATGTGCGTGGCGGCTGGCACGACGCTGCCGACTTGCTGCAGTACACGTCCACTTCGGCCAATGCCATCTATCAGATGCTTTTTGCCTATCAGCAGAATCCGTCAGCATTTGCCGACAACTATCAGGCCAATGGCCTACCCGGAAGCAACGGCATCCCCGACATCGTGGATGAAATATATTGGGGCCTCGACTGGCTCGACCGCATGAATCCCGAAAAGGGCGAGCTGTATAATCAAATTGCCGACGACCGTGACCACATAGGGCAAAAGTTGCCCAACAACGATCCTGCCGACTACGGCTATGGCCCGGGCAACGGCCGACCGGTCTATTTTGTCAGCGGCAAGCCGCAGCAGCGTGGCAAGTTTATGAATGCCACCATGGGCGCGGCAAGCACCGCCGGCAAGTTTGCCAGCGATTTCGCCCTTGGCTCGCAGGTGCTCAAGCCGTTCTATCCACAATTTGCCGCCCGCATTGGCGCAAAGGCTGCCGATGCCTATCAGGTTGGAGTCGACAAGCCTGGCAACACGCAGACGGCCTCGGTGGTGTCGCCCTATATATATGAAGAAGACAACTGGACCGACGATATGGAGCTCGGCGCAATGGAGATGTTCCGCCTCACAGGCGATCGCCGCTATTTCGACCAGGCGGTGGAATATGGCCGTCGTGAGCCTGTCACTCCGTGGATGGGTGCCGACAGCGCACGCCACTATCAGTGGTACCCGTTCCTCAACATGGGTCACTATCAGCTGGCTTCCATGGCCGGACAGGATTCTAAGGTGCGTGCCGAATTTGTGCGCAATCTGCGCACTGGCATTGAGCGCACTCTGCAACGCGGGCGCAACCATCCGTTCATGTGGGGCGTCCCGGGTATTTGGTGCTCCAACAACCTTACCACTGCCATGCTCACGCAGTGCATTCTCTATCGTCAGCTCACGGGCGACCGCCAGTTCGAGGAAATGGAGGGATCGCTCCGCGATTGGCTCTTCGGTTGCAATCCGTGGGGAGTGAGTATGGTCACGCAGCTCCCTCTTAGCGGCAACTATCCCAATCAGCCTCACTCGGGATGGGTCTTCCGCGACATGGGCACCACCACAGGCGGTTTGGTCGACGGCCCGGTGTATGCCTCAATCTTCAATAGCCTGAAGGGCGTGAATCTGGTCAATGGATTGCATGTCGACAAGGCCAACAACTACGACGGTTTCCAGCCTGGCGATGTGGTGTATCACGACAATATGAGCGACTACAGCACCAACGAGCCCACTATGGACGGCACGGCATCGCTCACGTTCCCGCTTTCGGCTTACGAGATCGAGGGCCGCGAACAGACTGCTGAGGGCATTGACCGCAATGTCTATGAACCGGAGGGCGGTATCATTGCCGGCGACCCGTCAAAGAAGCGCGTGTGTCTGGTGTTCACTGCCGACGACATGGCCGACGGGGCCGACTTCATCATCAGCACGCTCAAAAAGTCGGGTATCAAGGGCGGTTTCTTCTTCACCGGACGTTTCTTCGATATGTATCCCGATGTGGTGAAACGCCTTGTGGCCGACGGCCATTATGTGGGCAGCCACAGCTATGGCCATTTGCTCTATTCGCCTTGGACGTGCCGCGATTCGTTGCTTGTCACCAAGGATGAGTTTGTGGCCGATATGCAGAAGAGTTATGCCACGCTGGCGCGTTTCGGCATTACCAAAGAAAAGGCACCGTATTTTATCCCGCCCTATGAGTACTACAACAGCACGGTCAACTCCTGGGCTCGCCAAATGGGCTTACAGATTATCAACTTCACCCCGGGCACTTGTTCTAATCAAGACTACACCACGCCCGACATGGGGGATATCTACCGGTCGAGCGACTGGCTATACAAGAAGATGCTCTCTTATGAGAAGCAGCACACGCTCAATGGGCACTTCTTGATGGTGCATTTCGGCACATTCTCGGCTCGCACCGACAAGTTCTATCACCGCCTGCCATCCATAATCAAGACTTTGAGTAAGCGCGGCTATGAGTTCGTGACGGTTGAGCAGATGCTTGGTTTGGGCATGCATTGATGCGGCGGCTCGCCCTGAGCGGCGGCGCGGCTGGCATTCAGTTTGTCGTGAATCACTGGAAAAGACACATTATTATATATAAAGGCCAAAGCCCATTTGCTGAGCTTTGGCCTTCTTTCTCGTTTGGCTTGCGCTGTGGGGGGCGGTTCCGCCTTATTGGCGTATGCGGAACACTCTGATGCCCAGATTGCTGCGCTGTCTGCGCAGCATCTCCATCATGTCTTCGGTCTCAAGTTGCACCTTTCCGCCATTGCTCGAGGCATCGAGCAGGTATATGTCATTGCCTTTCTTCTCGATTATGCCCATGTGGGTTACGTCAAGTCCGTCCACCTTTGTGACTAGAGCCACAAAGTCGCCGCTCTCAAGTTGCTCAATCAGCTTTTTCGATTTCATTTGCTGCTTGGTTATGTAGGGGAAGCGGTGGTTGCGGTATGCGATTTCAAAATCGCGCAGCTTCTCGTAGGTCGAGTCGTTTTTCAGCGCTGGATATGCGTCGCGGTGCGTACTCATGAAGTCAAGGGTTTTGATCAGGTAGCGCACACCCGGCAAGTCGGGTGTCACTTCGGTCAGATTGCCTCGGCTGGTGTTTTCCACGGCCCAGTCGCTGATGTAGTGCAGGCGTGACGTGTAGCCTTTGATGGTTCCGCCGCGGTAGCGCAGGTTCTCCAAGTTGGTGGCATAGTCGCGCCATGAGTAGCGGCCGTTGAGTGTGGTGCGTGCCAGGGCATACAGCGTCTCCACAAAAGTGGTGCAGTCTAGTTGGTCTACATTTATTGTCAGCATCTCGGGCTCTCCCTCCAGGGTCTGGGCCACGTAGGGGCGACCCATCAGCTCGTGTGCGTAGAATGTCACCAGTTCGTTGGGCTTGGTAAGTCCGCTTTCAATGCCTTTTTTCAGCAATTGGTTGATTTCGGTGGTGTCGTTTGCACAGTGGAAACGCATCTGCTGGCTTGTGGCTGCAGATGCCGGCAGGTAGCTTGCAGCGAGTGTGCCGGCGGCTATCAGCATCGAATAAAGTATTTTTCTCATATAAATGTCATTTTTTTCAGACTACGAAATTACTGCATTTTTCTCATTTTTGCTAATCTTTAGCTGCTAAATCGGCGTGCAATCGTGCCGTGGAGGTTAATATTATTAATTATTTTGTGATTGTCACCGCTGCGGTGGCTGAGTTAGGCATTCAAAAAAAGATCTGGAAAAGTTTGGCGGTTCGGAAAAAAG
>CAVFVP010000076.1:6921-8143 GCA_963625945.1 Agathobacter rectalis | reverse complement strand
GGACTCTACTGTTTCATCCTAGTTAATATTCTCATTTCATTTGCTCATATTCAGATTATTGACTAATTTTGTATGTTTTACAACATCTTTATTTAGCAGATGATAAAAAAGAGCACACTCGAAAAAATCATTAGTGAGGATTTGGCCGCAATATGGTCAATATTGACACCTGAAGAAAAGCGGATTGTCGCCGACAATTTTATTGTGCACACTTTCAGGAAGAACCAAATTGTGTATGCCGAGCATGACTCACCTGAATACTTGTGGTGCCTTATTAAGGGCAAAGTGAAATTGTTTAAGGACGGAATAGGCGGCCGGCAACAGATTCTACGTCTCTACCGCCCTATTCAGTATTTCGGTTACAGGGCCTTTTTCGCCAATGAGCAATATGTGTCAAGTGCTGCTGCTTTTGAGCCATCCACGTTGGGATCGATACCCCTAAGTGTGGTCAAGAGACTTATCGACCAAAACATCAAGCTAGCTTGGTTCTTCATTCGCGAACTCTCACACAATCTGGGAGGTTCCGACACTAGAATCGTAAATCTCACACAAAAGCACATACGCGGCCGTTTGGCCGAAGCGCTCATCGTGCTTATCGACAACTACGGATTCGAAGAAGACGGCGAGACGCTCAAGATTTATATGGCACGGGAAGACATTGCCAACCTATCCAACATGACGACGTCGAATGCCATCCGCACCCTATCGACATTTGTGCAAGAGCATATAATCACTGTAGACGGACGCAGAATAAAAATCATTAATGAGCAGGCGCTCCGCAACATCAGCAAATTCGGTTAAGGCAACAGCTTCTCACCATCACGAAAATAATATGATTATAGCAAAAGCAAAACGCAAGGAAAACATTGCTGAATACCTGCTTTACATGTGGCAGGTGGAAGACATAATCAGAGCATATGGCCTTGACATTGAGAAAATCAATGCCAACATAGTGCAGCGATATGACACTGACGATAAAACCCGTCACGAAATCACCGAATGGTATGAGGGCCTAATAAAAATGATGGAGCTTGAAAACAAGCGACAAAACGGGCATCTGCAAATCAATATCAACACACTTATTCGGCTTACCGACCTACACCAGCAACTGCTCAAAAGCACAAAATACCCGGCATATGGTGCCGAGTTCTACCGTACACTTCCATACATAGTTGAGCTGAGAGCAAAAACTCCACAAGAAGAAAAAGCCGGTGAAATAGAA
>CAVFVP010000076.1:0-6911 GCA_963625945.1 Agathobacter rectalis | reverse complement strand
GCCTTATACGGCATGCTGATGCTTAAACTGCAGGGCAAGGAAATCACCAAAGGAACCGAAACGGCGATGAAGCAAATTTCGCATTTTGTGGCTATTTTGGCAGCCTATTTCAAACAAGACGAAGAACATCCGCTTTTTGATGACAACAATGACTAAAACAACAATATTAATCACGGGTGCAAACGGGCAATTAGGCCGCGAATTGCAAGCGGTGTTGTCTGAAACTGAGCACAACATCATAGCTGCAACGCATCGCGACCTTGACATATGCGACCTCAGTGCCGTTGAGGAATGCTTTTCAAAACACCAAATCGATTTCGTGGTCAACTGTGCCGCATTCACCGCCGTTGACAATGCCGAAGACGAGCAAACCGCATGCATGGCCCTCAACACCGAAGCCGTGGCCACACTTGCATCTGTGTCACACACTCATAGAGCCAAGATGATACATGTATCGACCGACTACGTGTTTGACGGCAATGGTTACAGGCCGTATTGTGAAACCGATGTCCCTTGTCCGCAGTCGATATATGGGAGTACAAAACTTCAAGGAGAACTGCTTATGATGGCCGAGGCATCCGACGGCATTGTGATTCGCACATCGTGGCTTTATTCGCCACACGGGCACAACTTTGTGAAGACAATGATCAAACTTGGGCGAGACCATGGAGAGTTGAATGTGGTGTGTGACCAAATAGGAACCCCAACCTACGCTACCGACCTTGCGCGGGCAATTGCCCAGATCATCGACAGCGGCAAATGGGTCTCTGGAATATACCACTACAGCAACGAGGGGGCAATATCATGGTATGACTTTGCCAAAAGCATCCACCGCATTGCGGGCATAACAACGTGTGCCGTGCATCCATGCATGAGCCACGACTACCCCACACGTGCCAAACGTCCACACTACAGTGTGCTCGACAAAAGCAAAATCAAAAGCACTTACGGTATTGAAATCCCTTATTGGGAAGATGGTCTGACAGATTGCATCAACAGAATTAATAAATTATAATAGAAGAATAAAGACGTGGGAATTTTACAGAACGAGATTACCAAACGACGCACATTTGCCATTATTTCACACCCCGACGCCGGTAAAACCACACTAACAGAGAAGTTACTGCTGTTTGGTGGTGCCATTCACGTGGCTGGCGCGGTAAAGTCCAACAAAATCAAGAAAACAGCAACTAGCGACTGGATGGAAATTGAGAAGCAAAGAGGTATCTCTGTGGCAACATCGGTCATGGGTTTCAATTATGGCGATTATAAAATCAACATTCTCGACACCCCAGGTCACCAGGACTTCGCTGAAGACACCTATCGCACACTCACAGCCGTAGACAGCGTGATTATTGTGGTTGATGTAGCTAAAGGCGTGGAGACTCAAACCCGCAAGCTTATGGAGGTATGCCGCATGCGCAACACGCCAGTCATAATTTTCGTCAACAAGCTTGACCACGAAGGACGTGACCCGTTTGACATACTCGACGAGCTTGAGCAAGAGCTCAAGATCAGTGTGCGCCCCCTTAGCTGGCCCATCAATATTGGCTCACACTTTAAAGGCGTATACAACATATACGAGCACAGCCTTAACCTATTTAAGCCCGACAAGCAGCACGTGACAGAGCGTGTGGAAATCGATAACATCAATTCGCCAGCCATCGATGAAGCCGTGGGTGTTGACGATGCCACTCAACTGCGCACCGACATCGAGTTGATCGACGGCGTGTACCCGGAATTTGACCAGAATGATTATCTTGAGGGGAAGACTGCCCCTGTGTTTTTCGGTTCGGCTCTTAACACATTTGGCGTAAAAGAATTGCTCGACTGTTTCGTGCGAATAGCACCGTCACCACGTCAAGTGCAAGCCGAAGAGCGGGCAGTTACACCAACAGAAGAAAAATTCACAGGATTCGTGTTCAAAATCCACGCCAATATGGATCCCAACCACCGCAGTTGCATTGCTTTCGTGAAAGTGTGCTCAGGTGTGTTTCACCGCAACCAGCAATACTTGCATGTGCGTTCGGGAAAGACCTATAAATTCTCAGCGCCAACGGCCTTCATGGCACAAAAAAAGGACATCGTGGAAGAAGCTTATCCTGGCGACATTGTAGGCCTGCCCGACAATGGAATCTTTAAAATAGGTGATACTCTTACAGAGGGCGAAAACTTACATTTCAAGGGGCTGCCAAGTTTCTCGCCAGAAATGTTCAAGTATATAGAAAACACCGACCCGATGAAAGCAAAACAACTCAACAAAGGCATTGAGCAACTGATGGATGAGGGTGTAGCACAATTATTTGTCAATCAATTCAACAACAGGAAGATAATTGGCACGGTAGGACAACTGCAGTTTGAAGTGATCCAATACCGCCTTCTGCACGAATATGGCGCAAAATGCCGCTGGGAATCCATTCACCTATACAAGGCTTGCTGGATTGAGAGTGACGACACCGAGGCTCTTGAGGCATTCAAGCACCGCAAATACCAATTTATGGCCGTTGACCGTGACGGGCGTGATGTGTTTTTGGCCGACTCTGGATATGTGTTGCAGATGGCGCAACAGGATTTTCCGAAAATCAAATTTCACTTCACATCTGAATTCTAACCTCTATGGTCGGCCTAAAGTTCAACTATTGCGTAATTATAAAGATTAAAGTAATTTTGCTTTATCAATTATCAACAGAACGGGTTAAATATGGATTCTGACATACTCAAAATATTGTATAAAAACCTCGTTGGCAAAGAGCCAAATGAGGTTGTGGAAATGCCTGCATCTGGCTCCAACCGCCGTTATTTCCGCCTTAAGGGCGATTCCACGCTAATTGGCGTGCTTGGCGAATGCCTTGAAGAGAACAAGGCATTTTTATATATGGACCGTCACTTCGTGTCGAAGGGATTGCCAGTGCCTAAGGTCCTTGCGCAAAGCGACGACTGCATGGCATACATCCAAGAGGACCTCGGAGACACCATCTTGTTTAACTCTATTGAAAAGGGCCGCAAGACGCGAGTATACAGTGACGAGGAGAAAAAATTGCTTTCGGCCACGATAAAGCAATTGTGCGAGTTCCAATTTTTAGGAGCCGACGGAATGGACTTTAGTTATTGCTACCCGGCATCGGAATTCAACCGCCGGTCCATTTTCTGGGATTTGAATTATTTTAAATACTGCTTCCTGAAAGCCACCGGCCTTGAATTTTCGGAGAGCAAGCTTGAGGATGACTTTCAGCGTCTGGCAGATGTGCTTTTAAGAAGCTCCTCGGCAACTTTCATGTATCGCGATTTTCAGTCACGAAATGTGATGATTAAAGACGGAAAACCGTGGTTTATTGATTTTCAAGGAGGACGCAAGGGACCGTTCTATTACGATGTTGCCTCATTCCTGTGGCAAGCCAAGGCCAATTTTCC
This sequence comes from Agathobacter rectalis, assembly GCA_963625945.1. Classification (GTDB taxonomy): domain Bacteria; phylum Bacteroidota; class Bacteroidia; order Bacteroidales; family Muribaculaceae; genus Sodaliphilus. Next base: position 3,500 of record CAVFVP010000076.1, on the reverse strand, counting down.
CGACAGCTTACGCGAACAGCTCATCAACGAATACATAAAAGCACTGCGCAAATACAAGCCTGTAGACGAAGAGTATTTCCATTCTCAATTGCGGCACTTCGTGCTATTCCGCACCCTACAGGTGCTGGGCGCCTATGGTTTCAGAGGATATTTTGAGAAAAAGCCCCACTTCATGCAGAGCGTACCATTTGCAATCAATAATCTACGCAATCTGCTGAAAAAGCCTTATGTTGAGTATCCATACTTAAATCAAGTGTTGAACCAATTAGTGAATATGACTCAATTTACCGATGAAATAAGAAAACACTCCCTCACCGTAAAGGTGATGAGCTTTGCCTACAAGAAAGGTGTGCCTAACGACCCGTCGGGCAACGGCGGCGGTTTTGTGTTTGATTGCCGAGCAGTAAACAACCCTGGCAAATACGACCGCTACAAACCGTTTATTGGCCTTGACCAGCCGGTAATTGATTTTTTGGAAAACGACGGCGAGATTCTCACATTCCTCGATCATGCTTATGCCCTTGTTGACGCTTCAGTGAAGCGCTATATGGAGCGGGGATTCACTAACCTGATGGTGTGCTTTGGTTGCACTGGGGGGCAGCATCGTTCTGTCTACAGCGCTCAACACACAGCTGAACACATTCACAAAAAGTTCAATGTAAAAGTTGAGCTCGTGCATCGTGAACAAAACATAGAGCAGACATTCAATCCCAAGTAAAGACACATTTGGAGTATGAAAGCAATGATATTTGCAGCCGGGCTTGGAACCCGGCTGCGTCCTTTAACAAATGACCGCCCTAAAGCGCTAGTGGAAGTTGGCGGGAAGCCCATGCTTGAGCACGTTGTCACACGCTTGATTGCTGCTGGTTTTGACGACATAACTGTAAACATACACCATTTTGGCCAAAAAATAATTGATTTTCTTGAGGCAAAAAACAATTTTGACATCAACATTCACATCAGCGACGAGCGTGACCTTTTGCTTGACACAGGCGGCGGTATCTTGAAAGCCAAGAAATTTCTTGATGGGAACGAACCTTTTCTTGTCCACAATGCCGACATCCTCACATCACTTGACCTAAGGGCTTTTTACAGTTGGCATTGCAAAGACAATGGTGCCATGGCATCATTGCTCGTAAAGCACCGCAATACAGCCAGATACTTACTTTTTGACCATAATGATAAGTTGAAGGGATGGATAAACAAGAAAACCGGGGAAACCCGTCCCGACGGATTTCAATACACAAGTGGCCAATATGACGAAATGGCTTTTGGCGGAGTCCATGTGATATCTCCCGAGATATTCCCATTGCTTGAAGATTATTCCCGTGGTGGCAAAGTGTTCTCCATTGTACCGCTTTATGTGGGCGAATGCAACAAATGCACTATTAAGGGCTATGAGCCCGATTATGACTACACATGGCTCGATGTGGGCAAACCAGAGACTCTGGCATTGGCACAAAAACTGTTTGTTGAAAAATGAACGACGATATTTTCAAGCCGGGCAGGTAGCCACTATTGGAAATCTGCCCGGCTTTTATTATGTAACCATCAGAGTGTATTAAAAAATCCCCCGGCCGAAGGCCGAGGGATTGCAAGCTGTTTAGAAGTTATTAAAATGATAACGTGGTTGTCCACGCCAAAAGCGGTCACAATCACATTTATCTTTTTCTCCTAAGGTTAATTATTTGCCACCCTGCTCATAGTATAGAGTGCGTGAAGTTTGGTCGCACACTTCATCGGGGCCAAAGTACTGGATAGGGCCAGGATAGGTGTAGCAAGTTTCTCTTGCCCATTTTGCACGGTTCTTGGCAAACTCTTTGAAGGGCTTACCATTGAGGTCGACAAGAGCTTTTTTAATCACAGGCTTGTTCTCGCCATTGCGGTGCTCCATATTCATCATCATAGTGATGGGTATGCCGCCAGCCACCCATTGCACAGAGGGCTTTGAGAGGTTGCGGATCGACGACATGTAGCCAGTTGCGCCACAGTTGATGAGCTGGGCTGCATTGAAGCCAAGTGCATAGCAATAGTCGGCATCGAAGTTCGACGGATCGGCGCATCTGCCCTCATAACCAAAGAAGTGATGCAAAGCCGAGAATTTGCCCACATATTTGCCTTCGGTCTTCATTTGCTCTAGCTTCTTGCCTACCATGTCGCTCAGCAGCTTTTCAGTTTCGATAAGCGAAACCTGCACATTGCCGTGAGGATCACGGTCGAGCGACAGCTGACGGGCCACGCCCTCGGGGAGGCTTTCGAAAGTCTCGGCGTTTTCCTTTGTCAGGTTGTTGAGCACAAACTCGCGTTGTGCAGCCGGAGCGAGCTTTGCGAAATCGGGATTTGCGGCAAGCATGTCGTTTAGCTGGGCAATAAGAGCTTTCATTGCGGGGATGAACTCAATCAAGCCCTCAGGGATAAGCACAGTACCAAAGTTGTTGCCATCGGCAGCCCTGTCGGCAATCACTTGTGCCAGGTCGGCCACGATGTCATTGAGGGTTTGGTCTTTTTCCTCTACTTCCTCGCTAATGATGCAGTAGTTAGGCTGCACCTGCAGAGCGCACTCAAGTGCGATGTGCGAAGCTGAACGGCCCATGAGCTTGATGAAGTGCCAATACTTTTTGGCGCTGTTGCAGTCACGCTCAATGTTGCCAATCACCTCACTGTAGACCTTAGTGGCAGTATCGAAGCCAAACGAAGTCTCAATTTGCTCGTTCTTCAAGTCGCCGTCAATGGTCTTGGGGCAGCCAATCACTTGCACTGGCACATCCTTTGCCTTATAGTATTCGGCAAGGACGGCAGCATTTGTGTTGGAGTCGTCGCCGCCGATTATTACAACGGCATTGATGTTTAATTCTTGAATTATCTCTAGGCCTTTCTCAAACTGCTCGGGCTTTTCGAGTTTTGTGCGACCAGAGCCTATGATGTCGAAACCGCCAGTGTTGCGGTAGTCGTCTATTATATCCTTGGTCAGCTCTTTATAGTTGTGGTCAACCAGACCGCCGGGGCCCATCAGGAAGCCGTAGAGACGGTTGTTTTTATTCAGGGCTTTAATGCCATCAAACAGACCGCTGATCACATTGTGTCCGCCAGGAGCCTGACCGCCCGAAAGTATAACACCAACATTGATGTTCTTTAGATTCTTTTTGGAACCTTCGTTGTCTTTCTCGAAAGTCAACACAGGCAGGCCATAAGTGTTAGGGAACAATGCCTTGATTTCATCCTGGTTGCCTACCGATTGGGTGGGTTCGCCCTTTACGGCTTTCACTGCGCCCCAAAGCGAAGAAGGCAACTTGGGCTGATAAGCAGCACGTTTCTGTTGAAGTACGCTCTTTTTAGTCATTTTTTAAATATTGTTTAATTAATATATTAGATATCGAACTACGTCAACTGCAAATTTCGCAAAAAATCGCAATTTAATCAATATATCATAGTGCTTTTTTGGTGCAGAGTCCAACAGCAAGTGCAAAATTAAGGGAAATGTTGGAAAAAGCGTTTGAGGG
>CAVFVP010000075.1:6395-8499 GCA_963625945.1 Agathobacter rectalis | reverse complement strand
CATGTGTTGAATCGCTGCCGTCGGTTGACTTTTTACCGTGATGTTTTGTCGAGTCGGCTGTGGCCTGAGATTGTTTGCGACGGAAATCAAACAGGCGGTCGAAGTCGCGCTTGAACATTATGCCCACTCCCTGAGTGGTCATTGCGTTTCTGACGTAGTAGTTCTGGTCGTTGAAGTGATTATAGGCTTTCAGCCTTATTGTACCTTTCTTGTTGATCAGATACTCAATGTCAAAATCTCCTATGAAATTGGAGTTGCGCGTGTTGTATGTGTTGTCGCGGTAACCAAAGTTGCCGTTGAAAATCAATCGGTTGTTGAGCAGTTGGCTTGATAGCGCCAAATCCACTTCCATGTCGGAGAAGTCACCTTTGTTCGACCTGAAGTTTGGCGATATGCTCCACTTGTCGCTGATTTGTCCGAGCAAATTGCTTAGCTGGGATGAAATGGTGGATGATGCTACCGACGTCAACTCGTTGTTTGTCTTGACATTGTTCATGTAGTCGGGCGTATAGAACCGGTTTAGGGCCAGCAGGTAAATTATCTGCCGGTTCATCATGTCTTCGGTGCTGATTATGCTTTTGATTTTGCGGTAGGCTTCCGATGTGAGCGTGGGAAATTCCAAGTCAAACGAGATGTCGGGTTGGCTCATGGCTCCTTTGGCCATCAGCACTGCATACACAGGCACATTGGTGCGGTTAAGTTCTTTATCTTCGGCGAACGACTGGTCTAGGTCCAGAATATTGGCGTTAAGTGAATAGGTGGCATTGATGTCGAGAATGGCCGAATAAGGGTCGCCGTTAAAACTTATGCTGCTTCCGTTTCTTATATTGAAGTCTCTGAGGATTATGTCTTGAAGTGTGAAGTTGTAGCTGCCGCGTTCAAGCGTGTATTTGCCATACATTTCGAATTTGTCGTCGGCGTTGTTGTAGGCCAAGCGCATGTTGCCGGCCCCCACAGCCTTGATTTTGTCGCCACCGGCCGGATCCATTAGCATGGTCAATTGTGCGTCGGGTGTGATGTCGCCTTGCAGATTGATTGAATAAACAGTGGGTGTTGATTCTTCTTTGGGCTTGTTTTGGTTGGCATACATGCGCACGATTGCCGGAATCGAATCTACGGTGTCGGCCACAGCCGCCTTCTTACCGCTGGCGGCATCGCGGTCGCGGAAAGTGATGAAGTTATACTCGCTTGCTTTTTGACTGTTGGAAAGCTCGAATGTGAATTTGCTGCGGGGCGCAGTCTGCATGTTGACGCTGATTTTCACCACGCCTGGCTCACCACTCACGAATGCCGAGCCGTTGCCATAGATGGTGCCATACCAGTGAGTGTCGGGGTTCGGACCGATGTCATAGCACAGGAAGTCGCGAGCATTGGTGATTGAAAAGCTGAACTTCGGGTCGTGAAATGCATTGTGTTTCAGCCAACCGCCTAAAATGGCTTGATGATTGTCGCGGTCTCTCATTTTTATCCCATTGAATCTTATGTTGCCTGGCGTGATGTGGATTGAGTCGGTGCAGCTGTAATACACATTGGTGTAGGCAATCTTGAGCATCAGGTCTTGAACGTAAAGGTCTCCATAAAGGTCAATGTTGTGGAAATCTCCGAAAAGTACCGCATGGCCAGAGGCGTTTCCTTTCACATCAGCCGCAAATGCAGCCATAAACGGCTTCATGAACTCCACGTTGGCACGGTCGGCGTCGAATATGAGCCGTAGCGAATCGTCGGCCACATATATGCCTCCGTTTATGTAGGAGTGGCCGCCGTTGCTTTGTGCCAGGTCAGCACTCAGGTTGACTGCCTTGGCCGAATTGTCCCAACTGCTTACAATCCTGGCGTCGCCCATCAGGGCGTTGTTGTATTTCAAACCTGCCACATGCAGGTCTGGGGTGGCAATACGAGGCGCGCCCGAAAGTAAATCAGACGCATAGAATTTTCCCACTGCACGGCCACCGAATTTCACATTGTCGATGTTTAGAGTCTCGAAGATGTAGTCGAGATTGATGTCGTTGAGTGAGACACAAAGCTCATCGTCGGGGTCTTTCGACACCTTGCCGCCGATTTTGATGAACTGTTTGTCGCAGTAGGCAAACAGGTCCCGCACCTC
>CAVFVP010000075.1:1040-6385 GCA_963625945.1 Agathobacter rectalis | reverse complement strand
TCACGTTGTCGTAGGCGTTGACATTACCGCTGTTTACGCTCCACACCGTGTCGTTGACCACAATCTGTGTGGGGTTGACGTTAATGTCGGTTTCGAGTTTGCCGCTGTCGTGTCTCTGCAATGATGCCGTCAGGCTCAGTTTGCCATGATACGCATGGCTGCGGTTGATGCGCCAGCCTGCCACCAAGTCGCACACGCCGTTATGCCCTGTACCCTCAAGCTCAATGCTTGCCTTGCCGTTTTTGGTGGGTACTTTGGTCAATAGTCTTGCTTTGGCGGTCTCTCCAATCACATCGGCTGTGAGCGATGTTCCCTCTATGATTTTTTTGCCTTGTAGCAGGTAAGGCGCATTAAATCTTAGGCTTATTGAATCGTTGCGATCATCGATAGCACCGGTGAGTGTAGTGGTGTAAATGAGTTTTACGGGGAGTTTTACAAGCGTTTGCAGCTCATCTGATGGCTCAATTGTGAAATTGTAGTCAATCACGTTGTTGCCGTTGTAGGGCTTGCGATACTGCTTGTAGGCAAGTACTCCCGGAAGCACTTTGTCAACAGCCCCTTTGAGGCACTGGGCCAGCGATGTGATTTTGAAATCTCCTGTCATTTCGCCATTGATGAAGTCGCTGGCGACCGATATTTTTTTGTGTCCGGCGGCATCATGTTTCGATATCAAAGAGAGATTGTCGAGATGCACTCCCTTGTTTTGGGCATCTACAAATTCCACATTACTAAACTGGATAATGCCCAGCACGTCGTCAACGCTTTTCCCCGCGAGGGTCACGTGTCCGTCAAGAGATGCGCATTTGTCGGGATATTTGTTAATGAGGTGCAGTTGGGCCAAATTCACATTCCGTGCTTTTACGTCAAGGTCGAGATGCTTGACCCCGCTCACTATTTTCGCATCACCGTTTAAATCGAGCAAAAAGTGCGGGTCGTTCACATTTATGTGTCCTGAGGCTGATGTCGCACTGGCTAAAATGTTGGTGGTGATGTTGTGGTAGCGGTAACCTTTAAAGTCTACGTAACCCACTGTGCCATTTAGTTTTATTGACTTGTTTTGTCCGATGGCCACATTGGCGTCGGCGTTTACTGCAAGCGAACCTAGGAGCTTCTCGTTGTCAAGCAGTCGGCCCAGGTTGAAACCGGCGGTTTCAACGTATCCGTCCAAATGCTTGCTGCCTTGTACCGAGGCATATGAGCCGTTCAGCGAAACCGTTCCCAGTGATGTGGCCAACGTCCCGGTGTATTTTATGTGCTTGGGGGTGCCCGAGGCCGATCCGTCGATTCCTATATTGCCGCACTTAAGCACTTTGTCGAGCACGTCGGCGTTGAGTTTCACTATGTTTTGTGTCAGTTTGGCCACTTCGGTGGCATTGGCATTCACCTTAATGTGCGGAACATTGAAAGCGATTCGGCCTTTGTCGGTAACGTTGCGTAGGCGGCCTCTCATTTCTATTGCCAGCCGGTTGCTTTTTGTTTTCACCGAAAGCACTTTAACCGTGATGTCGTCAATGGTTCCGTTGGCCGACAGGGTTAATTGCAGCGGTTCGGTAAAGGCGGCAAGTTTTGGCTCAAAGCACTGCAGGTCGGCAAGGGTGATATAGTTGTTGGCTATTGTCAGGCTCAGTGGCCGGCTTTTTATTTCTTTTCCTATTGATTTGAGCGATGAGTAGTCAAGCGAAATGTCCTCTGGCAGCAGAAGCGTGCCCGGCAGCTCAATCTGGATTTCTGAGAGCGATGCTCGTGTACCGGTCACGGTGGCATGTGCCGCAAGGTTTTTAAGCACAAAACCGCTTTTCTCGTTAAAGGCCAGGCGCTTCACCACCACATCAAAATCGTCGTTCTTGATTTTGGGCAGCTCCACATCGGCCTTAAGATTATACAGGCTGATGTGGTTTTTGTCGAATCGTCCCGTTTGGGAAATTTCCGACAGCACATCGTAGGTCACGGCGCCCTTGCGTATCACAATATTATGCACCGTCACGTCGTAGGGCTTAGGTTTACTTCCTGGTTTTGACTTAAGGGCGTCGATAAGGAACTGGGCATTTGTCGCACTGTCGGGGCATTGCTTGGTGACGTGTGCGCTCAAACCTATCAGCTCGCCATAGGTGACTACTATTTTTGAGTTTACCACAAGGTTGTATAGGCTGATTCCGGCCGCCAGCTTGTTGACATTAAGAAGCGAGTCACCATGCTGGTCGGGTATCGACACATCGTAGAGCAGCACTTGGTTGAATGGCAGGATTGACACCCGGCCTATTCTTACCTCTGTTTTGAGAAAATCGCTTGCAGCCTGCTCGCCTTTATGCTTTATTGCGTCTTGTACTGATGGCACTAGCAACAGCAAATAAGCCGCCACGAAAACTGCAATTACCATGACTAATACCGTCACGATAACGCTGCGGACAATATTGTAGACGTGCTTGATTACCACCATTCTGCTTCGTTGTCAATCAAAGGGTTTCGCACTCCTTGAGCCAAAGTTGCGCCGAGGCGTCGCTCGGCATTCGCCAATCGCCTCGGGGCGACAGACTCACACTTCCCACCTTGGGGCCGTCGGGCAGGCATGAGCGCTTGAACTGTTGGGCAAAAAAACGGCGCACAAATGTGCTGAGCCATTTCTTTATCACTTCGTCGGCATATTCGCCCTTGAAGGCGGTGCGGGCAAAGAGGTAGAGTTTGCGTGGCCCGTAACCGTTGCGAATCATGTTAAACAGGAAGAAGTCGTGAAGCTCATACGGGCCCACCAAGTCCTCGGTCTTTTGCTTGATGTTTCCTAAATCGTCGGCGGGGGTGAGCTCTGGGCTGATGGGAGTGTCGAGCACATCCCATAGTGTGCACGATATCACGTCATATTTGCGGTAAACGGTATTGGCAAACCACTTGACAAGGTCCTTTGCCAGTGTCTTGGGTATGCTGTTGTTCACATTATACATCGACATGTGGTCGCCGTTGTAGGTGGCCCATCCCAGCGCAAGTTCCGACAGGTCGCCTGTGCCAAGCACAATGCCCCCAACTTTGTTGGCATAATCCATTAGAATCTGTGTCCGCTCGCGGGCTTGGGAGTTCTCATACACCACATCGTGCAATGCAGGATTATGGTCAATGTCCTTAAAGTGCTGCGTTACCGAGTTGGCAATGCTTATTTCCTTAATGGTGATGCCTAATGAGCGCATCAGGGCCAATGCGTTGGTATAGGTCCGGTCGGTGGTTCCGAAGCCCGGCATGGTTATGCCGTAGATGCCTTTGCGGTCGAGGCTTAGTCTGTCGAATGCGTGGGCCGCAACAAGAAGGGCAAGTGTGGAATCAAGTCCGCCTGATATTCCCACCACGAGCGATTTGCCGTGTATGGCGTGCAGGCGGCGCATAAGGCCTTCAGTTTGAATGTTCACGATTTCTTCGCATCGGGCTGTCAGCCGAGTGTCGTCGGTAGGCACAAACGGTGTTTTCTTTATTTTGCGCTCAAGTTTCACTTTCTCATAGTCGAGGGTGTGTGACGGTAGGTTTACAATGTCATACGGCTGGCCGAACTCAAGAATGCTCTCGCCGAAACTCATGTTGATGCGGCGCTCGTTTTCCAGTGCCTGGAGGTCGACGTCGGCTGTTATTACCTGCGATTTCAAGCTGAAGCGCTCGCCGCTCTTCAGCACGTTGCCGTTTTCGGCAATTATGGCATTGCCGGCAAACACCAAGTCGGTAGTCGACTCGCCGTAACCCGATGATGAGTACACATATGAGGCTATGCACTGATTTGACTGATGCTTTATCAGATTGACAAGGAATTTATGCTTGCCTATCACCTCGTTTGAGGCCGAAAGGTTTAAAATCACGTTCGCGCCATTGATCGATGACACAGAACTAGGCGGAATGGGCACCCACAAGTCTTCGCAAATCTCAATGGCAAACACCATTTTGCCCGACTTGAAAAGCTGGTTGCGGCCAAAAGCATAGCTTTTTCCATTGAGCGTTACATGATCTATTCCTTTGGCCTGCCTGGCAGTGGCAAACCAACGCTTCTCATAAAATTCCTTGTAATTAGGTAAATACGATTTGGGTACAAACCACATCTCGCCTTTTGCTATCACCACTGCGCAATTGAATAGCCTGCCGCAATGTCTCACGGGGGCTCCCACCACACAAATAATGTCTCTGGCTGTAGAGTATTGTGCGAGCTGAGTCAATGCCGCATCCGAGGCATCGAGCAAAACATCGTTGCCAAACAAGTCGCCGCACGTGTAGCCTGTTATGGATAGTTCGGGGAAAAGAACCAATGATGCCTTTTTCTTGACGGCCTCATCTACGCAAAGCATTATATTTTTTAGGTTAAAGTCAACATCGGCCACACTCATTTCGGGCACAGCTGAGGCGATTCTAACCAAACCGTAATCGTTCATCTCAACAGTTGTATTAAAGTCCTAAAACACGCAACTATAATTAAGAATACAAAATTACACAATTTTCATAAAACAGAAGTTCATGTGGCTGCTAAATTTGCGCTTCCTCTCTCGGCTCACCCTTTTGCTTGTGGCTGTGCCTCAGATTAGAGAAGAACTGTGTGGATGATGCTTTTTTGTGTCAATATCAATGTGAATTGCGGCTTTTAGGGCGCTTTCGCCTTTGAAACACTTGTAAGGGTCGGTCAATTTGACTACTTTTGCAACTAATGTGTTACACCTCATTGGTGATTGGCATTTGTCTTCTACCTTGCGTTCGGCTTCAATTTTCAGATTTTTACCCTGAGCGTTATCGAGTATCAGACCATTAATGAGCGGATATGGAACACTTTCATTTTATCATATTTTGCTAATATTGCAAAATGTTTTGGCTTGATTTTGCCCAAGCCGCTATTTAGTAAACAAACTCACTTTATTTATATATGAAAAAAGTCTTTAATAAGAACGTTGTGATTGCTCTCACGGTGGTGGTCAGCGCATGCCTACTCTATTGGGGCATTGAGTTCTTAAAAGGTGTGAACCTTTTCAAGCCCGCCAATTTCTACTATGCCAAATTTGAAAAGGTTGAGGGCCTTACAGAATCGGCCCCTGTAACCATCAATGGCTTTCAGGTAGGGCAGGTCCGCGAAATAGAATATGATTATGCCAGCAATCAGATAACAGTGCTGATGAGTCTGAATAAAGAGCTAAAGGTGCCTAAAGGGACTTGTGTGTCTCTTAAGAACGACCTTCTTGGAACCGCATCGTTGGTACTCACTTTGGGTGATTCAGGCACTTATTTCAATGTTGGCGATGAAATACCGAGTGCCATCAACGGTGGCCTTATGGACAAGATGGGCAAGGATGTGATGCCTCAGGTGGTGGCTATGATGCCCAAGATTGATTCGATTG
>CAVFVP010000075.1:0-1030 GCA_963625945.1 Agathobacter rectalis | reverse complement strand
TGTAACCAGCATCAACAAGGTATTGGCTAATCCGGCACTCAACACTTCGGTCTCCCGACTCGATGGTATAACGGCTGAGCTTGCTGCCAGCTCGCAACAGCTCACCCGCTTGATGAGCAGTCTCAACGGCTCTGTTCCCGGTATTATGTATAATGTGAAAGATGTTGCTGGCAATCTGTCGAGTGCATCAGCCGATTTGAAGGAGCTTTCGGCCGATGTGAAGAATTTGCCTCTCGATACTACTATCAGCCGCTTGAATCAGACTGTAGCCAACCTTCAACAGCTGAGTTTAAAACTCAATGAGAAGAATTCATCACTAGGTATGCTGCTTAACGACAAGGGACTGTATGACAATGCCAACAACTCGATGGCAAGTCTTGATTCTCTGTTGAGAGACGTGAAGAAAAACCCCAAGCGTTATGTGACGATAAAGATTTTTTGATGCAACCGGTAGAGTAGGAAACCGATTCATCAACCGCGCATACAGCCGTCGCTTATTTTGATTAATTCTAAAATAAGTGACGGTTTTTTTATGTTATGCAAAATGTCTAATTCGCTGCAAACCGAAGTGTTACAAAGCCGTAAAACCAATTATTATCATCATTTCTTGTGTAAATAGGTGCTGCCTTAATTGTCTGATAATCAAATTGATGTTGATTGATTTTGTTGACTGCGTACAAGGTTTTCCAACACTGATACAAGGCGCTGCAAATCAGTGGTATTATCTCTTATGTGAGATTTGCAAATTATTTGAGATTTTTTTATTAACAAATTTAGTTGCAATTTTGCATAGCGAATAAATCGCAACGAAACACACTCAAGTAACACACATCAATCAATTAATGGTATCAGACACAGTAAATAGCAAATGGGATAATTGTCTCAACTATATAAAAGACAATATTTCGACCGAGCAATTCAATTCTTGGTTCACCCCTTTGGTCCCCGTAAAATACGAGGCCGGCGACAATGCTATTTACTTGAGTGCTCCATCTCAGTTTTTCATTGAACACATAGAGCAGACCTATAT
>CAVFVP010000074.1:0-8649 GCA_963625945.1 Agathobacter rectalis | reverse complement strand
GATCAACATCGTTTTGGCCGTAATAGGCGGAGCAATAGCCGGAGCGGCTGTGGGCTTGCTTTTTGCCCCCGAAAAAGGAACCGATACCCGAATTAAAATCGCCGAGCTCCTCAAAAAGAAGGGCGTGAAGCTGTCCGACAAAAAAATGGATGAGCTTGTTGACGACATCACCCGGGAGTTCAAAGACGAAGAGTAATATTTTGCACCCGGCTATGCTGTGGCGCTTTAGTTGAAATTTTAATACATAAAGACAGCGTATGAAATCACTTAGCTTGTTATATGCTTTCCTTGGCGGAGCAATCGTGGGGTGCGGAGTTGCTATTCTTTTCGCCCCCGAAAAAGGTTCTGATTTGCGTTCTCGCATCAAGGAACTGCTGAAGAAGAAAGGTATCGACTTTACCGACGATGAGGTGGAGCAGCTCGTGGACCAAATCAGCGCGCAGATAGAGCAATGACATTTGGCTCGATGCTGAATAAATAAAAAGAACATAAGGTGCACGGCGCTTTACATGGCCTTGGCGGCCACCATGCCCGTGCGCCTTTTTTAAATGTTAGTGTAATGGCTGATTTTGATTACAAGTCATTGATTGCCGAAATCAAGAGATATCTGTCGCTGGAGTGCAATTATGCAAAGCTCACGGCGGTTGAGAAACTGTCGATATTGCTTTCGGCCGTGGCAGTCTCGCTTGTGGCCCTTATTATCGGCGCTTGTGCGATCTTTAACCTTTCGTCGGCAATAGTGCTTTGGCTTGGTAGCCTGCTCGGCTGTGAGTGGGCGGCCTATCTTATCATGGCTGTGATTTTGCTTGTGGTTATGTGGATTTTCATTGCGTGCAGAAAATCATTGGTTGTGAATCCCGTAACCAAGTTTGTGACAAAACTGTTCTTAAATCCTGATGAAGATGAGAAAGATTAATGCTGGTGACCCGCCGGCGGCCAACACCGCTATGGAGTGGGGTGGATACACTCTCGATGAGTTGCGGATGAAACGCGCAATGGCTGCAATCAAAACCGAAATAGGGAAGGAACGTATATCCTCAAGGCTCTCGCAGGCAAAATCGCAAGTGGAGGAGGGCGGCATCCGATCGATGATTTTCAGCGGCAATGTGCTTAGCGGGCTTAAAACTGTGGATTATGTGATTTTGGGCTATAAGACATCGAAGCTTGCGTGGCGCTTATGGAACAAGTTGTCGGGACGTCGACGTTAGCCGCGTCACGATGTGCCCGGGTGTGTTTTTTTTTAAAAAAAAGTAGGTGTGGCCTTTCAGATATTGAAAAAATATCTAAATTTGCATACGGGAAGTGAACAAAACGTCGCTTTCCAATCAGTAGAACTTACATTTATATATTAATAAAAGATATTTGCCTATCGACTCAAACTTTACTCCAATTGACTAAAAAATATTGATAATGAGAAGTTTTGATGACGAAAGCGATGAACGCTTAATCGCATTATACGTCGATGGCATTAATGAGGCCTTTGATGCTCTAGTAGAGCGTCACAAGTCGCGTGTTTATTCCTACATTTGCCGCACCATCAAGGACAATGAGCTCGCCGACGACATTTTTCAAGAGACCTTTGTGAAGGTTATCACCACAATCAAGCAAGGACGTTATGTTGACAACGGGCGTTTCCAGGCATGGATTGTGCGTATAGCGCACAACCTCATCATCGATTATTTCAGACAAGAGAAAAGCGAGAACATGCAGTCGACCGACACGATGGGCATGAATGTCCTCAATAAGAAGGAGCTGAGCGAAACCACCATCGAAGACGATTTGATACTCAGCCAAATCCACACCGACGTGCGTCGCCTGATACTGTCGTTGCCGTCTAACCAGCGCGAAGTGCTTCTGATGCGCTATTATAAGGATATGAGTTTCAAGGAAATAGCCGATGCCACAAAAGTAAGCATCAACACAGCCCTAGGTCGCATGCGTTATGCCATACTCAACATGCGTCGCATCGCCGAGGAAAACAACATCGTGCTCACCTTGCAGTGAGGCTGGTTGTCGCTGCCTGAGCCCAAGAAAAAAACAACGCGGATGCCGAGTCGACCCTATAAATGACTCGGCTCCGCTTTTTTTGATTTGCCAAAATGGGCAAATCAACCGGCATTTTGCAAATTTTGTGATGTTTAATTTGTTAAAAGGGGCAATAAGATGTAATTTTGCACCTACGTTTTGAGTTTTTTGAAACGGCTAAGGCATTATTTTGTAATTAAAATAAAACATATTATAATTCAAGAAAATGAATGTAACATTAGAGAAAAATGGTAATGTGAACGGAGTTATCACAATATCATTTAAAGAGGAAGATTATCAGAGCGACGTAAAGAAAGAACTGGCCCGCATCGGCCGCGAGCATCCGCTTAAGGGATTCCGTCCCGGACACGTGCCGGCAGCACTGCTTAAGAAACATTATGGTAATGAGGTTCTCGTCAATGTGATTGACCGCAAAGTAAGCAAAGCCCTTAATGATTACATCCAGGAAAACAAACTCGACGTTCTCGGCGAGCCCATGCTCTCAAAAGACACTAAGATCAACTTCAACACCGATAAGGATTTCGACTTTAAGTTTGACCTTGGCCTTGCTCCCGAATTCGACGTCAAGCTCGACAAGCGCGTGAAAGTTCCTTTCTATGAAATAGAGGTAAGCCAGGAAATGGTCGACAAGCAGAACGACAATTTCAAAAAGCGCTTTGGCAAGCAAGTGCCTGGTGAGGTGGCTAGCGAAGATTCCCTTCTGCGAGGCTCAATGGCCGAGCTCAACGACGACGGCACTGATAAGCCCGACGGTATCAAGGTGGAAAAGACTATAATATCGCCCCAGTATCTGAAGTCTGATGACGAAAAGGCCAAGTTTGTGGGCCACAAGGTGAACGACGAAATCGTGTTCAATCCGTTCAAGGCCGCCGACGGCAATCTCACTGAACTGGCTGCCATGCTCAATGTTGACAAGAAGGATGCCGAGGTGAAGTCTGATTTCAAGTTTGTGCCAAGTGAGATTTTGGTTAACCAGGATGCCGATGTTAACCAGGAGTTCTTCGACAACGTGCTTGGTAAAGACGAGGCAAAGGACGAGAAGGAGTATCTTGAGAAGCTCAAAGAGATGATTGCCAATCAGCTCAAAAACGACAGCAACTACCGATTCACAATCGATGCTGAAGATGTGCTGAAGAAGAAAGTGGGCGAACTTGAGCTTCCCGATGAGTTCCTCAAGCGATTCCTCACGGCACGTGCTGGCAAGGATGTCGACGAGAAAAAGATTGAGGAGGATTATCCCAAGACCAAGGCTCAGATCGTTTGGCAACTCATTAAGGAGAAGGTGGCTCGCAACCTCAATGTGAAACTTGAGAAGGAAGACGTGATGCGTCTGGCCCGTTTCTTCGCCGCACAGCAGTTTGCCCAGTATGGCATGACCAACATCCCCGATGATGTCATCGAGAAATATGCCGGTGAGTTGCTTGACAAGCAGGAGTATGCCAACGAAATCCACAACCGTGCCTTTGAAGACAAACTTTTCGCTGCTATCAAGGAGGCTGTGGCTCTGAACGTGAAGAATGTGACTGTTGAGGAATTCAACAAGCTTTTTGAAAAATAATAAATGTAGGTAAGGTGTGGCCTCGCCTTGTTGGGGCAGCCTCCTTTCCTGCACACATATACGCACAAAGGACTGATGCAAGAGTGTCAGTCCTTTGTCTGTTTAGGGGGCTCGGCATGAATGTTGCATTTGCCATGCTGTGGTGTGCTGCGTCGAATGTTGCTGTGTAGAAAAAACGGAAAACAAAAATCAGCTCTTCGCTTCGGCATATCACAAAATTTTAGTAAATTTGATTTCTCAAACAACAATAGTTAAACATTTTAGCAATGAACAGCAAAAGCGATTTCAGAAATTTTGCAGTCCATCATTTGGGTATGAGTGGGCTTGCTCTTGACCAATACTCTCAGACGATTTCCGATAGTTACATTTCGCCTACCATCATCGAGGAGCGCCAGCTCAATGTCGCTCAAATGGATGTGTTTTCACGCCTTATGATGGATCGCATCATATTCCTTGGCACTCAAATCGATGACTATACCGCCAACGTCATTCAAGCGCAATTGCTCTATCTCGACTCGGCAGATCCTGGCAAGGATGTGTCAATCTACATCAATTCACCTGGCGGCTCGGTGTATGCTGGACTGGGCATCTACGACACCATGCAGTATGTCCGCAGTGATGTCTCCACAATATGCACCGGCATGGCTGCCTCTATGGCTGCAGTCCTTTTGGTGGCTGGGCAGAAGGGGAAGCGCTTTGCCCTGACCCACTCGCGTGTCATGATTCATCAGCCGCTCGGCGGTGTGCAGGGACAGGCTTCCGACATCGAAATCACTGCCCGTGAGATTCAAAAGCTTAAAAAAGAATTATATACAATCATTTCCGACCACTCTGGCCAGCCGTTCGACAAGGTGTATGCCGACAGTGACCGCGACCACTGGATGACTTCGGACGAGGCACTTGAATATGGCATGATCGACAGGGTGCTGAAAAGAGACGATGTGAATGGTGCTGACGCTTTAAAGAAATAAGAAGTAGATGGCTAAAAAAAATGCTGGAATGCACTGCAGCTTTTGCGGACGCAGTCAAAATGAAGTTGCCCTCTTGCTGCCGGGTCTCGGTGGCTCGTTTATTTGCAATGAATGCGCAGAGCGCGCCAACGAAATTGTGCATGAGTATCTCGATAAGGCAGCTGAGCAGAATGTGCCCGAGTTTAGCCTTGACAGCCTGCCCAAGCCGGTTGATATCAAAAAGTATCTCGACGACTATGTGATTGGCCAGGACGATGCAAAGAAATATCTTTCGGTGGCAGTCTACAACCACTACAAACGACTCCTGCAGCCAACTGGCGACGATGTCGACATTGAAAAGTCAAATATTATCATCGTAGGGCCTACCGGTACCGGCAAGACTCTGCTCGCTAAGACCATAGCCAAACTCCTGAAAGTGCCGTTTGCCATTGTGGACGCCACGGTGCTTACGCAGGCCGGCTATGTGGGCGAGGACATTGAGAGCCTGCTCACCCGGCTTTTGCAGGCTTGTGACTACAATGTGAAGGAGGCTGAGCGCGGCATAGTGTTCATCGACGAGATTGACAAGATAGGCCGTAAGGGCGACAATCCGTCGATAACCCGCGACGTGAGCGGCGAAGGCGTTCAGCAAGGACTGCTCAAGCTGCTCGAAGGGTCGGTTGTGAATGTACCGCCACAAGGCGGACGCAAGCACCCTGAGCAAAAAATGATTCCCGTCGACACCAAAAACATTCTTTTCATTTGTGGAGGTGCCTTTGAGGGCATCGAGCGGAAAATCGCGCAGCGCCTCAACACCCACGTGGTGGGATACGGCACCGAAAGCAAGGTGCGTCGCATCGAGACGTCGAAGCTGCTTCATTACGTCACTCCCCAAGACTTGCGGTCGTTTGGCCTTATTCCTGAAATCATTGGCCGTCTGCCCATTCTCACCAATTTGGAGCCGTTGCAGCGCGATGACCTTTTGCGTATTCTATCCGAGCCCAAAAACGCCATTGTGCGCCAATATCAGAAATTGTTTGAGATGGACGGCGTGAAGCTCACCGTGCACGACGATGCTCTGGGCTATATCGTCGACAAGGCCATTGAGTATAAACTCGGTGCACGCGGTCTGAGGTCTATCTTTGAGACGGTTATGATGAATGCCATGTACAGCATCCCGTCATCGAAGAAAAAGACGTTTGTTCTGACAAAAGAATATGCGGCCGATCAATTGGAAAATTCAAATTTCGAAGTTTTAAAAGATCTTCATTAAACTATATTTGCTTTTTTCAATTCTGTTTGTTATATTTGTCTGCTGAAATGTGTCTTTTATTAAACCGCATATCATGGCATATAAGGAACTTTTAACAAGCGAGCTTAAAAAACACTTTGGCTTCGACACCTTCAAAGGCAACCAAGAGCAAATCATGGAGAATCTAATGGATGAACATGATACCTTTGTCCTTATGCCCACGGGTGGGGGCAAATCGCTGTGTTACCAGTTGCCCGCTCTGTTGATGGAGGGCACTGCCATCGTTGTGTCGCCCCTCATAGCACTGATGAAAAATCAGGTCGATGCCATGAGAAATTTCAGCGAGCAAGACGGTGTGGCTCATTTTCTCAATTCTTCGCTCAACAAGCAGGCCGTCGACCACGTTAAAAGCGATGTGGTTGAGGGTAAGACTAAGTTGCTCTACGTGGCTCCAGAGTCGCTGACCAAGGAGGAAAACATAGAGTTCCTGAAGAGTGTGAGGATCTCCTTCTATGCTATTGATGAGGCTCATTGCATCTCGGAGTGGGGGCACGATTTCAGACCGGAATACCGCAATATCCGACCCATAGTCAACCGCATTGGCAAACGCCCGATTATAGCGCTCACGGCAACGGCTACGCCCAAGGTTCAGCACGACATTCAAAAGAATCTGGGAATCTCTGATGCTCAGGTGTTCAAGTCGTCGTTCAACAGGGCCAATCTTTATTATGAGGTGCGCCCCAAGACTCAAGAGGTCGACAAAGACATAATCCGCTTTGTCAAGTCGATGGAAGGCAAGTCGGGCATAATCTACTGCTTGAGCAGGAAGAAGGTGGAGGAGCTTGCCGAGACGCTACGCGTAAACCACATAAAGGCATTGGCATATCATGCCGGCATGGACAGCGCCACGCGGTCGGCCAATCAGGATGCGTTTATCCTTGAGAAGGTAGATGTGATTGTGGCAACCATCGCATTCGGCATGGGAATCGACAAGCCCGACGTGAGGTTTGTAATCCATTACGACATTCCTAAAAGTCTTGAGGGGTATTATCAGGAAACCGGGCGTGCTGGCCGCGATGGCGGAGAGGGTAAATGCATAACTTTCTATTCCAAGAAAGACTTGCAGAAACTTCAAAAGTTCATTCAAAGCAAGCCCGTGGGCGAGCAGGAGATAGGCAAACAGCTGCTACTCGAGACGGCATCATATGCCGAGTCGTCGGTGTGTCGGCGCAAAACTCTGCTGCATTACTTCGGTGAGAACTATAATGAAGAAAATTGCTGCAATTGCGACAACTGTCTGCACCCCAAAAAGAAAATCGAGGCAACCGATGAGCTTTGCGCAGTCCTTGAGGTAATAGGAAGCCTGAAAGAGAAATTCAAGTCCGATTATGTGATAAAGGTGCTGCTTGGCAAAGCCACTACCGAGATAAAGTCTTACAAGCACGACCAACTCGACTCGTTTGGCTGCCTTGAGAAGAGCAATGCCAAGTTTCTCGGTGCCGTGATTAACCAGGCCGTAATTGCCCGCTACATTGACCGCGACATTGAGAATTACGGATTGCTGAAACTCACTGCCGAGGGTGAGGCCTTTTTGAAGCATCCTCAAAAATTCATGATAGTGGAGGACCGTGATTTCTCGGAAGCCGACTATGTCACTCGCGATGAAGGCTCGTGTGCTGTCGACCCTGAACTTTTCAGCATACTGAAGGACTTGAGAAAAAAAGTGGCCGAGAAGCACAACCTGCCACCGTATGTCATATTCCAAACACCGTCGCTCGAGGCAATGGCAACTAATTATCCCGTCACAATTGATGAGCTTAAGACCATGCCGGGCGTAGGAGCCGGGAAGGCTCGACGGTATGGTGGAGAGTTTGTGAAAATAATAAAGAAACATGTGGAGGATAATGAAATAGTGCGCCCCGTTGATTTGCGAGTGCTCACTCCTCCCAACAAGAGCAAGGTGAAGCGTTACCTAGTTGAGGGCATCGACCGCAAGGTCGATTTGGATGTGCTTGCAGAATCGAAAGGGCTCGACCTTGAGGAATTGCTCGATGAATTGGAGTCGATTGTGTACTCGGGTACAAAGATCAACATTAATTACTTTATCGACGAGGTAATGGACGAGGACCACAAGGAAGAAATATTCGACTATTTCAAAGAGAGCAGTACCGACCGCATCTCGGAGGCAATGGCTGAGCTCGGACCGGAATTTACCGAAGAAGAGGTGAGGCTTGTGCGCATCCAGTTTTTAAGCGAAATGGGCAATTGACCTGGCGGGTGTCGCCCATGTGGTGATACAGAGCCATACCATAACACCTGGTGCCAGTCCCGCGTGGCAGCCGCCGGGTCTGTTTTTATGGTTTTGCGCCCGCCTCGGAGTGGTGTTGTCGTTCTAATCGTGTGCTAATGAGCGAAAACCCAGATCGATTTGCGTGGGGTGAATGTAACGCAATGCTCGGTGGGTTGACTTTTTTTGGAAAAAATAGGATTTCACGTATTGAATATGCTGCAGAAAATGTGTAATTTTGTACGCAATAAATGGACAAGGTGCCTCTAAGCATCGATATAAACGCAAAGGAAAAGTTTTAAAAATCAATATATTTATGTCATCATTTATTGCCGACCGTGTAAAAATGGATGGACTCACATTCGATGATGTCCTGTTAATTCCAGCTTATTCCGAGGTGTTGCCAAAGTCTGTTAGCCTCCAGACCAAGTTCTCACGAAACATCACACTTAACATCCCCTTGATTTCTGCCGCAATGGATACTGTGACTGAAGCACAGCTTGCCATTGCCATAGCGCGTGAGGGTGGCATAGGTGTCATTCACAAGAACATGTCG
>CAVFVP010000073.1:0-8716 GCA_963625945.1 Agathobacter rectalis | reverse complement strand
CTGCCTTACTGCGTTTTTTCAAAACGTTTAGGACAATATTGGCATCCGGTGCAAATTTGTGCCGCCTCTCTTGGAACTTTGGCCGTAATAACGTAGTTTTGCCGCCAAATCCGTTATCGCCACATAATAAATTAATGAAAAAGCACATGAAAAAAGTAATGCATTTAGTGGCAGTGGCAAGTGTGCTGCTGCTTTGTGGGTGCTCACAGAAACAGGAGTCGGAACAAAAGGCGGAGCACATCACCGTAAAGCCATTGCCGGCAGGCATCGACCCCGGCAAGATTACCGATGCCACTGTGGTGGCAAGTTTCTCGGCCGACGACTTCAATTGGACCGATGGCAAACTCACGCTCGAGGTGTATGCACAAGACACCTATAGCGCAGCCGACATGGACCAGCTGAAGATTGGCGATACCCTTGTGTATAATGGCACCCCCACGGCCGTATCCAAGATTCAGCGTGCCGACAAGTCGATAGCTGTAAACGGCGACATTGACGAGGGCGGCGCACTGTTGCAGGCATCAGACAAAGGCGACACTTACCGGGCTGTTCAGCTCGACGACCATCCGGTGTGCACCAAGGTTGCCGCTGTCACACTTCCGCTTTCGCCAAAGCTCACTATAATCGATTGTCGGGAAAATCCTACCGACCCGTCCGACACCATACGCACCGATCAAGAGAGGTTTGTGAAAGGTCTTAAAGACTACAAGCGCAATTTCTCGTATATCGACACCCGTGTCAAGATAGCCAATGGTGCCATAGTGGGCATTACCCGGTTTTGGATTCCGTAGGGTCGTGTCACATGCAGTCTTGCTGCCTGGCATAAGTGACGCGAAATGGACTTAATCTCGAAAAATGAATATAGAAATCATATACATGCTGCTTCCTGTGGCATTTTTGCTGCAGGCGGTGGAGCGCGGACTCACTTTTGCAAAGTGGGCGCTACGTCACGGAGAGAGGTCTTGCTTTCGTGTGCCAATCACTGAATTAGTGGTTAGCGCGATGGACTCGCTCACGGCGAGGCAGTTTTTGGTCATTGCCGCAGTAGAGCTGCTTTTGGTGCTGGCCGCCGAAGTGTGCTTTGTGGGCTATAGCCTGCTTCTGCCTATGCTGTTGGTGCTTAGCGCAATGTGCATGCATGGTTTGGCCAGGATTGTGTGGGCTCTGTTGTGTCGCACCTATGTGCCGGGCCTTGTGACGGCGGTGCTGTTGATTCCCTATTATGCGTTTTGCATGCTCAATGTGGCTTTTCGGTGGTCGGTCACCGAATTGGCGATTATCGCATTTACCGGTTTTTGCCTATTCTTCATCGTGACAGCCGTTGAGACAATGGTTGTGGAATATGTCAACAGCCGCCGTGGTTAGACTATCATCACTTGTGCTGATGCACATCGCATCCAACGCTTGCCGTCGGGATTTAATTGTTAAAGCAATGAAAAGCGGACTCGCTGCGCAATAGGCAGCAAGTCCGCTTTTCAAATTGGTTGCCACATGTGTTTGTGCGACACACGTGGTGATTCGGTGTTACCAGATAATCACCCGGTCTTCGGGCTGGCGATACATCTTATCGCCGGCTTTGATGCCAAATGCATTGAAGAATGGCTCCAGGTTGCGCACGGCCACGTTGACACGGTTCACTCCAAGCGAGTGCGGGTCTACCTTGGTGCGGCGCAGAATTTCCTCTTTGGTGATATTGGCGGCCCACACATTGGCATAGCTCAGGTAGAAACGCTGGTCGGGAGTGAATCCGTCGATGGTCTCGTTGCTCTTGCCCTCATCGGTCTTTTTGAAAGCGCTGTAAGAAACGCGCAGACCACCGTGGTCGGCAATGTTCTCACCCAGGGTGAATTTGCCGTTGGCGTGAACGGTATCGGCCACGATTTCGGCGCTATACTGGTCGGCAAGTTTGCCTGCAAGCACTTTAAACTTGTCGGCATCTTCCTTGGTCCACCAGTCTACCATGTTGCCGTTTTGGTCGAAGTTGCGTCCCTGGTCGTCAAATCCGTGAGTCATCTCGTGGCCAATCACCACGCCAATGGCGCCGTAGTTGCTTGCGTCATCGGCCTTGGGGTCGAAGTATGGGGCTTGCAGAATGCCGGCAGGGAAGCATATCTCATTGGTCGACGGGTCATAGTATGCATTTACGGTCTGAGGCGTCATTTGCCAGCGGCTTTTGTCGACGGGTTGCCCCAGCTGCGAGTATTGGTAGTCGGCCTCAAACTGCATGGCGGCTTTCACGTTGTCCCAATAGGGCAGCTTGTTGTCGATGGTCATTGCGCTGTAGTCACGCCACTTGTCGGGGTAGCCTATTTTCACGGTAAAGCTGTTGAGCTTCACCAGGGCGTTTACCTTGGTGGTGGGACTCATCCACGACAGCTCAGCAATGTGCTCACCCAGGGCTATGCGCAGGTTGTTCACCAGGTCTTGCATCTTTTTCTTCGATTCGGGCGGGAAATATTTGGCCACATAAAGCTCGCCCACGGCCTCGCCAAGCAGATTGTTGGGCACGGCGAGCGAACGCTTCCAGCGTGGTTGCATCACCTTCTTGCCCGACAAAGCCTTTGAGAACATGTCGAAGTTGGCAGCCACGAAGTCGTCGCTCAGGTAGTTGGCGGCGCTCATCACATAGTTGAGTGTGACGTAGTCGCGTATCTCCTTTTCCTTGAGCGATGCCACCAGTTCGTTGACCTTGGCCAGCGATTTGGGCTGCATCACGCACACATTGTCCACATTCTTGAGGTTGAGGCCGTTGAGATAGGCATCCCAGTCGATGGCCGGATACTCGCTCTTGAGCTGTGCCACGGTGTAGATGTTATACATCTTTGAATAGTCGCGCTGTTCCTCACGCGTCATGGCCGCCTGTGCCAGTGCGGTCTCTATTTTCATTACTGAGGCAGCGGCCTTTTTGGCATCGCCACCCTTGTAGCCGGCGAGCTTGAGCACTCGTTCCACATATTTCGCATAAGCCTCGCGCACCTTCACCGTGTTGGCGTCTTTTTCGAGGTAATAGTCACGGTCGCTCAGCGCAAGTCCGCCTTGTGCCAGATACAGCATGTTCACACTCGAGTTCTTCAGGTCGGCCATCACAGTCGACTCAAAGAAAGGCGAAGCAATGCCGCGGTGCAGCCATGCCAGGCAAGTAGCCAAGTCGGCACGGGTGCACTTTGCGATTTTGGCCACATCGGCCTTGATGGGTGTTGCGGCCTCGTTGTTGAGGCGCACACTGTCGAGCCCGAGGCGGAACATGTCGTTCACTTTTTGTGCAATGCTGCCCT
Source organism: Agathobacter rectalis (assembly GCA_963625945.1). Classification (GTDB taxonomy): domain Bacteria; phylum Bacteroidota; class Bacteroidia; order Bacteroidales; family Muribaculaceae; genus Sodaliphilus. Next base: position 5,441 of record CAVFVP010000073.1, on the reverse strand, counting down.
GTGGATTGTTGTTTCCCAAATTCATAATGAGGTCCTTGAGCTGGGCCTTGTTGTTTTCGGCCAGTTGGTCGAATGTGCCGAAACGTGCATACTGCGGGTCGAGCGGGTTGGCTTTCATCCATCCGCCACAGGCATACTGATAGAAATTCTCACCAGGAGCCACGCTTGTGTCGAGGTTGCTGCGGTCAACAGCCTTTTCGAGGTTGCCCGCGCTTGCGGTCAGCGACGATATCATCGCCACCGACAGCAATAATCGATTTGCTTTGTTCATAGTGTTCAAAATAAATTGGTTTATCCTTAAAAATATATGTTCGGTGCATAAAATAGGGCAAAGAGCCCGTTGTTCAGCCTTGGCCGTTGTTCAGATGCTCGAGCTGCTCGCCGGCTTCTTCCCACTGTTGCATTGTCTGCTCAAGTTCGGCGTTGAGCTTGGCGTGGCGCTCGTATACTCCGGCATCACCGGCATCGCCGCTTGCCAGTAGGTCCTCGATGTCGTTAATGTCCGATTCAAGGGCATTGATGCGCTCTTCAAGTGTGTGCAGCTTTTTCTCAGCCTGCTTAATGAGCCTGTTTCGCTCCTTCTGCTCGGCATATTCCATTTTTGATGCCTTGACAGGCTCCTCGGGTTGTGGTGATTTGGAAGCACGTGGCATGTCGTTGACTTCAAGCTCGTGTAGCGACGCCATGCGCTTGCCCTCCAGAAACTCGTAGATGCCACACAGGTGCTCCTTGACCACTCCGCCGCCAAACTCATACACCTTTTCCACGAGGCCGTCGAGGAAATCACGGTCGTGCGACACCACTATCATTGTGCCGTCGAAGGCCTTGATGGCGTCTTTGAGAATGTCTTTGGTGCGCATGTCGAGGTGGTTGGTGGGCTCATCGAGGATGAGCAGGTTCACAGGCTCGAGCAGAAGTCTGATCATGGCCAGGCGGCTTTTCTCGCCACCTGACAGCACCTTCACCCGCTTTTCCGAAGCTGGACCGCCAAACATGAATGCGCCCAGAATGTCGTTGATGCGGTTGCGTATCTCGCCCACGGCCACATTGTCGATGGTGTCGTGTACGGTGAACTCGCCGTCGAGCAGCTGGGCCTGGTTTTGGGCAAAATAGCCTATCTTCACATTGTGGCCTATCTTCAGTGTGCCGTCGTAGGGAATCTCGCCCATGATGCACTTCACAAGGGTCGACTTTCCGGCACCGTTTTTGCCCACAAATGCCACTTTCTCGCCTCGCTTGATTGTGAACGTCACGTCGTGAAACACATTGTGCTCACCGTAGGTCTTGCCCAGTCCGTCGGCTATCACCGGATAGTCGCCTGACCGTGGAGCCGGCGGGAATTTCAGACGCAGATGCGAGTTGTCGACCTCGTCGACCTCAATGCGCTTGATCTTTTCGAGTTGCTTGATGCGGCTTTGCACCTGCACGGCTTTGGTGGGCTTGTAGCGGAATTTCTCGATAAACTCCTCAATGTCGTGAATCTGCTTCTGCTGGTTGTCGAAAGCGTGTCGCTGTTGCTCGATGCGCTCCTTGCGCAGCTCCACAAAGTGTGAGTAGTTTACCTTGTAGTCATATATCTTGCCCATCGAAATCTCAATGGTGCGGTTGGTCACGTTGTCAATGAACGCCTTGTCGTGCGACACCAGCAGCAGTGCGTTGGCGTGGCTTTTGAGAAACCCCTCGAGCCACTGTATCGACTCGATGTCGAGGTGGTTGGTGGGCTCGTCGAGTAGTAGCACGTCGGGGTGGCTGAGCAACAGCTTTGCTATCTCGATGCGCATTCGCCATCCGCCGCTGAACTCGCTTGTGGGGCGGTCGAAGTCTGATCGCTCAAAGCCCAGTCCCATGAGTGTGCGTTCCATTTCGGCATCGGCGTTTTCGCTTTGGTACATAGCTTGCACCTCGGTGAGGTGGCTTAGGTGGTCGAGTAAATCCTGGTATTCGCTGCTGTCGTAGTCGGTGCGTCCGGCAATTTCGGTGTTCACTGCGGCAATGCTGTTCTCAAGTTCCTTTATGTGGTCGAAAGCCTTTCCCACTTCGGCCCTTACGGTGTTGCCGTCGGTGAGTGTCATCTGCTGCGGCAGATAGCCTATGGTGATGTCCTTGGGCTTCGACACGGTGCCCGATGTGGGCTCTTGCAATCCGGCAATGATTTTCAGCATAGTCGACTTGCCGGCGCCGTTTTTGCCCACAAGGGCAATTTTGTCTTTTTTGTTGATCACATAGTTGATGTCGTCAAACAGCAGTTGGCTGTTGAATTCCATCGTCAATCCTTGAACAGATATCATTGCGTCTTTTTTACTCAGCTACTAATAATTGTGCAAAGTTACTCAAATTCCACTATCTTATAAAGCGCGAGGCCGTGTCGGGGTCTAATATTAAAATAATTTACCGAAAAACGGCCAGTGTGGACTGCCGCCAGGCGGTGGATGGGCAGGCAATGAAGGCGGCAGGCGGCTTGGGAGTTCTTGCATCATCGGTCATATTGTCGTAAATTTGCTGTGACTATGAGGATATCCATTAAAAACATGGTGTGCGACAGGTGTGTGGCAAGTGTGCGTTCGCTGCTTGCCGGCCTGGGTATGCCCGATGCCGCCGTGGGCATGGGGTGGGCCGATGTGCCCGATGGTCTCGGTGCCGACATGCTCAGCCGTCTGGCCGACGGCCTCAGCCGTGAGGGCTTTGAGTTGTTGCGCAACAGCGATGAGGCCTTGGTTGAGCACATTAAGACTCTGCTCATAGCCTTGGCGAGGCGTGACGATGGTCTGCCGGTGAAAATATCGCAGCAATTGCAGCGTGAGCTGGTGGTCGACTACAAGCAGGCAAGTGCCGTATTTAGCACACTCGAGGGCCGCACCATCGAAAAATTCTTCATAGCGCAAAAAGTGGAGCATGTGAAGGAGCTGCTGGAGTATGGCCAACTCACAGTGAGTGAAATAGCCTATCGCACCGGCTACTCGAGCGTGGCCCACCTTTCGCGGCAATTCAAGCAGGTGGCCGGGTGCACGCCCACGCAATATCAGCAGTCGCATCAGTCACGCATTCCACTCGATAAAATATAGTTTTGCCGCCGCCATGCCGTAGAGGTGTGGAATAAGTCACACACATTATTGCTTTTTTAATTGACCTAGCAGTGCATTGTTCAAACGGCCGGGTGGTTTTTTGTGCAACAAATAAGACATAATTGTGCAATGCCGGAGACCGAGTGAGTGGCTAACTTTGCAATATGAACGAGAATACATTGAAACATAGCAAACTGTCAGAGTGCTCAATGCCGGTGGTGGGCATGATGTGTGCCGGATGCTCTGCCGCAGTGGAGCAGTCTCTTGCCCAGATGCCGGGCGTGGCCTCGGCCACGGTCTCTCTGGCAAGCCGTATGGCGCGGGTAACCTATGATACCGCCATGACATCGCCGGCCGAGATGAAGACCGTCGTTGATGCGATGGGATACCAGTTGGTTATCGACGACGGAGAAGATGTGCAGGCCATAGAGCACCACCGCTACACAGTCATGTTGCGCCGCATGGTTGTGGCTTGGGTGATGGCCGTGGCTGTGATGGTTGCCGGCATGGCGTGGCCACAGTCGTGGCCGGCTTGCGGCGATGTGGTGCGCATGGTGCTTGCTGCGGTGTGCATGGCTTATTGCGGTGGGTCGTTTTATGCGGCGGCATGGTCGCAGGCGCGTCACCACTCGGCCGGCATGGATTCCCTGGTGGCGCTCAGCACAGGCATCTCGATGCTCCTCAGCGTGTTCAACACCTTTTGGGGCGATGCCTACTGGGGTAGCTATGGCATTGAGTGGCACACCTATTATGACGCCGTGGTTATGATAATCACCTTTGTGCTCACAGGGCGTGTGCTTGAGGAGCGCGCCAAGGGCAGCACAGCCACCGCCATACGCGACCTTATGGCTCTCGCTCCTGCCACGGCGCGCCTCGTGGCAGCCGACGGCACGGTGTCGACCGTGCCCCAATCATCGCTTGTGGCCGAGGATGTGGTTGAGCTCCGCGCAGGCGACAAGGTGCCTGTCGATGGCATCGTGACCAGTGGCGAGGCGTATGTCGACGAGAGCATGATAAGTGGCGAGCCCACTCCTGTGCAGAAGCTCCCGGGGCAAAAAGTGCTTGCCGGAACTGTGTGCCGCAGCGGTTCTCTGCAGTTTGAGGCGCGTCAGGTGGGCTCGGCCACGGTGCTTGCCCAAATCATTTCAATGGTGCGCCGGGCTCAGGACTCTAAGGCTCCGGTTCAGCGCATCGTCGATCGCATAGCTCTCGTTTTTGTCCCAGTGGTGATTGCCATAGCAGTGTTCACTTTCGCCATGTGGATTGTGTTTGGCGGCATCGGCCATCTGCCTCAAGCCATCCTGTCGGCCGTGTCGGTGCTGGTCATAGCCTGTCCGTGTGCCATGGGGCTTGCCACTCCCACCGCGCTCATGGTGGGCATGGGCAAGGCTGCCGGCCACGGCATCCTCATCAAGGATGCCGCTGCGCTAGAGGCTTTGCACAAGGTGGATTCGCTTGTGATCGACAAAACCGGAACCCTCACCACGCCTAATCCCGATGTCGACTTCACGCGTCCGCTTGATTCAATCGCCTTTGCCGACCGTGAGCGGCTCAAGCCACATGCCCGTGAGGCAGTGGCCCAATTGCTGGCAATGGGTATCGATGTGACCATGATGAGCGGCGACCATGAACAGGCAGTGGCTTATTGGGCCGACGCTGCCGGAATTGCCCATTACCGAAGCGGGGTGATGCCGCAGGACAAGGAAGACTGCGTGCGCAGTCTGCAAGCCGACGGACACCATGTGGCCATGGTGGGCGACGGCATCAACGACAGTCAGGCGCTTGCATCGGCCGATGTGAGCATCGCCATGGGCGGGGGCACCGATGTGGCTATTGATGCCGCGCAGGTCACGCTGATGGGCGACGATTTGCGCCGCATCGCCTCGGCTGTGCGGCTGAGCACGCGCACCGTGCGCACCATAAAGCAAAACCTCTTTTGGGCCTTTGTCTACAATGTGGTTTGCATCCCCTTGGCTGCTGGCGTTTTAGCCCCGGTGGCTAATGTGCAGATCACCCCGGCTCTGGGCAGTGCCTTGATGGCTTTCAGCAGTGTGAGCGTGGTGCTCAACAGTCTGCGTCTCAAGTTCGCCAAGTTTTGATGCGGGCGGAATGTGAGCCGGTGAATAATGAATATAAATCAACATCTAAAAAATAACAGCAAAATGGAATTTGAAGTTAAAGGAATGAAATGCCAGCATTGCCAGGCGAGCGTGGAAAAAGCCGTGAAAGGTGTCGAGGGCGTGACTTCGGTCACAGTCGATTTGGCTGGCGGCACAGCATCGGTTGAGGGTACATTCGACCCGCAGGCCGTGGTTGCCGCCATTGCCGCTGCCGGCTTCCGCGCAGCAGCCAAGTAGGCACTCTGGTGTGATTTGCCCA
>CAVFVP010000072.1:0-8929 GCA_963625945.1 Agathobacter rectalis | reverse complement strand
GGAGCAGACGCTTTCTTCGCAATACATTCCATAGCAGACTCTGCGTGGAAGAACAGACAATCGCAGCTCAACGCCATCAACACCATCCTATCTTTGTAGGATGGAAATGGCGTATGCCCATTACTATTGCTGAATAGTTACCAATTGAGCCTACTTGATAAAATAACTTATTACGATGTAAGCCAAAATTAATCCGATGACAACCATCGAGCAACTTGAGCAACCAAACACATGCGTCTTCACCTCACCGCTGTCAATAAGTTTCTTGAGATCCTTGATTTCGGCGGTTTCCTCGCGATTTTTCGGAGCCCTGCCAAAAAGGCCGCCATTGTGAGGGATGAGAATCTGGCGCGGCCCGCCGGTGGCTGGCCCCACAATGCCCTTCTCCTCTAAACGCCTCATTATGTCGGCTGCACGTGCAAAATCCACATCAAGGTAGCGTTGCAGCATTTCGGTAGATATGGCATTGCACATTTCCACATACTCGATGGCATCGTTGAGCAAGGGGTCTTCAAGTCCTCCTTGAGCAACCCATGAGCCGGTCTGCTCAGTCTGGTCAGGCTGCACCGGTTCCGGATCGGGCTCAGGGTTGAACGTGCAATCGGCCGTAGGGATGTAGGCATAATCACCGTCGACCTTGAGAGTCGACATGCAACTCGGACACACCACTTTGTTGTCGACAGCCGAAAGTTCACTGGCTGCTATTTCAGTCACATGGCCACACTTAGGGCAAGTTATCTTCATGACACACTATTGTTTTTTTATATTGATTCACACATTTCTCAGCAGTCTGCCGGGCTATTGCAGCAACAAACCGGCAAGCACATAGACGGCAAAACCCACAGCCACAGCCGCAATCGTACGCCAAAAGCAGCCCAAAGGGCCAATCGGCAACGCTTTCTTGGCCGACTTAACCGACCGCTGAGGTCGAGAGGGCGAAGACGGTTGACGGGCAGGACGAGCGGCCGCTTGAGTCGGAACCACCGACTTGCGCTGAGTCTGTCGGCGATAAGGCGGCGGAGCATCGGCAGTGCGCCTCTTGCCACCCCTAAGACTATGGCCGCACTTGGGGCAGAAATCATCAGAGGCCTTGACACGCGAACCGCAATTGGTGCAATAGCCTGCCGACGGCTGTATGGCCGGCGCCGACTTACCAGACGACACCCCGCCACTGCCGGCGGCAGTGACAGCCACATCGACACGCGTGAGGCACTGAGGGCACACAAGATGTCCGCCCAGCCGACGGGCCTCTTGTGCCGTCACTTCTATTTCACGTCCACAATTAGGGCAGTTGCATTTCATATTCCGGAAGCCGTTTTTACTACCACACTTTCAAAAAGCATGCCAGGCACATATGGTGTGACTACTCATAATGAATGGTTGCACGGCGTGTTATATGCCATTTTCCACAATCGAGCACTGCCTCGCCCGGAGCATCGGTCACCACCCGCCGTTTACCGTGCGAGAGCTGTATCGACTCGCCCACACAAGCCACGGTCAAGTTCTCGGCGGGCATCATCAGGGCAATGCGATGCACATTCTGGTCATCAATCACCTCAAAGGTTGCCGTCTGCCCGTCGGTGGTGACGAGTCGGAAAATCGAGTTGCCTGCCTCGAATGTGGCACTGGTCCTCATGAAACAGCCATTAGAGTCGGGACGTGACATATAGAACACCTGTGGACTGACAGGTCTGGCGGGTTCATCAGCAACATGAGGCGCCTCGTCCTGCCCTTCACGGCAAACCTCCCCGGCAACCGGCTTGTCAACGGGGACACCGACAACGGGCCTCGATACCATGCTCTGCACTTCGTCGGCCACCGACTGCAATCCCTGCTCTATGGCTCCGATACGTGCATTGGCTTCCGTGACGTTCTGCCTCAACTTCCGTACCTGCATAACTGCTGCCACAGCCACCATGGCACTTGCCACAGCCACAACAAGACACAGGATTTGGGCCACAAGGGCAAGCGGCATGGCACAGCCATCGTCAGCAGTAGCCTGCCGAGGCTGAAGTCCAACCATATCAGCTTCCTCTGCAATCCTCGGGTCGCTTGCAGCAAAAGCTGCCATGGCACTGTCTACGGCAGAGCCGCTACCCTTCAGAGTACGCTCGGCCTGCCGGTGCAGCGTTGCTTCATCGGCAGGCACGGCCTCCTGACGCTTTAGCTCGGCATACACAACTTTCCATCCGGTGCAATCTGAATATACGCTGTTGAGGTCGTCGAGAGAGAATCCATTAGGAAAATCCTTATCTAATTGGTCGGTGGGAAGACCATAGCCATCATTAACGGCGCGCATCTGTGCGCATAAGGCCACCCCGTGCCGCCATTGGTCGGCAGGCAGAGACTGGGAGTGCACGGCAATCACCATTGTCGCCATGCACAGAGCCGATATTACAAAACGCTTCACTTGAGTCATTGGAGTTTTGAAATCACTTCGTTGCATAAATTCTTAAGCAGATTGTAGCGGATGATGCCTATCACCGGATAGAAGAAAGGCACATCCTCAATGACGTCGGACTCATCGTAACGTCCCTTGAGGAAGCTCACGATGCCAGCCGCCAGATAGTTGTCGATTCCGTCGTTGACCACACTGCAAAACAGGCGGAACACCTTCTTGTCGATGCCGAACTCGTCTTTTGCCTCATTGTCGCACAGGCCAACGAAAAACTCATTGAACCGCCGCACACTGTCGGCGATGCGGTTGCGCACATCCATGCTATTGACCTCGCCATAGGTCAACGAGTCGGCACCAGTCATAGGGAAGCAATACTTGATGCGGTTGACATTGCGCGGCGAGAAGGCATCGACACTGGCACGGCCGGCCAGACGCGCATTCTCCAACCGCACACCGCCGCGGCAAGTCACCTGCTTAGGGCATTCATGCTCAACCTTAACCACAAAAGGCTGGGGACACGGTTGCTGCATCACGCCCTCAATGATGCGTTTCGTGAGCTCACGCACCTGCTCAAGGTTCCCTATTATGCTGAGAATCTTAGATCCGGTGCCGCTAAAATAGATTTGCTTGGGCGACTCATAGCCACGGGCACGCATCGACTGTGCCGTGTAGTAGATTATGGCCGTGTAGAAATAAAGGAACACCAGCTTGCGCTGATCATCGTTGCGCAACAGGGCATCATAGCTATACAGATTGCGGTCAACCTCGTGCAGACAGCGCAACTGCTCCACATTCTCTATCGAGAACAAGAACGCATTGACATCTTCCGACCGCTTTTGCTTGAGCACCGTCTGCAGAATGCTGTTGAGGTAAGTGATGTCGGGGTTCTTGGCTATAAGACGCGAAAAATATTCGGCATAGTGGTGAATGAGCGGGTTGTTGTCGGCATCGCGCTCGGTGAAGGCATCGCCGAAAATGGCATTGCCCGCAAATCTGAACGACGACACAGCCACCGGCACGCTGTCAAGGCGGTCGGCCGTGGGCTGATAAATCACAGTGTCGCTCGTGCCGCCGCCGATGTCGATGGTCACGAAACTTGATCCGGCCACATCAGCCCCCTTATAGAAGAATGCCGGAGCTATCGACTCGGGATAGGCGTGCAGATACTGGTCGGCACCCTGAGTGCCGATGTAGGTGCGGTACAGCTCCTCCCATGTGTCTTGCAACTTTCGCCGGTCACCACCGCCCATACTTGCCGGGAAGAAGTAGATTATATGCGTTTTGGCAATGTCGGCATTCTCAATAAGCACCTTTGCCCTTATAAGCATGGCAATCTCGCGCAGAAACTCGCGGCTGAGCGTGTTGTCGGCGCCCCATTTGAGATTTGTGGCCACATCGTAGCCGTCGAAGTATTGGCGCTCATAGAGGAACGGGATATTCACATTGCCCCACAGGTTTGTGCTGCCGTCGTTGTTGACATTGCTTGCGAGCGACGTGCGGAGCGGGAAGCCGTAGAGGTTATCGATGTCGCTTGGCAAGAACTCGATGCGCTGCAACTGGTCGGCAATCAATAGCGACTCGCGCTTGAGCAACGGAGCTATGAGCGTGGAGGCCGAGTTGAACTCAAAGGTGAGCGGCTCGCTGTCGTGCCCGCGTTCGGCCCACTCCACATGACTGTTGGTGGTGCCGAAATCGACGGCAAACATGAGTTCGCGCGCCGAGGGCAAGTAAGGCTTCCACCGCGGCACTATGAAACCGCTGTGCTGCCGGCCGCCACTGTGCACGGTAGCCTCTATCAAGTCGAAAGCGCCTTTCACACTATAATACTCAGTGGCATAAGAGGTGCGGGTACGCACACGGCTGCTCACGTTCAGTCCTTGTGCGACAAGTCCGTCGGCATAGAAAGCCAGGCTTGCATTGCCACCGTCCTGCCCGAGCGAGAACAGTTGCACAGTATAGTCATCGGCCATGCCGGTCTTTACAAACGGAAATACGGATGCGCTCATCACCACATCGGTGACAAGCCGCCCAGTGCCGCGCTGCTCGTCGAATTCCCAAGCGTCGTCGGATATGGGCAGATAGTTGCGGGTCAACTCTATGAAACGCTTCTTCACAGGGATGCGCAGCGTGACAGTCACGCACCCCGGGCGCTCTTCAATTTCAAGCACATTGCGCCCACACACAGTGCCACACAGAAACGCGGCATCGAAGTAGCGGAAAAACAGCGGTGTGAGCGGCAGCAAATAACCGTAGTCGGGGCTAGAGGCATGGCCATGGGCGTTGCCGTCGAAATAATGGTCGGGGTCAAGCGGTCCGCTTAGCCGCACAAGCGTAGGCGTAAGCAAATCGGCTGTGGTGACAAACGGATACTCGATTGCCGTGCCCGGTAAATGGCGCTTGCCGACAGGGACCACTCCGGCCAGCACCTCGGTAGAACTGTCCCACGGGCGGTCGACGTAGATGTAGGCGTCGGCACTGCCGTTGAAGCCCGACCGCAGCACAAGAGGCAGCTGCGTGCCGACCGGCTGGACTATGGTCGGAGACATAAGGAAATCGCTCTTCGACACCGCCTGACGAATGTCGGTTGCGCGCTTGTGGTAGAGTCTGGCCCCCAAAACGGTGATTTCGTTGTCGCCGGAAAAAGGGTCGTAAAGGATATCGAGCTGCTCACGCACCTTGTCGGCCGACTCGGGGCTGAACGATTCCACATTGGGCACCACTGCCACAATGCTTGCATATAGTGCCGGCTTGGTGTCGCGGATTTTGCCCAGGTTCTTGACCATGTAGGCATAAACGCCACCCAGCGCCTTGCGCAACGACGGGAATGCATTGAACAGGAAGAACATCATGCGCACAAAATCATCGCCGCGCTGCCACAAGTCGCGCGTCTCGGCGGCAAATAGCGGTATGCCCTGCTCCACCATTATCTCGCGTACAGGCTCAGTGCTTTCGCGCGGCACTCCCATTGTGAACGATGATGGCGACGTGGCCCCAATCACGCGGTTGTGCCACAGTATCACATACCAGTCGGTGAGTTGGGCAAAGTTATATTTCGTATCGCTGTTGAGGAAAAGCTCGATTGTCTCGCCATAGAGGCGATGCTCGGGCTCACTTTTAAGCCGTGCCAGCTGCTCGTCGCGGTTCCATCTCACGATGTGCAGATATTCCTTGTGGCTTTCGTAGTCAAACAGCAGCTGGGCTATATCGAGAGCATTCGACACCAGGCGCTTGTCCATCATGGTGCCGCCAAGGTTGATTCCTGTGGCCAGATGCTCAAATGCGTTTTTCACAAGGTCGAGCTGTGCGAAAGGACTCGGTATGGCGGTGTGCGGATTCTCCGACTGGCCGCCGTTGGGGTCACGAATGGCACGGATGTCATCATCGTCATAAGGCTCCACCGGAATCCAGTCGCGGTCGGGCGTCTTGGTGGTTTTGTTGTTATATGACAGTATCTTGCTCATGATTCGATTTTTCTTAATCTTTTTTGTGTCTTGTGATAGGCGGCTAGAGGCATCAGTTGATGTTGTCGTAGCGTTCAGCCATGATTTTGTCGGCCGCCCGGTTAAACAGATCCATCAGCTTAAACTCAAGCGTGCGGCCGCTGTAAGAGTGGTTGTCGCGGCTCAGCTTGTTCATCTCGCTCTTAAAAGTGTCGCAGCTCACTGTCTTCGCACCGAAAAAGCCCTTGCGGGTGCGCACGCCCTTGATGGCATTTGTCATGTCGAAGACTCCGCTGTTGAACGGCTCCACGTGGCGGCGGTTGAACTTGAGCTCGCTCAGCCACTCGGTGTAGGCATTGAAGAACGAGTCGGTGAGCGTGCGGTAGAACTGCGTGGATGTGAAATCGCGCGATATCTTCGGGGAATCCTCGGTGAATCCCTGCCCTATCATGCCACTGAAGCCAGTGCGCAGGAAGATGAATAGCAGGTGGAACTTAACCATGCTGCCATAGACCAAGTCGCGCGTTTCCTTACCCAGCGAGGCGAAGTCGATGTCATCGGTGTCAACGTCGAGCCCATATTCAAAAGCCTTGGTGGGCAACGGCTGGCGGGTGGCTGGATCGACAAGCTGGTCAATGGGCAGACCGGCGAAATTGAGCGGGGCCAATGCTCCCACAAGCTCCACAAGATGAGCCGGGTCGTGCTGGTCCTGCTTGTCGCCAGGGTCATACTTGTAGGGGGCATCGTGGCCGTGGTCGCCGAGGTAGTAGATGGCATTCACCTGATTGCCGCCGGAACCGGTGATGGTCTGGTTGTAATACTCAAGAGCCGATTGGGTCTTGACCACGAAGTCGCTGCACTCGATGCGGCGGTCGGCATCGTCGGGTGTCATGAGACTGAAATAAGGGAGCACTGTGAGGCCTCCTATGGGAGCCGTCTGCAGGAATGCGCGGTTTTTCACCTCATCGCCGGAGGCCTGACGGATGTTCTTGACCAGGATGGGGAATCCGGCAGCACCCGTGCCGCCGAATATCGAGCTGATGAAGAAGATTCTGTCGCCTTCGGCAAACACGCTGGTAAACGCTTTGAACTCATTGCTGTCCTTTATGCCGTTGAGGGCCACGCTGCCAATGTTGGGCGAGCCCACAAAGCCGATGCTCATCTTGTTGTCGAGCTGATAGTCGGCAAAGAGCAGCGAGGTTAGGGCCTGGTTAGGCTCGTTCATCGTGTCGAACCCTATGAAGTCGCGGAAGCGCTTGCTACCCACGGCGGCCATGTTGAATATGAACGAGTCGTCGAGCGGCACAGGCGACCCCTGCATGATGTCGCGCAAAGTGGATATCTTGGTTGCGAAGAAACCTTCGGCGTTCACTTCGTCGCCGTGAATCTGACGGCGCAGCAGCCGGTAGGCGCTCAACAGCGACTCGGTACGCTTAAGGTCGGCGTTACTCTTGTGCGGATCGATTATTATGGGCACCAATTCAAGGTTGGGCACGGGACGGCCATCAGGCCCCACCGGCCGCACACCCGCTGCCGAGAGCATCAGCAGCGACTTAAGCACCCTTGACCCGGTGCCGCCTATTGCGAAAATAAACAGTTTCATGACTCTATTATGCAGAGATTATAAAGTTGCGTTATTGTGGTATCGGGGTGTGACGGCAGTTGCTGCTCCACCAGCGCACCGAGAATGAGGCCACCACAAACATCAGCACCGCATAGAGCACGGTCGACGTTTGGAAAGCCACCGCCTCGGACGGATAGCTGATGCCGCCGTTGTCGGCAAAGACACCGGTGATTATGCCATAGCACACCACCGGGGTGAGCACAGCCACCACTGCAAGCACGGCAAGCCAATGCCACCAGCGGTCGAAACGCACCGAATTGATGACATAGTAGTATATGCCTGCGGCCACCCACGGCAAAGCGGTGATTACGATTGCAACCGTGTCGTAGATGCCCAGGTTATACATGTTGTCGCTGTAGCCGGGGGCGGTATACACGAGTTCGAGCAGCTGCACACGCAACAGCCAGAACAGCACCGTGGCCACAATGCCGGCTATGAGATAGATTGTGTCCTTTTGCATATAGCTTTTAATTTTTCAGTTTCAGTTCAATTCTTGTGTAGTTGTGGTCTTGGCCATGAGTGAATGCATTGTAGATTCCTTTCATGAAGCTGTCAAGGCCAAAGGTGGTAGCGGCAAACCCCGATGCGGCGGGGTTTGTGTCGTCGGTGGCAGTAGATGCCGATATCCACTGAGGGAAGTCATTGGGAATACGCACCGTCACTTCATCCTGCGGGGTGTCGAACTTGCCGGTAAATGTGATGATGTGGGTCATTCCCTCGAGATATGCCTTGTTGTTGGCCGTGATGTCGGCCGGCACTATGGGGCGCACATTGATGTCGAAACCATTGAGCGACCGCACCGAGAAGTTGGTGGCATCGGCAAAAAACGCCGCGTCCTTTTGCAGCACGCCAAGATTGGCGGCCAGGCTGAAGCACAGCTTGCCAGTGGTGCGGTCGGGGGTGCAGCCGGTGAGTTGGCTGGGGTCGTCGTGCGACACCCGGAAGCGGCCGGCATTGTCGGCCCAGTCGGGTATCACCTTAAAGGCAACAGAAGCCTCGCTCTGATTGAAGCGGTAGGTGTTGACAGCTGCTGACGGATGCGTTACAGCAGCGAAAGCCGGATTTGCCGCCATTTGATCGACGGTTTTGGCATCGGCTATCACAATCAGGTAGAATGGACGCTTGCCCCGATAGTCGACCGGGTGGCCATTATAGGGGTAATACTTACCATCGTAGTCCCCCATAAGCTGGCTCACAATCACCGACTTGCCATTGTGATTGCGAAACAGCGACGCAGCCACGCCGAGCTCCTCGTTGAATATCTTTTCCACGCTCACATCGCGTGTGTCGGCTGGCGAATAAATCATATCGGTCACCAAAAGGCTCACGTTGCCCGGGGCCTGCGCATTAAGAATTTTTTCAAAAATCAGTTTGAAATCGGTGTGACTGGCATCGCCTATGCCGGCTGTGCTGGCATAAATGTCACGGTCTTGCAGAAAGTCGTCAACACTCTTGCCATAGGGGTAG
>CAVFVP010000071.1:0-9618 GCA_963625945.1 Agathobacter rectalis | reverse complement strand
TCTCGCAGCCGATATAGAGGGTGTCGAAGGCATCTGTGCCGTCGGTGCGGTGTTAGAGAGACTAAATCAGGGCTGGATTCTGAGTGGGGAATCCAGCCCTGATTTAGTCTTGATTTATATGGTGGGAATGGCTTTATGTGGATGGGTGCTAATCACACACGGGGCGCACACTCAGACCAAAGCTTCTCACTTGTGGCTCCATTTGCCGCTCCTGTTTTGAGACGTTAAGGCTCCATGCCGTGCTCAGCTGTCCGCTTTTGATTTTCCACGATTCCTGATCGGCGGCCGAGCAGCGCTCGCCTGTCCAGTAGCACAGATTGGTGCCGCGCAGGCCGACCGATGTCTCGTTGCTGCGGTATCCGGCCACGGGCAGAATGATGTATTTGCCGTTAGGTCCGGTCACCTTCACGCAAGGCTTTGAGTTGATGGTGGTGATTTCGCTCCACGTGCATTTGTCAATCAGCTCTTGCATTTCCTTTTTTGTGGGCAACCGCCAAGTGCCACCCCACGAGTAGCGGGCGATGTCGCTGTCGGATGCGCAGATGTTGGATGGTGGAGTTATGCCGCCATACAGTGTGCTTCCCCACGTGACAAAGGTCATGCCATCGTTGGTGTAATACAGCTCTATGTTGGCTTGGGTTCGCCGCGAGCCTGTGCAGTCGCTCCAGCCATATAGCCCTCCCGTTGACTCGGGTTCGAGTGCGCCCACGTTGTGTGAGGCCCATTTCACGCTTAAGCCCAGGTCGACGGCATCGGCCACGTGTTTGGCTTTGCCGTCAGGCTCGTTGGAGCTGCAGCTGGCAATGCCCATGCACAGGATGGCCAGCGCCGTGAAGAGCACCGCATATATCGGTTTCGGTGTAGCTTTCATATAATTAATGTGTTTGGATTGTGATTGGTGATCAACTTTGCCTATACTATAAACCACCGTTTGAGCGATTCATTGCATTGCGTTATGGGTCAATCCAGTCTCCGTTTTCCTTTATGAGCGCCACAAGGCGAGGAATGGCCTCGCTTTCGGGAATGTTTTTCTCGATGCACTGCTTGCCCTTGTAGAGGCTTATGCGGTGGGCGGCAGCCCCCACATAGCCGTAGTCGGCATCGGCCATCTCGCCCGGGCCGTTGACCACGCATCCCATCACGCCAATCTTGAGGTGTGTGAGGTGTGCGGTAGCTTCCTTCACACGTTCCACAGTGCTCATCAGGTCAAACATCGTGCGACCGCAGCTTGGGCACGATATGAACTCGGTCTTGCTCATGCGCAGGCGTGTGCTTTGCAGAATTGCAAACTCGATGCCCACGAGCGATTCAGCATCGGCATAGTCGGGGGCGTCGAGCCATATCCCGTCGGCAAATCCGTTGAGCAGAACCGTTCCGAAGTCGGCTCCGGCTTTCACTTGCAGCCATTCGGTGTCGGTGGTGCCTGCATAAGATGCACGCGGCACTGCCGGGCAGCTGATTCCGGCGGCACTCATGGCGTGTAGCAGCGACTGCCAGCTGCCGGGGATGTTGACGTTTGCCGCATCCACCACCAGCACCACATCGTTCCTGCCTTTCAGAAGCTCAAGGTCGGCGACCGGCGTGTCGGCTTTCACCGCTACCCACTTGATGTCGGCTTGGCAGTTGTCGGTCCACTCGTCGAGCCGTAGCAACGGATAGGTGCCTTCAGCGCCGGTATATGTGGCAAATGGCACAATGTAGCGGTTGGCACCGCCGTCACCCTCGCCGCTTGTGCTGAAGTAGAAGTCTGGCTTAGCCTTTTGGGGCACGTCGCCGGGCCGACACGAGGCCACCACCACAGGCTGGCGGCGTCCGCCCACCAGGCCACCTGCTTCTGACGATGCACGGCGACTGGGGCTCACGGCATCGTAGCCGGGGCTCAGAGCGCCGTCGATGGGCGCGTGGCCTGTGCGCGAGGTGATGTATTCCACCAGTTTGCGAGCCACTGGAATCTCGGCCTCGGGAGCCTCGCTGAGCGAAACGCGAATGGTGTCGCCCAGCCCCTCGCTCATCAGTGCGCCGATGCCCACGGCCGATTTCACTCGGCCGTCGTCGCCGAAACCGGCCTCGGTTACGCCCAGATGCAACGGGAAGTGCATGTCTTCGGCATCCATGGCCCTCACAAGACGCCTCACGGCCTCAACCATCACAACCACGTTCGACGCCTTCATGGAGATTACCACGTCGAGGAATCCCTCGGCCACAAACACGCGCAGGAATTCCATCACGCTTTCCACCATGCCGGCAGCCGTGTTGCCGTAGCGGCTCATTATGCGGTCGCTGAGCGAGCCGTGGTTCACGCCCAACCGCACTGCCGTGCCGTGCTGGCGGCACACATCGATAAACGGCACCAAGGCATCGTGAATGCGCTGAAGCTCGGCCGCATATTCCTCGTCGGTGTAGCTCAGGCTCTTGAATTGGCGGGCCGGATCCACGAAGTTGCCGGGGTTGATACGCACCTTGTCGGTCACTTGGGCTGCCGCAAACGCTGCGCGCGGATTGAAGTGTATGTCGGCCACGAGGGGTGTGGTGCAGCCTTGGTTGCGCAGTAGGGTGCGGATTTGGCCTATGGATTCGGCCTCACGCACACCCTGCGCTGTAAGCCTCACATATTCGGCTCCGGCATCGGCAAGCCGCCGGCATTGGGCAACGCTGGCATCGATGTCATCGGTCGAGGTATTGGTCATCGACTGCACTCTCACCGGGAATTCGCTGCCCATGGGTGTTCCGCCCACGTTCACGCTCACGGTGTGGCGCCGCCGGTAGTTGAATGTGGACATTGTCAGTTGGTCTTGAATTTGTATTCTATCTGTGCAAGGGTTTCGTTGGCCTTGACAATCTTCTGGGCAAGGCCTTCCTTGTAGGCCGTGATTTTAGCATCCAGGGCCTCGTCGGCCAGCGCAAGAATCTCGGTGGCAAGGATGGCAGCGTTTTGTGCTGCGTTGAGTCCAACTGTGGCCACGGGGATGCCGGGAGGCATTTGAATGATGGCCAGCATGGCGTCCATTCCCTCGAATGTCGACTTGATGGGGATGCCTATCACCGGCAGGGTGGTCATTGCTGCAATCACGCCGGGCAGATGGGCTGCCATGCCTGCGGCTGCTATTATCACCTTGATGCCGCGGCCTTTGGCTCCGCGGGCAAAGTCTTCAACCTCGCGTGGCGTGCGGTGTGCCGAGAGGGCAAGCATCTCAAAGGGGATTTCCATCTCATCGAGAAACTTGGCGGCTTTTTCTACGATGGGCAGGTCGCTGGTGCTGCCCATAATGATGCTTACAATCGGTTTCATAAATCTCTGAACTTATTGTGTTGTTTTATTATTCTTTTGTTGAATTTGTTGCGCGAGTGGTTGGCGGGCTGTGCTTCTTTGACCATTGACGCCTCTGGGGATAGGTCAGTAGCTTGTGATGATATACCCTCCGCTGGTCGAGGCACGCACTGTGTAGGTGGTGAGTCCCAACTTGCGCGTGAGGGCTGTTCCGCTTATGGGACCGCCTGCACCGGTGAGCACATTGTAATGTGATCCGCATTGTGGGCACACGGCCTCGAAGTTAGATGCATCGATGCTTACCGCCACATCAGCGTTTTTCTCTACGGGACATGCCGCATCGTAGGCGACTGGCACATAGGATGTGGAGGTCGACTTGATGTCGAGAGCCATCATGAGTAGCACGCCGCCATATCCGGTGTAGGTGTTCACATCGTAGGGAAAGTTCGACGGCAGGCGCTTCGTGCGGTTGAAGATGCGGTAGTCGCCCACGCCACTCACACCATACGTGTTCCACCGGGCAATGTCGCTGAGGTTGATGCGCACAGTGTACGACGGCAGACTGGTGTTGTTCACCTTGTCGCACGATGCCAGCACACATGCGGCGATGACCGTGGCCATTGCGATGATTATGCCTTGGGCTCTCACTTGTTCCCCTCTCTGCCAAGCAACTTGGCAAATGCCTGGTGATAGGTGTCGAAGTCAAACGCCTCGAGCTGCTTTTGGTATAGCTCGGCAATGCGGTCATTGCACAGGTTGCCTATCGACCCCTCGTGGGTGTGGTGCACCTGCTTCACTGGCTTGAATGTGCCGGCCTCTATGTCGAGTCCCACTTTCTTGTATGCGTCGCGGAACGGCATTCCCTCACGGGTGAGGCGGTTCACCTCTTCTACCGAGAACATCAGGTCGTAGCGTGTGTCGTCGAGTATGTGGTCGTTCACCTTGATTTGGCTCACCATCGCATTGACCATCGACACAATGGCCTTTATCTCATCAAACTCGGGCAGGAATTCTTCTTTTATGAGCTGAAGGTCGCGGAAGTATCCCACCGGCAGATTGCTCGTGATCATGGCAATCTGGTAGGGCAGGGCCTGAAGCCGGTTGCAACGGGCGCGCGTCAGCTCAAACACGTCTGGATTCTTCTTGTGGGGCATAATCGACGATCCTGTGGTGAACTCGTCGGGGAGTTTGATGAATCCGAAGTTCTGCGAATTGAACATGCACGCGTCGAACGCAAGCTTCGAAAGCGTAGCTGCCACGTTGGCGATGGCTTGCGACACAATGCGCTCGGTCTTTCCCCGGCCCATTTGGGCATACACCACATTGTAGTCGACCGACGCAAAGCCAAGCAACTTGGTGGTCAGCTCGCGGTCGAGCGGGAACGACGAACCGTAGCCGGCAGCTGAACCAAGCGGGTTGCGGTCGTTCACCTCATAGGCTGCTCGCAGCACCGCAAGGTCGTCGGCCAGCGATTCGGCATAGGCGCCAAACCACAGTCCGAACGACGATGGCATTGCCACCTGCAGGTGGGTGTAGCCAGGCATCAGCACGTCTTTGTAGCGGTTGCTTTGGTCCACGAGCGTCTTAAACAGTACGGTGATGTGGCGCACCACATCCTCGAGCTCGCTTCTGATAAACAGCCTCAAGTCGACCAGCACCTGGTCGTTGCGCGAGCGGCCCGAGTGGATCTTCTTGCCCATGTCGCCCAATCGGCGCGTGAGCATCAGCTCTACTTGTGAGTGTACGTCTTCAATGCCGTCTTCGATTTCAAACCTCCCGGCCTCGATCTCGCTGTAGATGTGGCGCAACTCGGCCGTGAGCGTGGCAAGCTCGTCGGCCGTGAGCAAACCTATCGTCTCAAGCATGGTGATGTGGGCAATTGAGCCCAGCACGTCGTAACGAGCCAAATACATATCCATTTCGCGGTCATGCCCCACAGTGTATTTTTCCACATCGTGGTCGAGCTTCACCGTCTTTTCCCAAAGTTTAGAACCCATATGTGATTAAGTTTTTTATTCCTAACGGCAAATTTACAACATTATTCCGTTACGCATCTCCTTTTTGATGTTTTTCAACATTGCACAAGCGCTTGACGACACGCATTTTTTTGATGTCTTAACCTTTGCCTGTGGAAAAAAATTGTTACTTTTGCCACGTCGGCCAGTAGTGTTGCCGATACAATGTCAAACCTGGTCTTAGCATATGACTCTTAGGGCGTTGTGCCCGATAAATTCAGACTCCAATCGCAGAAATCACCATTAATGATATAATCGCAATAATAGGTTTATGAAGACTCATTCTTTTGTAGCTGCACTGCTGGCCGTGTCGTCGGTCGCAGGTGCTGCCCAAGATCCTCAATTGGGCAAAACCACTATCGACAAGGTAATCGATGCAATGACCCTTGACGAGAAAATAGACCTGCTTGTGGGTACATGCGGCAATGTGAAAAACAATGATGCCGCCACTGTGGGTGGCCAGGCCGAATTGGTGCCCGGCGCTGCCGGACAGACCAATGGCGTGCCTCGCCTCGGCATTCCCGCAACGGTGGTTGCCGACGGCCCGGCCGGACTGCGCATCGACTCGCACCGCGACGGCACCGACCGCACGTTCTACTGCACACACTTCCCAGTGACTATGGCCCTGTGCTCAACGTGGGACACCACGCTGATACGCAAGGTGGGCGCAGCCATGGGCGACGAGGTGAAGCACTATGGCGTGGATGTGTTGCTGGCTCCAGCCACCAACATCCAGCGCAACCCGCTCTGTGGCCGCAACTTCGAATACTTCAGCGAAGACCCGCTGCTGGCTGGCAACATGTGCGCCTCTGAAGTGGCCGGTGTGCAGAGTGCCGGTGTTGGCACCTCGCTCAAGCACTTTGCCATCAACAACCAGGAAACCAATCGCGTGCGTAACAATGCGCTGGGTACACCGCGCACTTTCCGCGAGATTTATTTGAAACCGTTTGAGATAGTGGTTAAGAAAGCACAACCACTCACTGTGATGACATCGTACAACAAAATCAACGGCACCATGAGCAGTGAGCGTTGCGACCTGGTGACCGAGATCCTGCGCCACGAGTGGGGGTTCAAGGGCATGGTGATGACCGACTGGTATGGCGGTATCAGCGCCGCACGGCAAATTGCGGCCGGCAACGACCTGCTGATGCCGGGTGCCCTTAATCAGCGTGAGGAAATCAAGCGCGCCGTGAACAACGGCACACTGTCGCTCGAACTTGTGGACCGCGATGTGAAGCACGTGCTCAACTATATCCAGAAAACCCCACGTTTCGCCGGATACGTTGCCGACAACAACCCCGACCTGGCCGCCAATGCGCTCACGGCCCGTGCCGCCGCGGTTGAGGGTATGGTGCTGCTGAAAAACAACCGCTCTACTTTGCCCCTAGGCAAGAAGGTGAAGAAACTTGCCGCATTCGGATGCACAAGCTACGACTTCATTGCCGGCGGCACAGGCTCGGGCAATGTGAACCACGCTTATGTGGTCAACCTGATTGACGGTCTGCACAACGCTGGCTTCACCACCGACGCCACCGTGCAGGCGGCTTATGAGGCCTACATCCCGAAAGCCAAGGCCGGCCTTCCTGAGCGTCAGGGCAAATACGGCAAGTGGCTGCCTCCCTACCGTGTCGACGAAATGAAGCTCGACAAAGCTCTCCTTGAGGCTGCAGCCAAGGCCAATGATGCTGCTGTGGTGACAATAGGTAAAATAAGCGGCGAGTTTCTTGACCGTGAGGTGAAGGGCAACTTCAACCTCACCGATGCTGAGCGCTATATGCTCTCGGCTGTGTCGCGTGCGTTCCACAAGGCCGGCAAGCGGGTGGTTGTGGTTCTCAACGTGTGTGGCGCTGTGGAGACGGCAAGCTGGATTGGCGATGCCGATGCTGTGCTTGTGTCGTGGCTTCCGGGACAGGAGGGGGGCAACTCGGTGGCCGATCTCCTGGCAGGGCGCGAGAACCCCTCGGGACGCCTGCCCATGACTTGGCCTGTGAAGTATGCCGATGTGCCGTCGGCCGCCAACTTCCCCGATACCGACAACCTGAATGAGCTCGATCTTCAGAGCTGGATGGAGCTTGAGTCGGACCACAATGGAGGCGATGTGCGCAAGAATGTTGACTATACGGAATATGCCGATGGCGTGTATGTGGGCTACCGCTACTATACCACACGTGGCGTGGAAGTGTCGTTCCCGTTCGGCTACGGACTCAGCTACACCACGTTTGCCTATGGCAAGCCTCAGGTTGAAGTGGCTGCCGACGGCAGTGTGACGGCCACAGTGGAGGTCCGCAACTCTGGCCGTGTGGCTGGCCGCGAGGTGGTGCAGGCTTATGTGGCTGCTCCCGGCCGCGACATGGACAAGCCTTCGCGCGAGCTGCGCGGTTTCGCCAAGACTGCCCTTCTGCAGCCCGGCGAAAGTCAGCGCGTGACCATCAGCATTCCCTATGAGGGTTTGGCCTCGTTTAACGAGCAAGGCAGCTGCTGGCAAGTGGAGCCCGGCCAATACACTCTGATGATTGCACGCTCAGCCGCCGATGCCAAGCCGCTCACGGCCACGTTCAGCGAGCAGGGCGGTGTCACATCGGTTGTGCGTCCGTGCCTGTTGCCGGAGCAAAAGTGACTTTGGCTGGTGAATGAGTGCTGCTTTTGCTGCTCTTGGCAATGTGGCGCTTGCCGGCGCAATATATAAATGATAACATAGCGTGGGCTGTGCCGTAGTAAAATGTTTTTTCACGGCACAGCCCACCGTGTTTCTATAGGTATGCACCCGTTGTCCGAATCGCTGTGACTCAGCACCGTGCGTTGGCTATGTGGATTAAGGGCCTGCCCGTTGTGCTTTGTATCCGAGTCCTGTCAAAAGCGGTAAAGTTGCCTCAAAATGCATGTGAAGCACGTCGGGTGATGCTGAATTATTAGTAATTTTGCAACCGGTGGCTGTTGCGCGGATGTCAAGGCCGCCTGTTTTGACCGGCAAAAAAGGCATGTGGAGCCTTTGCTGGGCAATCCATTGCTTCGAATTCGTTTTTTGTAGTATACCTCATCCCTGCTAAGTCGAGAATGATTCATGCCATCGGAATAATGTCTAAGATAAAAGTGGCAGCCCAAGCGGTCCATCGCTGTTGGCGCCGCCTCCAGGTGTTTGTCGTGCGCGGTACTCCCACGCCTCGCTTGGCGCAGGAAGAAACCGAGTGCAGTCACTGTGGTCATGTGTTCAGAGGTAACTACTGTCCGCGTTGCGGCCAAAACAGCAATTTAGGGAAGGGCAAGCCCAGGCTTTTGAAGACTTTCCGCGAGGCGTATCCGCAACTGTCGAGCAATTTTATCCGCACGATGATACATCTTGCACTCCGCCCGGGATACATGCTGCGCGACTATTTCAGTGGCCACCGCGTGATTTACCAGAGTCCGGTGAGCTCGTTTCTGATAGCCCTTTCCATTATGGTCTTGTGTACTGGCATTAGCGACCGTGTGATGCAGAATGCCCCAAAAGAAGAGTCGGTTGCACAGGCTATGTCGAACATCTACTCCAATATCTTGTCGAAAAATGCTAAAAAGGACAAAAAGATACGTGAGGCCTATTTCAAGTGGAAAGAGCGTCGGCAGGGCTTTTTTTCGGGCCGTATGGCAGAGGCGGTGGATTTGGCGGTGGAAAAGCTGTTGAGCGACACGTCGCTTTCGCTGTTTGCGTTCTTCCCGCTGTTGGGCTTGACGTCGTATTATGTCTTTTACCGTAGGCGGTTTTATGGACGCCGGCTCAAAGTGATGGAGCATTACGTCGTCACGGTCTACCTGTTTGCCTTCTTCAACTTCATCGACCGCTACGACTCCCTTATGCTATTCTACTTGGTGTGGACCTATCGGGGCCTCTACCGGTTGACGTGGTGGCAGTCGTTGTGGCGTACGGCCCTTCTGGTTGCGATGGTTGCGTTCCTTGTGATTTTTGGTGCGATGCTTGCCCTGGCGCTGATGATGACTCCAGTGTTATATTATTATGGGAGCTGAGCTCCGTATGCCGGCAGAAAGGGAACGTTTACCGTCGGATGCCCGTTTGAGCCCACTGGCGTGCGGCCGCCATCAACGCTATGCATAGCAGGTGCAACATTGGCGTGATAATTGTGAGGGTGGGCTCCCCCTTTGGCGGTCAAGAACGGAAAATCGCATTTTTTTTCAAAAAAAACAGCCGATTGTTTGCTGAATTAAAAATTATGCGTAACTTTGCACCCGCTTGAAACAAGCAACGGACGCGCAAGAGAGCCGCCGAAAACTTGCATATTAAGAGCAAAACTTGATGCCTCTTTAGCTCAGTTGGCCAGAGCACGTGATTTGTAATCTCGGGGT
>CAVFVP010000070.1:454-9746 GCA_963625945.1 Agathobacter rectalis | reverse complement strand
AATACAGATTTTTTCGCGCATATGTAACGCCGATGCAAAAAGATTAAATAAAAAATGAAAGTGTAAAATAAAAAGCGCAAATGCAGTTTGAAAAGACTCCAACAAAGCCTGACAGCAAGTGCAAATCAATTCTTGGTATCTGCTGAAAAAATCCCGCAAATAATTCTGCGGGATTTTTTGTTATGAACAAATCGGCCTGGCTCGGATGCTTGCAAAGGAGCGTTCCAAACCAGGCTCCGCTTCCTTTGCTTTATGTGGAATCTTTATTACTTGGCAAGCGATACGTTTACCGAAAGGCCATAGTTGCTGTTTGTGGTAGGATAAGCGCTCGATGACACAAGTGGTGTGTTCACCTGATGGTCAAAATAGGCACCTAACGTGACGCGCTTGCTCATCACATAGTTGGCAGTGAAGTTGATGCCAAGCGTGCGTGTGCCGCTTGTGGCCTGAGTGGTGTTGACGTCAATCTTACGAATGAGTGCGGTATTGTTGGTGTAAGAGAAATCAAAATTGAGAGTAAGGTCGTTGCTCACTCCCTGCTGCTTGCGCTTAATCTTAAGAATCGTGTTGAAGTTGGCTATCTTATAGCCGGCTCCCACGACAAACGACCTTGAAATGCCTTCCACCAACTGACCTACCGACACATTGAGCGAGAGGGTGCGGCTATCGCGGTACTCGGCATTCAGGGTGAGATTGTTTTTCAGCGTTGCATTGAAGCCCAAAAGCGGCGCGAACTTTTCAGTGAGCGTCACGCTTGTTATGTTGTAGGGCGATGAGGGAATCGGGTTGTTGGTCAATGCGTCTTGCGTAAATCCGAGGCCCTGTCCTATGGTAACCCAATCGCTGAACGAGGAGAACGATCCCACAGAATAAGTGCACTGATAGGCGTGCGTGAGAGTGAAGCTCTTAAAGTATTTAGTGAAGAAAGGCACCTTCATCAAGCCATCGTAAGTCATGCGCCAGTTAGGTAAAATCTGGCTGATGCCAGGGAATGGGTTAAGCGTCACTTTGTTGGCGCTCTTACCAGAATATGCAGCCAAGAAAGCCGGAATCATCACATCGCTGCTCATGGTGTTGACACCGCCATTAGAGGCATCAAACGGCTTACCGGCATAAACGGTTCCGGCAAGGAAGCCCGACGACGGATAGCTGAGGCCCTCGTAGCGCGACTGTAAGCGGGCTGCCACCACGGGGATGTTGGCCAGGAACTTGTCGAAGGCATCGCTGTGATAGCCATTACCGCTGCTCACGCCACGCAAAGCTGTGGCCAAGGCTATGTGGGTCTTGGTGTAACTACCAGAATAAATGGTGTTCATGTCATCGTACATGAATTGCACTTGATTGGTGCGGTTGTCGGTGCGGTTGCCGGTCAATGTGATTTTGAGTCC
Organism: Agathobacter rectalis; assembly: GCA_963625945.1. Taxonomy (GTDB): domain Bacteria; phylum Bacteroidota; class Bacteroidia; order Bacteroidales; family Muribaculaceae; genus Sodaliphilus. The sequence continues at coordinate 8,358 of CAVFVP010000070.1, read as the reverse complement.
GCGAATGGGCTCGAGCTGTACTTCGGCATGGAACTCGTTGGTCTTTGAGTAAAGAGCCGGCGAGGTCATGGTTTCATCGTTAAGCAGCCAGCCGCGGTCTTTTGCTTTTTTGATATAGGAATCGTCGGTTAAGCCGAAAGCAAAATCCAGTCCTGGCGCCATCACATCATAGTGTGTGGTCTGCCCGAAGATGTCGCCGACGTCAGGGATAAACTGAGGCAACGAGAGCGAGCGCGTGTAGCGCCAGCGCACCGTCACATTTCTCACCATCATTGCAAAGCGGGTGGCATATTGGGCGGCCTCGGTCCAGAAGTTCTTGTTGTCTTTCACCAATTCGGTAATTTCAAACTTCACGTTTTTGTCGCCGCGGGTGAGTATCTCGAGGTTGTTGTTATCCTTCACCTTAAACTTGACCGGGAACCTTTTACCGTCGGTGGTGGTAGCCACGACCTTCACGTTCTTCACATTCAAATTGTGCTTGATTATGAGCGATGAGTCGGGACTCAGCTTATACGTGCGGCTGAACTTCTTGATACGTGTCATGCGTTGCTGCACACGTCCACTATTGGAGAAGCGCTTGTTGACATCGCGCAAATACGGGATTTTATTGTAAAGCTGCTCCATGTTGATGCGGCCGTCGGTGTTAAACGAGGCCTGGTTAGCCACAGTATTGCCCGACGACACACCATCGACCACAGTACCACGGTCCCAGTTGTAGGTGGCATTGTAAGTTGCATTTGCCGATATGAAATTGAGGGCTGTTATGCTGTTGAACGGAGCCTTGTAAGTGGCATTGAACGTCTGGTTATAACTCCACGGAGTGCCCAGGTTCTTTATGCTGCGCCACACGGTGTCGCGCCAATCGCGGTAGCGATCGGGGAACAACTTTTTGTTGACCTGGCCAATAGGCTCATCGATGTGGGCAGTGGTGTTGCTGTTGAAAGTGACATTGAACGACTTGGTGAAATTCCACGATAGCGAGAACTGGCGATCCCACAAGAAATTTTTGCTCACCGACACAGGCAACTGCACATCGGCATCGCTCGAGCTGCGGGTCTGCTGCTCATAGTAGTAACGTGATATATTGGTATTGAACGCGATGTTTGACGGCAACCAATGGAATTCCCATTCGCGGAAGAACTTCATGTGCTTGTTCTTGCTGTTGATTAGTTTCTTGAATGGTGTGAAGGGTTTTGAATATGGTGTCCAGCTATACTGGAAACTGCCGCGGTAGTCGTTGGTGTTCTCGTAGACGTTGTCGGGGTCGGAGGTGTGTTGCTTGTTAAACGAATAGCTGATGGTGAAATTGCTAGGATCCCAAGGCATAGGGTTCTTGCTTTTGACATCGAACTTAAAGCCCGACAGGCTGAAACTTTTCACCGTGCGGTTAGTGACGGCATAATCGTTGATCGAGTCGCGCTGCTCCTTGGTGTTACAAGCATCAACGGCATCCTTGAGCAGCACGTCCTGGTCGAGAGGATTATATTTCGGCGTGGTCTTTTCGTTGCTATAGGAGTAGTATACCGGAGCCTTAAGCTTGACCTTCTCGGGAAGGAAGCGGCCCAAGTCGACTTGAACAGCCACATTATACTGGTCGTAAGCATCATTTCGCCGCTCGTTGAGACTCTGGTCCACAGAGCCAAAGCCTACGGTTTCCTTGTGCATGCCCACATTGACGGTGGCAATGTCGCTCATGTTGAGGTTGAGGTTTGCCTTGGCTGCCCAACCACCCTGCTGGTCGAATTCGGTGACGCGAAGCTCATCGGTCCACACCACAAAATCTTTGGTGGTGCTGGAATTGTTGCGCACACCAATCATCATCACACGCACATCGCTAAGCGACGGGTTGCCGATCACGGTCACGCGGTCGTTGGGGTGCGACGGGTCCTGCTCGGTGAAGCGTGTGTTGTAGCCCACGCCCTGCTCGCCAGCCATCTTCTGCGCATTGCGGTTTTTCTTGACGTTTGTAAACACGTCGAGCGAACAGTCGAGCATGTTGTCCTCAGGCCATACCTTGTAGCGGTCACTTGTGCTGTTGTTGCTGTATTTGCCAGCTGGTGTGACAGTGAGAGGGATTTCATATTCGTAATAGTTGTTCTTCACGTCGGAGCCCAGACGCACAAACACCGACACATCGCCATTCTGCAAGTTTGACGTGTTGTCAACGAATGCCTCGTTGTGGATGAACATCTGCAACCGCTTGTAGGTGCGCAAGTCGAGACTTGTGTTACGGTACACGCCACGCGCATCGCCCGACTGCAGTCCCTCGACCTTCATCTGCATCGACTGCTCATTGAGCTGTGTGATTTGCGATTGGCCAGAGTCGACAATGCGGGTAACACCCGGGGGAAGCACATAGTTGACCGGTTCGCGGCCAGAATTTTCCTCGATGTTTACCGAAGTTATATTGATGCTTCCGTTGGCAGGAGAATCGCCACGCAAATTCAGATTGTAGTCATAGTTGCGCCATTCGCCGCGCACGAGTTCAAGAGTGGCGAAACGCAAGTGGGTTGTTTCCTTGAAACCGGTCATGAACATGCGCATGAAGCGTATGGTAGAGAAATCGGTTATTGAGCCAACCTTTTTCTCATATTCCCGGAGCGGAATGTTGAATTGATACCAAGTCACCTCTTGCTCCTTATTGTTGCGCGTGGTGACCTTGGTGGTCTTCTTGTCGATTATATAGTTTTTGCCCACCACAAAATCAGACGGGCGGATTGACACCTTATACTGGAAATAGCGTTCATACTCATTAAGAGTGTTGTCTTGGTTAATGTCCTCAACATCGGGCACACTTCGCGCCGACTGATAGAGTTTGTCGGTGGCATCATCGGCCGAGAGCGAGTTGCCGTTGGTCCCATTGTAGTGCTTGTAGCGTTCGAGGATCGACAGTTTCTGCTCATCGAAGTCGTAACCGCGGTAGAAATGGTAACGGTCACCCGATGGGTCGTTGAACGGCGAGAACTGGTCTTGTTCCATGGCCTCGATAGTCGACGACGGCAGCACCCGGCGCAGATTCTGCAGGAACTCGGCATAGGTGGGATAAGTTTTCTCCTCTTCTGTGCTAAGTCCGTTAAGGCCCACATCCTGCTTGACGCGTGAGCCCGAAGTGTTGTCGAACGCATAGGAGAGCGACGTCTGGGTCGACACTTTTCCCCAAACAGTTTTTTTAATATATGTGGTGTCGCCGTTGATTGGCAGGCCGTTCTCATAAGACTTGAGACCGTCCTTGAGGATGTCCTCGCTCACTTCGCCCAAATTGAAGTAGAGGTCACCGCCATCCTTATTGTTAAGGTCGGGATCAAGGAAGGGGTCCATCATCCAGAACTGGATGTATTCAATGTTAGATTGCTCAAAGTTGGTATTGTCGAGCCGGCGCATCACACCACCCCACCGCTTTTCGGGATTCAGGAGATTGCCGTTTTGGTCGATGTTAGAGGCATCAAGGTTATACGGACCACGCTCTTTGGGATAAAACGACAGGTTGAGCGTCTGTATGGTTGATGATTCACCGTAGTTGAGCTCACGCCCCGGGAACACTTCACTATACGGAATCTCACGCACATAGGGGTTCGACAGCTGGTCGAGGTCGTTTTTTATGTAGCCTGGCACGTAGGATGAGTTGCGCTGTGTGAACATGCGGTCAATGTAATACCAGGCCAAGCGTGCACGGTTTTTACCATAGGTGATATCGTTGGAGAGAGCCGCTTCGGGGAAGAGTGCATTAGCACTTGCATCATAGGGTGTTGAAGCCAAGAACCATGAGTAAGGTGAGCGCAAGTCGATACCCGACTGGGTCGACTCGAAATCGTCGATGTAGGAGCTGCCCTCATTTGAGCCTGTGCGGGACTTGTGCGGAATGAGCTGTGCAAACTCGCCCTTGAAACTGAGTGATGACGGAGCTGTGGCATTGACAGTGGGAATCTTGTTGAGCAAGTTGGTGAGCCACATAAAGTTGGTGTTATATGAGATGTTGGCCCCCCAAATAGTGTTGTTGACCAACTCATCGCCGATTGCCACTTTCTCGGTCAGGGCTTTTTCGCCATAATGCATCACGGTGGCTCCTATATGGAAATTCTTGTTGAAAGCGTAGTCGAGGTCAAGACCCAGCAGAGTCTTGCGTTGAGTGCTATAAGTCGACTGATTCTCAAGCGACACGCTAATGCTCGTTCCGGCATCAATGATACTTTGATTGGTGATGGTGACCGTACCCATGCTGTAGTCGACGGTATAGTCGCTGTTCTCGGTAAGAGTCACACCACCGGCCGTCACAACAACCGATCCGCGTGGCACATTCATTGCATTGAGCCTGATCACATTGCCCGACGAGGCCTGATATTCACCTTCAAGCACAAACTTGTTCTTGTCTTGATACTGGCGGGCCACTGTGAGTGTGGAGTCGTACAACTCCTGATAGACGTAGTTTGCTGCCACGGCATCGTTGCCGATTTGCTTCTTGAGATGAGAGCCGAACGGTTCGACAACAGGGAAGATAATTCGTCCGGTTGACGAATTGACTGTGTAACCGTCAATATAGTCGAAACGTCCATCGCTATTCGACTGGTTGTTGGCGTCGAGGCGGTCGAGGTTCATTACCTGCAAGAGCGGCTTCCCGGCAATGTTGCCTGCCGAGATATAGCTCAGTTCAGTGCCGCTTGTGTCGCTCAAATACTTTATGTTGAGCTTAAAGTTATTCTTTTGAATTTGGTAGGCACCAAGTGAATACACATTTTTCATCATCAGCTTCCACATGGGCAGGCGGGGCGATGCTGTGGTGCCCTTGAGCATTTTCACATATAGCGACTGGTCGGTTGCCGATACGTCGCCCGAGAATTCGCCCACTTGATAGGTTTTGCCTTTATAAGTGTACTGATAGGCTACTGCAAGCACTTCGTCGGCATTAAGCGACGACTTCAGCGACAAATATCCGAGCGATGAGTTTAGTGTGTATTCCGACGACGACAGCAGTCGCGCACTCTCCACCTTCTCGTAATCACGGCCACCCTCAATGCCATAACTTTGGAGCGGAGCAAGGGCAGTGGTAGCCTGGCTGATATAGCGTGCATCGGGATATGATTCCTTGATTTCGGTCAGCAGGTTGTTTGACGAGTTAGATGGGTTGTCGGAAATAGGGTCGCCGATCCAGTGTGAGTTGGCTATATTCTTGTTCTCGGCCACATCCATAAAGGCCATAATGTTGCGCGACTGGTCGAAGTTGCCTCGCTTATTGGTCACCCACACCTCAATGCGCGTAATGTTGACGCCCGACGAGACGAGAGGCAACTTTGAAGTCCATTGATCATAGTTGTCACGGAAGAAATGCGACAGGAAGAAGTGGCGGTTCTGGTCATACTTGTCGGCCGTGACATAGAATGAGGTGGTCTGTGAGCCGCCTTTAGTGCTCACAGTCTGTGACTCGGAATTCTGCTGCGACACAAGAGCCGTGGCCGTGAGTTTGCCAAACTGCAATTTTGCCTTAAGACCAAACAGAGCCGCACTACCCTTGATGAGCGATGATCCTGTGGTCATGCTCACGTTGCCGGCCTCTATGTTTTTGATTATTTCGTCTTCCTTGCCCTCGTAGGCTAGTTTCAGGTTCTTGGTGTCGAAATCAAAAGTCGCATCGGTGTTGTAAGTCATGTTGAACTTCATCTTGTCGCCGACCGATGCGGCAATTGTGGCCTGGATTTTTTGATCGAAACTGAAATAGGTTTTTCGGCGGGCAGCAACCGACAGTGCGGGGTTGTCGGTCTTGTTGCTCTTAACCCCCATATTGATTTGAACCGAGCCTTGCGTCTTAAGCTGCACACCGCCAGGGCCAAAGACCGACTCAAGCGGTCCAAGACCAAACTTCATGTCAAGGAAGTTGAACGGATCCTTTTTCTTCGCCTCGGCCGTCTCGGCATTCTTTTCGCGGTAATAGGCTATCATCGACTCGCGCAAAGCCATGTCGTTGTATTCGGCCGGGGATAGGAGGAACGGGGTGACAATGTCGTTGTCGCCCACCTTGGTGTGAATCACATAGCACCCGGTTTCGTAGTCATATTCAGCGCTTGTGGTGATGTTTGACGGAGTCTTCAAGTCGGCAGCATACTCGCCCTGCTTCAAGTCGTCGTAGGTCTGCGGGACTGTGGGACGCACTTGGAATCGCACAGGTATGGAGTCGCGGCGGTTTTTGTCGGCAGCTTGGCTGGATTCGGCGGGCGGCGGTGGCGGCGGAGTGAGCTGCGACTGGAAATATTGTGCAATAGCTGTGGCATTGATGGCTGAAAATGATATCAGGCCCGCCAGCACCACAAGGAGCAATATGGAGTTTTTTCTATTTTGTTTCAACATCAATTACCGTTAACTGATTGAACACTGTGAATGAAACGCACAATGCGGCGCGCAAATCGACAGCCGCAGCATTCATTCAAAAAAGCGGGATTTTACGCCTTGGCGTCACATCATCTTCAATGCCTTTTTGATGGCATCTTCGGCGGTGATTGACGGGTCGGCGGTGAAAAGCTTCTTCAATGCCTTCTGCGACAGTTGGCGGGAGAAACCCAACATCACCAAAGCCGCAAGCGCTTCGTCGTAGACATCGCCCGACACCAATCCCTTATTATCAGTTAACGTATCACCCACTGCTTTTATTTTATCTTTGAGGTCAACAATTATGCGTTGAGCCGTTTTTGCGCCGATTCCCTTTACGGCTTTAAGCATGGCGACGTTTTCGCCAGAGATTGTGCGTTCCAAATCCTGAGGTGTGAACGATGAAAGAATTACCCGCGCGGTGTTTGGCCCCACGCCCGACACACTTATCAGCATCAGGAACAGCTCACGCTCGTGATTGGTGCTGAATCCATATAGCAAATGGGCATCCTCACGGATTGCCTCGAAAGAATACAGTTTGGCACTTCCGCCCTGCCCTACGGCCAATAGCGCATTATAGGTTGTAAGTGAGATGTTGAGCATATAGCCAATGCCATGATTGTCAATGACGGCAAATGCCGGATTAAGCTCCGCAATCTGTCCTGATATATAGTCGTACATAAATCAACAGGATTAAAAAACTTTGAATTACAAATTTACTGATTTTTCACGGTTCGGCAGCTATGAATTTGCGAGGCACGCACAAAAAAAGCAGTTGGAGGGAGATGATTTGCTCACCTTTCCCCCAACTGCCACATTATGGGTCATTTCACACAGCAAGTTTTTCCTGACTGAGCACCTGCCTGTGAAAAAGTGTTTGTTATTTCAACCCTTCAATATACTTGGCCAAAGCCTGGTTGTTAGGATCGTGGTCAAGCCATTTCTGATAATAGCTCTTTGCTGTTTCCTTCTCGCCCTTGTTCATATAGTAGTTCGAGAGGTAGTTGTAGGCGCTCACATAGTAGCGGTCGTAGCTGCTCTTGTCATCCTTGGCGTCAAGGAGCTGGATCAGCTCGTTGCATGCGTTAACAGCAGCGCCGGTTTTTGTCTCGGGGTCGTAGTATTTGGCCACACGAAGCTTTTGGTTCACAATCTGCACGTTGCCGGGCACCTTGGCATCAACTTCTTCCAAATACTTTTTACTTGTTGACATTGCCTCGTCCTTCACAGCCTTGTCGGTAGCAGTAAGAGCCTTGTTGAAGTAGTAAAGCGACAGGTAGAAAGTGTCGTTGGCAGTGCCAGCTCCACTCTCGACAAGCATTTTCTGATACTTGATGGCGCTATCAAAATCCTTCACATCGGCATAAGAGTCGGCCAGACCGCGCATGAGGTCGGTGTTCTTGGGGTCTAGTTTGAGAGCAGTATCGTAGGCCACAACAGCTTCCTGCGAATTTCCGTTCTGCTGGAGTGCCTTGGCATAATTGATATAGTCGTTTGCCTGGAACGGGTTGGATGCAGTCACCTAAGTGGCAAAGAAATCCTTACCGGTC
>CAVFVP010000070.1:0-444 GCA_963625945.1 Agathobacter rectalis | reverse complement strand
AGCGAAACGAGGCTGTAGAGTTTCAGGCGCTTTGCGAAGAACACCTGGTTGCTGCTTGCGCCAGTGGCTGAACCGAGGCTTGAGCACACGTCGAGGCACTTGTCGTATTCGCCTGCACCGAAGAGGAGCTGAGCGTATCGGAGCTCATCCTGCGCAAAGTGGTTGGGGTTCTTGATGTATTCGCCATACTGGGCAGCGGCCTTACCACCTAGGTTGTCGCTGTAGTATTTCTCGGCAAGCTGACGCTGAACGAGAGCCGAGTTTGGTTGCTTCTTGAGCAGCTCCTCGAGTTTCTCAATTGCCATTGTGGGGTTAACGTTGAAGTAGGTGTTGGCAAACTTCACATAAGCCTCAATGTTATCGGGGTCATATGTAAGAGCGAGCTCGTATTGACCAGCTGCATCGCCCCAGTTTTTGCGGGCTGCCTCAGTGTCGCCCTCATAG
>CAVFVP010000069.1:0-9815 GCA_963625945.1 Agathobacter rectalis | reverse complement strand
CTTGACGAAATAAATACCATATAAATGATGCCGTGGGGGTGTCATTGAGACAGCCACTGCCTTACTGCGTTTTTTCAAAACGTTTAGGACAATATTGTTAAAACAAGTATATTTTCATTGATAATTTACATAAAATTGAAAGAGTGGGAAATATGAACAGATTATAACATTGGTCAGTGCATGCGCACAAGCGCACCACGCAGCACGGGAACTGTAAGAATAAAGGCGCACACATCGCACACTGCAGGGCAGCACTCCACACCCTTGAGGCCAAATAAAAACGGCAACAACAGTATCATCGGGATGAAAAACAACCCCTGACGGGATGCCGCGAGCAGGTTGGCCCGCCACGTCATGCCTATGGTCTGTAGCATCATATTGGCATACATGAAAGTGGCCATCAGCGGCAGAGTAGTCAACTGGCACCGCATTGCCACAGCGCCTATCTCAATCACGTCGGGGTCGTGGCGGAAAGTGGACACGATCTGATCAGTAAAGCCGAATCCCGCCATAGAGCACCCCACAAGGAACAGAGTACCCACCTTGACGCAAAACCACATGCCGCTCTTCACACGGCCATAAAGACGTGCTCCGTAGCAGAATCCACACAACGGCTGATAGCCTTGCCCCAGGCCTATTATGGCGGCCATTATCAGCATGGTGATGCGGTTGACAATCGACATGGCCGCTATGGCAGCATCGCCATAGCAGGCGGCAGCCACATTCATGAGAATGGTGGCCACACTACCCAACCCCTGACGCATGAGCGACGGAGTGCCACCGGCCACTATCTCGCGGACAAACTGGGCCGTGGGTGTGAAATGGTGCCACTTTAGGTGCAAGTTGCCGCCACGGTGCGTCATTGCGAGCAGCACAAGCCAGCTGCACACCTGCCCTATCACTGTGGCAACGGCAGCCCCTGCCACACCCATTTTGAAAACAAAGATGAACAGGGGGTCGAGAGCAATGTTGAGCACAGCTCCCGACACCACGGCAAACATTGCATGGGCCGCGTTGCCCTGGAAGCGAAGCTGGTTGTTGAGTGTGAGCGAGCTTGTGAAAAACGGTGCGCCCAGCAGCACGATGCCCATATATTGCTCAGTTGATGGCAAAATGGTGGGAGTGGAGCCCAGTGCCACCGACAATGGAGTGAGCAGCACAAGCCCGACTATGGCCATCAAGAGCCCGGCCATGAACGAATAGACCACCCCAGTGACGGCCATCCGCGAAGCCATTTCGTGACGCTTGGCACCCAATTCGCGCGAGATGAAATTGCCCGAACCGTGGCCAAAAAAGAAGCCTATGGCCTGCAGCACAAACATCACCGAGAACACAATGCCCACTGCAGCAGTGGCTTGGGTGCTTATAAATCCCACAAAGTAGGTGTCGGCAATAGTGTAGATGCTCGTGACTAGCATTGTGAAGATTGTAGAGACCGACATCGTGGCCACCACACGTGGCACCGGTGCTTGTGTGAGAAAGGTGTAATTGTCCATTTTCATTACGGTAATATTATCTAATCCATAACAAAAAAGCACTTGAGGACTTGATGCTGCCGCACATGAAGGGGGCACCATGTCCTCAAGTGGTTATGTGGTCATGCATCTGCATTGTCGGCAGGGACCGCAACGGGCCGCTGTCAAGCGTGCAGAGCCATTAATTTCTGTTCATCAGTCCTGCTTGTAGTTTTCGAAGTCGGCTGGCTGGAATTCGGCAATAAACTTAGCGTTTGCAGCCACTTGTGCCTCACCATAGTTGACATAGACGTGGGCCGACTTGCTGAAGAGCTCGGGCGCGTTGGTTGCATCATAGATGAGCAGATAGCCCATGATGATGTGTCCTGCCATCTCCACGAGGCGGCGTGCCTGGAAGTCGACATATTCAGTGTCGCCCACAGCCTTCACTGCAGCGATTGAAGCCTCATAAGCCTCAACCATCTTGTCGAGCTTGGCCTTGAGGGGCTGCATTGGCTCGCTATAGGTGCCGGCGGCATATTCCTTCATCTGAGCCGAATAAGTGCCTGTGGTGACGTGGCGGATTGCAGCCACCACCTGCAACTGGGTTGTACCCTCATAGATGCTGGTGATGCGTGCGTCGCGGTAGATGCGCTCACAAGCGTAGTCGCGCATAAAGCCCGACCCGCCGTGCACTTGCACGCAGTCGTAGGCGTTCTGGTTGGCAAATTCGCTGGTCATGCCCTTTGCAAGGGGAGTGAACGCATCGGCAAGGCGATTGTAGTGCTTGCACTCAGCACGTTCCTCGGGAGTGAGTTTGCGCTCACGGGCGATTGCCTCATAGGTCTTGTATACGTCAACAAAGCGGGTGCACTCGTAGAGGATGGTGCGCGATGCGTCGAGTTTGGCCTTGATGTTGGCCACGAGTTCCGACACGGCGGGGAACTGCATGATGGCATGGCCAAACTGCTCGCGGCTGCGGGCATAGGCATCAGCCTCGCGGTAGGCGCTTTCACTCACGCCCACTGACTGGGCTGCGATACCCAGACGGGCACCGTTCATGAGGCTCATCACATATTTGATGAGACCCAGACGGCGAGAGCCACAAAGCTCGGCCTTGGCATTCTTGAACACGAGCTCGCACGTGGGGCTTCCGTGGATACCCATCTTGTCCTCGATGCGGCGCACTGTCACGCCACCATCGCGCTTGTCGTAGATAAACATCGAGAGGCCACGACCGTCGCGTGTACCAGCCTCAGAGCGGGCAAGCACGAGAGCGATGTCGCCGTCGCCGTTGGTGATGAATCGCTTCACACCATTGAGGCGCCAAGTGCCGTCTTCGGCCTCGGTAGCCTTGAGCATAACCGACTGAAGGTCGCTACCGGCATCGGGCTCGGTGAGGTCCATTGCCATGGTCTCGCCTGCGCACACGCGGGGCAGGAAACGCTGGCGCTGGTCCTCGCTTGCAAACTCGTTGATGGTCTCGGCGCAGTCTTGCAGACCCCACACGTTGACGAAGCTGGCATCGGCACGGCTTACCATGTCGGCTGCCATGATGTAGGGCACGAGCGAGAAGTTAAGGCCACCATACTGGCGAGGAAGAGATATGCCCATCAGACCAGCCTGGACAAGAGCCTTGAGGTTGACCTCAGTGCCGCTTGCGAAGCGCACGCGGCCATTCTCGTGGTGAGGACCTTCGAGGTCCACGTCCTTGGCATTGGGGGCAACGGTCTCGCCGCTGATTTCACCTGCTATTTCAAGTACCTTCTCATAAGAGTCGATAGCGTCCTCATAGTTCAGTGGAGCATAGTCATATTTCTCGCTTTCGGTGAAGTTGCGCTCACGCATTTCCACAATCTTCTTCATCAACGGATGATTCAGATAGTATTTGAGAGCTTTATTGTCGTTATAAAAATTTGCCATTGTTGCTGCTGATTACTTAGAATTCTTTTTGTAGTACTTGATAAGACGCGGAATCACATCAACCACGTCGCCGTTGATCACATAGTCGGCAATCTTGTTGATGGGAGCGTTGGGGTCGGTGTTGATCGAGACCACGATTGAGCTGTCTTGCATGCCGGCCACGTGCTGAATCTGACCCGAAATGCCGCAAGCGATATAAAGCTTCGGGCGCACGGTGACACCCGTCTGGCCAATCTGGCGCTCATGCTCGGCATATCCGGCATCGATTGCCGCACGCGATGCACCCACCTGGCCGCCAAGAGTCTCGGCCAAGTCGAAGAGGAGCTGGAAGTTTTCCTTGCTGCCCATTCCGTAGCCGCCGGCAACGATAATGGGAGCGTTCTTGATGTTGATTTTCGACTTCTCCACCTCGCGGGCAATCACCTTGACCACGTAGCTTTCGTCGTGAATGTATTTTGCGGGGTCGAGGTCAACCACCTGTCCCTTGTATTCGGGATCGAACACTTCCTTTTTCATCACGCCCTCGCGCACTGTTGCCATCTGCGGACGGTGCTCCGGGTTGACAATGGTGGCCACAATGTTGCCGCCGAATGCCGGACGAATCTGGTAAAGCAGGTCTTTATATTCCTTTTTGGTAATGGGGTCGGTGTGATCGCCAATCTCGAGCGAGGTGCAGTCGGCGGTGAGACCGCTGTGCAGGCACGACGACACGCGCGGGCCCAGGTCGCGGCCAATGGTGGTGGCGCCCATGAAGCAGATGCGCGGCTCGATTTCCTTAAACAGGTTGATCACAGCCTCGCTGTGTGGCAGCGATGTGTAGGGATACAGACGTGCGTCCTGGAACTTGTAGACCACATCCACGCCGTAGGGGAACAATTCCTTCTCGATGCCCTCGAGCTTGTCGCCAATCACAAGAGCCTCGAGCTTGATGCCGAGTTGGGTGGCAAGAGCACGGCCCTTGGTGAGGAGCTCTAGGCTCACGTCGGCCACATGGCCCTCGTCGTACTCGCAATATACTACTAAATTATTCTTGTCTTTCATTTGTTACGATTCTAAAAATTTGAATATTAACCGATAATGTGGTCGGCTATCAGTTCCTTCACCAGGTCTTCGATTTGAGCGCTGTCGGCTGCGTCGATTGTCTTGGCCTCTTTGGCCTGGAACACGACGTTGACCACGGTTTTCACCTTTGTGGGTGAGCCTTTGAGACCCACCTGCTCGGGATCGGCCTGGATTTCGGCTGCGCCCCACTCCTTGAGTTGGAGGTAGTCGCAGGCATCAACCTTCTGCTGCAGCTGCTCGCTGAGCTTGGCGCGCTCGCTCGGTGTCACGGCATACTTGTAGGTCTGCACGCGCTTAGCGTTGCGTGGGCGGCAAGTGTCGGCAGTGCCGTTGACGGTGACCACCAAAGGCAGCGGAGCCTCAACGTCTTCAAATCCGTGCTCGATGCGGCGCTTCACATAAGCCTTGCCGTTTTCCACCTTCACCGACTCGGCATAGGTCACCTGCGGCAGACCGAGCTTCTCGGCCACCTGCGGGCCCACTTGGGCGGTGTCGCCATCGATAGCCTGGCGGCCGCCGACTATGATGTCGACTTTGCCGATGTGCTTGATGGCAGTGGCAATAGCATAGGAAGTGGCGAGGGTGTCGGCACCGGCCAGTGCGCGGTCGGTGAGCACGATGCCTGTGTCGGCACCGCGGTATACTGCCTCACGGATTATCTCGGCCGCACGGGGAAGGCCCATGGTGAGCACTGTGATTTTTGAGCCGGGATTCTGTTCTTTCAGTTGTAAAGCCTGCTCAAGGGCATTGAGGTCTTCGGGATTGAAGATTGCCGGCAGTGCCGCACGGTTGATTGTGCCGTCGGCCTTCATAGCATCTTTACCAACATTACGAGTGTCGGGGACTTGCTTGGCCAACACAACGATATTCAAACTCATAATAATTTAGATGTTATATTTTGTTATTTACTTTTCTCGTGTTTGCTAATTTCACACCCTCACGGGGGTAATGGTTTCATAAAGTTGTACAAAAACCATAAAATCTTTGCAAAATTACACAAAACGGCACATAAGTCAAAGGATGCGCTAACTCAATTAAAAATAATTAAGTTTTAGTGCCGTTTGTGTCATTTTTGGTTTATTCAGAGCCGCTTTCGCCTTTTGCGCCAGCGCGGTTCCACAGCTGGTCCATGCGCTCGCGCATTCGCGCCTCAGAGGGGTTGGGACAGGCGTCCCACAGCTTGTGGCGGCCTATCTCGGCCGGCATGTAGTCCTGGTCGACAAAGTGGCCGGGATAGTCATGGGCATACTTGTAGTCTTTGCCGTAGCCAAGTTGCTCCATAAGCTCGGTGGGCGCATTACGCAAGTGCAGCGGCACGGGCACATTGCCCGTCTGCTTCACCAGTTGCAGAGCCGAATTGATGGCTTTGTAGGCCGAGTTGCTCTTGGGCGATGTGGCCAGGTAGACCGCACACTCGCTGAGCGGGATGCGCCCCTCGGGCCATCCTATCTTGCTCACAGCGTCGAATGCGGCATTGGCCAGCAACAGGGCGTTGGGGTTGGCGAGGCCTATATCTTCGGCCGCCGAGATCACCATGCGGCGTGCAATGAACTTGGGGTCCTCGCCGCCGGCTATGAGGCGCGCCAGCCAGTATACGGCCGCATCGGGGTCGCTGCCGCGTATCGACTTGATGAAGGCCGAGATGATATCGTAGTGCATCTCGCCGTTTTTATCGAAGGCGAGCGGATTCTGCTGAAGGCGGTCGGTCACTATCTGGTCGTTGATCACAAATGGCTCCCGGGTGGTGAGCGACTGCATTATCAAGTCGAGGATGTTGAGGAGCTTGCGTGCGTCGCCGCCCGAGAAGCGCAGCAGTGCGTCGGTCTGCTCGATGCGCACCTCACGGTCGCGGAACATGGGGTCGGTGGCCACGGCATGGTGCAGCAACCTCAGCAGGTCGTCTTTGTCGAGCGGATTGAGCACATAGACCTGTGCCCGCGACAGCAGCGGCCTTATCACCTCAAACGAGGGGTTCTCGGTGGTGGCGCCTATGAGGGTCACCGTGCCGTCTTCCACGGCACCGAGCAGCGAGTCTTGCTGCGACTTGCTGAAGCGGTGTATCTCGTCGATAAACAAGATGGGACGCCCCTTGGCAAAGAGGCTCAGTTGGTCGGCCTTGCAGCGTGCCAGCAGGTCGCGCACCTCTTTCACTCCGGCCGTGACAGCACTGAGCGTGTAGAACGGCACATTGATTTGCTTGGCTATGATTTTGGCCAGGGTGGTCTTCCCCACTCCCGGCGGCCCCCACAGGATAAACGACGAGATATGCCCCGTCTCTATCATGCGGCGTATCACGGCGCCGTCGCCCACCAGGTGCTTTTGTCCTATATAGTCGTCGAGCGTAGTGGGACGCAGGCGCTCGGCCAATGGTTCATACATAATTCTTTTTTGATTGTAGTAGATTCACCTTTCTTTTCGGGATAACGCTGATTTTATGGGCTGAGCAGCATCAACGCACCAGCACCTTCACCGTTTGCCCGTCGGCTCTGACGATGTAGACACCCGCAGCCGGCACGCTCACCGTGGAAGCCGTGCCGAGGCTCACCACTGCCCCGCTTACCGAATAAACGGCAATGCGCGCCCCGGCGCATGTGCCTGTGACGTGCAACGTGCGGCCGTCGACAACAACGGCCATAGCCGGATCGGACCATGGTGCATCAACCCCCGATTCCTCTTCCACGATTTGGCCGAAGCCACTCCACACACTGGCGGCCCGGTAGGCCTCGGCGGTGCCCGAGGGCACGTAGAGCGTCATCTGTGCCTGGCGGCCGATGAGTGTGAACGGGTCGTAGTAGCGGCTCAGCCTCATGGGCTCGTTGGCCAGGCAGTGCACCGCATCAAGCGCGTTGCAGTCGGCAAAGGCATTGGTTCCCACCTCGACAGCCGCCTCGGGGAGAGTGAGCTCGCTGAGAAGCTTGCAGCCCTGAAAGGCATACCGTCCCACGCGGGCAAGTCCGGCCGGGAGCGTAACAGCCACCATGTTGTCGCAACCGCTGAGCGCAAAATCGTCGATCACAGTGACCGATTGCGGCAGTGTGGCCAGGCGGTAGTCGGTGCGCTTGCGCGCTGCAGTGAGCAGCCGAGTGCCGCCGTCGGCCAGAAGGTATCCGCCACTGACGGTGAATGCCTTGTTGCCCTCGGCCACGCTGATTGTGCGCAGCTGCTGGCAGCGCTGGAAAGCCCGCGCGCCTATCGACTCCACTCCCTTGCCTATACTCACCGAAGTGACCTGCGTGCAGCCAAAGAAGGCAAAGTCGCCAATGCTCCTCACGGCATCGGGGATGGCCACCGTCTTGAGCTGGGCACATCCGCTGAAGGCATGGTCGCCCACCTCGGTCAGCGAGGCCGGCAAGGCAATGGCTTTAAGCGAGTCGCATGCGTTGAATGCGAAATCGCCAATCCGCACAATCGACGAGGGCAGCTCCACTGCCCGCAGGCTATGGCAGCCGTTGAAGCCGCCACGGCCTATCTCGGTCACTGCCAGGTCGCGGCCGCCCTGGGGCGACGGCACCGATGCCGGGACCGACACGCTGCCGCTATAGAAGTCGGTGCCAAGCACAAGCATGGCTGTTGAGTCGGAAGTTGCTTCAAAAGAGAGTCCGCCGGCCACAAAACTGTTGCCGCCAGCTGCGGTCATAATGGCAAAGGATGCTGCCGCCATGACCAAGAGTCGGTTTCGGTGAGTCATTTATCTTTATTGCTGTGAATAATTGACATAAATTTTAAGTGAGTGCTAATTTACTCACAATTTCTGTAACTGGCAAGAAAAAAGCAGCCCTACGCCTGCACATAGGCAATTTGATGCCGGCCGTGCAATTTAGGCGGCGACAAATTTTCAAAGAACGGCGCTTTGCACTAACTTTGCAACATCGTGCTGCACGACCCGAGAGGGCCAGGCAGATGCCGACTACAGTTATTTTTTATCTACAATCACAATAAAAACAAGAGTACCGATATTTATGGAGAACGAACGTAATGAAAACACGACCACGAGCCACGGCAAGGGACTGCTTGCCCTGTCGCCCATCATCGTGTTTCTTCTGCTCTATGTGGTCGTGTCGGCTGCCATAGGCGATTTCTACAAGATGCCCCTGTCGATAGCCTTCATAGTGGCTGCCGTGTGGGGAATGACCACCATGCCCCGCATGCGCGTGACCGAAAGGATTGAGGTGTTTTCGACTGGAGCCGCCAACAGCAACATCCTCTACATGATATGGATTTTCATCATGGCGGGAGCCTTCTCGGCACTGGCCAACAGCATAGGTGCCATCGACGCCACGGTCGACATGGCCCTGCGGGTGCTGCCGGCGTGGTTCATGCTGCCGGGTCTGTTTCTCACGGCATGCTTCATATCGATGTCGATAGGCACGTCGGTGGGCACGGTGGTGGCTCTCACACCGTTTGCCGTGCAGCTGGCCAACATCACTGGCGGCAATGTGCCGTTTTTCGTGTCGGTGGCGCTGGGAGGGTCGTTTTTCGGCGACAACCTGTCGTTTATTTCCGACACCACCATTGCCGCCACTCGCAACCTCAAAGTCAAGATGAACGACAAGTTCAAGACCAACCTGTGGATTGCCTTGCCGGCAGCCGTGGTCACGCTCGCAGTGTATGCTGCGATAGGCGGGTCGGCCGACTCGGTGCCCTACGTGCCCCATGCTGTGGCCCAGTGGCAGCTGATGATTCCCTACCTGGTGGTGATAATCCTTGCCGTGGCGGGCATCAATGTGCTTGTGGTGCTGACGGCGGGCATTACGTGCTGCCTGGCACTTGCAGGCGGCCATCAGCTCATCGACCTGTGCACTGCCATGGGCGGCGGCATCAAGGACATGAGCGACCTGATAATCGTGACGCTGCTGGCCGCCGGACTGCTTGAGGTGATAAGCTTCAACGGCGGCATAAGCTACATCATCAGGCTGCTCACCAAACGCATACACGGCAAGCGCGGAGCCCAGGCGGTGATAGCTATGCTGGTGGGCATGGTGAACGTGTGCACGGCCAACAACACCATTGCCATTATCACCGTGGGCAAAATAGCGCGGCAGATAGCCCTGATGTTCGGCCTCGACCCGCGCAAGGTGGCCAGTCTGCTCGACACCTGCTCGTGCATTGTGCAATGCATTATCCCCTATGGAGCGCAGACGCTGCTGGCCGCCGGACTGGCCAAAGTGAGTCCGGTGGCGTTTCTGCCCTACCTCTACTATGCTTGGGCCCTGGCGGTGGCGGTGGTCCTGTCGATAGCACTTGATTTTCCCCGTGGCCACATGGCGGCAAACGGCAGTGCCCGTGAGGACGCCGACAGTTGCACGGGCATTTCGCGTTAGGGCCAATATTGTCCTAAACGTTTTTTGAAAAGACTAAAAAAAGGAAGTAAAGCTA
>CAVFVP010000068.1:6792-10236 GCA_963625945.1 Agathobacter rectalis | reverse complement strand
AAGGCTGGTTAAACGTGAATAGCCACAACAGTTCAAGCATCTTCGCCAGAAGCTTTAGCCTGACGCTTACGCTCATTTTCATCGAGAATGATTTTGCGCATGCGCAGATGGCTCGGGGTGATTTCCACATACTCATCGGCCTTGATGTATTCAAGAGCCTCTTCGAGACTGAACACCACTGGCGGAACAATTTTCACCTTATCGTCAGCACCACTGGCCCGCATATTGGTGAGTTTCTTAGACTTGGTGACATTCACCACCAAATCTTTTTCTTTGGTATGCTCGCCAACAACCTGACCCGCATAGACATCTTCCTGTGGGAATATAAAGAACTTGCCGCGGTCTTGAAGCTTGTCGATGGCATATGCATAGGCAGTACCGGTTTCCATTGCAATTAGAGAACCATTGCTGCGGCGCACTATTTCGCCTTTCCAAGGCTCATAATCGAGGAAACGGTGAGCCATGATAGCTTCGCCTGCCGACGCAGTGAGCACATTGGTGCGCAAACCGATGATGCCACGTGACGGAATTTTGAACTCCATGTGCACGCGGTCGTTTGGGGTTTCCATTGAAATCATCTCACCCTTACGGCGTGTGACCATATCAATCATTTTACTTGAATACTCTTCAGGCACATTAATTGTGAGATTTTCAAACGGCTCACATTTAACGCCGTCAATTTCCTTAACAATCACTTGCGGTTGTCCCACCTGAAGTTCATATCCCTCACGACGCATCTCCTCAATAAGCACCGAAAGATGAAGCACACCACGGCCATATACAAGCCATGCGTCGTCGTTGTCGGTACGCTCAACACGTAGAGCCAGATTCTTCTGCAACTCATGCTGCAGACGGTCGTGAAGGTGTCGGGAAGTCACAAACTTGCCGTCTTTACCAAAAAACGGAGAGTCATTAATGGTGAAAAGCATTGACATGGTGGGCTCATCGATTGCGATGCGCGGCAGAGGCTCCGGATTAGCAAAATCAGCTACAGTGTCGCCAATTTCAAAATCCACAAGGCCAATGATTGCGCAAATGTCACCGCTGCCAACCTCTTCAACGTGTTTTTGTCCCATACCCTCAAAGGTACGCAGCTCTTTGATGCGCTGACGTTGCACGGTGCCGTCTTTTTTACACAGGCCAATTTCCATTCCGTCACGCAACACACCACGATGCACGCGGCCTACCGCAATACGGCCCACATAAGAGCTGTAGTCAAGCGAAGTAATGAGCATCTGCGCATCTCCATCGATATGCTTGGGCTCGGGAATGTATTTTATAATGCCATCTAGCACGGCATTGATGTTGTCGGTAGGTTCCTGCCAATCTTCGCTCATCCAGCCATTTTTGGCCGAGCCGAAAAATGTGGGAAAATCGAGCTGGTCTTCATTGGCATCAAGATTGCACATGAGTTCAAAAACCTGCTCCTGCACTTCATCGGGACGGCAGTTGGGCTTATCTACTTTGTTAATGACAACTATTGGCTTTAAGCCTATCTGCAATGCCTTTTGGAGTACAAAACGGGTTTGTGGCATCGGGCCTTCAAAAGCGTCGACAAGCAGCAGGCAACCGTCGGCCATGTTGAGCACACGCTCCACCTCGCCACCGAAGTCGGAGTGTCCAGGAGTGTCGATTATATTAATCTTATAACCATTATAGTTAATCGACACATTCTTTGACAAGATTGTGATGCCTCTCTCTTTCTCAATATCATTACTGTCAAGAATCTGAGTACCAACCACTTGATTATCACGAAACAGATTGCCGGCAGCAAGCATTTTATCCACCAATGTCGTCTTGCCATGATCGACATGCGCAATGATGGCTACATTCCTAATTTTCTGCATAAATCTCTAATATACCTATTTGTGTGCAAAATTACTCAAAATCCGTTAAAAAATCACTTATGAGCCAACAAAAAATCGAATTTCAGAAACTTTGCACCTCACACTTAAGCTTTTCGCCACAACTGTAAAACAGCTTCAGCCATTGTTGTTATCTTCTCAATTCCGAACTTTGCCCAGGTGTTTCACTTCATAAAATCGGGTGGCATAAGTTTGCCCCTGACACCGATTTGCAGTAATTTTGCAGTATAAATGACTTATAATTGAAGCTAGGCACTATTATTCATGAGTAATATTTATCTAAAATTATTCGCGACATTTTTCAAAATCGGAGCGTTCACCTTTGGTGGCGGATGGGCAATGATTTCTATAATCCAACGCGAGATCGTTGAAAAGCACAAATGGATTGAACAAGCCGAATTTCTCGACCTCCTTGCCATTGCGCAGTCAATGCCAGGCATACTGGCTGTCAACATATCGGTTGTGACTGGTGACCGATTGAAAGGCTTGAGAGGAAGCATTACTGCTGCCTTGGGCACAATTTTGCCTTCGTTTTTAATTATTTTGGCGATAGCTATATTCCTGACGCCGGAAACCCTAAAAAATAACGAGATTATCAGCAAGATATTCAAAGGCATCAGGCCTGCTGTGGTGGCATTGATTGTGGCCCCTGTACTCACAACAGCAAAATCGGCAGGGATAAATTTGAAGACAATTTTCATACCAGTTTTTGTGGCATTGGCCATATACTCAGGATTGCCTGTGATATCAAACCCTATTGTCTATATAATACTTGGCGCTATCGGCGGTTACGCGTACTACATCAAAACCCTTAACACACGCATTAACAAGAATAAACAAGAATAAAATAAGGATAAACAATGGTAGAGACCTACTTAAAATTAATATGGGCATACATAAAAATCGGCCTATTCGGATTCGGCGGAGGATATGCGATGCTATCTCTGATTCACAACGAAGTAGTTGATTCCGGGTGGATTTCCAACCAGATGTTTACCGACATCGTAGCAATTTCACAAATGACACCTGGCCCCATCGGCATCAACAGCGCAACCTACATAGGATATGTGGTTACCGGTAGCGTGCTTGGCTCCATTGTGGCGACGCTAACTGTGGTTATTCCACCATTCATTCTTGTTATGCTTGCCAGCCATTTCATTAGTCGCCACAACGATAGTGTAATAATCAAAGGTGCTTTTATGGGGCTGCGCCCGGTTGTGGTAGGACTGATTGCCTCGGCCGCACTGCTACTGATGAACAGTGAGAATTTCGGCTATGCCACAAATGAGCGGCTGATTTCGGTTGTGATTTGCATAGCCTCGTTTTGTGTGGTATATTTCACCAAACTACACCCTATCCTTGTCATCATTCTGGCCGGCATTACGGGGCTATTGGTATTCTAAGCTTTTATTCAGAGAAAAAAATGAATTACAAACAGACGATAGACTTCCTTTACTCACAACTGCCAATGTTTGAACGAAGCGGTGCCAACGCCTACAAGCCGGGCTTGCAGACAAGCATCGATCTCGACAAAATGGCCGGAGTTCCCCACAAGGCCTACCACACCATTCACGTGGCC
>CAVFVP010000068.1:4943-6782 GCA_963625945.1 Agathobacter rectalis | reverse complement strand
GCAAGGGGTCGGTATCAAGCCTCATTGCAGCCACATTGCAACACAACGGATACAAAGTGGGGCTTTACACATCTCCGCACTTGGTAGATTTCAGAGAGCGCATTGTGGTTAATGGTGAGAAGATCCCCAAAGAATATGTGATTAATTTTATCGAACGTTACCTTGCAAGTGGCTACAAGGGGCATCCCACTTTTTTTGAGCTGACTTCTACGATGGCATTCGAATACTTCAAGGCCCAAAAGGTGGATTATGCTGTGATAGAGGTAGGACTCGGCGGACGCCTCGACAGCACAAACATAATAACCCCCATGTTGAGCATTATTACCAACATATCGCTCGACCACACGCAGTTTCTTGGTGACACTCCGGCCAAAATTGCCACAGAGAAAGCAGGAATCATAAAGCATGGCGTTCCGGTGGTGGTGGGAGAAGCCGAGGGCGATGTTAAAGAAGTGTTTGTCGCCAAGGCAAAGGCCGAAAACGCCCCCATAACGTTTGCCCAAGAAACCGGGCAAATAAGCACCTATAAGCTTGAATCCGGAAAGTTGACTTTCGACACCTCTCGCCACGGGGTAATTGAATGTGAATTGAGCGGAAGCTATCAGGTACGCAATGCTGCAACCACATTGACTGCTATTGATTCGTTGCAAGCTATTGGAGTGAAAATTAGCGAGAAATCAATACACAAGGCATTTGCGACCGTAAACGAGACCACCGGCCTTGCTGGCAGGTGGATGACTGTGAGCAAAAAGCCTCACGTGATTTGCGATACCGGGCATAACATTGGCGGATGGCAATATCTGTCAAGTCAACTTGCAGAATTTGCACCTAAACTGCACATGGTAATAGGATTCGTCAAAGACAAAGACATTAAGCACATTGTGGCGCTTATGCCACGCAATGCCCAATATTATTTCACACAAGCCGTTATCCCGAGAGCTCTTGATGCCGATAGCCTGATGCGTTTAGGCAAGGAAGCCGGGCTCAACGGAGCCTGCTACCCTACAGTGACAGCTGCATACCATCAAGCACTATTAGATGCCGAAGAAAACGACACGGTGTTTGTGGGAGGAAGCACCTACGTGGTTGCAGAGTTGCTAAGTGAAATCAAACCTGAATAGAGCCGCTTTATGAAGCGGCTTTTCACAAATGTCAAAGGACTGCAACCACATCTAATGATATAAGTGCATTTTGCGGCAACTCCTTCACCGACATGGAAGAACGTGCCGGGTATGGCTGTGAGAATTCTTTGGCATATACGGCATTCATCTCGCTGAACAAATACATTTCTGAAAGATAAACCGTAGTCTTCACCACATTGTCAAGCGTAGCACCGGCATCAGCCAAAATGTTTTTCACGTTTTTAATAACCTGCTCAGTTTGTGCCTGAATTGAATCAGGGATGACACCGGTAACCGGATCAACAGGCAGCTGACCCGAGACAAAAACCATGTTTCCCGTAAGGACAGCATTGCTGTAGGCTCCTATTTCGACAGGAGCCTTTGAAGCCTTTATCGTTTTCTTTTCCATATTATGATTATTCTATAATTATCAATTCATTTATTTTGACATCGGCCTTGTTTCGGGCTATAACACATAAGTCCTTAAGCACATTCAAAGTTTCCGACAACTGCTCACGCTTGAGCATCAGAAAGTCACTTTGGCCATAGCCGTTCAGCATATCAATCACTTCACCCACGGTGAGTGTCTCACCCACAGGGTATGACGGCTGATAGGCATATGTGTCGCGTTGGAGGCAAACACGGTTCAACAAACCCACCTCAACAAGTCTTTGCGCCGACTTCCTAACAAGCGATGGCGGCAACCCGTAAGTCTCAG
>CAVFVP010000068.1:0-4933 GCA_963625945.1 Agathobacter rectalis | reverse complement strand
GCCAATCCGCTAACCCCGAGTGGGCTTTTATGTTCGGCGAATCGACGGCAAATCAAAGCGAGAAGCAGCACCGTTATCTGATTGAAATAGTTGACTGAAATATCACGGATACGCCCATTATAACTTAAACCTGAAGCCGTCTGCATCGAATAGGTCATTACCATTCCCGCCAAGGTGATAAGCCATACCAGTTGAAGCCAAATCAGTAATAGTGGCAAAAATGCAAAGCTGCCATAAACCGCATTGTATTTCGACACATACACCTGGCCGCCGACAAAAAGCATCTGCAGAAGATGCGTGAGTGTGCCACACACTATTCCCGACACGAAAGCCGGCTTCGCCTTTACCGATGTGTTAGGAATGAGCCAAAAAGCACACGAAAACACAAGCCAGGCTATCACCATTGGCGACAAATCAAGCAGGAATTGGACTGCTGGTGACAGAATCTCAAAATCAAGCATACGGTTAATGCCAGTCGAGACAATCAAGTTGATGCCAGCCGAGAGCAACATCAACACGGGCATAAAAAGGAACATAACGGTGTAATCGGTCACCTGGCGGTAAATGGACCGATTGCGGCTTACGCCCCAAATCTCGTTAAACGACGACTCAACATTGCGCATGAGTGAAATCAAAGTCCACAAGAGAAAAACCACACCGATTCCCACAAAGAGGCCTTGCGAGGCCTGCTCAAGGTAGCGGTCGACAAATGTAAACGAAGAGTTGAGAGCATTCCTTTGCGATGGAAAATAACGGAACAACTCGCTCTGCAAAATATTTTGAAAGCCAAAACCGCGTCCTATTGCAAAAATCATTGCAAGAATTGGCACAAGGGCAAGTACAGTACTATAAGTGAGTGCACAGGCTTTTTGCTGTAATCGTTTACTGGCAAATGAGTTAACCGCAAGATTCAGAATCTTGACCCACGATGAAAAACTGCTTTCTTCCACATCATTCCACACCCCATCGGCACAATATTTATAAAGCGCAACCACACGGTGCACAATGACGCGGATAACCACAGAGGCTTTTCGCATCAAATTGTTTTTTTTCATGTTAGTGTTGCGCATAGCCATAACGTCAACTATTGTGTATTGGAGGAAAAGATTGGGAAAATAATATTTCATCCTACCATTCTCTGTTTGCTATTTACAAAAATATAAATAAATTTGCATACCAGCAAATAGCGTCGGCGCACCGGCAGAATTCGCTTATTCAACATCCTGAATTCCCCCTATTGCCCGCAAACGGCAAGAAAGAACCCAATTGCTCACATGGCATAGAATTTGCAATTTGAGAAGAGAAAAACTATTAAACAAGACACACACAAATGAAGCATTTCACTTTCATAACAATATCAATATTGGCCATCTCATTGGCATTCAGCTTATGTTGTGGAGAACACAAAGGAAATGATGCTGAATATGAATGGTATCTCGACAGCCTCGCCACATTCTCCAACTCCGACACATTCAAAATCAGCGTACCTGTACCACGCGCAAAGACAAACCTGGACGACGAAAGCACTGGCTCAACCAGCCATTACGCATTACCAGATGTGAATGACAGCAATGAAGACGGCATGCGTGGTTGGGACCCTGAGACAGAAGATGACAACGATGCCGGTATGCGACACATGATGGAAGAATATTATGAAAGCGACCGGCGGCAATGGTTACCGGAATAAAACGGGACAGGTAGAATCATTTTGAAAAATCACAGAAATAAAGATTTAACATTTAGAGTGACAACGACTAAGCATCTAATAAAACATCACTACCGCCACACCCCCCAAAGAAGCGCAGCGGTAGTGATAACTATTATAGGAAATGGTCGTTTTTCCAGAAAAAAGGCAGTATGGCTATAAGCCGGGTTATGTAGGATTTCCACAAGTGGGAATCTCTGCTTGTCATTTATCTGTCCGTGCTGTTGCCAGCACGATATAGCAGTCCACCCCTCGACAATGAGCGAGTAACTCTTAAATGCCGATATACTTGACCTTGCAACTCACAGGTAGTGCGGCACACCATGTCGCCATGATGCCCGGTGAGCTCTTACCTCACCTTTTCACCCTTACCTGCCAAGGCAGGCGGTTGTTTTCTGTCACCTTAACCCTACTGTCACCAATAGCTTCCCGTTAAGAAATGTGATACTCTGCGTTGCCCGGACTTTCCTCTCGATACCTCAAACAGCGACGAGCGACAAGCCACCATACTGCCAAAATTCTTATACTAATGCAAAGTTAGTGATAATTGACCTTATAGCCAAAACTGCACTACGAAGAAATCAGCCGACCGAAATCAGCCGTTTGCCGGTTGTGAGCAAAAGGCCAAGAGCCCATTTTACTATTACGAGAGAGCAGACAATGGCTACAGCCGAATCAATCCACGTTATGCCACAATACGTGACACATAGCAAGGCAACGATAGTGCCAAGTCCTGTCATGGCATCGGCCAATACATGCAAAAAGGCCGAATGGCTGTTATAGTCGCCATGACCTTTTTTGAAATGCAACATGTAGGCGCAAATCAGATTAACCACCATGCCCACTACAGCAATCAGCATTGCTTCGGCAAAACGGATTGACACATTGCCCTCAATCAACTGCTCTACCGACTCCACTGCTATTAGAATTGCAAAAACGAGAAGCATGACTCCACTGGCAAATGCGGCAAGGGCAAGAATGCGGTCGGAGTCGTAATTCTCATTGCCTTTGACTTTTAGCCTGCGCACTAGTACATAGGCACCAAGAGTGAGGCCGAAAGCCATAACGTGCCCCCCCATGTGTATGCCATTAGCCAGCAAAGCCATTGATCCGGCAAAATACCCCACTGCGATTTCAAGAAACATCACAATGGCGCAAAACACCACCACAAACAGCGTGTGGCTCTCTTCGCGAGAACGTCGTATGTGAGTATGAGACATATCAATTGACTGAATTAATGCATCCGCTTCGGCTTTTATAGTGTGGTTTCGTGACACATTACCTTGCGCCAAAGCGTTGATTATGCAAAGTTACGAAAAAAGCAGTTTATAAAAAAAGGAGCCACGCATGTTTTGGCGCAGCTCCCATTTTATTCTATGATTTGTTGTGAATCAAAGGAAGAAAGGGCAAAAGCTTTCGAGAACAATCAGTGCGATGCCTGCAATATAGCCAAGCAAGGCCAGGAATGATATGCGCTTAAGATACCAGAAGAATGGAATCTTCTCTATACCCATTGCAACCACACCAGCCGCCGAACCGATGATAAGAAGGCTGCCACCAACACCGGCAGTGAATGTGAGCATGTGCCAGAACAAGCCGTCTTCTACGAAATACTGTGCGTAATCCATGCTGATAGCCTGCAAAGCCGGCATATCACTAAACATCTTTATGCAAGCTGCTACTAGCGGCACATTGTCAATAACCGATGACAGGACACCAATGAGCGAAGCAATGGTGATGGGTTCGTGAATGGCAGTATTCATTCCGTTGGCTGCCGAAGCAAGCACACCTGCCTGCTGAAGAGCGTTGACCGCCATCAAAATACCCAAGAAGAATAAAATAGTGGACATGTCGATGTGACGGACAGCCTGCGACACACGGCCACCAAGCTCAGGAGCCACATGCATGCGGGTGAGAAGAATCTCGGTGATGAGCCAAATCACACCAAGCGAAATCATCATGCCCATATAGGGAGGCAAATGGGTTATGGTCTTAAACACCGGCACAAACAGCAGACCGAGTATGCCGATGACAAGAATGCCCTTACTGAGGTGAGGATGCTGTGCAGCAATAGGAGAACTGTTGGCTGCGGCAGATTTTGTGGTATTGTCAAAGGTGTTGTCTTTGATGAATCTGGTAGCCACAAGCACAGGAACCGCAACAGACACGATACTGGGCAAGAACAAATTGAGGATAAGTTTGCCCGAAGTGACCTTGTCAGACATCCACAGCATGATTGTAGTAACGTCGCCAATAGGAGAAAACGCGCCACCACTGTTGGCGGCAATCACAATCACGCCGGCAAAAAGCCAACGTTCCTTTTGGTCGGCTATCAGGCGATGCAACATCATCACCATGATGATTGTTGTAGTCATGTTGTCGAGAACGGCCGACATGAAGAAAGTGACAATTGCCAGAATCCACATCAAGCTTCTTTTACTCTTGGCGTTGATGTGCTCTGTAATGAAATTGAAACCTCCATAACGGTCAATGTGCTCAACAATTGTCATAGCGCCAATCAGGAAAACAAGAATTTCGCAAGTGTCGCCTAAATGCAACTGTAAATCTTGTGAAAAATTGGGATCGTGTGTACAAGCGACATAAACGGTCCAGAGAATGCCGCACATGATAAGTGCGAAAGTAGACTTGTTGATTTTCAGCGTGTGCTCGCATGCGATTAGCAAATAACCAATCACAAAGATTATTATCATTGCTGTAATCATAATGTAAAAACTAAAAATTTAAGATTTTGTTAATTAGTGTTTGTATCAATTATATAGTAAATGTCATGTAATGTAATGTGTGGTATGAATTACGCAGGACCACTTTCAACAGCCCGCCTGTCGCAATTCACTTGGGTGGTCATCTTAGGCGCTCGCTGCTGCTGAGAAGTTTTTTGTCGTGCAACACTCCACGATAGGCCAAGACGTAGCACACAAATGCTAGCAGGGGCAGAATATTAAAGTAAGTGGGCTCAATTTGATACCCCATATGGTATTGCGTCATTGCAATTATAGCGACGACCAATAGTAATGTTATTGACAGTGCGGCCACAATTGAGCAAAGCTTCAACTGAAGCTTTAGGTCCTTGTATTTGAAAATCGTGACTAGTGTAAGAATGATCGACAGAGCCGATATTGCCGACAGCAAAATATCAGGATGTGAGTTGTCGGCAGTACCAGAGGCAAATGCACCAAGCACATACTGCTGCCCGTCATGACTTATCAT
>CAVFVP010000067.1:3124-10459 GCA_963625945.1 Agathobacter rectalis | reverse complement strand
GCCGCAGTGGATACTGTGACTGAAGCACAGCTTGCTATAGCCATAGCGCGTGAGGGTGGTATAGGTGTCATTCACAAGAACATGTCGATAGAGGAACAGGCTCGTCAAGTACACGCAGTGAAACGTGCCGAAAACGGCATGATTTATGACCCTGTGACAATTAAGCGCGGGTCACGTGTGATTGATGCCCTCAAAATCATGAGTGATTACCATATCGGAGGCATTCCTGTTGTCGACGACGATAAAAAGCTCGTTGGAATTGTCACAAATCGTGATTTGCGCTTTGAGACCGACATGGAACGCAAAATAGATGAAGTGATGACCAGCGACCATCTAATCACCACGTCGCAATCAACCAATCTTGAGGAGGCTGCAAAAATCCTGCAGACTTATAAAATCGAGAAACTGCCCGTTGTTGACAAGGCTGGCCATCTGGTGGGCCTGGTTACTTATAAAGACATTACAAAAGCCAAGGACAAACCTTATGCTTGCAAGGACGCACTGGGACGTCTGCGCGTGGCCGCAGGCATCGGTGTCACAAACGACAGTCTGCAGCGTGCCGAGGCATTGGTCAATGCAGGAGTCGATGCCATAGTCATCGATACCGCCCACGGACACAGTAAGGGCGTGGTTGACGTTCTCCACAAAGTCAAGGAGTCATTCCCGCAAATCGATGTGGTTGTGGGCAATATAGCAACCGGCGAAGCCGCTAAATATTTGGTCGACAACGGTGCTGATGCCGTGAAAGTAGGCATTGGTCCCGGCTCAATATGCACCACCCGCATCATTGCAGGCATCGGTGTGCCTCAGTTGAGCGCCGTCTATGATGTGGCCAAGGCTCTTGAGGGCACAGGTGTGCCGTTGATTGCCGACGGCGGCATCCGCTATTCGGGCGACATCGTCAAGGCATTAGCCGCAGGGGCTTATTCGGTTATGCTCGGTGGCGTGTTTGCCGGTGTTGAGGAATCTCCAGGCGACACCATTATCTTCAATGGCCGTAAATACAAGTCTTATCGTGGAATGGGTTCGCTTGAGGCCATGGAGAAAGGCTCTAAGGACCGTTATTTCCAGAACGACGTCACTGAAGCCAAAAAGCTCGTTCCCGAAGGCATTGCCGCACGTGTGCCTTACAAGGGCACTCTCTATGAGGTGATTTATCAGATGCTTGGTGGCTTGCGTGCCGGAATGGGCTATTGTGGTGCTCCCACAGTAGAGGCTCTGCATAAGGCTCAATTTGTGCGCATCACCAATGCCGGTGTGGCCGAGAGCCATCCGCACGATGTGACCATCACAAGTGAGGCCCCCAACTACTCGCGTAGTTAATTAATCTAAAAGATACGGCATTGCGTATAATATAACAAGCTTTTTGTGCGTTATATTATACGTTATGTTTTTTGGTATAATCAACAATACGACTCTTGAAAATGAAAATTAAATTATTAAGTTGCGCTCTTGTGGGGGCTGCTTTCTTGGCGGCTGCGGCACAAGATCCTGTCTTGATGAAGATTAATGGTAAAGAAATCAAGCTCTCGGAGTTTGAGTATCTGTTTCACAAGAACAACCAACAACAGCTTCAAAAAGAGACACTGCCGCAATACGTTGAGCGTTTTGTCAACTACAAACTCAAAGTCGCCGATGCCGAGGCTTTGAAAATCGATACACTGAAGCGCATTAAAAACGAGCTTGAAGGCTATAAAAACGACCTTGTGGCTTCTTATTTGGTCGATACTACTGTCACCAACCGCCTTGTGAAGGATGCGTATGACCGTGCGACCAAGAATGTCGACATTGATCACCTGATGCTTCCGCTCGGGCAAAACAAGGCCGACAACAATAAGCAGCTTGCTAAGCTCGACAGCCTGCGCAACTGCATCCTAAAAGGTCAGAACTTCAGCGACCTTGCTGTGAAATATTCCATCGACCCGTCGGTGAAGACCAACAAGGGGCACTATGGATATATCACTTCAGGCGTTTTCCCTTACAAATTTGAGTATGAAGCCTTCAACACCCCTATAGGTCAGATGTCGAAGCCTTTCAGAACCGACTATGGTGTTCACCTGATTAGGGTTAATGGCGTGCGTCCGGACGAAGGAACCGTGAATGTAGAGCACATTCTGCGTCTTTTCCCGCGTAATGCCAACGACAGCGCCAAGGCTGCCGTTAAGAGCTACATTGATTCGCTCTACAATGTGGTGACTAACGGTGCTAATTTTGAGGATGTGGCCACCAAGGAGTCGCAGGATCCGGGCTCGGCCCGCAATGGCGGCGACTTGGGCTGGTTCGGACGTGGCCGAATGGTTAAGCCATTCGAAGATGTGGCGTTTGACCTCAAAGACGGAGAAATCTCGAAGCCGTTTGAAACATCTTATGGCTATCACATCATAAAGAAGCTTGGACGCAAGCCTGTGGCAAGTTTCGACGAAATGGCACCACGTCTCAAGCAGGCCATCGCAAGCGACGAGCGTGCGGCAATGCCGGCCGAGGTAAAGCTCGAGCAAATAAAGAATCAATATAAACTGGTGAAAAATCATAAGTTTAACACCTATATTGAGTCGGAGCTTAAGAAGAATGGTGGTTGGGACTCAACTTTTGCTGCAAAAGTGCTCACCAACAACAATATGACTATTTTCACCTACGACGGCATTAATGTTCCTGCCTCACAACTTCTCTCTCGCGTCAACCCCAAGGCAAAACTTGACGCAAGCGGAGCGGCAGCTTATTTCGGCTCGCTAGTTGATCAGCTTGCCAACGAAGAAGTGAAGCGTCACTACATTGACCAGATTATCGCAAGTAATCCAGACTATGCCAACCTCCTCAACGAGTACCGCGATGGAACTTTGCTCTATGAGGTGAGCAACAACAAGGTGTGGGAGGGTGCCAGCCGGGATACCACCGGCTTAAACGAATACTTCAATGCCAATCGCGCAAAATATTCGTGGAACGAAAAGCACTTTAAGGGAATCGTGCTGATGGCTAAGAGTGATTCGGTGGCCAAACTTGTTAAGGCCGACCTGAAAAAGCTCAAGCACGAGCCTCTCGACACAATAACCACCACGCTGCACCGCAAGTTTAAGAGAGATATCAAGATGGAGCGGATGCTCGTAGGCAAGGGGGAGAATAAGATGGTTGACTATCTGGTGTTCAAAGGCCCCAAGGCCGAGTCGAAAGAGAAGAAGTATCCTGTGTATTTCGTTCTCGACGGCAAAGTGATTTCAAAACCCGAAGACGTCAACGACGTGAAGGGACGTGTCACTTCCGACTACCAAGACGTGCTCGAGAAGCGTTGGCTTAATGAACTTAAGGCAAAATATCCCGTTGAAATCAACAACGACGTGCTCAAGCAAGTGAAGTAAGCACTGCTTGCAAGTTGTCAGTTTAGCATAAATATGTGCCGTGTGCTTTGCATGCGGCACATATTTTATTAAAAAAAAAGAATAAACCGATATTTCAACTGCTTTGATTTTGTGAAGTGGCAAAAAATAGGGAAATTTGCATTATATATGCCTGCCGGAACGTTGCGGCGGCCGGCTGATGTTAAGGGCATGAATTTGAAAACGACAAAACATTTTATAAAGTGAAATTAAGAT
Source organism: Agathobacter rectalis (assembly GCA_963625945.1). Taxonomy (GTDB): domain Bacteria; phylum Bacteroidota; class Bacteroidia; order Bacteroidales; family Muribaculaceae; genus Sodaliphilus. The sequence continues at coordinate 6,872 of CAVFVP010000067.1, read as the reverse complement.
TTAAGACACTCTTTGTGCTTTTGGCCGCAGTGGCCTTTGGAATCAACGCACAGAACAACGTGGCCGAGGAAGTGGCTTGGGTTGTGGGCGACGAGCCTATATTCAAGTCCGACATTGAGCAGGAGTATATGCAAGCCCAATACGAGAAATCGCCCATTCAGGGCAATCCATATTGCGTGATACCTGAACGCATGGCAATCGACAAGCTCTTTCTCCACCAAGCTAAAATCGACACTGTGGAGGTGACTAACTCGATGATAGCCCAAAACGTGGACGCGCGTATCAACTATTTCATTGCCAACCTCGGTTCGAAGGAAAAGGTAGAGGAGTACTTCCGCAAGTCAATGCCCGAGTTGCGGGAGCAACTGATGAATATGGTGCGTGACCAATACACCATCCAGGAAGTGCAGCAGAAGCTTACGAAGAACGTCAAGGCCACACCTGCCGACGTGCGCCGCTACTTCAACTCGCTCCCGGCCGACTCACTTCCTTACATTCCCAAAGAAGTGGAAGTGCAGATAATAACCATCAACCCGCGCATCCCGCAGCAAGAGATCGATGAGGTGAAGTCGCGCTTGCGCGACTATGCCCAAAAAGTGAATAACGGCGAAAGTGATTTCTCTACTCTCGCTATCCTGTATTCTGAAGACCCGGGTACATCGGTTTACGGTGGTGAGACCGGATTCAGAAGCCGCTCAGAACTGTTGCCCGAATATGCCACGGCCGCTTTCAACCTCAACGACAACAAAAAAGTATCGAAGATTGTGCAGACCGATGACGGATACCACATTATCCAACTCATTGAGAAGCGTGGTGACCGCATCAATACCCGTCACATTCTGCTCAAGCCCAAGGTGTCGGAAACTGACTTGAATGAGGCAAAGTCGCGCCTCGACACTTTGCGTGCCGACGTCGTTGACAAGAAACTCGTCACTTTCGGACAAGCTGCACAATATGTGTCGCAAGACAAGGACTCGAAAAACAACGATGGCTTGATGCTCAACGAAAAGACGCGAACCAACTTGTTTGAAATGGCCGATCTGCCCGCCGAGGTCGCCAAAATCGTTGATACACTGGCTGTGGGTGGCGTGTCGAAGCCGTTTATAATGCTTAATTCAAAGACTAACAGCAAGCAAGTGTCGATGGTGCGACTGTCGCGTCGCATCGAAGGGCATAAGGCCGATTTGGCAAATGATTATCAGACTCTTAAAAATATGTGTGAAAACAGCGAGAAAGAGAAGATAATTGAAAACTGGGTAAAGGAGAAGCAGAAAAACACCTATGTCTACATCGAAGACGGCTGGCGCAATTGCGAATTCCGTTACGATTGGCTAAAGACCAAAAACAGCAAGAACTGAAAAAACGCGCTTTATTTGTGAAAAATAAGCAAAAAATACTTTGTGCTAAGGGGCACAAGGAGGTTAAGGCCGCCTTGTGTCTTTTAGTCGTTTTGTTGGGGTTCGCCCTTAATGCGCAGAAACCCGGCAAGGCCACTTACAAGAATCCGCAACCAGCAGTGGCTGCCAAAGAAGGGTCGAAGGCCAAGCACGTGAAGCGAATCACGCCTCAAATCCCACAAGCCAACAGGTTCCAGATGAACAAGGTGTTTTTGGAAAATGCCGATGTGCTTTCGGCCAATGAGCAAATCAGCACTGATTATCAAGTGCTGAAGGGCAATGTGAAATTCCGTCGCGGCAACATGTTCATGTATTGCGACAGTGCCTATTTTTACAGCAAGACCAGTTCTCTCGATGCCTTCGGTAATGTTAAGCTCACGCAAGGTGATTCGCTGAAGGTGTTTGCCGACGTGTTGCACTATTACGGTGACGACGAGATAGCGCAACTCCGCTATAACGTGAAAATGCAAAACCGAAGCATGACACTGTATACCGACAGTCTTGATTATGAGATGCGCTCTAATGTTGGGTATTACTTCAATGGCGGACGGTTGATTGACGGCAGCCACAATGTGCTCACGTCGGAATTCGGTCGATATGAACTCGACACCAAGAAAGCCGAATTTTCTACCAATGTGCATCTTGTGAACAAAAAATACGACATGCGCACTAATATACTCGACTACAATACGGCAACTCATGTGGCAACCATAGTCGACGAGACCATCATACGGTCGGACAGCAACACCATCCGCACCAATAGGGGGTGGTATAACACCGTGGCCGACAATTCCACCTTGTATAATCGTTCCACACTTTATGCCAAAGACGGCAAGACGCTTGTGGGTGATACTCTCTACTATAACCGAAAGAAGGGCTTTGGCGAGGCTTCGGGCAATGTGATACTAACCGACACAAAGCACAAGGTGATACTCGACGGCGGTTATGGCTATCACAACGAGAACACGCACTACTCATTTGCCACACGACGTGCCCGTGCCCGTGAGTTCTCGCAAAAGGACACCCTCTATCTACACGGCGACACGCTGCGCACGTTCCTTGATTCGTGTTCACACCGGGTGCTCACGGCATCGCCTAAGGTGAGGTTTTTCCGCAATGATGTCCAGGGATTGTGCGACTCAATGGCTTTTTCACAAGCCGACACCATAATCAACCTCTACCGGCATGCCGTGGTGTGGAACGAAAACAAACAGATTTCAGGTGACGAAATCAACATCCATCTCAACGACAGCACGGCTGACTGGGCTACCTTGCCACAGAGCGGGATTCTTGCCGAGCACTTGGGTGAAACTTACTACAACCAGTTGAGCGGACGCACCATGAAAGCCTATTTCATTGAAAAGGAGTTGCGTCAGCTCGACGTAAACGGCAATGTGCTCACCATATTCTATCCCATGGAGCACGATTCAACATACAACAAGCTGATTAGTGCCGAGAGCAGTTATTTGAAAATCAACATGAAGCCAAAGCAGGAAATCGATAAAATAAAAATGTGGCCAGAGGTTAATGGCAAGTTGATCCCACTGTTTTTGGCCAAGCGCTCCGATTTGTTTCTACCTGGCTTTGAATGGTACGACAGCCTCAGACCTAAGAAGCCAGATGACGTGTATGATGTTTCTGATGAAATGAAACAGCTCCTCGACAAGCCATCTGCGGGCGGACGCCATAGGCGCACTAACTAAAAAAATCTCATGAGCGACATAATTAAACTTTTACCTGATTCAGTAGCAAACCAGATTGCGGCCGGTGAAGTAATTCAGCGCCCCGCTTCGGTTATTAAGGAATTGGTGGAGAATGCCATCGACGCCCAAGCCACAAATGTGCAAATTGTGCTGAAGGACGCCGGCCGCACCTTGATACAGGTGATTGACAACGGCATTGGCATGTCGGAAACCGATGCACGGTTGGCTTTTGAGCGCCATAGCACGTCAAAAATCAGAAAAGCCGAAGACCTGTTTGAATTGCACACCATGGGCTTTCGTGGCGAGGCTCTTGCATCAATTGCAGCCATTGCCCATGTAGAGTTGCGCACTTGTCGCCGCGGGGAGCAATTGGGCACAAAATTGCTCATCAATGCCTCTGTGTGCGAGAGCCAGCAGCCTGATGTTTGCCAGCAAGGTTCCAACTTCATGGTCAAGGACATATTCTTCAACGTCCCGGCGCGTCGCAAGTTCCTTAAGTCAAATCAGGTGGAGCTTAACAACATAATCAAGGAATTTGAGAAATTGGCACTGGTCAACTATAATGTCGATTTCACCTTGTCGCACAATGGAAGTGTGCTTTATAAACTATTGGGAGGCACGTTCAAACAACGCATATCGGCATTGTTT
>CAVFVP010000067.1:0-3114 GCA_963625945.1 Agathobacter rectalis | reverse complement strand
CTTGTGAAGGTGGCCGGCTTCATTAGCCGCCCCGAGGGCGCAAAGAAACGCAATTATCAGCAGTTCCTGTTTGTCAACGGACGCTATATGCGGCACCCTTATTTCCACAAGGCTGTGATGTCAAGTTACGGCCAGTTGATTCCAGCTGACACTCAGCCAACTTATTTCTTAAACTTCACTGTCGACCCCGAGACAATCGATGTCAATATTCATCCCACAAAAACCGAAATAAAGTTTGAGAACGAACTGCCCATATGGCAGATACTTTCGGCTGCTGTTAAGGAAACATTGGGTAAGTTTATCGCTGTGCCCACAATTGATTTCAACGCGGCCGATGAGGATGTTCCGCAAATTCCGGCCTACAACAGCAATCTGGCTGCTGGCAATAACAGTCCTCTGGCTCCGGTAATAAACCACACTAAAGGCTACAACCCGTTCAATGTGGGAGATGGCGCGAGTCACCGCCACTCGCTTCCACAAACCGACTGGAAGGAATTATATGCCAACTTTGAGAAGAACAAGCGCGATAGCCTCGAGACTCAGGGCAATGAAGATCTTGAGGACGTGATCACAGTCTCGTCTTCGATGGACACATCGGGCTCTTCATCCAGTGCACAGCTGCCAATAAACAAAATCGAGCAGGTGTCGGGGCAGCAATACATTCAATTGCAAAACCGCTACATCGTGTCGCAAGTGCAGTCGGGACTTATGGTCATCGACCAGCACCGGGCCCACACGCTTGTGCTCTACGAACGCTATCTGGCTCAAATAAGCAACCACACAATAGCTGCACAAAACATCTTGTTCCCTGATGTCTTGCATCTGTCTCCGGCACAAAGCGTGGTATTAGACAGTGTGTTGAAGCCGATGGAGAACATTGGCTTCAACCTGTCGAAACTGAGCGGCAACGACTGGGCTATAAACTCGGTACCGTCGGGTGTTGGAGACCTGGATGCCAAAGACACCGTGATGCAAGTGATAGAGGCGGTGGAAAATGGAACATCAACTGCCAGCGACAAGATTCACCAAAAACTGGCCCTTACTGTGGCTCATCACGGAGCTGTACCTTATGGACGGAAAATGACAAATGAGGAGATGGACAATCTCACTGCCCAACTGCTCAGTCTTCCCAATCCTAATTATACCCCCGACGGAAAAACAGTCATGGCGATTATTGCGAATTCAAATATTGAAAAACTATTCTAAAACCTCAAGGCTATGAGAAAAATCAGTCTTTTGTTGCTTGGGGCCGTTTGCTTAACTGCAATGGCCGTCACTCCGGTCGACGAAGTGAAAACCGTGATGGATGCCGGCGACTATGCAAAGGCTTTGACCTTGCTCGAGGCATCGTATGGCAAAAACAAGACCAACGCACTTGTGAATTACCGAATTGGCGTGTGCTATGAGCGCATGGGCGACAACACACTTGCCAAGAAATACTATGATGTGGCTCAGCGCCGGGGCAACAAGGACGCCATGATGGCGATGGCCAGATGCTGCTACAACGATTATGATTTTGTCAATGCCAAATCAATGATCGAGAAGTATGAGACTGCCACTAACAACAAACCGCTGACTGAGAGCGACTCCCGTCTCAGAGCCAAGATTATAAAGGCTGAAGAAATGCTCCGGCATGTTGAGAAAATTGTGGTTGTCGACAGCGTGATCGTCGACAAAAAGGATTTCTTCAAGCACTATCACTTGTCGGCCCAGGCCGGGCGCCTGATTTCGTCCGACGAAATGCCAGCCGGCTTGCGGCCTGCTGATGAGACTGCCGCGTTTGTTCCCGAGGACGGTGCAAGCATGATGTGGTCACAGCGCGATGCCGATGGCACGTTGAGGCTCACAAAAGCCGATAAGCTGCTCGACGGGACGTGGGACAATCCTGTGCAACTCGACGATATGCTCAACGACGAGGGCGATGCCGTATATCCTTTTGTCCCTGCCGACGGGCAAAACTTATATTATGCAAGCAATGGCTTGAATTCCATTGGCGGTTACGACATCTTTGTGACCCGGAAAGACTCTGAAACCGGTAACTATTTGATGCCTCAAAATGTGGGTATGCCATATAACTCACCCTACGACGACTATATGCTCGCCATCGACGACAATGCCGGTGTGGGGTGGTGGGCCACTGACCGCAATCACATTGCCGACAAGCTGACCATATATATATTCATTCCCAATGCCACGCGTGTCAATTACAATCCCGACAGCGTCGACGTATGCGCTATGGCTGCAATCAGGAGCATTAAAGACACTTGGGAGGCTGGCGCCGATTATTCAAAGCTTATTGCCGGTCTTGAAAAGACCAGCGAGTCTGAGCAAGGCACGTCGGTAGGCACGTTCAGCTTTCCCTTGTCGAAGGGGGTGGTCTACACTTCATTTGCCGATGTGAAAACCGCCGAGGGGAAAAGCTTTCTTGAACAGTATTTTGCCGAGACAAAGAAATATGAGGCCGACTTGCAAAAGCTAGCGGTGCTGCGTGCCAAGTATGCTTCAGCCACCGACCAGGAACGCAATTCAGTGGCAACCTTGATCAAGCAACTGGAGCAAAGCGTGGGACAATCGCGCGAAATGATAGGTTATTATGCCAATAAGGTGCGTAAAGCCGAAGGCGTGAAATGACATGTACATTATAGAGAAATGATCGACTTTAAGAAACTCACGGCCGAAAGCTCCCGTTACACCTTTCATGCCCACACCCAGTTTTGTGATGGCCGCGACTCCATGGAATCCATCGTGGCCTCCTGTGTTGAGCACGCTTTTACTCACATAGGCTTCAGCCCGCATTCGCCAATTCCGTTTCACTCATCGTGCAACATGGGCTATGACGTGGTACCTGAGTATTTGGCAGAGATCGACCGTCTTCAAAATCTATATGGTAGCCGAATCACCATACTGAAATCGATGGAAATTGATTTCACCTCCTGCTGTGGCCCTAGCGATGACTATTACCAGCAATTGCCGCTTGACTACCGCATTGGCTCGGTGCATTTCCTTCCGTCGCGTGACGACTCGGCACTTCAAGTCGACATCGACGGACATCCCGATGAGTTTGTCCAAAAAGTCCATGATTATTTCCACGACGACATCGATTATGTGGTGAAG
>CAVFVP010000066.1:0-11502 GCA_963625945.1 Agathobacter rectalis | reverse complement strand
TTACTCCACTGGTGTTTGAGACCAGCGCGTCTACCGATTCCGCCATCTGGGCTTGTTTTGCGGTGCAAAGATAAGGCAATTTTTTGATTTGTCAAACGTTTGCCCTCAAAATCGCGTGCTATTCTTCGTATTCATGGCAATGTGCGCTTGGTCGCCAAAACGCAGGGGGCGTGGATGCGATAGGCCGAAAATGGCAAAAACCAGTGCGGGGCGGCTGGCCGCTAAAGGTAATGTGGCGAAAAATTAGTAATTTTGCACCGCGTTGATTGGTGAATCATACCTATCGGCGGCTCCCCGGTGTTGGGCTGGCGGAGACAGGCAATGCCTGCTTTTTTATTAATCTCAAGTAATCATTTTTTTTCAGATAATGCAGAACCAGTTTTCACGCACACAGCTGCTCTTGGGCCGTCCTGCCATCGATGTGCTCGCTTCGAGCCGCGTGGCAGTGTTCGGTGTGGGCGGTGTGGGCGGATATGTGGTCGAGGTGCTTGCGCGCAGCGGTGTGGGCGAGATTGACCTGATTGATGACGACCGCGTGTGTCTCACCAACGTGAACCGCCAGATAATTGCCCTCACAAATACCGTGGGGCGCCACAAAGTGGATGTGGCGAGCGAGCGCATTGCCCTCATCAATCCACGCTGCATAGTGCACACCTACAAGCAGTTCTATCTTCCCTCGAATGCCGATACAATCGATTTGGCCAAAATGGATTATGTGGTCGACTGCATCGATACCGTCACGGCCAAGCTTGAGCTGATAAAGCGCTGTCATGCCTTGGGTGTGCCCATAATATCGTGCATGGGCGCTGCCAACAAGCTAGACGCCACGGCATTCAAGGTGGCCGACATCAACCGCACCAAGATGGACCCGCTTGCCAAGGTGATACGTAAAAAACTGCGTAAGCTGGGCATTGGCCGCCTCAAGTGTGTGTATAGCGAGGAAGAGCCGCTCAGACCCATTGACGACCCCGACATCAGCTGCCGCTTCCATTGCATTTGCCCCGACAAGGACATGCGCAAGTGCACTGAGCGCCGCGACATTCCCGCCAGCAATGCATATGTGCCTGCGGTGGCCGGCCTCATCGCTGGAGGCGAGGTGGTGAAAGACCTTGTGAACGCAGCCGGGCTGATGCGCCTCACTCCCGAGGAGGCAGCCGAGAGCGAGCCGGCGCGTCGGGCCGGCGAGAGAGCCCGAAAGTGGCGGGAGCGCAGCCTCGCCCTGCGCAAGGCAAAGCTTGAGGCCGCGAAAAATGGTGGCGGCAATGTTTAATAATATTTAATAGTGCGATTATTGAAGAAAAAAATCTTTATTCATTATCGTGTATCCAAATTATTCATTAATTTTGCATTGATTTTAAATCGACTACAATAAAACTATAAAATACAGTTTATTACAAACAACTTAAACACAATTCAAAATGGCAAAGTTTGATAAGTCAGTTTTGACAAAGTATGGAATCACAGGCACTACTGAGGTTCTTTACAATCCTTCTTATGAGGTGCTGTTCGACGAGGAGACAAAACCGGGTCTCGAGGGTTTCGACAAAGGCCAGGAAACTGAGCTGGGCGCAATCAACGTGATGACCGGCGTATACACAGGCCGTTCTCCTAAAGACAAATTCATTGTCGATGACGCTAACTCACACGACACTGTGTGGTGGACAACTCCTGAGTACAAGAACGACAACAAGCCCGTGAGCGAGGCTACTTGGGCTGCCGTTAAGGAAATTGCCAAGAAAGAGCTTTCAAACAAGAAACTCTATGTTGTCGATGGCTTCTGCGGTGCCAACAAGGACACCCGCATGAAGGTTCGTTTCATCGTTGAGGTGGCATGGCAGGCACACTTCGTGACCAACATGTTCATCCGCCCCAAGACTGAAGAGGAATTCGACCAGGAGCCCGACTTCATCGTTTACAACGCATCAAAGGCTAAAGTCGAGAACTACAAGGAACTCGGCCTTAACTCTGAGACTGCTGTTGTGTTTAACGTGACTTCTAAGGAGCAGGTTATCATCAACACATGGTATGGTGGCGAAATGAAGAAAGGTATGTTCTCTATGATGAACTACTTCCTGCCGCTGAAGGGCATCGCAGCAATGCACTGCTCGGCCAACTGCGACAAGAACGGCGAGAACACAGCCATCTTCTTCGGTCTGTCTGGCACAGGCAAGACCACTCTCTCTACCGACCCCAAGCGTCTGCTTATCGGTGATGACGAGCACGGATGGGACGACAACGGCGTCTTCAACTTCGAAGGCGGCTGCTATGCCAAGGTTATCAACCTCGACAAGGAGTCTGAGCCCGACATCTATGGCGCAATCACTCGCGACGCTCTTCTCGAGAACGTCACTGTGGGCGCCGACGGCAAGATTGACTTCGCCGACAAGAGCGTGACTGAGAACACCCGCGTTTCTTACCCGATCTATCACATCAAGAACATCGTTCGTCCGGTTAGCCACGCACCCGCAGCAAAGCAGGTGATCTTCCTGAGCGCCGACGCATTCGGTGTGCTGCCCCCCGTTTCAATCCTCGACAAGGAGCAGACTAAATACTACTTCCTCTCTGGCTTTACTGCCAAGCTCGCTGGTACTGAGCGCGGCATCACCGAGCCTACCCCCACATTCTCGGCTTGCTTCGGCCAGGCATTCCTGGAGCTGCACCCGACAAAGTATGCCGAGGAGCTCGTTAAGCACATGGAGAAGAGCGGCGCTAAGGCTTATCTGGTCAACACCGGCTGGAACGGCACCGGCAAGCGCATCTCGATCCGCGACACTCGTGGTATCATCGACGCCATCCTCGACCACAGCATCGACAAGGCTCCCACAAAGACCATTCCTTTCTTCAACTTCGTGGTGCCCACTCAGCTCGAGGGCGTAGATCCCGCAATCCTCGATCCCCGCGACACCTACAAGGATGCTGCAGAATGGGAAGTTAAGGCTAAAGACCTCGCTGCACGCTTCATCAAGAACTTCGCTAAGTATGAGAACAACGAAGCTGGCAAGGCTCTTGTGGCTGCTGGTCCTCAGCTCTAAATCTATCGCTTGAAGCAATAATAAAACAAGTTAGATAACATCCTAGAGGCCTCCGCACTGGTTGAAGTGCGGAGGCCTTTTGCGTGTGTGCGTGTGGCTGCCGTGACCATGCAGTTAGCCCGCTTTCAGTGGCAACCTGAAGGTGTGAATGGTGAGTGTCACTGGCAAAAGTCTCTAGTGGAGTGTTGTAATTCTTTTAAAAATTCCTAAATTTGCAACATTAAGAACGAAAAATATCAACAAATGAAACAAATTCTAGCATTGATTATCTGCGCGTTGGCAATGTCGGCGGCAGTGACCGGGGCCCCGCGCAACCATGAAAAGCCTGCCCAGCCCGACGAGACTGATTCCATAGCGCTGTTTGGCGACGACTCGGTGATGATCGACTCTGTAGGCACAGTACCCGTGGTGGGTGTGTTTGGACTTCGCGACACTGTTGACTATACAGCATCGGAACGCGATATTGATATCGTGGCTGGCGACTCAACGGTGAAATTCAGCGTAGACACCTATTTCAGAATGGTGGTCGTTGACAGCACGGAAGACGACTACACCATGCACCTCGAGGTGCTGGGGGTGGAGGCCGGCAGCGACTTCAAGTCGGCCATGAAAGCCGCAGCCCTCAATTCGCTCACAGACTTTCCTGTGGTGGTGAAAACCGACTATGCCGGTGGCGAGGCGAGAATTGTGAATTGGAAAGAGGTGGGCAAGCGCATGCTGCATGCCTATGAGAATGCAATCGACTCCACGTTTAAGGCTAATCCAGAATTGGGCAAGGTGGTTAAGGCCGATGCAATGAAGACACTCTACAGCAAGACACTTGCCGACGAGGAAGGTGTGACCGGCAGCTTCGAAATGCTAGGAAACATGTTTGCCAACCATGGCAAAATGTTCACCGCCGGTGAGGAAAGCAGCGACACAGTGGCCGCAACCGATAACACTCCCGCCTATGTGATGTGGGCATATGCCGACTATGGCCGTGTGGACTCGACCGATACCGAGACTGAATTTGACGGCGACTATTTAGTGCTTGCCAACGTGACGTCGACACTCGACGGCAAAGACTTGAGTCCGCTGATTAGCGGTGCCATCAGTGGCTTGCTTGACGAGAAAAGCGGTGTGGACGCAAAGGCGATTGATAAAGAACTGGCGAAGGTGAAATCAGTTGAGGTGGAACACGACAGCAAGTCGTTCTACTACTTCAATGGCTGGCCCAAGGCGTGCATGTTCACCACATCAGTCGTTTTCGGCCCCGTTAAGCGCATAAAGCGGCAATTGGTGATGTGCGACACTTTCTCGTGGGGTAATTGACGGTCTGTCAGCATTAAAAAAGCAAGCAAAGGGCCTGTGCCGAGATTCCGGCACAGGCCCTTGATGCTGATGACATGTGTGGGTCACAATGTCTCCCCCCTCTTAGGGGTTACGCCGTGGGGGGCACAGTGGGGGGCACTTGCTGGCTTGCCTCTTTCGCGGCCTTTTTGTCCTTGCCGCGTTTCCACACGAAGAATGTAACGGCTGCCACAATCACCAGCAGGGATATTGACAGCAGTGGCCTGTAGAACATCCATGCCACGGCAATCACTATCAGCGACCACCCGAAGCCCAGCACTCCGCTGACGATGCTCACGCCCATTTCCACGATGTTGGCCAAGAAGGGCAAGAACTTAAACAGCATATACAATAAGCTGAACATGCTCTTGAAGCCGCCTACCACTATCAGCAAGCCCACAAGGCGCAGCAACCATGTGATGGTGCTGTTGCTGTCTTTCTCTTGCTGGAATATTTGGTTGACGGGCACATTGCCGTCGCTCACTTTGGTGAACTCCTTGCCGTTGCTGGCCATGAAGGGACCGAATGAACCGCCGTTGACTTGTGCGACGACTGTCACCTCGCGCGGCATGGTTTTGGTGAATGTGATGCGTACATCACCCACCTCGGGCTGTTGCGGATTGCGGCCCAAATACAATTCGTTGCCGCTCTCGTGCACATAGGCAAAGCGTGTGTCGTCGTTGACGGTTTGTGCCGAGTCGGTAGCTGCTTGCCGGGTGGTTGTTTGTGCCGAGTCGGCTGTTGCCTTGGGCTGTGCCACGTTGGCATAGTCTTTCTCTTTCAGGCTTTTAATGCTGCGGTTGTATTCGGCAAGATCCTTGCTGTCGAGGTTGAGGTTGATGTCTTCCGAGGCATGGATCGATCCAACCATCGAAGGTGGCATCTTGTAGGCGCCGAAGGTCACGTTCTGGGCCTGGAATGACTGGCTCTTCACGTTGAGCAGCACGTAGTTGACGTTTTGATACTGTGGGTCTTTGAATTTCTGTGAGTTGACGGGGGTACTCGACCAGTCTTTCTTGTAGGTGTAAGTGGTGGTCTCTTCTTTTGTTCCGCCCACTTTCTCTTTGGTAGTGGTTTGCGACTCCTCTTCCCACTGGTAGAATTCCACTGAGCGTGTCACGCGCAATGCGCCGGCCACACCCACGCCGAATTGAGTGTCGCTCACCGAGTCGGTGGTGGTGGCCACGGCCGTAGCGTGTATGAGTTTACCGTTGAGCCCGGGGTCAACCTTGCTCACGTCGGGAACTTCTACTACAGCCTTTTGTGCTTCGCCGAGCATGTCGGCGGTCTTGACTGCGCGTCCTTCGTTCCACCATAGCAGCACGGTTCCTAATATTATGAAAATCAAGCCAGAGAATAATCCCTTTATCGAGCCGCCTACCCGCTGCCCGTAGCTTGTGGTTGTGGTTTCTTGATAAGCCATAATCTTATGTGATTTTTTTGTTGTTTGAAATATGATTTGTTAAAGTTGTGTTTTTGAGCTCTTTACCAGCGGTCTTTGGGAACTCGTGATGTCGAGAAGCCATCGGCAAATTCTCCTTGTGCGTCCAGTCTGTAGCCTTTTGACCATTCCGGCAGAGCATTGCCTGCATCTCAACCGGTCGGTGGCTGCCAGCCTTTCCTCTATGATGCGCTGCATCTGGCTTCGGTGTATGGATATGCGTCGTGCCATAATCAACTTTTGGATGTGTGAAAAAATCAATAATGTGTGCACATCGGTCGGCCGTTTGCCTTGACGGCAATACATCAATTGGCCGTTTGTGAGGCATATTCCACTTTGCACTTCAGCGGCTTGTCGCTAATGAGCGGCAGCATGTCGCCTGTGTGCAACGTGATGCTTGTTTTGCCCGTCGAAAGGTTCTTTTCGAGGTCGAACACATATTTGTTGCCTGCCATTACGGCTGTGATGTGACGGCGAAGTGTGTCACCTTTGTCGGTAGCCTTGCCAGTGTGGAAAGTGCCTTGGATGTCTACGTTGGCAGTTGCGCTAGCCATGCTTATTTTCCAGTCGCGAGTCAGATGTATCTCGAAATCGTCGATATAGTAATAGGCTGCAAGTGAGAACTCCTCGATGTCGGTCTTTTCGCCATTGAATCCCTCGGCCGTTATGCTCGAGCCGTCGGTGTCGTTCACCGTGTGCAGGGCTTTCACGTCGCTGATTCCGGCAAGCGGTCCGCTGCTTGTCATGTTGCCGGTGCTGATTGCGTCCATTATGTTCAGCATCGCCACCTTGTCGTCGGCGGTGAGCATTATCAGCACCGGGTTTTGCGAGTTTCCTAAGTTGGCGGCAAGCAGGCTGGTGCATTTGCCGGTGTTCTCAACCTCGTAGGGGGTGTCGCCCATGCGGAACGGCAGGTGCCACTCTTCGCACGTCTTCTCGCAGTTGGCGGTGTTGAAGGTGACCATCACGCGCCCCTGGCTGTCGATTGTGGCTGTGTAGAGCTGTGCCACTGGATCCGACACCTTTTTCTCAGCCGCAGCCTCTGCTGTGGCGGTCGGGGCCTTGCCTGATTCGGCAGTCGCCTTTCCGGTACAAGAGCTGGCGCTTATGAGCATGGCTGCAATTGCCATAAGGTGTAGTGCTCTCATTTGAATACGGGTTTGCGGTGATTACAGGAATGCAAGTTTGCTTATGCGGTCCCACTTCTTGAGATTCTTCACCGAGGCGGGCACATCGCTCGAAATGTCGGTGCCCGACAGCAGCAGTGAGCTCAGGTCGGCGCAGTTTCCAAGCTCGGCCGGCACACTGCCGCCCAGTTGCTTGTTGTCGCGCAGGTAAAGTGAGCGCAGCTTGGTGCACTTGCCCACTGTGGCGGGGATTGAGCCGGTGAGGTCGTTGTTGTTGAGGCTGACTGTCAGCAGTTCGCTGCTTGCCGTGAACAGAGTGCCGGGAATCTCACCGGTGAGGGCGCTTTTTTCCACGGTAATCAGCTTGAGGTTCGACATCTGGGCCACTTTGTCGGCTGGAATCTGTGATGGCTCGCTTGCCACCCTATACAACGACAGGCTGCTCAAATTCTTGAGGTTCCACACGAATGCCGGGAATGCAATGCCGGCTTTGGCGTCTTCCTTATACATGATTTCAAGGCTAGTAAGATTGGTGAGTTTGCCGAGCGAGGCGGGAATTGCCGTCTCGATTGCACCTGAGCAGTTGATGGTGAGCTTGGTGAGGTTGGTGAGGTTGCCTATGGCTTCGGGCACTTTGCCGTCGGAGTAGCGCAATATGAGCTCTTCGAGTGTGGTGAGGGCACAGAGTGGTGTCATGTCGACGTTGCGCATGTCGGTGTAGATTGATTTGATTTTCGGGAGATTGATCTCGGCGGGCAGTGTGCTCTTGGGATCGTTCTCGCCAACCGACTCATAGGCGCTGATTCGTTCGAGATTGGGCATCTGCCACAATTCGGCAGGAATGGCATTCTCCACATTTTTGCCCTTGTTCTTCAATGTGAAGTTGATTTGCTTGAGCTCGGTTAGATACTTGATTTCGGGTGGCAGTGCTCCTGAGAGTGAGTCGGCGTCCAGGAACAGACGTATCACGCGACCGCTGTCGTTGACTACAACACCGGTCCAGTCGCCTAATGGGGCTTCACTGCACCATCCGGCCGCACTCTTGGGTTTCCAGTTTTTGCCGTTGAGATTTTCAAAGATTTTCACGAGCACTTCCTTGTCGGTAAGTTGTTTCTCGCTACTGGTTCCTTTTCCGGAGCAGGCAGCCATTGCCAGCACCACTGTCATGGCAACTGCCATGACTAAAAACAGATTCTTCTTCATGTTAGTAGTAATTAAAAAATTCTATTCATTATAAGTACCACAAAGTTAGCATTTGAATGAACTGCCCGCTTGTCAAAAAGCACCAAAATATATTCAAAAAGCGCCAAAGGTGAATTTTTTGAATAAAAAGTGAACGGATGTTATGCGGGTGGGGCTGTCCAACCTCTTTACACAAGGGCAGATTAACGTGTGGAGCCGTATGTTGGGCAACTTTGGCGGTCAAGTCTTGAATAAGTGGAAAGTGTTTCTTATCTTTACCATCACAATGCTGTGGCATCGGCCCTTACGCTGCACGCCACGCACATATATAATGGAGAATATAATATGAACAGCCACACCACACACTGCCATTATGCCGTTCACGCCTCTTTGCTTGAGCTCAGGCAGAGGCTTGCCGCTGTGGCGCAGCTCGCGTTGCAGGCGCACGACGATAACGCCGACAATGCTACGGTGGCGGCTGTGATACGCGATGTGGAGCACCTTGTGCTCAATGCACTGGATAAGGTGGATGCGGTTGTTGATGGCAGCCGTGACGCTGACGGCATGGCGCCGGTGCGTATTCTCTCTGCGATGGCCGATGCCGTGCGCCGTCTGGTGGCCGATGGCTGTGGAGTGAGTGTGTGCAGTGTTGCTGCGGCCATGGGGTTGAGCCCGCGTCAGCTTAGTCGCAAGGCTAAAGCTGCAACTGGCTGTAGCGCATTGCGGTTGGTGATGCGCATTCGTATGGAGCATGCACGGCGCATGCTGCTTGACGAGCCTGAGTTGCCTATCGGCGAGGTAGGCTACAGGTGCGGTTTCGACGACCCGTCGAATTTCACACGTGCCTTCAGGCTCCATTTCGGGCAGTCGCCGTCGGCCCAACGGGCATCTCTCGGCCGATGTGCCGAAAACACGGAAATTGAACTATGAATCATAAAATCATTCAGTCGTTAAGAAATCATGCACCGCTCGCCACAGTGGCGGTGGTGCTGATGGCTGTCACTGCAACCGCAACGGCCAGGGCATTCGGCATGACCGATGCCTTGGGTATCACGCTTGCCATGGCGGTGGCGTGTGGGTTGGCCATGTGCCTTTATGGCTCTCGGCGGTGGTCGACCCGGGGCGGACTGTGGCTGCTCCTCGTTGTGGGAACGGCCGTGTCGTGGTGCGCAATAGCAAATGTGTGGGATTGGACTTTGGGGGCTGGGGGCACATTGGCCCACCCGTGCCTTTATGCCGACGACCACCATTATTATGAGTGGGCTTTGTGTCGCTATGATGGCAGTGGCGAGCCGCTTGCCGTGATGTTTCCGGGTTTCCCGTTGCTCATGGTAGGGTTGTGGCGCGCGTTTGGCTTGAGTGTGGTGTGGCCCGTCGCCATGAATGTGTCGTTCACGCTGCTCTCTATGGTGATTGCGGGTGGCACTGCGCGTCGAATGCTCAGTGGCCGCGTGAAGATGAGCGGCCAAAGTGTGGCTGTGCTGACTATGGCCTTGTCGGCGCTTCTCACGTTTTTCATCTCGCAGGGCATACGTGTGCAGAAAGAGGCAATAGTCTATTTGGCCATATCGATTGCGGGTTATTCCCTTGCCGGAATGCGCGACCGCCGTGTGTCGAGGGCCGATGCCGCGTTGTTTGCCGTGGCTTGTGTGCTGCTTGCCTTTGGCCGCACCACCTATCTCTATTTCGTGATGCTCGGGGTGGGCATGATGGCCATGACCGATTTGCGCCGGCTTTGGCGGCCGGCTTTGCTGCTTGGCGGTGTGGCACTGGCTCTTTTTGTGGTGGGCAATCACTTTGCCTACTATTCGATAGAGCGACATGCGCTTATAATAAACGGTGGCGATGAGATGCGCGCCTACTATGTGGCCGATGGTGCCCAACGCCCATACCTGGATGTGATAGGCGACTATTTCAACTATCCTGTGATCCGCCGGGTGGCAATGTTGCCGCTCACTATGGGGGTGCAGTTCATGATACCGCTTCCGTGGCTTCATCCCGGGGTGGCTGTAAGCATCGACACGCTTTTGCCGCGTCTGGGTTATGGCTGGTATACCGTTGGGGCCTTAGCCATATTCTACTTCGTGGTCGTGAGTTGGCGCCGGCGGCAGAGTTTGGGCTGGTGGCCGTGGTGGCTGGCCGTGAGTTACGCTGTGATTGCCTATATCACGGCGGGGTCAGTCAACCGCTACATATTGCCATTTGAGCCTTTGATGGCCGTTTTGGCGGCCTATGTGCTGTGCCGTGCGGCCGACGGTTGCCAGCGTAAGGGCTTGGTGGCCTGGCTCGTTGGCTTTGCTGCGGTTATTGCTGTGGCTCTCGGTGTCTGCAGCCGGCTTATGGCTTGACATGCCTCCATGAAAAAAACGGAGCCGAACCGCTCGTGGTTCAGCTCTGTCAATAAATTGTAGGTGGCCCTTTGCGGCAGTTCACCGCTTATTCTTCATACACAAGCGTGCCAATAGGTTCACCGTCAATCACTTTGGCTAAATTGCCTTTCACGTCCATGTTAAACACATATATGGGCAGGTGGTTCTCTTTGCACATTACCGTGGCGGTGAGGTCCATCACCTTTAAGCCGCGGCGGTAAATCTCGTCGTAGGTGATCTTGTCGAATTTCGTGGCTGTGTGGTCTTTCTCTGGGTCGGCAGTGTATATGCCGTCGACCCGGGTGCCCTTGAGCATCACGTCGGCTTCGACCTCGATGCCGCGCAAGGCGCTACCTGTGTCGGTTGTGAAAAACGGGTTGCCCGTGCCGCACGACATGATGGCCACTTTGCCCGCTTTCATTGCATCGATGGCTCTCCACTTGCTATAGTGTTCGCCGATGGGGTGCATGTCGATGGCAGTAAGCACCTTAGCCTCTTGACCGCGGGCTTCGAGAGCCGACGACAGCGCCAGTGAGTTGATGACAGTTGCCAGCATGCCCATCTGGTCGCCTTTCACGCGGTCCACGCCGCGAGTGGCACCAGCCAGTCCGCGGAATATGTTGCCGCCGCCAATCACTATGGCCACTTGCACGCCCCTGTTCACGATTTCCTTGATTTGGTCGGCATAGTCGGCCACACGTTGAGGGTCGATGCCGTAGCCTTGCTCGCCCATCAGCGATTCGCCGCTGAGTTTTAGTAAAATGCGCTTGAATTTGTTGCTCATTGTAGTTGTCTTATTTCGGTTTTTTGGCAAAATTAGTGCAAGCCGAGCGCAATAGCAAATCAAGCTTGCTTGAATTTGCATTGCCGAGGCGCCGCCTAATTTGGCCGTAGGCAACATAGTGCAAGCCGAGCGTGGGTAGCAAATCAAGCTTGCTTGAATTTGCAATTGCCGAGGCACCGCCTGATTTGGCCGTAGGCAACATAGTGCAAGCCGAGCGTGGGTAGCAAATCAAGCTTGC
>CAVFVP010000065.1:0-12033 GCA_963625945.1 Agathobacter rectalis | reverse complement strand
ATTGCTGTTGGACGCTCATGGGGACTTTGCGTCCCCGCCGCTACGGCTCCCCTGCAGTGTTTTTCATGCCTTTCTGCATCAAAAACGTTGCACTTCTATTTGGATTCTGCACAAAAAGAACCAATATGCCTGTGCTGCGATGCAAGTCAAGGATGCCCTAGCGAGCGTTACGGATTGGCACAAAAAAAGTAATCCCAGACATCAGCGTCTAGGATTACTAACTAAATAACCTTCTAAGTACCATTAGATAATAAAAATTATTTTATGAAATTGAAAATCACGTCATCGCGACGCCATCCTTTCACTAATTTCAATAAAAAACGTATAATATAAAGCTGCTACAAAAATACAACAAAATCACCTTTTCGCAAAACAAATGGAAACATCTAGGTGCAAATCACTTGCAACACTGCTCAGTAGGCAAACAAAAATCCATTGGCCAACAGCCGCCCGATACCGGACAGCATTGCAGCCAATGGATAAATATGGGATGGGCGTCTAGACCCCGATTACCGGATAAACTTAACAGCCTGGCGAGAAGTGCGCAGCACATACACGCCCGAAGTGAGGTAGCTGAGATCAAAACTGGAATCACCCTCCGGGATGTCAAGGTTTGCCACAGCCGCTCCACAAAGCGAATAGACAACTGCCTGCGTGGCATTGCCTGAATTGCGGAGCGCTATGCTGCCCTCACGTGAGCGCAACAATACGAGGTCGAAAGCATCGGCAGATATTGCGTCAACCCCAGAGGCTTGCGGATGCAGGTCCTCGGCTGCCGTGACCTCGGTTGAAGTCTCGCCCAGCCATCCACAATACTGGTTGACGGCACAATACACCTTAATAAAGTCGACATACTCGAGTTTCTTGGTTTTTCCGTCGGCATCCACAGCCCAGTCGATTTTGAATCCCGGATCGGTGGTATTGGGGCGGTTGTCGACATAGCCCCAATCATAGAAGCGTTGCACCCAATAGGTGCCATTACCACTCTCGTCGGCGGCATTGCACGGCAATTTTGACCCACTGAAAGTGAGCGAGGCCGAATCGGCGAGCCATCCAGGCCAATAGCTTTGGCTGTGGAAAGTGTTGCGGCTCATATACCCCTTCACACTGTCGGGGTTTAGGGCATCGTTGCTTGTCCAGCGGATGTAGGTGGTGTCGTTGAGATAAGCCGACGTTTTGCTGGGCGTGGGGGTCTTGTCTTCATCGGGCTTGTAATAAGTGATCACATAGTTGTGCTGTGTGCGCGGATTGTTGTACTCGCTTCCCGCCAGCTCATACCAGGGGTCGTCGGGGATGCCGTTGTGGTTTAAGTCCTGGCTCACCATCACAATTCCGGGCTCACTGCTGCCTCCCGCTGTGGAGCTTTGGTCGGCCTGGAAGGCATTGCCCTCGATTTTGAAATCGTATTCACCGGGCACATTAATCACGGGATGGTCGAAACCGAACACTATGTAGCCACCATAGCCACCCAGCGATATCATCTGCTTAGGGTTGTAGACCCACACCGAATCCTCGTCGTCGAAATACTTCACAAGGCGTTGTTCCACCTTGGCTATCATATTTTCCTTAGTGTTGCCCGGCAGATATTCAGGCAGTATGTTGACAAACTGTCCGGGAGCCGGCTGAAAGTCATACACCTTAGCCATATAAGGGCTGTTGTCGGCATTAGTGCCTAAGCTCAAGCCGCAAACGATGGCCATCAAGAGTAAAAGTTTTTTCACCATAGTACGTTCGTTATTTGTGTAATTATATAGGTGTTGTTTTATTGATTCACTATTCGGCGCTTGCTACTTCTCGTTGGCGTTATCGCCGAGAAACACGAAGTGGGCCGGAATGTCGCCAGTGCGCACGTTCCACTTCATGCGGCCGTCGCGCCCAAAGCAGTAGAGCCGCCCGGGACTCACATAGTCTTTTGCATCGGTCACCATGATGTCTTTCGTAAATGGGTTGACCGCCACACCATAGGGCATGGTGATAAGGTCGCCGGTACCGTCGGTTATAAAGCACGTGTCGACCACATCCATTGTGAGCACATTGATAATCTGGTATCGGGGCTTGGCATTGCCGCCGGCTATGTAGCTCCACTCGCTGCTTATCACATAGAGCGAGTCGCCGTCGAGCCAGCTGCCACTTGCGCGGCAGTCCATACGCTTGACTATGCGGCGCTTGCGGGTGTCGTAGGCATAAATGTCGCTGAGTGTGTTGTAGTAGTCGCCGCGCGACGTCACCCACAGCACACCACGGCGGTCGGCCACCACCCCAAGCAGATTGATTGCAATGGGGATGCGCTCCTCTTCGCGGAAAGTGGCCAAGTCGATTACCGACAGCGTGTTCTCATAGTTGGGCACCATGTAGCCGCCCGAGTTGGCCACATATATTTTGCCGCCGGCAATCTCGAGCTGGTCGGGCTGGTAGCCCACCACACAGGTGTCAACCACCTGAAGCGTGGCAGTGTCGATTTTCGCCACATAGCCGCGTTGCTTATAGTCAGGGTCAATCTTCACCGGACCGGCATAGCTTGTCACATAGGCATAGCCGCCATAGAACTTGATGAAGCGGCAATTGGGAATGTTGATTTGCCCTATGCGGTGGCAGTTGTCACGATCCATCACCTCCACCTTGTTGGAACAGTTGATCACGCAATACAATTTGCTGCCGTAGATGCCGAGGTCGTTGCCCACATCGCCCATTTCCTTGGGCACCGAGGGATTGGCGTTGCCATATATGTTGCGCGTGTAGCGCCCGGCCGTGTAGTCGTAGAAGTCGAGAGTGGACTTGTTGCTGCCCATGTTGCCTTCGTTGAGCAGATAGAAACCGCGGATGCTCGTGTATTCGGGATGACTCACCTCCACCTCTTCAGGGATGAAAATCACATCATCGTCACGGCAGCCCGACAGCAGCATTGCCACTGTCGCCGCCAACACTGGCAACAGGCGTGATATGTGTCGGTTGTAATGCATCATTGTTAAATATCAAATTTCAATATCACTTTATAGTTGCGTCCCGGCATGGGATAGTTCAGTATCACATCATAATACTGGTTGAGCAGGTTGTTGACCTCAAGCGTCACCTTGAGTGAAGTGCGTCCAAGCGCCATCCTGTAGCTGGCCGACAGGTCATGGGTATACCACGGCTGCTCATGGTTGGCGAGTATGTTGGCGCTGGTGTGGTAGCGCTCGCCCACATATATGAAACTGTAGTTAGCCTCAAAATCACGCCATCCGGCATGCACCACGGCCGATCCGCTGTGCCAGGGTATGTAGGCTATCTGTCCCTTGTAGGTTCCGCCGTCGCCGTTGTCGGCGGGATTGCTGTAGTCTTGCGCCTTCTGATAGGTGTAGTTTAGGTTCACGTCAAGGTTGACGTGCTGGGGCAGCCTCATGCCGAAACGTGCGGTAAGGTCGATGCCACGGATTTTCACCTTGCCGATGTTCATCATCATCCAGCGGTATTGCCCTGTGCCTTTGGGCACTGCGATTATTTTGTCGGTCACATAGTTGTAATAGGCATCGGCCGTGAGCTTGATGCCACTCAAGAAACCTTCTTCGCGATAGCGCTGATACTGCACGCCCATGTTGTATTGCGTGGCATACTCGGGACGCAGATTGGCATTGCCGATGTCGGTATAGTACAGGTCGTTGAACGTGGGCATGCGGAAAATGCGCTTGTAGAAAGCACGCACGTTGAAGTCGTAGCGGGCAATGGGTTGCCAACTGACAAACACAGCCGGCGTGAAGCGGTTGGTGTTGTGGGTGTTGTGGCTCACCATTCCGTCGCCCGAACGCACACTGTAGCGGTCGTTGACAAAGGTGTAGAGCAGGCTTGTCTGTGCCTTCAGCCGGTGCCAGGTGTAGGCCGTGGCAAGAGCCGTGAGGGCTGTGTGGCGTGTTGGGTAAGCAAAATTGACGAGGGTGGAATTCAGGTAATTCCACTGGTAGTCGGTCGACAAGTCAATGTCCCAATTGGGCATAACTGTTACCTTTTGCGCAGCCGACACATAGATTTCGTCTTGCCAAAACCGGTTGTTTATATACATGAGTGTGGTGTCGGGATTAAGGTAGCGCATAATATCGCGTGCATATTTGCCGCTCACCAGCAATTCATACCGTTCGCCCATCTTTTTCTGAAAAGCGCCCTGCATAAAGAAGTTGCGGTCCCACTGGCGCTGCGAATTTTTCCACACAT
Organism: Agathobacter rectalis; assembly: GCA_963625945.1. Classification (GTDB taxonomy): domain Bacteria; phylum Bacteroidota; class Bacteroidia; order Bacteroidales; family Muribaculaceae; genus Sodaliphilus. The sequence goes on along the minus strand of CAVFVP010000065.1, from coordinate 7,848 downwards.
TGTTGACTATTGCGCCTGGAATGCCTTTTTCGCTGTCGTAGTAGTAGAATTTGGCATTCCACCTGCCATTGTCGAGGGTGCCGAAAAGCCCGCCTTCGACGCGCCACGACTGAATGTCGCCATTGCGGCGCGTGGCCGTGGTGTCCCATGCCAGAGTTCCGTCGCTGAAACGCTTGCGATAGCGGAACTTGTAACGTCCGGTGGCATAGGTGTACTCGGCATTTAACGCCATACTCACGTTGCGACTCAGTTTCTGCTCCCAGCGGAAACTTGGATTGGCCAGGCCGAAGGAGCCAGTGCGGAATGTGACGTTGAGGTTGGTTTTGCGACCGGCTTTGAACACTGGCCGGCGAGTGCGCAGATAGATGCTGCCTGCCGAGCCGAAGTCGCGCGCAGGCTGGAAAATCTCGCTTTTCTGCCCATTGTAGAGCGATATTTCCTCAATGTTGTCGAGCGAGAACTTGCCAAGGTCGATTTGACCATTCTGGGCATTGCCAAGCTGAATGCCATCATAGAATACACCCATGTGGTTGGAACCCATTGAGCGGATATCCACGGTCTTGATGCCACCCACGCCGCCATAGTCCTTGATTTGCACACCGCTGAAATAGCGGATGGCGTCGGCCACCGAGTGGCTGTTAAGCGACTCGAGCTGAGCACCCTTCAGCGTTTGGGCCGGAATCACCTCGGCATAGGGGCGCACGCCATACACCACCACGTCTTTCAAATACTGCATGGAGTCGAGGCGGCTCGGCTGCTTGTGGGCCACAGGGCTTGCCGATTGTGCCAAGGTCTGTGCCGTGCCTAAAAGCAAAGCCATGGCAAGGCAACAGATGGCGCTTATATGTGAGTTACTGATGTTCACTATTATGTCGATTAAAACGTCTAATCTAAAAAGCTAAGGTTCAACAGGGCACAAGCACATAGTGCTTGGCGTTCGGTGCAGGCAGGCGGCCTTATGGCACCGAAGCAGCATTACCGTGGAATGGTGACTATATTCTTGATTGTGCAATAGAGGCTCGGACGAGCCGCTTGCATGGCTTCACGCTGCATTCCGGCGCGCAAAAACACCTAAAGGCAACCGCATAAAGCCCCAAAAAGAAGTCCAGCCATAGTCGCGTAAGCCGGCAGTGAATGCTTCTAATAAAAATACATACCGACTGGCAGGTTTTCTGACTCGTCGCTTAACCATTGAGGCAGCCTTCCCGGTGCCTCAAGTAGACACCAGTGGCATGCGTGGATTGCCTCTAAAGGTCGGCGCCTCCCCAAAGAGTGGCGCACAGCGACCCACAGCAGCGGACCTGTCCATGATTCTCACATGGTTCCCTTTTCACCTTTGCGCATAGGAGCATATGGGTATGGCCTTCATGCGCTCGGGCACCAAAGTCGGCAATGCAAAATTACGTAGTTTTAATGTAACGGACAACTTTATGGCCGTGTTTAAGTTGCAGACGCTTACGGTTTTCATTCCACCCATGCAAAGAGGAAAATGCGCTGATTTACGACTAAGATAGAACGGGACTATTGCACGCAACGGAATTTTGGCGTAAATTTGCAACCCGAAACAAAAAGTCATAATCACATCAGTGGAAAAATTTGGCTGCTTGCAACCACTCAAAAAAATGCTAAAACTGCGAACGAATCCCTCTACCCTTCACAGCTAATTAGCGTTTTTCCACTTTTTCAAAACAAAAGTAGAAAGATGAACTATTTATTCACATCCGAATCAGTATCAGAAGGTCACCCCGACAAAGTGGCCGACCAAATCAGCGACGCCATTCTCGACCAGTTCATGGCTTTCGACCCGCAATCGAAAGTGGCTTGCGAGACCCTTGTGACCACCGGTCAAGTGGTGATTGCAGGCGAAGTGAAATCGAAAGCCTATGTCGACCTTCAGGAAGTGGTGCGCGACACCATCAGCAAAATAGGCTATAACCGCGGCACCTACGGCTTCGACGCCAACTCATGCGGCGTGATGAGTAACGTGCACGAGCAGAGCGGCGACATAAACCGTGGCGTGGAACGCGAGACCGAAGAAGACCAAGGAGCCGGCGACCAAGGCATGATGTTCGGCTACGCCTGCAATGAGACACCCAACCACATGCCCCTCACGCTCGACCTGGCCCACTTGCTGCTGCGCGAACTTGCCGAGCTGCGCAAGGGCCGCACCCTACCCTACCTGCGCCCCGACGCCAAGAGCCAGGTGACGGTGGAATACGACGGAGTCACACACCGTCCGGTGCGTGTACACACCATTGTGATAAGCACCCAGCACGACGACTTCATCAAGCCCGAGCCGGCACACGACAAGGCCGCCATCGCCGCTGCCGACAAGCAGATGCACGACCGCATTGAGAACGACGTGAAGACGGTGCTGCTCCCGAGCGTGATCAACAAACTACCCGCAGATGTGAAGGCGCTGTTCGACGACAAGCTGATAGTGCTTGTGAACCCTACCGGCAAATTCGTGATTGGAGGCCCCAACGGCGACACCGGCCTCACCGGCCGCAAAATCATCGTCGACACCTACGGCGGACACGGGGCACACGGCGGCGGCGCATTCTCGGGCAAAGATCCGTCGAAAGTCGACCGATCGGCCGCCTACGCAGCACGTCACATTGCCAAGAACGCAGTGGCTGCCGGCATTGCCGACAAGATGCTTGTGCAGATAGCATATGCCATTGGCAAGGCTGAACCCGTGAGCTTCTTTGTCGACACCTACGGCACCAGCCATGTGGGCAAGACCGATGCCGAGATCGCGAGCATTCTCGAGCAGCTGTTCGACATGCGCCCATGGGCCATAGAGAACCGCCTCAAGCTGCGCAACCCCATTTACCAAGAGACAGCGTCGTATGGCCACATGGGCCGCGAGCCCAAAGTGATATCAAAGCACTTCAAGTCGCCTTACGAGGGCGAAAAGGTTGTGCGTGTGGAGCTGTTCACATGGGAAAAACTCGACTACGTAGACATTTTGAAAGACGCTTTCGCCCTCTGACGGTCGACCGACGGACAATACCCGTCAATTCGACATCTTGAGGGTCACAAATCAACAAATGCGCCGCGATTGTACCAACAGTCGCGGCGCACTTGCGTCAATACCGGCTTTTGCCTGAGTGCAAAGGCACCGCGGCATGATTTGCGGCTGTGAGGCAACCCATTGCGGAACACGAGAAAAAAGTTCAAACCATTTTACGGCAATTTCGTAATTATTTAGTAAGTTTGTGTTCTATAAATTGATCTACAATGACAACCACACCTGCAAAAATGACCCCTAGCGAAGAGGCCAAGATGATAAACGATGCATATCAAGACCTGCTAAACGGCTATTTGTCAAGCAATCACCGTAAGAAGGTGGAGATAATAGAAAAGGCCTTCAAGTTTGCACGCGACGCCCACAACGGCATCCGCCGCCGTTCGGGCGAGCCCTACATAATGCACCCCCTTGCCGTAGCCAAGATAGTGAGTCAGGAAATAGGGCTTGGGTCCACATCAATCTGTGCGGCCCTGATGCATGATGTGGTTGAAGACACCGACTTCACTGTCGATGACATAGAGGCGCAGTTTGGCAAAAAGATTGCCCAAATAGTGTCGGGCCTCACCAAAATATCGGGCGGCATATTCGGCACCCACGCCTCGGCCCAAGCCGAGAACTTCCGCAAGCTGCTGCTCACCATGAACGATGACATCCGCGTGATCCTCATAAAGATGGCCGACCGCCTGCACAATATGCGCACACTTGGATCAATGCCACCCGCCAAGCAATACAAGATTGCCGGCGAGACGCTCTACATCTATGCCCCTCTGGCGCACCGCCTGGGCCTTTTTGCCATCAAGACCGAGCTCGAGGACCTCAGCTTCAAGTATGAGCATCCCGATGCCTACAAGAACATCGGCGAGAAAATAGCCCTCACCGAAGCCCACCGCAACGAGCTCTTCGACCGCTTTGCCCAACCCATACGCGAGAGACTTGACAACCTAGGGCTCACCTACGAATTCAAGGTGCGTGTCAAATCGCACTACTCGATATGGAAGAAGATGGAGTCGAAGCACATCCCGTTTGAGGAAGTCTACGACCTCTATGCAGCCCGCATAGTGTTTGAGTGCCCCAACGAGGCCGACGAGAAGCGCATCTGCTGGAACATATACAGCGAAATCACCGACCTATACAAACTGCACCCCGATCGCACCCGCGACTGGGTGAGCACCCCCAAGGCCAACGGATACCGCGCCCTGCACATCACTGTGATGGGCCCCGACGGCAACTGGGTGGAAGTGCAGATACGCAGCCGCCGCATGGACGACATTGCCGAGCGCGGTTTCGCCGCGCACTGGAAATACAAGATAGGCGAAGGCGAGGAAGAGAGCGAACTTGCAGTGTGGCTGCAGACCATCGAGGACATCCTAAAGAACCCCGAGCCCAACGCGCTTGACTTCCTCGACACGATAAAGCTCAACCTGTTTGCCTCTGAGATTGTGGTATTCACCCCCAAGGGCGAACTCGTGACACTCCCCAAAGATGCCACGGTGCTCGACATGGCATTCTCGCTCCACACCGAAATAGGCACACACTGCATTGCCGGCAAGGTCAACCACAGGCTCGTGCCCCTGTCGCACAAGCTTGCCAGCGGCGACCAAGTGGAAATCCTCACGTCGCACTCACAGCAACCGCTACCCGAGTGGGACAAGTTCCTAGTCACGGCCAAGGGCAAGACACGACTGCGCGCCGCCTTGCGCCACGACCGCCGCATAGTGATGGACCGCGGCGCCGAAGCCCTGCACAAGTATCTGGAAGAAAACGGAGTGAACCTGAGCAACGAGACCCTGACACGCATCATCAGCAGCGAGCATGTGCAGAACAAGGAGGAGCTCTACTACATGATAGGCAACAACGAGATCGCCCTGTCGCCACAGTTGGTGAAAGCGGTAAAGCCCCAGTCGCAAGGCTTGTTCGGCAAGCTGTTGCACGGCACGTTCGGCACAAGACAGCGCGACAAGCAGCAGGCAGGTGAAAAGCCTATCATAAAAGACAAGGTAGACTTCGGCAAGGTGTATGTGCTTCGCACCGTCGACGGCATCAGCAACTACCGCACCGAAAGCTGCTGCAACCCCATTCCCGGCGATGACGTGCTCGGATATGTGAACGATGACAACGAAGTAATAGTGCACAAGCTTGAATGTCCCGTGGCCATGAAGCTCAAGTCGGGGTTCGGATCACGCATTGTGCAGACGCACTGGGACGACAGCAACAAGAAATTCCTGGCCTCGGTGCACATCGAGGGTTTCGACCGCATGGGCATTCTGCAAGAAATAATCTATCTGATTTCGACCAACCTTGCAATCAACATCCGCAAACTCAACATCAGCGCCAGCGACGGTCTGTTCGGCTGCGAGCTCGACGTGCTGATTGAAGACGTGACGGTGGTCAACAAGCTGTGCAAGCGGCTCAAGAAGGTGAAAGGAGTCAACTCGGCCGTACGCGTAAGCTGATACCATTCCCCACACGCATCACACATCACAGTTTTCCCGTGCCGAAAAGGCGCACACTACTTGACAACAATCTAACCACACTATAATGGGCAAGCTTAAACGCGGCACACACGCCGCCCTGTTTATGATACTGGGAGCAATAGTGCTGATGGCACTGGTGCTTCCCTCGAAGTCTGACGACGAAGTCCCCTACTACGAAAAAGGGAGGCCTTGGCTGCACCCAATGCTCACGGCCAAGATGGACATTCCCATCGAGCCGCTCGACACCGATGTGAAACGGATAAAAGACAGCATCGAAAACAATTCGCTTAAATACTTCAACATCAATTCGCAGCAGACGCAGAACCAGCTGGCCACACTCAGCAAAGCCCTCGAGGCTCGCCACGACATAAAGCCGATGGTGCGGCAACGCATTGTGGCTGCTGTGAGTCAAGCCTACGAAAAAGGCATAGTCGACGACATCACATATGCGGCAATCCATTCGGGACAGTTGTCGCAAATGCTGATTCTCGACGGCAAAGTGGCCAACCAGAGGAGCACCGAAGAGATGCGGTCGGCCCGCGAGGCCTACATGAACATCTACAACTCGCTCACCGATGCCGACTACCGCGAGGCAATGGCCAGAGTGTCGATCAACAACTATCTGACGCCAAACGTGACCTACGACGCCACCATGACCAAGAAGAAGTATGACGAGGCCCTGGCGGCGGCCACCGTGGCCCAAGGCGAGGTGCAAAAAGGCGAGAGCATCATCTATCCAGGCAACATAGTCGACGCCCGCAAGGATGCAATATTGAAGTCATACTCCGCCCTGCTCGAAAAGACCAAAGAGACCGACACGAAGTTCAACTACAGTCTGGCCGGAAACGTAGCGCTTGTGGCCTCGATGATGCTGGTATTCTACTTCTTTATGCTGCTCATCCGTACACGCACGTTTGTCGACACACGGCGCATGCTGTTTCTCACATCGCTCATCACAGTGTTTGTGATGCTGTCGTTCCTGGTGGCGAGGCTGCGGCCCACCTACATGTTCATGATGCCTTTCGCGCTCGTGCCAATAGTAGCCACCACATTCACCGACAACCGCATAGGCTTCTTCGTCCACCTCATCACAGTGGTGCTGTGCTCAATAGCCATACCCGACCGCCAGGCCGAATTCATAATCATGCAATTCATAGCCGGCGGCATCGCCATTGCCTCGATGCAGGGACTACTGCGCCGCTCGCAACTGGTGGAATGTGCCTTCTACATCTTTGTAGCCTACTCGGCATCATATTGCGCCCTGTGTATGTCGCGCGACAACAATGTGGCCGGCATCAACGACTGGCACATATTCCTATACTTCGCCATCAGCTGCGTGGTGCTCTCGTTTGCCTACACGGTGATTTTCCTCGAGGAAAAGCTGTTCAAGTTCACCTCATCGCTCACGCTGGTAGAGCTGTCCGACAGCAATTCGCCACTGTTGCGCGAGCTGTCGAAAAAGTGCCCCGGCACATTCCAGCACTCGCTCCAGGTGGCCAACCTTGCCACTGAAGTGGCTCACCGCGTGGGAGCAAACATCCAGGTGGTGCGCGCCAGCGCCATGTATCACGACATTGGAAAAATAGCCAATCCGCAATTCTTCACCGAGAATCAGACGACCACCAACCCGCACAACGGTCTGAACCCCGACACAAGCGCCAGCATCGTGATAAGCCACGTGACCGAGGGACTGAAACTCGCCAAGGCGCACAATCTGCCACAAGTGTTGTGCGATGCCATCAGCCAGCACCACGGACGCGGCAAGGCCCGCTACTTCTACATCACCGCATGCAAGGCCCACCCCGGTGAGACCGTCGACCCGGAACCTTACACATATCCCGGGCCAAATCCGCAGACCAAGGAAACGGCAATCATCATGATGTGCGACGCTTGCGAGGCTGCTGCTAAAAGCCTTGCCGACCCGAATTATGACAACATCAAGACTTTGGTCGACAGAGTGATCGACGGACAAGTAGCCGACGGCCTACTGTCGGAAGCGCCGATAAGCTTCAGCAGCATCGACATAGCAAAGAAGTCGCTCACCGACCAGCTGTGCACCCTCTACCATCCGCGCATAAGCTACCCCGACGATGTGCGTCCCAACACTACGCCACCAGCCACAGAAACAAAAGATTGAGTGCCCACACCCCACCCGTCCTTTGGCCGTAGAAACCATGGTGCGCCACCACATAGCACGCCAAAAAACAAAACGGTTGCAAAAAAACGGGCAAAAACTTGCACAGTAATCAAAATAGCACTACCTTTGCATCGCTTTTAAGGAGATTCGCTAGCTCAGCTGGTAGAGCACAACACTTTTAATGTTGGGGTCTTGGGTTCGAG
>CAVFVP010000064.1:0-12127 GCA_963625945.1 Agathobacter rectalis | reverse complement strand
CCATTAACAACAATTCTATTTATCTTGCACATGTTTACACATTTTAACCCGCAGGAGTCTTTCACGGATGAAAATGGCACAAGTCCCCTTGCTATTGCTGAATAGTTATGCTTTCACGCTGCGGGTGTGGTCGAAGTATGACTCGGCCAACTTGTCCACGAAGCATTTGCGGCCATCAGTCGAACCGCACGCCACTGATGCGGCTGCGTTGCTTTATTGCTGTGATTTTAGCCATTATTGATTTTATTGTGCTAAATTTGCAAGACGTAGAACAGTGTGCCCGCACCGCCCTCACTGCGCAACAGCCATTCGGCGGAAACGGCCTCTCCTAAAACACCACGACAGCATGAACATAATAAGCCGACTCACACCACGCCAAGTAGCAAAGACCATAGTGTCGTCGACCAAGCGGTTCCCAATCGCGATAGCATTTTCAGCATTGCTCACAGCCGCTGCCATCTTCCTCATTCACGCCGACCACACGCACATAAGCGACGACACGGCATTCTTCATCACCTATTGGCCAGCCACTGCCGCCATGCTGTCGCTTAGCCTTGCCCTATGGGCCGAGGAGCTGAATCCGCGCCACCGATTGCGGTCGGTACTGGTGCAGACGGGCATACACATTGCCTGGCTGGCCGGAGCCTGCTACACATCGTTTGGGCCACTCACTCCCATGCGCATAGGAGCTGCAATAGCGGCAAACACAGCAGTGGTGATGAGTACGGTGCTGGTGCCCTTCTGGCGCGAGCGCAACGATCTGGCCATGTGGAACTTCACCATGCGCATGACCATTGCCGTGGCTGTATCGTGGGTCATATCATCGGTTCTGGCAGGAGCCGTGATACTGCTCATCAGCTCATTTGAGATGCTGTTTGGCTTCATCATAAACGATAAGATTTATTTCGACATTTGGACCATCTGCGAACTGATGGTGGCTCCGCTAATGCTTACACAGCTTGTGCCCAGTGGCGAATCGAAGCACGACCGCACTCCCGTTTTGCTCACCGGCTTCGGCAAGGGAGTGGTCAACTACCTGCTACTTCCGGTAACCGTTGCATATGCCGTCACTCTATATGCCTACGCCATAAAAATCATTTTGCAATGGCAACTACCCAACGGATGGGTGAGTTACCTGGTGACTGCATTCGCCGCCCTGATGCTGATGGTGGTCACCGTGCTCTACCCCACGGTGCTCACCGGCAAGTGCAGCCGCCTGCACAAAGCAACAAGCCACTGGCTACCCGCCCTGGTGCTACCCATGCTGATGCTGATGACCGTGGGCGTGGCCAGGCGCATCGGCGACTACGGCATCACCATCCACAGACTATATTTAGCCGTGTTCAACGCATGGCTGTATATAGTGTGCATCGGACTTACCATCAAGCGCAACCGCATATGGTGGATTCCGGCCTCGTTTGCCTTGCTGCTCATCATCACCTCGATAGGTCCGCAAAGCATCTCTAACATTACGCGCATCACACTCAAGCGCCAAATAACAGAAACCATGTCACAGGCCGGAGTCAAAAGTCTGCCAATCGACAACAAGCAATACGGGCAACTGCTTAAGCGGTTGCCCGCCGACCAAGCCGCAAACCTCGACAGCCGCCTGGACTACCTGTGCGACTACTTCAAACGGGCAGAAGCCAAGGAAATCATCAACTACGACGTAAAGATAGGCTTGTATGCAGGCAACACCTCATTAGACCAAAGCTACACCCGGTCACAAACGGCCGACAACATGCTCAGCACAGCCACCGCGCTGCCACAAGGCTACAAGTATATGACACACGCGACAAGTTTGAGGACAACGATAACCGGAGACAAGGCCACTCTGACAATTGAGGGCAACAACGGGCAGCAGGTGGAATTTGTGGTCACTTACGAACAAGTGCAGAAAGCGTGTAGCAACTCAGGGCAGAAACTCACGCTGAAATCGCAAAACGCGCTGCTTATGGTAGACAACATACAGTATTTCACAAGCGACTCAACCCTCTATATCGACGGTCTGCTGCTCGAAAAGTGACACCGCAACGGTCCTACGGCCTAACACAAAAAGAATGACAATACCACGCATCCACACAAACGGGATGCGTGACAAACACAATAAGACATCTGAGAATAGAAATAATGAAAAAGCATTTAAAACTAGCCTGCATGGCGGCACTTCTGCTCGCCACTGCCAGCTGCAACACAAGCAGCAAGACACGTGCTGCCAGCGGCCTGACGGCCTCACAGACAACCGACACACTGGCCACCGACTCGGTGGTCTACTCATACACCTCGGGCGACTCCCTGGTGAGGTGCCTCATAAAAGCAGAAATCCCCATGGGCACCGACTCTCTGGCAAGAGGCGTGCGCAACTTCATAGCCCAGCAACTGGCCCAAAGCTACCTGCCCTATACCTACTACGAAGAAAGCCAGCAAAAAGACTACCCCGCCTACAGCGGCAACCCCGACAACGCAAAGGCCATGATTGACTACTACGGCAACGGCACAGTGAAACTGCTTGAGACCATAAGCAAAGACATCAACTCGACCGTGACAGGACAAGAAAAAGACCCCGTCTACAGCGAAATCAAAATCACCAAGGAGGCCGAAACAAGCCGCTACCTCACCTACTGCACCACAACCTACAACGAGACGGGCGGGCCGCACGGATCATCGACAATCATGCATTACAACATCTCAAAAGTCACCAACAAGGTGATTGAGCAAGTGGTGGACACCACCCGCCTAAAAGAGTTGCAGCCGCTGCTCAGGAAATATCTGCTGAAATATTTCAAGGAAGGCGGCGACCTTTCAGTCACCGACCAGAACCTCAACGAATCGATTTTCTTGAAAGACGGCATCATACCGCTGCCTGTGACCCCACCGATCCTTGACAGCGACGGAGTGCTGTTCATCTACCAGCAAGAAGAGATTGGCCCATACTCCATGGGTATGCCAAACTTCATAATCCCCCACAGCGAAATCAAGCCATACCTCACCCATGAGGCCAAAAAGCTGCTATAGACGGCTAGTGATTGGCCGGGAGGCTTTTATAAAACCACATTAGAAACAACCATTATGATTGATATTGACGAGATCTTTTACGACGCGGTAGACATGCTGCGCGAGATGGTGGCAGTGCCATCACTAAGCCGTGACGAGAACGCAGTGGCCGATGTGGTTGAGCGTCACATGCGGCAATTCGGGCTCAACGTGAAGCGCCACGGGTGCAACCTGTGGAGCATCAGTCCCGACTTCGACCCCCAGCGGCCGACAATCCTGCTCAATGCGCACATCGACACCGTGAGAGTGGCCGACGGCTGGCAACACGACCCGTTCAAACCCACGCAGGAGGGCGACCGCATATACGGGCTTGGCACCAACGACGACGGGGCATCGGTGGTGTCGCTGCTGGCGGCATTCAGAATGCTCACGTCGCACACGCAGCGCTACAATTTGATATTCCTGGCTTCGGCCGAAGAGGAAGTGAGCGGCAAAAACGGCATCGAGAGCGTACTGCCCATGTTGCCCAACATCGACGTGGCCCTGGTGGGCGAACCCACCGGAATGCAGCCAGCCGTGGCCGAAAAAGGCCTGATGGTGCTCGACGGCGTGGTGCACGGCGTGGCAGGCCATGCCGCACGCAACGAGGGTGTGAACGCAATCTATAAGGCCATTGACGTAATCGACACGCTTCGGTCGCTCAAATTTCCCAAAGAGTCGGACATGCTTGGCCCAGTGAAAATCACAGTCACAAAAATAGAAGCCGGCCACCAGCACAATGTGATACCCGACCTGTGTACCATGCTGATAGACGTGCGCACCACCGATGCCTACTCCAACGTGCAGACGCTTGAGCTGATACGCCAATCCGTGCCCGATTGCGAGCTCACACCCCACTCCACCCGCCTCAACCCGAGCGGCATCGACCAGAGCCATCCGATGGTGCAAAGGGCCTTGATGCTCGGCAAAGAGCCATTCGGGTCGCCCACACTGAGCGACCAGGCCCTCATGCCGTTCGCATCGCTTAAAATGGGACCCGGCGACTCGGCGCGGTCGCACACCGCCGACGAGTATATAGAGCTGCCCGAAATACGCGAAGCCATCGACACCTACATAATCATGCTCGACGGCCTCACGCTATAAGTCCAAACCGTGCGTGAGACAACATCAATCCCCAGCCAGGCATTTCAAAAGCGCCCAGCCGGGGATTGACACAATGTTATTTTTTCCAACTGCTTGCCCGCAGACTAGAAGCCAAGCATTATGCCCAGCGACCAGTTGCGGAACTGAGGTCCGCACCCGCTTTTAAGCACGTTTTGCGGACGGTAGCGGAAGTAAACCCCAAAGTCGCTCACGCCAATGCCCACAATGGCATCAAACGACACCTTACGCTGGTGAATGTTTTTAATCGACTCGGTGTGATCCTCATCGCCTATGGTGTACTGGTTTTTGGCTCTTGCCCACAAGTTGAGGTCCATCACAGCTCCCGCCATGACCTTGAAACAGCGGCCGAAGCGCTGGCTCAGCAATAGAGGGAATTGAAGCGACGTGACCGTGAGGCTCGATTTGGGCTTGCTCCAGCCCTCTTTGTTGTCGATGATGTGCAGATAGCCGTCGGCTGCCTTTTCGAAGCAAGTGCCATTGTGCAGATTGTAGTGGCGGGTTTCCAAGCCGAAGCCGAGCGATGCGCCAAAGCCACAGCGGGTGTAGAGCTCAAGGCCGATGATGTTGAGTATGCCAAGCTCACTTTGGTGCCCAAGTGCGCGGTCGAGATCGCCCGAGGCGTCGTTGCGTGCAATGGCATGACCCCAACCGGCATACAAGCCACTGAATATCACATTCCAGCGCACACGGCCAGACTTCACTGTGTCGGTCTTGGTAAACGGTACGCGCAGTGCAAAATCGCTCTCGGCCTGCGTGGTGTGCTCACGCACGCCATTGTTGCGGTCACTGCGATACACATAGCGGTATTGCGGATTGCCGTCGACACCCTCAACGGTGAGCTTCATGCCCGTGGAGTCTTCGGTTATTATCACGTTGCTTGGATTTTTCACCACCTTCACTGTGTCGGTGGTTGACGGTGCTGCAATTACAGCCATGGGAGCCATGGCCAATGTGGCCAGCACAAGTAGAGTTTTGTTCATATTGTTGATGTTTTTTTGTTATTGACTGATGAGTTTACGCACCTGCTCCTTAGTGGCAGAGCCCTCCATATAGATAAGCGTGACGCGATCGGCCTTGTGATTGCGGGCGAGCGACTGGTTGAGGTAGAACACATAGCGGTTCGCCCCGCCCGACCGCCGCAGTTTATAGAAGCCGAAGTAGAGCTGTCCGCTACGGTATTCCGTTTCGCGGTCAACGGCCGTGACGCCATCTTTTGTGACCATTGCGGATATGGCAGCTGCATTGGCCGCCGGCACCTCTAGACTGTGGTAGCGGTCAAGGCCTATGCTGCTGGCCTTCTTGCCCGTGACTAGGATTTCAGTGCAGTCGCGAGCCTTGCCAAAGCGGGCAAACGCCTGACTCACATTGAGCGATGCGCTCTGTGCAAGCGCCGCCATTGCCACCAGCACCATGATTGCCGCCGTTGTTGTTAATCGTTTCATAATATCACCTGTGTTGTTTTTTTACATATTTCTCCATTTTATTGGGTAACGCCGTCAGTCGCCAGCGGCCCGTCCCACACTGGCCAACTGCATGGTTATGTTTTGGTCCATGTCGGTGTGGGCCTCGCCCATTGCGCTGAGGTTGCAATGCACCATCTGCATCACCTGCTCCTGACCAGTCAACCGCTGACCGTTGACGTAGGCTATGCACTCGTCGGCCTCTGATGAGCCGGCACCCACATACAAGAGCCCGCCGACAGTCATGAGCACTGCCGCAACTGCCGCAACAGCACGCCATGCCAAGTTGCTGTGGCGGCGAGCCAAGCGCTCACGCCGTTCAAGTTCCATGCCCACACTGGCAAAGCCCAGTGCCACACGCGCCTCGTCGATGTCAGACCCCGACCACGGGCATTTAGCCAAAGCGCGGCGCAACAGCCGCTCACCGTCATCGGAAGCCGTGCAGTCAAAATAATCACCGATTAGGCGTGACATGTCGTGGCGAGTGAGCCTTTGGCCATCTACCATGATGAATTTGGGCTGGTTATTGTCGTCGTTGTTAGTCATATCATAATGCTTTATCAATCATGTTTGTTCCCTTTGTCTGTAGCACTCCCGCACCGCCTTGCGTGCACGACTGAGCCGCATTCTGGCGCTTTCGACACTGACACCAAGTACCTCGGCAATCTCATCGAAGCTGCGGCCCTCAAAGTCGTGCATCACCAGCACTTGCCTCTGCGCCTCGGTGAGCTGCGTGTCGATTATGGCGCGCACTTGTCGGTAAGCCTCGGCCCGCTCGGTCCACGATGTGGGCTCATCAGCGGCCGTACAGGCATCTTCGAGAGCCACACTGTGGCGACTGCAACGGCGGCGCACCGCATCTAGGCTTGCATTGCGCACAGCCACCACAGCAGTGCCACAAGCAGCATCGTCCGACAACTGAGAGCGGCGCATCCACAACCGTGCGAACGCATCTTGCACGGCATCGGCCGCATCATCGCTATTGCCGGTGATGCGCTGCGCCATGCCAAGCAAGCGCTGACGCAAGCGGTCGAATGTGGATGTCATCGTTTCATTGTCCATTGCTTTCACCTAAAGATACGCAAAGGTAAGAATTTTGTAACGCACAAAGTGCAAAAAACGCACATCAGCGCCCGTCGGATCCTTGCCGCCGGCATCTTTCTCAGCTAAAAGGAAAAAGCTCACAGCGGCCCAGACCGACCGAATGGTCGAACCGGGCCGCTGTGATATGCGGATTTGGCAAAAGCCCGTCTTTTACTTGATGAGGCCGTGGTTGCGGAGCAACGGAGTGGCATCAGGGTCCTTGCCGGTGAAAGCCTTGAACTGAACCATGGGGTCTTCAGTGTCGCCCGACTCGAGGAATATCTTGCGGTAGCGGGCAGCAGCCTCAGGATTCATCGGCCCCATCTGCTTAAAGGTTTCCCAAGCATCGGCCTCAAGCACTTGCGACCACAGATAGGTGTAATAGCCACAGCTATACTGGTCGTTGTCAAAAATGTGCTTGAAGTAGGGGCTACGGTAACGGAACTCGATTTCCTTGGGCATGCCGATGCGGTTCTTCACCGACTTTTCGAAGCCGCGCACATCGATATCCTTGCACCAATTGAGCTTGTGCCACTCAATGTCGAGCAGGGCTGCACCCACGAGCTCGGTCATCATGAAGCCTTGGTTGAATTGCGAGGTCTCTATCACTTTATCCACGAGATTCTGCGGAATCACCTCACCAGTCTTGTAGTGGCGGGCATAGTTTTTCAGCACCTCGGGGAGCAAAGCCCAGTGCTCATTGATTTGAGAGTGCATCTCCACGATGTCGCGGTCGACATTGGTGCCGGCAAGGCCACGGAACGGAGCCGTGGTGAGCATGCCCTGCAGAGCGTGGCCAAACTCGTGGAATGCCGTCTGCACCTCGTCAATCGTGAGCAGCGAGGGCATTGTCTTGGTGGGTGGGGTGAAGCTTGCCACATTGTAGATGATGGGGCGCTCGCTCTTACCCTCGTAGTTGTATTCAGAATTAAGCTCGCTCATCCATGCCCCCTGGGCCTTGGTGGCACGGGGGAAGTAGTCGGTCATAAACACGGCCACGTGCTTGCCGTTGGCGTCTTTCACGTCATAGACGGTTACCTCGGGATTATATTTGGGAGCCTTCTTCATTTCGGTGAAGGTGAGGCCATACAGCTTGTTGGCGCAGTAGAACACGCCGTTTTTGATCACACTGTTGAGCTCAAAATAGGGGCGCACCTCATCCTCGCTGAAGTTGAATTTCTCCTTCTTCACCTTCTCGGCATAGTAATAATAGTCCCACGGGGCGATTTTGAAGTTGCCGCCATGAGCATCGGCATAGGCCTGCATGTCGGCCACCTCCTCCTTCACTTTGTCGACGGCGGGGTTGAATATCTGATAGAGCAGCTTCTCGGCATTGTCCACAGTCTTTGCCATCACAGGGTCGACGGCATAGTCGGCAAACGAGTCGAAGCCAAGCAGGCGGGCCTTCTGCTGGCGCAGCTGAATCATCTCGTTGATGTTTTTGCTGTTGTCCCACTGGTCGCCGCGGCTGGCGGTGTTGGTGTAGGTTTCATACATCTGCTGGCGCAAAGCGCGGTCGTCGGCACTGGTGAGTACAGAAAGGCGGGTGGCGCCGGTGGCAGTGAAAGCCCACTTGCCGGTCTCGCCCTGCTTGGCGGCAAGAGCTGCGGCATCGTCGACAGTCTGCTGCGAGAGGCCGCTTAGGCGAGCCTTGTCGCTGACAAGGATCACATTGTTGGCAATCTCGTGCATCACATTGTTCATAAACGACAGTCCGAGGGCTGCCAGGCGCTTGTTGATTTCCTTCAGTGAGTCTTTTTGTGCGTCAGTGAGCAGAGCGCCATTGCGCACAAAGCGCTTGTAATACTTGTCGGTGAGCCGGCGTTGAGCCTTGTCGAGCCCGAGTTTGTCGGCATTGTCGTGCACAGCCTTGATTTTGCGGAACAGACCGTCGTTCATGTATATCTCGTCGTTGTGCGCAGTGAGCATGGGAGCCACTTGCTCGGCAAGGCGTTGCATTTCGGGAGTGTTGTCGCTCTCGCTCAGGGCATAGTAGACATACGACACGCGGTTGTAAATCTCACCGCTATTGTCGAGGGCGAGCACGGTGTTGTCGAAATCGGGTATCGAGCGTTGCACCACAATTGCATTGATTTCCTCGTTTTGCTGCTCGATGCCGGCCTTGATGGCAGGCAGATAGTCGGCAATGGTGATTTTGTTGAACGGAGGAATGCCATATTGTGTGGTATATGGCTCCAGGAATGGGTTCTGTCGGTTCACAGTCTTCTTGTTTGCGCCGGTTGCCACCGTAGCAAGGCAGCAAGCGGCCGTGATTGATAAAAATAACTTTCTCATTAGCTATATATGTGTTGATTATTATTTGTCTTAAACGTTCAGTGCTTGTCGGTCCACTCAAATGTGGCCACGAGCGGATAGTGGTCGCTGTCGCCCTCGCGCCGGCGGTTGATGTCCACGGCCTTGAGCGCGCCACGATACAGGACGTGGTCGATGCGGAAGTAGAGGCGGTAGGCATTGAATGTGTAGGTGGGTCCGAACGCGCAATCGGCCCAGGCGTCGGCCATGTCGGTGCCGCGCACGGTTTGGTAGCAGTATGACGCCGGAGTGTCGTTGAAGTCGCCCGCCACAATCACGTTTTGAGGACTGGCGTCGATGATTGAGCGCAAGTTGCGTGCTTCAACGGCCCGCAGACGGAAAGCCCTGGCCAACTTGGCCAGCAGCGAATGCTTCACGGCCTTGATTTCGCGGCGTGAGGCCACGGTCGACTCGTCAAAGTTAGTGAGGCGCATATAGAGCCGCTTATCGTCGGGCGTGAGTCCTATCGACTGCATGTGTACCGTGATGAGCCTTAGCTGGCGGCCATGAGGCATCTGCACGTCAAATATCTTGGCGAAAAAGTGATAGAGCGGGCCATACTGGTCGGGACGGATGACCACATTGCGCAGCACAGTGTCCTCGACCACGCTGTAGGGGTAGCGCGACATGATCACCAGGTCGTGATAACCATGTGAATGATATGGATAGGTCTTCTCGATTTGCGGCCGCATCATGCGTATCGACGGAAGGTTCACAAAGTCGGTATCGCTCAGCGCCGCTTCCTGGAGCACAACCAGGTCGGCATTCTGCTTGAGGATGAAGTCCATCGACGGATTGCGGGTGGACTGGGTTCCGTCGTAGTAGCCAAAATTCATCACATTGAACGTGAGCACCTTGAAACGCTCGGCCGACGAGTCGCCAGCGACTGCAGCCGAGGAGCAAGGTGCCAAGTTGACGGGCGAAGTAACCGCCACTGTGGGCCACGACAGAACCACCGACAGAACCTGCACCACAGCACAGCGCCAAAGGCGCAACACAAGCCACAACAGCAGCAACGCCAAAGTCAGTGTCAGCACAATGGGAAAGGCGAGCGTGACTACCGACCACAGTGCCGAGTGGGTGCAAGGGTCGAAGCGGCCGCCGTAAGCACTGGCCAGCAGCAGCGCCGCCATGCACACCGACGCTGTTGCCGCAACGGCCTTGAGCCAAGTGCGACGGGGTGTGTGGTGTGATGTATGTGTCAGTGGGAATGTCATGCGGGTAACGGAATCAGTGGCAACTAACGGTTTGTGGCCGTCACTTGCCGGGGGCGCTGCGGCGCGCCGATGCGCGGAACAGTGTGTCGCGCTCGGCATCGGACAAAGCCGAGTAGCCCGAGCGCTTTATTTTGTCGAGGATAACATCGATTTCGGCCTCGGTAGGGGTCTCGGGCGTTGCATCGTGGCGCTGTGGCGCACTATAGTGGTATGCCCTGCCGCCCACAGGTTGCCCCACTCCACGACTCTTGCGCTTGAAAAGCGAGCACAGACGGTCGATAAAGGCGTTGAGGCGTGATGTGACATCGGTGCCGCGGCGCATGCCCAAGCCATAGGCCAGGCCCACAATGGCCCCACCCAGGTGGGCTATGTGGCCGCCGGCATTGCCTGCGTCAATTCCGAGGAAATCGATGAGCAGGGTGACGATTGCCACCCACTTGAGCTGCACATCGCCGATGACAAACAGCCTCACCGGGCGCCGTGGAGCCGTGACTGCCACAGCCACCACAATTGCTAGAATCGAGGCCGACGCACCTATGAGATAGCTCTGACCGTAGCGGAACGCAGGCATAAGGCTACCGGCAAGCACAAAGGCTGCCGCGCCACCCAAGCCGCCAAGCACATACAGCCCGGTGAGCTGCTTGGGCGTGAAATAGTCGAGAAACATCATGCCGAGCCAATAAAACCACAGCATGTTGAAAATGATGTGGAGCACATCGTAGTGCGCAACCATATAGGTGAGAAGTGTCCACGGACGGTACAGCACCTGCTGCCAGTGCGACGGCACCTCAACCAGGGCCAGCAGCCAGTCGGCCGACGCTCCCGACAAGAACGCGAAAGCGGCCGCCAGCCGCAGCACCAGAAACACGGCCACGTTGACGTAAATGAGCTTGGTGAGCATCGAGCCGGCCCGGTAGCGGGCCTTCAGTTCGTCAATAAATCCCATTGCCGCCCCCTATCACGTTTTTCTTTTTCCACACATATATAATCACAAAGCCCACAAGCATTCCGCCCAGGTGGGCAAAGTGAGCCACGCTGCTCACCGCTCCGGTCACGCCGAAAGCAAGTTCCACAAGGCCGTAACCTATCACCATCCACTTGGCTTTGATGGGGAACGGGAAGGGAATGATGTACATGGGCATATTGGGGAATATCATGCCAAAGGCGAGCAGCACGCCGAAAACGGCGCCCGATGCGCCCACGGTGACCAGCATGTTGTAGAACTGGTTGACCGAGCCGTCGGAAATCCACGATTGTATCACGGCGGGCAACTGCTCAGCCGGCACACCCTGCATTAGGGCAACCGCCTCAAGCTCGGTTTGCCAGGCAAACTGCCACGACAGTTCCTGCACAAGACCGGCGCCTATGCCGCACGACAAATAGTAGAACAGGAACCGCTTGGGACCGAGCACACGCTCAAGCGTGACGCCAAACATCCAAAGTGAGAACATGTTGAAAAACAAGTGGGTGATTCCGCCCGAGAGCGACGAACTGTCGTGCATGAACATGTAGGTGAACAGCTGAACGGGATTGAAGTCGGTACCGAGCCAGAAGTGCAAGCCCAGATACTGCGTGAGGTCGACGATGTCGCGGCTGCCGAGCACCATAGTAGCAAGCCACATGAGCACGTTGATGATGAGCAGATTCTTTGTCACAGGCGGCATGCCACTGAATATTGAACCACGATTATAAGCCATGATTTGATTTGTTTTTTTTGATTTTTACGCATTATGAAAAGCCAGGCGGTGGCTGGCCGGAGCCCGATGCCACACGCGGCAGCCGCTGCAGACACCATGCGCGGCAAGCGGCCATTTTAGTGTGCAAATGTAGTGAAAAAGGCTCTATATTGCTATAGCCTAACAGCGAAAGCCTCAAATTAGGGCGAAATTTGTATTT
>CAVFVP010000063.1:0-12198 GCA_963625945.1 Agathobacter rectalis | reverse complement strand
GTCTTGGGGTCGTCGATAGGTATAGCCTCAATGTCGATTTCGATACCCTTGGTTGACTTGATGTTGTCGATGGCGTCTTTTATTATTGAGAGAGTTTTCAATCCCAAAAAGTCCATCTTGATCAGTCCCGTAGACTCGATTACGCTGCCCTCATACTGAGTGACTATGAGCTTTGTACCATCTTTGTCGGGGGCAGTGCTCACAGGGACCCAGTCGGTGATATCGTCGCGACCTATGATTACGCCGCATGCGTGTACGCCTGTGCTCCTCACGTTGCCTTCAAGCTTTTCGGCATATTTTACCGTATCGGCAATGAGCGGGTTCGGATTGTGCTTCTCGGCCTCAAATTCCGGGAAGCACTTAAGGCAGTTCTTGATGGTGATTTTATACTTTTTGCCCTTTTCGTCCTCGGGCATGTCGTTGGGCTTATTGGGAATCATTTTGGCCAAGCGGTCACTTTCGGGTATAGGCAGGTCTTCAACGCGTGCCACATCCTTTATAGCCATTTTGGCCGCCATAGTGCCATAGGTGATGATGTGTGCCACTTTTTCGGCTCCATATTTTTCGGTGACGTATTTGAGCACTTTGGCTCGGCCGTCGTCATCGAAGTCCACATCGATATCAGGCAATGAGATGCGGTCGGGATTCAGGAAACGCTCAAACAGCAAGTCATATTTAATTGGGTCGATTTTAGTGATGCCGAGGCAATAAGCCACTGCCGAACCTGCAGCTGAGCCACGGCCTGGGCCAACCGAACAACCAAGTTTGGGCGCGGCTTTGATATAGTCTTGCACAATCAGGAAGTAGCCCGGGAATCCCATGTTCTTAATGGTTTCAAGCTCAAAGTCCAAGCGTTCGCGGTGCTCGTCGTCCATATTTGGCCAAAATTTCTTAGCCCCTTCATAGACGAGGTATCTCAAATACTCGTTGTTGTCGGTAAAACCGTCGGGCAGTGGAAAGTTAGGCAGAATGGGCTTGTGGTCAATTGAATAGAACTCTACTTTGTCGAGCACTTCGTTGGTGTTTGCCAGAGCTTCTGGTATGTCGCCAAACACATCGTTCATCTCCTCCTGTGTCTTAAACCACTCTTGCTTGGAGTATAGCATGATGTTTGGGTCGTTGACCTTTTTCCCCGTTGAGACGCAAATCAGGCGTTCATGGGCATCGGCATCGTCTTCGTTGGTGAAGTGCACGTCGTTGCTGCACACGAGCTTTATCCCAAATTCCTTGGCAAGCTTGATAAGCACCTCATTCACCATCTGCTGTTTTGGGAAAGTCTCATGGTTGGCTTTGGGCACGGTGGCCTTGTGGCGCTGGAGCTCAAGGTAGTAGTCTTCACCAAACAGCTCTTTAAACCATGTGATGGCCTCGCGGGCTTTCTCAAGGTCGTTGCCCATGATATACTGGGGCACTTCGCCACCCAGGCACGCCGAACAGCAAATCAGACCCTCGTGATGGGCGGCTATTGTGGCTTTATCGGTTCGCGGGTGCATATAAAAGCCATCCGTCCAAGCCTTCGACACTATCTTTATCAGATTATGGTAGCCCACGGGGTTCTTGGCTAGCAAAATAAGATGCCGGCCAATGTCGCGCTTGTCAGTGTGCTCTTGCATCGTCTTGTTGGCCACATACACCTCACAACCGAATATCGGCTTGAACTTGGCTTTAGTCTCGGCTTGTATTTTGGCATTCAAGTCGTCTACGATGCCGCTGTCGGGGTTGTCTTTTGATTGCTCTTCCGAAAGCTCTTTCTTGAACTGCTTTATGGCGTCGTCGTGTTTCCCGTTGACTTTGTTGGCATAGTCATGCAGTTCCTTGATGCCGAACATGTTGCCGTGGTCGGTAAGGGCCATTCCCCGCATTCCGTTGGCTATGGCTTTGTCCACAAGGTTTTTAATGGATGCCTGTCCGTCGAGAATAGAGTATTGCGAGTGTACGTGCAGATGAGTAAATGGGGTCATTTCGCTTTTGTCAATCATTAATGTGGGTTGAACATAAATCAAATTTACGATTTTTTTTCGATATACCGTGCCGCCAATCTGCAAATCTGTCATTCGCAAAGTAGAAATTGTCTCACAATTCGGCATAAACCCTGTGGGGCTAAGTTGTTTTCTTCGCAAAAACATTGCTGGTGCAGACAATGACGCCGCCAGCCGAAAAAGTTTGCCACTCGTAGTCTTAAAGGTTGATTTGTGCCGTTAAGTTTCTTACCTTTGTAATGTGTATGCCACTTAACGAATCTATGTGGCACATCATGTTGACCGATAATTTTTACAACAATGGATAAATTAAAAGTGATAGGCATCATCCCCGCGCGCTATGGTTCAAGCCGTTTCCCCGGGAAACCATTGGCTATACTTGGCGGTAAAACCGTCATTGAGCGTGTGTGGCAGCAGGCCTCATCTGTCTTGGATGCCGTTGTGGTGGCAACCGACGATCAGCGCATAGCCGATGCTGTTGCGGCGTTTGGCGGCAATGCTGTGATGACCAGTCCCAACCACAAAAGTGGTACCGATCGTTGCCGTGAGGCCTATATCGCCAATAACGGCAATGAGGATATTGTGATTAACATACAAGGTGACGAGCCATTTGTTAGGCCTTCGCAGATTAAGGCGCTGATTGATTGCTTTGACGACGCCACCACCGATATAGCAACCCTTGTGAAACCTTTCGATTCAAGTCGTCCGTTTAGTGAATTGGCCAACCCCAATTCGCCCAAAGTGGTGGTCGACAGCGAAATGCACGCCTGCTATTTTTCCCGGTCGGTAATTCCATATGTGAGAAACTGCAATGTTGAGGAGTGGCCCCAAAAAGTGCAGTATTACACCCACCTCGGAATGTATGCCTATAAGGCACGTGTCCTCGATGAGGTAACCAAATTGCCACAATCATCGCTTGAGTTGGCCGAATCCCTTGAGCAACTCAGATGGATTGAAAACGGCTATAAGATAAAGGTTGGAGTCAGCTACGATGAGACAATAGGAATCGACACGCCCGATGATTTGCTTCGCGCTGAGGAATTCTTGAAAAGTAACAAAAAAACATAATCATATGGCAAATAGAGCCGTTCCGCCGGTCGTTGGCAATTTCAAAGACATCCGTTTGCAGTTCCCTCCGCAAATAAGCCTGTCCAACGGTATGAAGGCATGGATTGTGGGCCACGGGGAAGATGAGATTTGCCGGCTGTCATGGTTTGTGCCTGGCGGCAAATTCAATGAATACAAACCGTTGCAAGCCTCATTGGCAGCCTACACTCTTTTTGATGGGAGCAAGTCATACACGTCACAACAGGTTGCCGAAGCCATTGATTTCTATGGTGTCTGGTGTCATGGCCGGGCTTACGACTACATGACAAAGGTCGAAATGATGACGCTCAACGACGCCTTGGCCGATATAATGCCGTATTACGTGGAGGGCATGGTTATGCCTGCATTTCCCGATGATGTGGTGTCGCACAAGCGCGGCTTGATTGCGGGAAATCTGGAAAACATGATGCAAAAAGTAGACTTCCTGGCATCGAGGGAAATGGCCGTGCTTTATTATGGCAAAGACCATCCTTTGGCACGCCAGACTCAACCCGGTGAAGTGGATCAATTGCTGCGTGGTGACCTGGTTGCCTTTCATCGGGGTTGCAGCTTGAGACATTTGGGGCAGAGCCAGCTTGTTATTGCCGGCCACATCACCGATCGTGAACTGAAAATAATTGATGATGGAATAGGACGGTTGCCGGTTGACGCCACAGCACAGGCGCACACGTCGTGGCCCGTAGTCCATGATCCAAGGCTGACGTCGTTTGTCGATAAGCCCGGAGCCGTTCAGTCGGCCATCTGCATGACGCTTGACGCAGTGCATCGCACCCATCCCGACTATTTGAAATTGCGCCTATTGGTGATTGTGCTTGGCGGCTATTTTGGCAGCCGATTGATGCAGAGCATAAGGGAGGAGAAAGGTTACACTTATGGAATTTCGGCAATGCTTTTGGGCCGGGCCGATGAGGCTCATATCCAGATTTCTACCGAGTGCGCTACAGCTTATACCTCTCGAGTTATCAACGCGATTAAGGTGGAACTTCAGAAGTTGAGAGATTTCCCTATAGATGTGAATGAGCTTGATGCCGCCAAGCAGTATGTGTTGAGCGACTTGGCAAAAACCCTCGACACCCCGCTAAGCATAGCCGATTATGTGGAAAACACCATCATTAATGGTATGTATCCTGAGTATTTCAACAACCAAGTGGCTGAAGTGGTTGCAGCTACTCCAGCCGAGCTGCAAGTGCTTGCCTGCCGGTACTTTGACCTTGACAGGCTCAGGGTTGTAGTGGCAGGAGACAGAGCGCAAATAGGTGATATCAATATGTGAAAAATTCAATAGGACAAAAGATAAAGACTATGCTCATGAAAAAGAATGCATTTAGCGTAATTGCCGCAATGGCGTTGTCGGTGTGGGCTCTTGTAGCAGAAGCAGTCGATGGTACGACCGAACTGTTGAGTTTTAACCAAAATTCATACGTCGGATGGACGTATTCCCGTCCTAATTTTAAATTAGATACTGATGCGATCAGCGCCAATAAAGTGAATCTGTATAAGGCTAGCAATGGCACCGACTACACGTTGACGTCGCCGATTTTCAATTGCGATGGATATAAAGTGATTGTGGTGACATCTACGTTGTATTGTCCTACAATCTCGGCCGGCACCTACGACTTGTCGCGCGGCTATCCCACGTTTGAACTGATTGGAACAAATGGCGACAAACTTGCCGCAACCGACCATGTGTTTGATAAGGCGGAGCAGTATCATGAGGGTATGGTCACCGATATAGCAGTGCCCGATGGCACCAAGCAAGTGCGGTTGCGATTGGCTGCATGGAATGCCGACATGAACAGCCCGATAACAGTTCGCGAACTGTCGGTTGCTGGGAATGTGTCGGGCGTTGAGTCCACGTTGTCCGATGTTGTAACTGTGACTTCTGGCACAGGATGGGTTGATATTAAGGCCTCACTTGATGGCTGTGCAGAATATCTCGTTTATTCATCAGACGCAGCCTTGGTGAGACGTGGACAGTTGCATGGTTCGCCTGAAAGGGTGGAGCTGCCCGGTGGGTTTTACGTTGTCAAGGTGGGCAAAGATGCCTTTCGCGTAATAGTCCGCTAATGCTTAAGTGATTTTTCGATTTCCTTATAGCTGTGGTCTGCCACTTTGCTAATGTCGTGTCCGTCTTTGCCGGGCAACAGGGCAGGGTGGATGGTTATGGTGATTGTGCCGGGCGTGACGTTGAACGACGACCGGGGCATCACATCAAAAGAGCCGTCGATAGTCAACGGAACCACAGGAAGGTTGAATTCCAGGGCAAGCTTGAAAGCCCCTTTTTTAAATGGCTGCAGCTTGCCGTTGCTTGTGCGCCGTCCTTCAGGGAAAATCACTAGAGATGTGCCTCCCTGCAGGCTCTTCTCTGCCGTTTCCATGGTTTTTTTCAGCTTGGTCGGCGATGATTTGTCGACCATTATATGGCCTGCACATCGGCAAGCTAATCCCACTAGCGGGATGTTTTCCAATCCTTTTCGCATCATCCACCGGAATTGGTGATTCAAGAAACCATATATTGAAAATATGTCGAAAGCGCCTTGGTGGTTGGCCACAAACACATACGACGTTTTAGGGTCAATAAGATTTTTGTTCTTGACCTTCACTTTCACGAATAGCAGTGCACACCAGCATTTCGCCCAAATGCGCGGAGGATAATATCCCCACCAATTGCTGTCGAATAGTCCGCCGACTATGGTTAGAATGGCCGTTATTATTGTTAACACCAATAGGATAGGGGCTACAATCACCCATTGATAAATGCGGAAAAGTATTCTCATATAAGTGTATTTGTGTGTGCTATGGCTTACAGACTGCAAAGATAGTAATCTAAAAGATAAGATGCAACACCCGTTATGGTGCTGCATCTTGTCAGGTATGCTGCGCGGCCTTGAGCCGCATTGGCTTTATTTTGCGTCTGATTCCGGTGCGATGAGTTTATAGCCCTTTCCGTGAATGTTGATAATCTCAATCGACGGATCCGACTTCAGATGCTTGCGCAGTTTGGTGATATAGACGTCCATGCTGCGGGCGTTGAAGTAGTTGTCGTCAGTCCAGATGGTCTTAAGGGCAAAATTGCGCTCGAGAATCTCATTCACATGCGCACAAAGCAAGCCAAGCAGTTCACTTTCCTTTGTGGTCAGCTTTGTCGATATGTCATCAGAGATGAGCACTTGTTTTTGTGTGTCGAATGTGAATTTGCCAATCTTATACATGGTGATTTCTTTGCCTTTCTTGCCTTTCACACGGCGCAGTATGGCCTCGATTCTCATCACAAGCTCCTCCATGCTGAACGGCTTGGTGATGTAGTCGTCGGCGCCACGTTTGAATCCTTCCAAAATGTCATCCTTAAGCGTCTTGGCTGTCAGGAAAATGATAGGAACCTCGCTGTTGATAGTGCGTATTTCCTGTGCAAGTTGGAATCCGTCTTTTTTGGGCATCATGATGTCGAACACGCAGATGTCGTATTTTCCTTTCAAAAATGCCTTATAGCCACTTTCGCCATCGGCATAAAGGTCGGTGCTGAATCCTTTTGCCTGAAGGTATTCTCTCAATAACATGCCAAGATTCTCATCATCTTCGCAGAGCAGAATTCTCAATTTCTCTTCCATAGTCGTTGTTATTTTAATAGTGGTAATGTAATTATGAATTTCGATCCTTTTTTGAGCTCGCTTTCTACTTTAATCGAGCCCTTGAACAGTGTTATCATTTTGTTGACGTAGGCCAGACCTAAGCCGAACCCCTTCACATCGTGGCGGTTGCCGGTCGACACGCGGTAGAACTTTTCGAAAATCCGCTTAAGGTCTTCCCGCTTAATGCCTATGCCGTTGTCTTGTATCATTATCTGTATCTCGTCGTCTCCGTGGTTGCGGGTGGCGATTGTCAGGTGGGGGGCAACTTCCTCTCTGCGGTATTTTATGGCATTGTCGAGCAAGTTGAATATCACGTTGGTGAAATGCATCTCGTCGACGTTGACAACCGCATCCTCTGCATCGAGGTGTGATTCGATTTTACCGCCGAATTTCTCAACCTTGATGCTGTAGGTGTTGATCACGTTGTCGATAACCGCATTGGCATCTACTTCTTGCAGCCTCATTGTTGCGCTCTTGCGGTCGAACATCGACATCTGCAGTACCTTCTCAACCTGGAAACGTAGTCGCTTTGTCTCGTCGTTGATGACCGTTGTCGCATGCTTCAGCATAGTCGGGCTTTTGCACACGGTGTCGTCGTTTAGCATCTGTGCCGCAAGCGATATTGTTGATATCGGTGTCTTGAATTCGTGTGTCATGTTGTTGATGAAATCGTTTTTGATTTCAGTAAGTTTCTTCTGCTTGAATGCGATTATAATCGTATAGATGAAAATGAATAGCAGAACAAACGAGAATGCAAATGACGGCAGCATGAATTTGATTGATGAGAATATGTAGTCGCTTTTGGTTGGAAACGTCACCCTAAGGGTGGTTTGCTTGTTTTGCGGGTCATTGGGGAAAAGTATTTGCTTGTAAGAGCTTTCTTTGTCGCTGTTGGCCGAATAGTTGCTTGACCTGTACACGATTGCGTTGTTGTGGTTGATTACCGCAAACTCAAATGGCAGTGTCAGGCCGTTGCTGGCAAACTCTTGCTTGAGGTAGCGCCTCACCACTGCCGAATCGGCACGCTCCATTATCGGCCGATTGCTTGATTGCGACAAGATGGTAAGAATCACTTCGTTGAGCAGGCCGCGTTGGTATATGTATTGGCCTTTAAGAATCTCTTGCCTATGTTGGTAACGCTCGTCAAAGTTTTGTCCTTTGATGCCAATTGTCTTTGACGCATAGTTGTGTGATGCGGTGTCGGCATCGATTGGCTGGGCGCCATAATTGTCTTCGCCTTGCATTGGAGTCACCATAGAGCTCATCATTGCCTCCGACTCATCAATGTCCTGGTCAAGGTAGTGCTTTGTCTCATCTTGCTCAAGTGATGATGCAACCCCATACAGGCTGCGCATCACCACCTCCGAGAATTGCTCATTGCGCATCTTCACCATGTTCTCCATATACATTATTTGGACGAACAGTAAACCAATGAATGTGAATGCCATCACAATCGTCAGGAGCCATATGGTTGATTTCTTCATAATTCAGAGTATGAATAAATTCCGGATGGCCGTTGGGTGAATGATTTGCCAGTCTGCTGCCGCGGCGGCTTGCCATTAGCGTCCTTTAGCCATATCCAATTGTCATTTAGCCCATAAAAAACAGTGTTGATTCAATAAAGAATGGGCGCGTTTTAACATTGCGCTCCAAAATTAACAATAAAGTGTGAAAACAAAAAAATATTTGCCCATTTTTTAATAAAAAAACGCCTAATTGACCTGAATTTGGATTTTTTATGGCTTGAAATGCTGCCTCATTGTGTATGTGTGTTGAGAAAAGCAACCGCTACACAGCTTGACAGGGTGTAACGGTTGCTTTTGATATGGTGATCAGGTGGGCTTCAATAACTTTCTCCCGGTGTCTCGTGACTTGGTTCAACTGGCGGGGACGCGGGGTCTTTGGGTTCTGGAACAATGGGCTCAATTTCCGGTTTCGAGTGCTCAGTTTCCACCTGTGTCGCCTTTATGGAGTCTTCTTGGGTTTTGTGTGGCTTGTGTTTCACTGTGTCGACTTTAATTGTAACTGCAGTGTCGATGCTGGTCTTGACAGCGGGAACAATGGTGTCGGGCAATTCGCTGTCTTGTGGTGAGGTTATGGTGGTGTCGGTCACTGTAGCTTGTTCGGGCGTGGTGGTCAGCAGTCCGGCTTTGAAAGAGAACCATCCACCTAAAAAAATGGCCGCCAATAGCGCAAAAGCCAGCATGAACCACTTGGCGTTCAGGTCGCGGATGTTGGCAAGCGGGTTCATTCCGGCCACTGTCTCAACTCTCACAATTGCCGTTTCGTCCACAGTCTCATTTGAGCCTTTGACTGTTGACGTGAAGTTTAGCAGGCGTTGCTCGTCATTGGCGTCAGTGTCATTGAATATTGAGCTTAATACCTTTTGTGCATTGAATTTCTCAACTAGGCTTATGGCCAGATAGTCGCCGGCCTTGATGTCGTAAATTTGCTCTACTTTGGCTTTTGAGCTGTAGATGTCGAGCACTTGGTCGCGAGAGTCGTATTCGATGCCGCTTTTTCTCAATAGCAGAATCCGGCTATTGCCCATTTGTGCCACAAGGCATCCTCTCTTGTGAAAGGCTGCAAAGGCAAGTGTTAGCTTTCTCACGGCCGCCCCGTTGCAGTCGCTCAATGCCTTGTCAAGGGCATCATTGAAGTCATTGGGGCTGATGTTGCCTGTTGCGTCGAGTTGGGTGGCAACAATGTATCGCAATTTCTCGCCCACAGCAATGTCGCTGCAAGCCACTATGAGCAATGGCGAACTCAACTGCGTGTGGCTGTCGGGTAGTGGATAGAAATATGTGTTTGAGCCTTCTTGTGGGGCGAAATGATAGCTAAGTGAAAAATCCATTTGCTCAATCTCGATTAAAATACGTCATTAAATCAATGCAAACTTACGAAAAATAGCCATAAGTGTAAAAGATAAACATCAAATTCTGTGCATACCTGAATGCTTTTCATGCTTTTCTTGGGTCAGCGCCCGGGTATCAAGTTGCAAGTGAAGTGGCATAAATAAGCAGTCATTACAACAAAGTGCTGCAATGACTGCTCAGGGGTGATGCTGTCGCTATCACAGCATCAGATAAAAATGACTAAGCGGAAATTTTCTTATTTATTGACTTGGAATTTGTTCCATCCGTCTTTTAAATGAGCCACTGTCTGTTTGGCGGCGGCAATTCCGGCCTTGATGTTGGCTTCTGCTGTCTGGGCCCCCATCTTCTTAGGCGTGAACAAGACGCGTGCTGCATATTTTTCCTCAAGTGTGGCAGCATTGTCGGGCTTCACGTCAGCAAGATATTTGAAGTCGGGGCGCTCTTCGAGAGCGTCGGCCAGACTTTCCTCATCGATTACCTCTTTTCTGGCGGCGTTAATTAATACGGCCCCCTTAGGCATCAAGCTGATAAGGCTCTTGTTTACCGATTTTATGGTGTCTTTGGTTGCCGGGATGTGAAGGCTCACAAACTGGTTGTTCTTGTATAGGTCTTCAATTGAGTGGATAGGCTCAACGCCTTCTGCAATCATGGCCTCGTCTTTTACAAATGGATCGAATGCGCTTACCTTCATTCCGAAACCTTTGGCAATGCGAGCCACATTACGTCCCACCTGACCAAATGCGTGTATGCCGAGCGTCTTGTCCTTGAGCTCTGAGCCCGAAGTGCCGTCGAAACGGTTGCGAAGAAGATACACAAGCATGCCAAACACCAATTCGGCCACTGCGTTGCTGTTCTGTCCGGGAGTGTTCATCACACACACACCGTGTGCTGTTGCTTCAGCCAAGTCTATGTTGTCGTAGCCGGCGCCAGCGCGAACCACCACTTTCAACTCTTTGGCTGCATCAAACACTTCCTTGTCTACTTTGTCGCTTCTTACGATTAGCCCGGCGCAATCAGCCACGGCTTTAATCATATCCTCTTTTGTCCCTTTTTCCACAAGCACGAGTTCGTGGCCTGCGGCTGCAATTTCCTCTTTGATGCCTTCAACGGCTGCAGGGGCAAAGGGTTTTTGGGTTGCAACTAAAATTTTCATAATATGATTATCATTGAATGATATTTGCTAATTAGTGCTTGCTCTCGAATTCTTTCATTGCCTCAACGAGCACTTTCACGCTTTCGAGTGGCAGCGCGTTGTAGAGCGATGCACGGAAACCGCCCACGCTTCTGTGGCCTTTGATTCCCACAATGCCTTTGGTTCCGGCAAAGTCGATGAAGTCTTTCTCAAGTTCCTTGTATTCGGGCTTCATGACGAAGCACACGTTCATAATAGAGCGGTCTTCGGCTTTAACTGTGCCCACAAACATCTTGCTTGAGTCGATGGCATCGTAGAGATAAGATGCCTTTTCGTTATCGCGGGCTTCAAGAGCCTTCACGCCACCCAGTTCTTTATACCACTTCAGGGTCTGGAGGGCTGTGTAGATAGGCATCACAGGAGGTGTGTTGAACATAGAACCTTTGTCAACGTGGGTCTTATAGTTGAGCATAGTGGGGATTTGACGTTCTACTTTGCCCAGCGCGTCAACCTTGACAATGACGAATGTCACACCGGCGGGGGCTATGTTCTTTTGAGCGCCACCGTATATGAGGTCATATTTTGAAACGTCTATCGGGCGGGTGAAAATGTCGCTCGACATGTCGGCAACAAGGCGTACAGGCACGTCAAGATCTTTGCTGATCTCGGTGCCGTAGATTGTATTGTTGGTGGTGATGTGCAGATAGTCGGCGTCTTCTGGAACCTTGAAGTCCTTGGGAACATACACATAGTTTTCTTCTTTTGAAGAAGCAACGACATCCACTTCGCCAAAGAGTTTGGCCTCTTTGATGGCTTTGTTTGCCCATGTGCCCGTGTCGAGGTAGGCTGCCTTTTTCTTGAGCAGGTTGTACGGAACCATGCAGAACTGGGTGCTTGCGCCACCGCCAAGGAATACTACCTCATAGCCCGAAGGTATGTCAAGAAGCTCTTTAAACAGCTCTTGAGCTTCGGTGATCACTGCGGTAAACTCTTTGCTGCGGTGCGATATCTCTAAAAGAGACAAACCGGTGCCTGCGAAGTCGCGGATGGCGTCGATTGTGTTGTTGATAGCATACTGGCTTAGAATCGAGGGACCAGCATAGAAATTGTGCTTCTTCATAATTATATATGTATTGTTGTTTAGTTAAACAATAAATTCGTATAGTGCAAATATAACTAAATTTCCTCATTCCACAACCTGCAAGATGAAAAATGTGGGTTGGGGTGGAGCGGCGCGTAAATGGAAAAATGAAAGGCGTTTTGAGGTGTTGATAAACTCCTATTGCGCTGCTAGCCGCTAAGTTGTATGTTTTGTTTTTGATTTCTTGTCTCGGCTTTCAAAATGCTATTTAGGTTATGGAATAAAAAATGACATTTTGCTAATTTTTTTTGTGTCTACTTTGAAAAAAACGTAAAAAATCCCTCGAAATGTGCACCCGATAAGAAAATTTGCTTTATATTTGTCACATCAAAAA
>CAVFVP010000062.1:9107-12697 GCA_963625945.1 Agathobacter rectalis | reverse complement strand
CCTTGTCTCTCTTGCATTTGTCAATTTTTCCTCATCGCAAATATTTCAAAGAACTATTTTTGGCTAACGAACTTCTCAAAAATTAACCAAGATTCATCCCAGTTGTTTCGCGAGCCGAAAGTGTTGCAAAATTACTGCAAACTTTTGAAACCGCAAAACTTTTTTGATTTTTTTTGAGAACCATCCTCTTTTTTGACATTCGCTAACGTCATTGGATTGCCTCATTTTTCGTTTGCGGATGCAAAGTTATGTCATTTTTCCGAAACCACAAAATCATTTTTCTTCCATATGGTTGTTCTGCCACACGACCAACAGCAATATCATATTATCAATCAGCATATTGATATATGAAAATATTTTTTCAAAAAAAACACAGACAATGCCACTTGTCGTCACAAGCTAGACGATATATGCCCCAAAACGTATCAATATCGCAAAAATGCGAAAACCGGCTAAAGGCATTTCACCGCTCATGAAAAAACTTTTCACGCAACAAAAAAATTTCACACCCGCTGTGAACATAAGCCAACACGAGCCATCAACGCATGTGAATAGCATTCCACACACCTTAATATAATAAGCGGACGACTACCCCACATGAGGTTTCAACACCACGCCCAACCCCTTTTGACCATTGATGGCCACCGTGAGCGGATGTTCAAAGTGCACTATGCGCACAAAGTCGTCGTCGTAAACAGCCTGGCAAGCCCGCAGAAAATCGGCATCGAACACGCTGCCGTCGCCCGGACAGCCCACAGTGAAATACCCAACGCCAAACGAAGTGAGATTCTGAAAGAAGTGAGTTCCCTGGCTGGGCTCGATTCTAGCCCCCGGCCTTGACATCTCCACTATGACCCTGGCGGCCGATATCGAGGCCCATTTCACAGGAACGCCCAGTGCAGGGTCGCTCGAGCCCCAACGCCCCACACCGGCCAAAATATAATTCTCGCCTCGTTCCACAAAATCGGCATTTATCTTTGCCACGGTTTCGGCCACGGCCGGATTGTTGGTCATCGAAAAGCATTCAGGCTTCACGAGCACCACACTGCTGATATTGTCCATCACGCCATGGCCGAGAGCATTATGACTACAGATGAGCATCTGGTCGGCCGGAACCTGCATCACATCCTCGTCAAGCATTTCCTTGCGGTCAATCATTGGCCTGATTTGCAGCCAGCACAAATCGCCCTTGTTGTCGGGGTCGGAACGGTCGGGGTTTATAATTCCTGCGAACTCAATTTCCACAGGCCGGCCCATGAGCTTTTGTCCGGTGGTGAGCATAAAGTCAACAATCTTGGCGAGCGGATATACATTCTGCTTGAGCACATTGGCAAAAGTGACCAGCTTGCGTCCCGGTCCAAGGTCGTTGTCAACGATGGTGCCGTTGCGGAAGTCGTAGGTCGACACCATGTACTTGAGATGCCCTTCACGAGCCGCATCCTGAACCGACAGCCGCGAGATGTCAAATCCCTCGTCGATTGTGAAATCGGTGGTCACATCGCGAGTGTTGAGCGCATAAAACGACGACTGCGTGTCGCGCAAAGCCAATTCGAGTGTGCTGGTCTGCAACACCTTTCGGGGGCGGCGAGGCGAGAAACGCAGCGACATGCCTCCATCGACTATGTATTTACCCAATCCCACAGCCACCTCAGCAATTCCGTCATGAGGATCCTCACCTCCCACCGGATAATAGTTGAGCGACCGGCCGACTCCGGCAAACGACGGATAGAAATAGTCGCCGTGTTGCTCGCCAGCCACTTCCTGAATGATGACAGCCATCTTTTCCTGGTCAATGACGTTGCTCGTGGCCACCATATAAGCCTTGCTCTCGGCATAGAACACCGAAGCATAGACAGCCTTGACGGCATTGCAAATGAGGCTTAGCATTGCTGCACGGTCGGGCAAGTGAGGTATCATGTAGGTAGCGTACACCCCGGCAAACGGCTGGTAATGACTATCTTCGAGCAAACTCGAGCTTCGCACCGCAAGCGGTCCGTCGATCACATCGTAGATTGCAAGCAGATCGTCGTCAAGCCTGGCCGGCAACCGCGCGGCAAGGAAATGCTTGAGTATTTCAGTGTCGGGCAAGTTGCTCAATGCCAACGGATAGAGATCGTTGGCCTCCATAAACTCATCGAAAATGTCGGTACACAGCACCACCGTGTGCGGGATGTGGACCGACACGCCCTCGAAATTATCGCACACCGGGTTGTGCTTTATGATGCTGTCAATAAAAGCCAAGCCGCGCCCCTTGCCGCCAAGCGATCCCTGACCGATTCGGGCGAAATTGCTGTAACGGTCGAAACGCTCGCGCTTGAATTCAGCCACCACACCGCGGTTTTTCATTTTGCGATACTTGACAATGAGGTCGAAAAACAACTGTCGCACAGCCGGGGCCTCATTGATGTCGCGAAAGCGGTGCATCTTCACCACCTGCGCTATCGGGAACAGAGCCCGCGAATAAAGCCAACGCGAGATATCGTTTTTGCACGCATGGAACAGCAACGACTCAGCAGGGATGTCGAATATGTGGTTCTGAAGCTCCTTTAGATTGGTGATGCGCATGATTTCGCTCCCCGACTCGGGGTTGCGGATTATGAAGTCGCCAAAACCAAAGTGGTCCATTATGGCTTGACCCAGGTCGACAGGCAGCTTCTTTGAGTTCTTGTCGAGAAAAGTACCGCCGAAATCCTTAACTCGTTCCCGGTTCTCAGCATCGCTCGACTCAATGATGATGGGTAGGTAGGGGTCACTATCCCTCAAATAGCGGGCCAGACTCAAACCGGCCTGCTTGTCCTTTACACCCTCATGCTTAAACGACACGTCGCTTATCACGCCCAATATGTGTTCACGGTAATGGTCGTAGAGCTGCTTAGCCTCCTCATAGTCACGGGCAAGCATCACCTTTGGGCGGCCACGCATGCGCAGCATTGCCTCGTGGGCATTAAGAGCCTCGGTAGAAAAAATCTGTGACTGGCGGAGGATAAACTTGTATAACGTGGGCAATATCGACGAATAGAAGCGCACCGAATCCTCAACGAGGAGAATCATTTGAATACCCACGCCCATAATGTCGTTCTCGGCATTCAGCTTGTCCTCAAGCAACTTGATTATAGCTACAAGCAGGTCGACATTGCCAAGCCAGCTGAACACATAGTCCACACCGCTGAAGTCCTCGTTGGCAAGCCGCCTCGACACCTCACGCGAGAACGGAGTGAGCACCACAATAGGAGTCTCGGGATAAACCTTCTTTATTTCCTTGGCCGACGAAAAGGTCTCAGAAACATCGACACCCGGCATGGCAATGATTATGTCGTAGTGCTTTTCGGCCAAAGTACGCCATGCCGACTCATAGTCGCTCACACGTGTCACACGTGGCGGAGAGCTCAAGTTGAGCGACACATATTCAAAGTAAATCTGTTCCTCAACGCGTCCGTCCTCTTCCATCATGAAGGCGTCGTAGGTAGAGGCTATGAGCAGCACATTATATATGCGCTCCTGCATTAGGTTCTGAAAAGCCGTATCCTTCAGATACAGCTGGCTGAGCAATGGTTCGTTCATTGTGCTATGACTGGTTGTTGTCCGGGGCG
>CAVFVP010000062.1:0-9069 GCA_963625945.1 Agathobacter rectalis | reverse complement strand
GTTTTTTTGACAACACAAAATTAATGTAAATCAACAGCACTGGCAAGCCACAGACACCAAGAGGCGGCAAGTGCATTGCATGACGCACCTTGATAAAAACACCGCACCGGAATGCTTTCAACGGCATCCCGGTGCGATGTTGTCTTATAATGTTGCAGAGCCGTCACTTGACCACGGCCGTTTTCTTAGCCACGGCCTTCTTTTTTGCGGCCGGCTTCTTTGCTGCTTTCTTTCCATCGGTTGCTGCCGTACGCGTAGAGCGTCGCACAGAACGCTTGGAGGCATTGGCCTCGTCGGACACAATTGCCCGGCAGTCGTCTAAAGTGAGATCCGATGCATCCTTGTCCTTAGGGATCTTGAAATTTTTCTTCTGATAGCTGATATATGGGCCATAACGGCCATTGAGCACCTGAAGGTCGGGCTCCTCATCGAATGTCGCTATCACCCGCTGAGCCTCGGCATTGCGCTTGCTCACTATCAAATCGCAGGCCTCATCGAGCGTTATGTTTTCAGGAGTGAGCGTCTTGGGAATGGAAACGAATTTCCCCGCATGCTTCACATAAGGGCCGAAACGCCCCACGGCCACTGTCACGTTACTGCCCTCAAACTCGCCGAGCGTGCGCGGCAAGTCAAACAGTTTCAGTGCATCATCGAGAGTCAGCGACGCAATGCTCTGCCCCTTTTGAAGCGAGGCAAAGCGCGGCTTCTCGTCCTCATCGGTACCACCAAGTTGCACCAGAGGACCGAAGCGGCCTATTTTCACAGCCACCACACGTCCGGTTTTGGGATCGGTGCCAAGCACGCGCTCACCCACCTTGTGCTCAAGGCGCAGGGCCGACACCTTTTCAATGTCGGGGTGAAAACTCTTATAGAAACGGTCTATTTCCTGATTCCAAACCTGCTTTCCCTCTGCTATGTCGTCGAATTCACTCTCGACACGCGCCGTAAAGTTGTAATCCATAATAGACGGGAAATACTCAAGCAAAAAGTCGTTGACAACCATACCCACGTCGGTGGGTATGAGTTTACCTTTTTCGGCACCCGACATCTCGGTGTTTACCGTGGATTTCAGCAAACCATCGGCTTCGAGAGTAATGGTCTCGTATTTGCGTTCCTCGCCACGGCTCTCACCCTTCACCACATAGTCACGTGCCTGGATGGTAGAGATTGTGGGCGCATAGGTCGACGGGCGGCCAATGCCAAGCTCCTCAAGCTTGCGCACGAGCGAAGCCTCAGTGTAGCGCGGCGGCTGCTGGGTGTAGCGCTGGGTGGCTTCGATGCCGGTTGCCGTCATGGCCATGCCTACCGTCATAGGAGGCAACGAGTGTCCGGCCGTTGACGAAGCGGTCTCGTCGTCGGTCGATTCCATATATACCCGCAGAAAGCCGTCGAACTTAATCACCTCGCCCGATGCCACGAAATGTTCATCGCGGTTGCTGATAGCAATGTCTACGGTGGTCTTTTCCACTTGGGCGTCAGTCATCTGCGATGCAATGGTGCGTTTCCAGATGAGATTATACAGCTTCTTTTCCTGTGCGGTGCCGGTTATTTCGTGATTAGAGATAAACGTCGGACGGATTGCCTCATGGGCTTCCTGCGCGCCTTTGCTCGTGGTGTGGTAACGGCGCACCTTCAAGTAGGCCACACCAATATTTTCAGTTATTTCCTTGCTTATTGTACCCAATGCCAAATTCGAGAGATTGACCGAGTCGGTACGCATGTATGTTATGTGTCCGGCCTCGTAGAGGGCCTGGGCCACACGCATGGTCTGCGCCACCGAGAACCCGAGTTTGCGTGAGGCCTCCTGTTGCAGGGTGGAGGTGGTGAATGGGGGCGCCGGAGACTTCTTGAGAGGGCGCACCGAGACATCGGTCACGCTGAAGTGCGCCGTGCGACAAGCCTCAAGCAAAGCCTCAGCCTCGTCGTGTGTGGCCAGACGCTTGTTGAGCTCTGCAGCCACAGTCGACGGGCAACCTTGCGGCTGCATGGTGCTTGTGATGCGGTAGTACTCCTCGCTCTTGAAGTTACGGATTTCCTTCTCACGGTCGGCAATAAGACGCACTGCCACACTTTGCACACGCCCAGCCGACAAAGCCGGCTTTATCTTCTTCCACAGCACAGGCGATAGCTCAAAACCCACAATGCGGTCGAGCACACGGCGAGCCTGCTGTGCGTCTACAAGATTCACATCGATGGTGCGCGGATTTTCAATAGCCTTTAGGATAGCCGGCTTAGTGATTTCGTGGAACACTATACGGCGAGTGTTCTCAGGTTTGAGCCCGAGCACCTCATACAAGTGCCAGGCAATAGCCTCACCCTCACGGTCCTCATCACTTGCGAGCCACACCGTGGTTGCCTCCTTTGCCGCTTTTTTCAAGTCGGCCACCAATGGTTTCTTGTCGGTAGGAATTTCATAAATAGGCTTATAGCCATCATTGATATCAATACTGAAATCTTTTTTGTGCAAATCACGGATATGACCATAGCTCGACATCACCTTGTAGTCCTTGCCCAAAAACTTTTGTATGGTTTTGGCCTTGGCAGGAGACTCAACTATCACTAAATTCTCAGCTGGCATAATATAAATAATGTCTGTTTTCTAGTTGTTATACTCAGGCCACGCCCCCGGTGCTGATGGCTATCACCGCCTAAAATCAGCGGCAACTAGCCGCAAAAAGGGCCGTAACTCTAAAATCGGGTGCAAAATTAGACAAAAAACCAAAACCGCACATATTAATAATGTGAAATTTATGGATTTTTGCCTAAAAAGTCAATGATTTATAAAAAAGGGACCACTATTGAAGAGCCTCACAAGGGTTACGGCAACAGCTGCCGGCGAGGATTTTTCACAGCGTCAGCGCACCTCGTGCCTGAGGTCATAGTTTTGGCGCTGAATCTCGAACGTTGCAGGCGACAGGCGTAAGCGTTCGGTGTCGGCAAGCGGATTGTAGCTGTGCATTACCGAGCTGAATGTCACGTCCCGGGGCCCCTCGGCAGGGACCTCAACCCCAGGAGCCTCGGCATTGATTCCGAAATGGGCATTCAGGGCATTGACTACCATTGCCGTGCCACGCATCTTTCCCTCAATGGAGTATCCTGCAATGTGCGGAGTGGCCACAAAGGCCCGGTTTAAAAGCCCGAGGTTGATATCCGGCTCATTTTCCCAGCAATCGATGGCCACATCTCCGTGCCAGTGCTCAAGCAAGGAGTTGTCACACACACGTCCGCGCGAGGCATTCATTATCAGCCCACAACACTCGGCGCGGTCAAGCATTTGCTCATCGCACAAGTGCCGGGTCGCATAAGGGCCACGTGTCGTGAGCGGCACATGGTAAGTGATCACATTGCTTTGCGACACAAGCCGGCCATAAGAGCAAAATCCTTCAGAGCCTTCGGCCTCAGCTCTCGGAGGGTCGCACAACAGCACGTTCAAGCCAAGTTCACGTGCCCAGCGGGCCACAATTGACCCCACGTGGCCCACGCCGACCACGCCAAGCGTCAGTTTACCCGGATCGGCAATTCCGCGGGCACGCATCCAGTGCCCAACGGTCGACAGCACCCATTGCGCCACGGCAGGAGCATTGCACCCTGGTGCATTGGCCACGGCAATTCCATGCGACGCACAATATGCGAGGTCGATGTGGTCGGTGCCAATGGTGGCTGTCCCCACAAAACCCACACGGCTGCCTTCGAGCAAGGCTTGGCTGCACCGTGTGCGAGTGCGCACTACGATTGCATCGGCATCGCGCACTGTAGCGGACGTGAAAGCTGCGGGCTCCAGATATTCCACATCGGCCCACGGCTCAAGCCGCCCCTTTATAAACGGTATGTGGCTTTCTACAATTATTTTCAACATTTTTACTGTATCGGGATATAACGTTGTTTTAATTGGCAGATATGGCCGGCCCGGCCGAAAGACACACTCCCCACGGTCAAAGCAGTTGCATCACATAGCCCGCACCCGCCCCCACAAGCAACATCACCACGAGCAAGTAACGGCGCAACGCCGTGGATATGGTGAACGTATGGGCCACTTGAATGGCAAGGCAAAGGTTGAGCACAGGCACATAGGTGGCTATGTGGTTATAGTCGACACACATGGCAAGAATGGCGAGAATGGCCAGCACCGCAAAAAACGCATTATACATGCGAATCTGCAGACGATAGTTATAGGTGGTGAACATATTGATGGCAGTGAGCACCACCGTAAGCACTGCCACGATGGCCGCGGTGGCCACATCGACGTGAGGCAGAGCCTCACTTGCCACCACTGTTAAGATGGTGGAAAGATGCGGCAACACAAACTGGGCGGGGTTGACCAGCCCCAGCCCTATGGCTATCCAATAGGGGGTAATCAGTCCCAGCAACATGGCTATCAAGCCACGGAAGTTCATGGCTCGCATCTGCATAAACCCGATGAGCATTACCGGGGCCAGGAAGAAGAACGAATAGTGGAACATGCAGCAAAACGAGATGAGAGCAAACGCAATGAACACACTCCGCTGCGAATGCTGCTTGTTTTGGTATTCCGACATGAGCACAAACGAAGCGCCCATGAGCACAAGACACAAAGCCGTGCCCACATAGAACTGCACACTTGCCATGGGATTGCCCAACTGTAGCAACAAGAACACTGAGGCATAAGACACCGTGTAGGCCCTGACAAAATTAAACATGCGGTTGAGCGTGATGAGCAATGCCCCCACTGCCAACGTGCACACCGAATTGACGGCCCACGAAACCATGCGGTCGGTTATCAACGCCTCAGGCGACGGGAAAAAAGTGCCACCGCCGGCGTGCGATATTATTATTTTGCCGCTCATTGCAGCCCAAGCGGTGAGCAGCAAGTAGGCAATCACCATGACCGTCAGGAATTTGCGGCCATTAAAGAACTCGTTGATATGGTCTTCCCTCATGCTTATCAGGCGTTTTGTGTCGGGCTACACCAATTCCCTGCCCCACAGTCACAACAACTGCAGCACAGCCGTTATTGGCCGCCCAGGCATCGGTTACTGAAGGTCGAAGCCTATGTCGCGACGGAAATATTTTTTGTCGAAATCTATTTTTGCTATGTTGGCAAACGACTGGTCAAGTGCCTCTTGCTTAGTGCGTCCATAGCTGGTGACAGCAAGCACACGACCGCCCGAAGTGACTATGCGCCCTTGCTGGTCCCGGGCTGTACCCGCATGAAACACGACACTGCCCTCAACGCTGTCGAGTCCCGTTATCACTTTGCCTTTCTCATATTTTTCGGGATAGCCTCCACTCACCAACATCACCGTGACAGCGTAACGCGGATCTATGCTGATAGACGTTTCGCCAAGGCGGCCGTCGGCTGTGGCCAGCAACAACTCAACCAAATCGTTGCCAAGGCGGGGCATCACCGACTCGGTTTCGGGATCGCCCATACGCACATTGTATTCAATCACATATGGGTCGCCATCCACATTGATGAGGCCAAAGAAAATAAACCCGCAATAGGGCAGGCTCTCAGCCTGAAGACCCTTCACGGTAGGCTCAATGATGCGCACACGCACCTTTTCCATAAAAGCGTCGTCGGCGAAACTCACTGGAGAAACCGAACCCATGCCGCCAGTGTTAAGGCCCTGCTCGTTCTCGCCAATGCGCTTATAGTCCTTGGCAACAGGCAACATGCGATAGTTTGTGCCATCAGTTAGAACAAACACCGAGCACTCTATACCTTTAAGAAATTGCTCAATCACCACCGTTGCCGACGACTTGCCAAACATGCCGCCCAACATCTGGCGCAGCTCACTCTTGGCCTCATCAAGCGTGTCGACAATAAGCACGCCCTTGCCGGCAGCCAGGCCGTCGGCCTTGAGCACATAAGGCGGCTTTTGGGCCTCTAGGAACCGGTAGCCCTCCTCAATGTTGTCAGCAGTGACACTGAAATATTTTGCAGTGGGAATACTGTTGCGCTCCATAAAGCCCTTGGCAAAATCCTTGCTACCCTCAAGTTGGGCACCAAGCTTCGACGGGCCAATCACACGCACGCCGCTCAAGTCGGCACGGCTCTTGAAATAATCGGTTATTCCGGCCACAAGCGGGTCTTCATTGCCCACCACGAGCATATCCACATCATGAGCAATCACAGCATCGGCAACAGCATCAAAGTCAAGTGGTTTCACATCAAGGTTCTCGCCATAGAGACCAGTTCCGGCATTGCCCGGAGCAATATAAAGCTTACCTAGCAACTCACTTTGACTCAATTTCCAAGCTATTGCGCACTCGCGGCCACCCGAGCCCAGCAGCAATATGTTGATTTTCTTATTGCTCTCCATCATTGTTTGAGTTATTGTCGTTATTAGTCTTGTTTTCATTATTGTTGTCGAAGCCGTCGTTTAGCTCGCGACGTTTCCATCCATTGCGGCGGCCATGCACTATGGGACGCTCGTTCTCGACACCCAGCGATGGCTTGCGGCCCCGAAGCATTTTCTTGGCAAACTCGCGAGAATGCCAAAAAGCATCGTCCTGTGGATTGCCCTCCTCGTCACGGCCACGTTCGCCATAAGGCTTTGAGGTGCGGAATGAGCCCGCTGCCGGGCGGTCGTCATCATTGCGGCGGAAGTCGCGCTTGAACGGGCGACGCCCCATGCTACGGTCATCCTCATCGCGACGCGGGCCACGCTTGAACGGGCGGCGGCGGTCATCACCGTCACGGCGGAAGTCGCGCTTAAACGGGCGGCGGCGATCGTCGCCGTCACGATCTTCATAACGTTTTTTATACAGTCCGCGCTTGTCTTCACTGCGGCGGAATCTTTCATTTTTAATTGATCCTCCGGCACGGCGCAAGTCGTTATAAGCGCCGTCGAAAATCACATACTCGCGCAGCTCACACGGAATTTCACCATTGTAGAGCGGATATTTCACCGAAGGCTTTAGCCCAATCTGGTCAATCAGCTCCTCGTCGCTTGCTATCACCCATGCCTCATAGCCACGGAACACACGCTTCAGCTTCTCGCCCAACGTGGCATACAGGTTCTCAATGTCGTCAAGCTTGAGGCGCTCGCCGTAGGGCGGATTGGTAATGAGCACGCCTTTGCCCTCGGCAGGCAGCGAGTCGTAGTCTTGAATGGGTTTCTGCTCCAATTCCACATATTTTGCCACGCCCGCGCTTTTCACATTGGCACGGGCAATGGCTATTGCCTTGTGGGAAACGTCGGATCCGAAAATCTTGAAATCGAAGTCGCGCTCACCGCTGTCGTCGTTATATATGGCCTCGTAAAGGTCGCTGTCGTAGTCGGCCCAATGCTGAAACGCAAAGTCGGAACGAAACACGCCAGGATTGATGTTGGCCGCAATCAAGGCCGCCTCAACAAGGAATGTGCCCGAGCCACACATGGGGTCCACGAAGTTGCTCTTTCCGTCCCAGCCACTCAGCTTGATTATGCCGGCCGCCAGCACCTCGTTGATGGGGGCTTCTGTCTGAGCCTCTCGCCAGCCGCGCTTGTAGAGCGGCTCGCCCGACGAATCGAGCGACAACGTCACGTTGTGGTCGCTGATGTGCACATTGAATCTGAAATCGGGTGAAGTGAGACGTATCGACGGACGCTTGCCGCACTTCTCGTTGAAATAGTCGACTATGGCGTCTTTCACGCGATAGGTGACGAAGCGCGAATGCCTGAAGCTGTCGCTGAACACGGTGGCATCAATCGAGAAGGTGCTGTCTACATTCATAATCGATTCCCAGTCGAAGGCCTTCACTTGGTTATACAGGTCGTCGGCATCGCTCGACTTGAATTTATAAATCGGCTTCAACACCCGCAAGGCCGTGCGCAGGCAGAAGTTGGCGCGATACATCATTTCCTTGTCGCCCTTGAACGACACCATGCGCCGTCCCTCTGTCACCTCGTCGGCACCCAAGTCCTTAAGCTCGTCGCAGAGCACACCCTCGAGTCCCTGAAACGTCTTGGCGACCATTTCAAATTTCTCACTCATCGTTTTTCAGTCTTACTATATTATTTGCTTTTGCTTGAATTAATCTCTCTCCGCGGGCCACATCGGTTGTGACCCAAATGTTGCCGCCTATCACGGCATTGTCGCCTATGGTGACACGGCCAAGAATGGTGGCATTGCTGTAAATCACCACATTGTTTCCTATGATGGGATGGCGCGGCACCCCCTTGACCAGACGTCCGTCGCTGTCGGTGCGGAACGACCGTGCGCCAAGGGTCACGCCCTGATATATCTTCACATGGTTGCCAATGATTGCCGTTGCCCCAACCACCACACCGGTGCCGTGGTCGATGGCAAAATAGTCGCCTATGCTTGCACCGGGATGAATGTCAATGCCCGTCTCGCTGTGGGCCTGCTCACTTATCATGCGCGGTATCACCGGCACGCCGGCAAGCAGCAACTCGTGGGCAATGCGATAGTTGATGATGGCCTTGATTGACGGATAACAGTAGATCACTTCCTCGTGGCTAACCGCAGCCGGATCACCCTCATAGATAGCCTCGACATCGGTGTGAAGCAAGTCGCGCAACTGTGGCAGCTTGGCAATGAAACCG
Source organism: Agathobacter rectalis (assembly GCA_963625945.1). Lineage (GTDB taxonomy): Bacteria > Bacteroidota > Bacteroidia > Bacteroidales > Muribaculaceae > Sodaliphilus. Next base: position 538 of record CAVFVP010000062.1, on the reverse strand, counting down.
GCCGTGACCTCAACTGCACGCTGACGCAGACCGGCGAGTTTTGAGGCATCGGTCAAGCACGCCCCAATGGCAAACCCTGCTGTAATCTGATTTTCAAGTAGCGATTTAAGGCGCTCACAACGCAACCCCAACTGATATTCCAAATTGAAGCTGTTGACATCGGTGTCGCCGAAAAATCCAGGGAACAGCAACTCACGGCACAACGTCACAGCCTCTTTTATGAGACCCTGGCGCGGCAATGGCTCACGCCCGAACCGCATATGGCACATTCCGCGGGCATCGATATCGCGGGCCAGCTGGTGCACAGTCTGCTTCAGTTCCTCTTCGTTGTAGTAAGTGTTGTTACCCATCATGTTAAAAAAAACCTACAGCGCAACAGATGCGCTAAGATGCCGCAAAATTACTAAATTTCAACGTAACACATCCATTACGGCATTGTTATTTTAAGCCACTCATTCAGCTTTTTGCCGATGCGAGTCACCCCGTCGGGCCACAAAGGCGCATCGGGCCCCAGGAGTATGCCCCGTGGCCCATAGAG
>CAVFVP010000061.1:0-12914 GCA_963625945.1 Agathobacter rectalis | reverse complement strand
CAAAGTTCGTGATTGGAAAAGATTGCTACAAGTCGGCTTGTTTCGGATGGTTACTATTTTATTGCCTGGCCCGTGCGGTCTTCTCCAGATTCAAAGCCAAGCCAAGCAAAATCCCTAATACGCTGCAAAGGTATTCACTTGCACGCTGGCGTTGATAACAAATCAATAAAATATGCGGAGCCGTGTGCCGTTTGTTGGCCTTTTATTGAAAAAACAGTCGGGCGTTATCAAAAAAACAATATTCTGTTGAAAATATGTTGAGTAACATGTGCCGGAATTAGCCAAATCCTAAAAAAAACGCTAATTTTGTCAAATAAACAAAAGATAGGTTTTTTGTGTTAATCCGTAGCCCGATGCTAGCGGGATACGGTATTTTAAAAATATCATTTAGTCTAAATTTCCCTATGTCGCCAGGCCGGCAGTGAGCATGTGAATGTGTATCTGAAGGCATGGATGACACAGTGAGGGACTTCTTAACCGGAAGTCCCTCGCTTTTTGATTATGGGTGACCTAAAAAGAAAAGCGCGCAGCTGCCTGTTAAGGCCAAGTCCGTGCGCTTTGTGTGGCTTTTGTTCGGCTTAGTGTGCGTCAAGCCAATTGGCTCCCTGGCCATAGCTTGCGGTGAGCCTCACGTTGCCGTTATAGGCAGATTCCATTTCGGATACGACGATTTGTCTCACTTGCTCGAGCTCATCGGGCAACACGTCGAAGTTGAGTTCATCGTGCACTTGCAGTATCATTTTCGACTTTATGCCTTCAGCTTCAAACCGCTTGGCAATGGCAATCATTGCAATCTTTATGATGTCGGCGGCAGTGCCCTGGATGGGGGCATTGATGGCGTTGCGCTCGCTGAAGCCGCGCACCACGGCATTGTGCGAGTTGATGTCGGGCAGCATGCGGCGCCGTCCGTAAAGGGTGGTTACATATCCCTGTTCTTTCGCTTGGGCAATGGTTTTGTCGATGTAGCTGCGCACGCCGGGGAAGTTGGTGAAGTAGCCGTCGATAAGCATTTTTGCCTCCGAGCGTGGGATTGTTAGGCGTTCCGACAGTCCGAACGCCGATATGCCATAGAGGATGCCGAAGTTTGCCGTTTTGGCCTTTCGGCGCTGGTCGGCGGTGACACTGTCAAGGCTCTCGTGATAAATTTTAGCCGCTGTGATGGCGTGGATGTCGTGTCCGTCGGCAAAGGCGCTCATCATGGTGCTGTCGCCGCTCAGGTCGGCCACTAGGCGCAATTCTATCTGCGAGTAGTCGGCCGAGAAAAACACATTGCCATCACTTGGTATGAAGGCTTTGCGTATCTCACGGCCCTCATCGGTGCGCACCGGAATGTTTTGCAGGTTGGGATTGGTCGACGACAGGCGTCCGGTGGCGGTCACGGTTTGGTTAAACGTGGTGTGGATGCGCCCCGTGCGCGGATTGATGAGCTGTGGCAAAGTGTTAACATAGGTCGACAGCAATTTGCGAATGCCGCGCAATTCCAGGATTTTTCCCACGAGCGGATGTCTGTCTTGCAACTTCACCAGAATCTCTTCGGTGGTTGAGTATTGTCCGCTTTTGGTCTTTTTTGCTTTTTCGTCGAGTTTGAGCTTGTCGAACAGCACCTCGCCCACTTGCATGGGCGAAGCCGTGTTGAATTGCATCCCGGCCAGTGTCCAGCATTCCTGCTCTACCAGCTGCATGCGCTCGGTGAGTTGAACCGAGTAGTCGTTAAGGGCTTTTACATCGATGCGGGCTCCGGCAATTTCCATTTTTGCCAGCACCCTCACAAGCGGCATTTCAATGTCGGAGAGTAACTTCTGCATGCCGTTTTGGTCAATCTGTGCGTTGAGCAGTGGTGGCAGCGACAGGGTGAGCTGCGCGAGCTCGCAAGCCATGTCGGTCAACTTGCCGGCGCTCACTTGTGCCAGTGTGCCGCGCGCACGCCCTTTGGCATGAATGAGCGAGGCCGGGTCGATTGCGTCGTAGTCGAGCATGTCGGTAGCTACGCTACGGGTGTCGTGATTTCGATCGGGCTGCAGCAGATAGTGTGCCACGGCGGTGTCGTAGTAGCGTGCCGTGAATTCCACACCGGCGGCATGAAGCATTACCATGCAGCGCTTCACATCGTCGGCCACGATGCAGGTGTCACTGCCAAACAGTGGAGCCACGGCCTGTAGCATCCACCCGAAGCCGTCGAGTGGCATATAGTAGGCCGTGTGGCCGTCGGCGCACATGGCTATGCCAATCATTGTTGCGCGCATGGCCTCGTCGCCAATGGCCACTATGTGGACCGCCACTTGTGGCTTTTGGATCAGTTGTGCAACCACCTCTTGTGCATCGGTTGGCTCTGCGACCAACTTGTAGTCGTGCTCGTGCGAACGTATGTTTTCCCGTGTGGTTGCAGGGGCTTCTTCGGCGACAGGCGTTGGCTGGATGTCGAAGAGCGTTTGTTGTCCGACGCTATCCCGTGCAGTGTTGCCGCCACCAAACTCTCCTTCAATTCCCACATTGGCCTCGCCGTGGTCGATAAGGCGGGTGGTGAGCGATTTGAATTCAAGTTCGCCAAGCACCTTGCGCAGTGCCTCCATGTCGGCAGGTCGGCGGCGCAGTTTGTCGTCGTCGAATTCCACAGGCACATCGGTCTTAATGGTTGCAAGGAATTTGGAGAACTTGATTTGCTCGGCATTGTCGCTTATCTTTTTCTGCAAGGCTCCTTTCACCTCGCTTGTGTGGGCAAGCAGATTCTCGATTGAGCCAAACTGCTGCACGAGTTTTTCGGCCGTTTTCGGGCCCACTCCGGGGCAACCCGGAATGTTGTCGGCAGTGTCGCCCATCAGGCCGAGCAAGTCAATCACCTGCAGTGGGCTTTCTATGCCGTATTTAGCTTTTATCTCATCCTCTCCCTCAATGATTCCTTTCGATGGATTGTAGATTTTCACGCCTGGCCTCACAAGCTGTCCGAAATCCTTGTCGCCGGTCACCATATAGGTTTCGAAACCGGCATCGGCTGCCTTGTGGGCAAGTGTGCCTATCACGTCGTCGGCTTCAAATCCGGCCACCTCGTAGATTGGAATGCGGTAGGCTTCCACAATCTGCTTGATGTAGGGCACGGCGAGCTTTATGTCCTCGGGGGTCGACTCGCGCTGTGCCTTGTATTGGCTGTAAGCCTCGTGTCTGAATGTGCCGCCCGGCGGGTCGAAGCACACTGCCATGTGGGAGGGCGATTCGCGTTTGAGCAGATCCTGCAGGGTGTTGACGAAGCCGAATATTGCCGAGGTGTTCAGCCCGCCCGATGAGAAGCGCGGATTGCGCATCAGGGCATAGTAGGCGCGGAAGATAAGGGCGTAGGCGTCGAGTAGGAGTAGTTTCTTGTTCATTTCATGACGGGGTAATTGCCGCTGCGCATTGTGGCGGCGGCAGTGGTAATTTTCAGATAAAATTAAGCTAATTAACTCGTATTTGGAAATATTTGGAACCAAATTTCAAGTTTAGCGGATAATTATTGCTAATTTTGCAATTCAATATAGGTTCATGATCAAACTCGAAGACATACAAAGCTCCATACGTCCCGACTTGGCCACCCTCAACGCCATTATCGAAACGACGCTGCACAGTGGCAGTGAACTGATGAATCAGATTGTAGCCAATTACCTCAAGGTTAAAGGAAAACAGCTTCGCCCTATCCTCACGCTCTTGAGTGGCCGTCTGTTTGGCGGTGTCAATACCAAGGTGCTGTATGCCGGTGCGGCAATAGAGTTGTTGCACAACGCTTCGCTTATACACGACGATGTGATTGACCGCAGCCAGGAGAGGCGGGGCCACGAGACCATCAACCATGTGTGGAACAATCATGTGGCAGTGCTTGTGGGCGACTTCTTTGTGAGTGGAGCCTTATCATGTGCCACACACACCGAGAGTCCTCAAATTCTGGGCGTGCTTGCGCGGCTTGGCGCCGATTTGTCGCTTGGCGAGATTGACCAGATTGACAATGCCCGTCACCACAGCATCACCGAAGACGACTATTTCAGCGTCATAAGCTACAAGACGGCGTCGCTGTTCACCAGTTGTGTAGAGGTGGGCGCTTTGGCCGCCGGAGCCGTTGCCGGACAAATTGAGGCACTGAAGCGCTATGCCAAATTGCTTGGCCTGTGCTTTCAGATCAAGGACGACACATTTGATTACTACAACGACCCCGTGATAGGCAAGCCCACCGGCAACGACTTGCGAGAGGGCAAGGTCACCCTGCCGCTGATTTATGCCTTGACCCATGCTCCGCAACCCGAGCGTGACCAAATGCTTGAGCTTGCCGGGAAGGCCGAGTTGACCACAGCCGAGATTGAGCGGCTCATTGAGTTTGCAAAGGACAATGGCGGTATCGACTATGCTTATGAAACCATGGAGCGCCTGCGCACCGAGGCCGAGGCCGAATTGGCAAAATATCCCGAAAGCGACACCATAAATGCCTTCAAGATGATATTCCGGTATATCATCGACCGCAAGAAATGACGTGCCGCGCAAGGCATCATCATTATCCCTCCAGCCCCACGCGGGGCAGATACAAAAAACATACATTATGCTAAAGCAGTTTCTTATCGATGGCCGCATCGAGGCTGGTTGCGACGAAGCCGGACGCGGATGCCTGGCCGGGCCTGTGGTGGCTGCGGCAGTGATTTTGCCGCCGCATTTCAGCAACGATTTGATTAACGACAGCAAGAAGCTCACCGAGCGCCAGCGCGAGGCTCTGCGGCCCGTTATTGAGCGCGAGGCGGTGGCCTGGGCGGTGGCTTTCGTATGGCCTGATGAAATAGACCGCATCAACATCCTCAATGCCTCCATTGCAGCCATGCACAGAGCCGTGGATCAACTCAAGGTGCGTCCTGAGGCTTTGCTTATCGACGGCAACCGCTTCAAGCCTTACCCGGGGATTCCGCACACCACAATCATAAAGGGCGACGCCACTATGATGAACATAGCAGCGGCCTCAATTTTGGCCAAGACGCACCGTGATGAGTACATGCGGCGCATAGCCGAGGAGTATCCACAGTATAATTGGGCGAAAAATAAAGGGTATCCCACCCGTGACCATCGTGAGGCGATAGCCAACTGTGGCGTGTCGCCATATCACCGCAAGACGTTCAAGCTGCTGAAACAGCCTACGCTATTCGATTGAATTCACTTGTGGCCGTGCCCTTGCACGAGTCACATGGACGCTAAAGGCCGCATCCTGCATCGCGTGGGGTGTGGCTTTGGACCGCCATGGTGGTAGGCGTCAGCATGTGTGGTTGAGCCAAGCCAGCAGGGTTAGCAGCAGTGCAATAAGTGCAATCAGTGCCCAGTAGATGGCTTTGCTCTCGCTTCGCTCAAGTGCAAGTCGGGTATCTTCCCACCGGGTCAGCTGTCCGTCGGTGCACATTAGTGCGATGCGGGCAATGCGTTTATGCCGCACGGGCATCGAAGCGAGCATGTGGCTAAGCACCTGTCCGTAGGCGGCTACGTCGGTTGCTTGTCCGCCTGTGTGTGGCTCAAGGCCCACTGGCCGCACTTCTATGGTTCGGGTGTCGCAATCGATCAGGAAGGAGTCGGCTGTGACGCTTCCCGTGGGGGTGTTGCCTTGCCGGTCGCGCATCAAGGCCAAAGCCTCGACAGCAGGTTGCAGCATCAAAGCAAAAGCGCAGGGCGTAATGGCTCTGCGCTCTATGAGTTGGGTGAGGTGCACTTGCATGGGCGTTTCCTCTTATAGGTGGCGCTATTTCTTGAGTTTTGCGCGGTTGGTATAGAGATTGTATTCGATTACGCCTTTTGCTGTGCGCACGTTCAGAATGTTTTTCTCGCTGTTTTCGAAGCCAATGTTGGTGGCTTTAGGGCTGCCGGCGTAGACCACAAAGTTCTTGCCCTCGCTCTTGTTGTAGGCATAAACAACACCGCCGTTGGTCAGAAACACCATATAGGCGCCGTTGCTTTTTGTGTCTTTGAGATCGTTTTTGCGGAACAGCGGTTGGTCTTTGTCGTATACAGCCGACCGTAGGGTCACCTCCGAGCCGTTGTTGAGCTGTTCCATGGCGTCAGTATTGTCGTTGGCCCACTTGCCCGACGAGTTTGACGGGGCCTCCATCTCTTTGGCCTTCTCTTCCTCGGCTTTCTCTTCCTCAGCCTTTTTTTCGGCATCAATCTCGTCTTGGGTCTTTATGTGCAGAATGCCAATTGACGGCACTTGGTCGTTGAGGAACGTGTATTCGGGGCTGGAGCCTTTCTTGGCGGCACACACAATGTGCTGCTGGCCGTCGTCGAGAGTCTGGTATTGGCCGTCGTAGTTCACGCTCACCACTTGCTTGGTGTCGATATTGTAGAGGTTGAGCACCACGCGTCCCGAGGCTCCGCTGCCCACTGTCATAAAGGCAAAGTAAACATATCGCTTGCCGTCGATTGTGGTGCTTTGCGGCAAGGTCGACGGGTCGGCCATCAGTTGCCCGGCATCGAATGTTATGTTTTGTCCTTCAAGGTAAGTGGTCTTGGCCAGTTGCATGTTCCAGCTGGTGCCGTTCTGAGCCATATCGTATATTTTGTAGAATGTGTGGCTGCCTTGACCCGATTGTGATGTGATGCCCACAATGTGGTCGGGGTTACCGCTGTCGCTTCCGGGAATGCGAATCGCATAGACCACGGCAGCACCGTCGCCTCCGAAGTTGTTGGTTTGCAGGGCTTGTGTGAAGATCGACTGGGTGTCTTGCTGTGTGGAGTCGACCGCAACGGCAGTGGTGTCGGCGCTTTCTTCTCGTGATGAGTTGCCGCTGAAGTAGCAGTTGCGCACCACCACCAGGGCAAGGAAGGCCACAATCACCACGGCAAGCGCTATGTTGCGTGTGCGCTTGCTGTCGTCGGGCTTGTTGCCGTCATCGCCGGCTCCTGTGTCTGCCGGTTGTTGCCATTGGTCTTGAGGCTGTTCTTGCGGTAGGCTTGCAGTGGATTCATTTGTGGGTTTCCCGCATTGAGGGCAAAATGTGGATGTGGCTGGTATTGTGGCATGGCAGTGTGGGCACGCTTTGGTGTTGCCGTCGGTATGGGGCTTGTTCACTATGGGTGCGCCGCACTTGTTGCAGAAGGCTGATCCCTCTGGCACTTCGTTGCCGCAGTTTGAGCATTTGTAGTATTGCATAGACGTGTGAGTAATGTGGTTGCAGTTTTTAATATTCGCTACAAAGTTAATGATTTGATTGCGAAAAACGTGTAGTGCCGTGGCTCTTTTTGGCTTTGCTTATCGGTCGTGGTGCTGCAGTTTCCCGATGGGGTGCCAGACAAGTAGGCGCAGCTGGTCGGCAATTACACTAACAGCAAAGGTGGCTGCCACGAGGCACACCATTGCTGCTGAGAACCCGATGAGCGGCAGTGAGCGGTGCAGGCGGAAGACAGTATCGAGGAAGGCCGGAAACACCGTCGGGCTGCAGTGTAGCAGATACACGCTGAAGGCCGATGCCGCTACCCGGTTGACTATGCGGCTTGTGAAACGGAACTGGCAGAAAGCCATAAAGAGACATATGCTTGCGGCTATGGTGGTGGGCGAATCATAGGCGCAGAGGTGCATGTAGATCCAGTTAAGCGACTCGCCACTGCCCCACACCCCTGCAGCCACTATCACGGCACTGGCTACAAGAGCTATGCCCACATAGCAACTGAACCATCCCACCGCACTCAACCTCGTGACGATGTGGCTGCCGTGCAGGCGCAGATAGCGCATAATCATGTAGATGAGCATGAAACTCATGGTAGAGTATCCCCAGTTGAAGCCACCCATGTCGGCAGCCCACCCCACAATGAAAGCAAAGGCGGCATACCAGGCTATGGCTTGTTGTAGTTGCCGTTTTGTGGCATGCTTGGCCAGCGCGTTGAGTGCCGGTGAGACGGCCATCAGTCCCAGGTAGGCTGTGAGAAACCAATAGATGTGCAGCACGTTGAGGCTGTTGAGTAAGTTGTCGGCACAGAACGTGGCATGTCCTGTGGCGGCTGCAACACAATAGGCTCCGCCTGATATGAATGCGGCTTGAAACAGCAGGCAGGCCACGCCTCGCAGTGTGATTCTGATGCCGAACCACCCGCTGATTACCACAAAGCAGTCAACGCACACCACGGCCAGCTGTTGCACTGTGGTGCGCACGGCGGCATCCATAAAGTCGATGCTGAAACTTCCTGTGCCAGGGCCGTGTAGGGCTTTGCCGTCGGTGTGTACCACCACTACCAGCAGCATGGCCACTATGCGGAACAGCTCGATGCCTGAATTGCGTTGCTTGCCTTTTGTGGCTGTGGGGTTATTTGTCATCGGTCAGATGGCGGGCATAGATGCGGCAGGCGCATTCCACTAGTTTGGCGCATGGACGGGCCTTGTAGTAGGCTGTGGAGCGCTCGCTGGGACGGGGAGGCTCGGTCTTGCCCGAACGTAGGCCTAGCAGCTCGGCGCATATAAGAGAGTCGTTTTCTTCCTTAAATTTGCCGGCCAGTTGCTGCACAAGGGCGTAGTTGGCTGTGCGTTTTGCCATGTCGGTGCAGTCGAATGGGCCGTTTTTGAGGCCGGCCAGCACAGCCATCCCCGACACGGTTCCGCAGGTGAGCCGCATGCGGCCCATTCCGCCGCCAAACGAAGCGGTGATGGCCGTTAGGGCTTCTGCCGTGACACGGTCGGAATAGAGGTCGGCAAAAGCCAAGACCACGGCCTGGGCGCAGTTGTAGCCCTGGTTGAATAGTTCGGCGCCACGGGCAGCACGCTCGTCGGCGTTGATGGTTACGTTGCTGTTCATAGTTGGTGCGTTTGCTTGTATTGTAAGTAATCGTTGATGTCTCGTGTGTGTACCTTACCCAATCACTTTGCAACCAGTCGGTCGGTGTTCATGCGGTCCATGTATTGCTGGATTAGTGATTTGAGTTCCTGCACCATGCTGTTTTCCACTCCGGCCGGCATGTGTCCAGCCACGTTGTGTCGCAGCAGCGGGTCGTTGCGGTAGTCATAGGCGGCACGCACGCGTGTGCCGTCGAACTGCAGCAGGTAGCCGCCCTTTGCATACTGGTAGATGCCGTTGTTGTAGTTCACGGCCCATGTTTGGGCTGGCGGTGTAGTCAGCAGGTCGGACCCGAATGCCACGTAAGGCTTGTCGTAGCCTAAAGCACCGAGCACGGTGGGCAAGATGTCGATTTGCTGGGCAATCACGTCGGTGCGGCATCCTGGCGTTATGCTGCCGTCGGGGGTATAGAAAATGATGGGTATGGAGTACAAGCCTAGGTCGGTCTTGTATTCTTCGTGCTTGTTTTGGTTGGTGTGGTCGGCCACAATCACGAAAATGGTGTTGCGGAACCATGGCTGGTGTTTGGCTCTGTCGAAAAACCGGCGCAGGGCGTGGTCGGTGTAGCGGATACACTTGAGGATGGGCAGTCCGCCCTCCTCGGGATATTGTGCGGCGACTTCCTGCGGCACCTTGAATGGGTGATGCGACGATGCCGTGAACACGGCCGACATGAATGGTTGCTTAAACGAATTGAGCTTCTTGAGCATGAATTGCAGGAAAGGCTCGTCCCAAATGGCCCACATGCCGTCGTAGTCTTTGTCGCCGCGGAACTGCGGGTCGGCGTCAAACTCGGTTCGGCCGTAGTATTCCTTGAATCCGGTGCTTCGGGCAAATGCCTGAAAGCCCATCGAGCCGTTTTGTGCCCCGTGGAAGAAAGCCGTGTGGTAGCCTTTCCCGTCGAGTATGCCGGCGAGGCCTGTGAGGTGGTTCATGGATGCCGGTGTGAGGAAGAACGGCTCCACAAACATGGGTATGCTCGAGAGTACCGATGGCATGGCATCGATGCTCTTACGGCCGTTGGCAAAGCTGTAGCGGAAGGTGGCGCTGTGTGCGGCAAGCGAGTCGGTAAACGGCGTATAGCCCTTGTAGTGGCCGCCTTCGAGGCCAGGGTTCATGCTGCCTATGTATTCTTTACCGAAACTCTCGATGATGATGACCACCACATTCTTGTTGTTGAACTTGGTGCTGTCGGCCGGCTGGTGCATCGGGGTGTAGAATGTTTGGGCTTCCCGCTCGCTTGCAAAGTAGTGTGGGTCGGCAAACACGTTCTTGCCAATCGTGCGGAGTATTGAGAACGGCGTGTTGAGCACTAGAGCCGCCTCGATGGGGCGGTCGACATACTGGTTGGCGTTGCTCACAGTGATGGGACGCACCGAATGGGCGAAGCCGCCACGCATGCCAGCCACGCACAGTGCCGCCATCACGGCCAGGCACAGCGCCTGCACGGCATCGTAGCGCCACCACATGATGCGCCGCCAGTTGAGCCTGCTGTCGGCATACAGAAGCCAGAGCAGTGCAATGATTGCCACGGCTGCAATCCACAGATACCAGTGTGCCGCCATCTCGGCTGCAATCACGCTGCCTATGTTGCTCTCATGGCTGAACTCGCTGAACACGGTGCTGGTGGTGCGGCGCGATGTGTACTGGAAATACACCGTGTCGGCCATGTTCATCACCACGGCTATGCCGTTGACGGCCACAAAGAGCCACTTGCAGGCTTTGTGGTAGCCTTTGCGCTCTTTCAGGTGCACGGGCAGCAGCATGAGCAGAATATAGAGGGCATTGGTATACATGATGGCCGACGTGTCGAACACCAGTCCGCCGCGCAGCATTTCGGCAAGGTGGCCCGTGCTTAGGTTGTCGGCAAAATAGCTATAGTTAACGGCTAAAAAAATGAGCCTGGTGGCGAAGTAGGTAATGTAGGCCAACGCAAGGTTGGCAATCAGGGCCACTGCCGGAGCCCAACTGCTGCTGTCGAGCAGCTTTATTCGTTGATATATCTTGTTCATCTTTTTCTTGTCGGTGTTTAATGTTGTGTGGTGCATGCGGCCGAGCGGAGTCACTTGCCAGGTAGCAGGCGGTTCTCGTTCATGCGGCTCATATACTGCTGGATCATGGCCTTGAGCCTCCGCTCCATGGCCTGTTGCACCTCAGGGTGCTTTCCGACCACATTGTGGTGCAGCATCTCGTCGTGCCTGAAGTCGTACATGGCCTTTACCCGCGTGCCATCGAACTGAATCATGTAGTCACCGTTGAGATACTGGTAGATGCCGCCGTTGTAGTTCACGGCCCACGTTTGCGATGCGGGAGTCGACAGCAAGTCGACACCGAAAGCCATATAAGGCTTGTCGTAGCCGAGCATGTGCAGCAGTGTGGGCGTGATATCGGTCTGCTGGGCTATTTTTGTGGTGTCGGTTGCGGGACGCAGGCTGCCGTCGGGGGTGTAGAATATGATAGGCACTGAATATAGGCCCAGGTCGGTCTTGTATTCGGGGTGCTGTGTCTGGTTTGTGTGGTCGGCCACAATCACGAAAACGGTGTTGCGGTACCACGGCTGACGGCTTGCCCGTTCAAAGAACCGCCGCAGGGCGTGGTCGGTGTAGCGGATACACTTGTGTATGGCCAGGCCGCCCTCTTCGGGGTATTGCGAGGCGAGGTTTTCGGGTACCTTATATGGGTGGTGTGACGAGGCACTGAACACGGTGGCCACAAACGGTTGGCGGAACGTGTCCACCTTGTCGAGCATGAATTGCAGGAACGGCTCGTCCCAAATGGCCCACTTGCCGTCGAAGTCGTCCATGCCGCCATATTTGTCCGACTGGCAATATTCATCGAGTCCGAAGTAGTCGTTGTAGCCTATCGAGTGGGCAAATGCGCTGAATCCCATCGATATGTTGTGCCCGCCGTGGAAAAACGCACTGTAATATCCTTTCGGCGCCAGCATAGATGCGATGCCTTGCACATCGTTGAGCGATGCAGGTGTAAGGAAGAACGGCTCCACAAACATGGGTATGCCCGACAGAATCGAAGGCATGGCGTCCATTGAGATGCGTCCGTTGGCATAACTGTAGCGGTAGGTGAGTGACTTTGGTATCAGCGAGTCGATAAAGGGTGTGTAGGTCTCGTTGCGCTGCGGGTTGAGGCTGCCTATGTATTCTTTGCCCAGACTTTCGATGATCAGGATCACCACGTTTTTCCGTCCAAGCGTGAGTGAGTCGGGTGCTGCGGGCTGGTTGATGGGCGAGTATTCACGCTCCATGGCATTGCGTGTCATGTAGTCGGGGGTGACATACACTTTCTTGCCGATGCTGCGGATGATGCTGAACGGGGTGTTGAGCACCACTGCTGCTTCCACAGGACGGTTCACATACTGGTTGGCGTTGCTCACCGTGATGGGACGCGTGCCTGCCGTGACGCTGCCGCGAATGCCCACAATGGCAAGTGGTGCGCCAATGAGCAATGCCGCAATCTGCGACAGATAGTATGCCCTGCCGTTGCGGTACACCTCGATGCGCGGCATCACATAGGCCAGCCACAGTAAAGCCACAATCACGGCAAAGGCCAGTAGCAGATACCAGTGATTGACCAGTTCGGTGACTATGATGCCGCCTATGTTGCTCTCGTTGCCGAACTCGCTGAACACTGTTATGGTTGAGCGTCGGCCAGTGTATTGGAAATACACGGCATCGGCCATGCTCGAAGCCACAGCCACGGCATTGGTGACCACATAAAGCCATTTGAGCCCTAGGTTGAATCCACGGCGTTCCTTGATGTGAAACGGAAACAGTGTGAGCACAATGTAGAGGGAATTCACATAAAGGATGGCCGATGTGTCGAAAACCAGTGCCCCGTGTAACCCGCTGCCAAGCAGTTTCCACGACATGTAGGGGGCGAAAGTGTTCCAGTTTTCAAGGAAAAAAGTCAGCCGTGCAAGCATCCACACCACATAGGCCAGAACAATGTTGGTCACGGTGGCGCCCACATTGCTGTGCGCCAATCTACTTATCTTGATTGTCAAGCGATTGCCCATTGCTTCCTGTTTTTGGGAACAAAATTAGTGCAAGCCGAGCGCAATAGCAAATCAAGCTTGCTTGAATTTGCATT
>CAVFVP010000060.1:0-13185 GCA_963625945.1 Agathobacter rectalis | reverse complement strand
CTCGACGACGTGAAGCAGAAAATCATTGGGGCGATTATTACAGTTGATTTTCACAACTTTGCCGCAGGCGATGCTCATGCACAAACTCCTGCAGTGTTGCCCGATAGGGTACAAATCATTAATTTTGCATTCCGAAACGTGAGCATACGATTGAAAGAGAAATGAAGGAGAAGCAGATATTAGATGCCATAAGCGGACGCATGGGCATAACGGCCCTCAACGACTTGCAGCGGGCCGTGCTTGAGGCATGGCCGCAGGGTGGCGACATGATTGTGTATTCACCCACCGGTTCGGGCAAAACCATTGCCTATGCCATTCCGGTGCTCAAGTCGGTCAGTCATGTGCCTGACAGGTTGCAGGCCGTGGTTGTGGTCCCGTCGCGTGAGCTTGCTGTACAGTCGTGTGCTGTGCTCAGGTCGATGGCTGTGGGCTTGAAGGTGACGCTTTGCTGTGGAGGGCACGATGTAGCCGATGAGCGGCAGTCGCTCAGTGTGGTTCCAGACATTGTGGTGGCCACTCCGGGGCGGCTCCTCGACCATGCCACCCGCGGCAACGTTGAATTGCGCAATGTGCGTCTGCTCGTGCTTGATGAGTTCGACAAGTCGCTTGAACTCGGTTTCGATGACGAGATGAGCCGCCTGCTTTCGAGTATGCCCAACCTGTCGCGGCGCATTCTCACATCGGCCACGGTGCTTCGCGAGTATCCCGACTACGTTACGCTCAACAATCATCACGAGGTCAATTTCCTTGACCGGGAGGATGAGCTCGACCAGCGGCTACAGTCGTGGCTTGTGCGCTCACCCCAATGCGGCAAACTGGCCACGCTTCGCCACTTGCTGCTCGACCTGCCCGACGGCAAGGCCATTGTATTTGTCAACTATCGCGATGCGGCGCAGCGTGTGGCCCAGTATCTTGCGGCCGAGGGAATATCGGCCGGCATCTATAATGGAGCGCTGACCCAAGTGGAGCGCGAAAAGGCCGTGGCGCTTTTCAACAACGGGTCATATTGCGTGATGGTCACCACCGACCTTGGGGCACGTGGCCTCGACATCGACGGCGTGCAATATATTGTGCACTATCATTTGCCAGTAGCCGAAGAGGCGTTCAAGCACCGCAACGGGCGTACTGCCCGTTGCGACCGACGTGGTGAGGTGTTTGTGATTCTTGGCCCTGATGAGGAGTTGCCCGTATTTGTGCATTCCGATGTCGAGAAGCAGCTCTCGCCCTCGCCGTTGCGCAATGGAATAAAGCCGCTTATGGCCACACTTTACTTTATGGCTGGCCGCAAGGAGAAAATATCGCGTGGCGACATCGTTGGGTTCATAGCCAACAACAGCAATGTGGCTGCCGCCGAAATCGGGCATATCGATGTCAAGGACCACTATGCCTTGGTGGCAGTTCCCGCCCCAAAGGCTGCCTCGGCTATGAAAAAGCTTTCAGCATTGAAAATCAAAGGAAAAAAAGTGCGCATCTCACTTGCCCGAGCCGAAGCCTGATCCATTTTTTAATAACATGTTGAAGGAAATGAACTGATTAAGAGAAAAAATAACATGTCAACCTTCTTGGTGGGGGCTAATGCTTTACCTTTTACAGCAGGGCGTTGATGGTCTCTTCGAGGTCGGTTTTAGACTTCAGCCCCACACTCATTTCCTTTTTGCCGTTGGTCGACTCAAAGACGAGTGTCGGCACAGCTTCCACACCATAAAGCCCCGCCGTCTGCGGCTCTTGGTCAATGTCTATTCTCACCAGTTTCACCCGGTTGCCATATTCCTTTGCCACTTCGTCGAGAATGGGCGCCTGACGCTTGCACGGCCCGCACCATGTGGCATAAAAGTAGATAATTGTCACCACCGACTCACTTATGGCCGTGTCGGCCGAGGCGCTGTCGGTAGCCACAACTGTAGTGTCGGCCTGTTCGGCCTTACCTGTCGGGTTCTTTGGCGAGCATGATGCGGCCAGCAGCAGGCCGGCGGCAACGATGGCAATGTGTGTTTTATTCATAATCGGTTAATCATTTATATTGTTAGGTGTCATTTGTGTGGTTTTTGTGTCATTGTAGCTCTCCCTTGCCCTCGCGTACGATCTCTATCTCGCTTCCGGTGCAGTCTACGATTGTCGACGGCACGGTGTCGCCGCGTCCGCCGTCAACCACGATGTCGACCAGATGGCCGTAATGCTCGGCAATAAGCTCGGGCTCGGTGATGAAGTCGTCGTCGCTACCCTCAACCGATGTAGTGAGAATGGGATGGCCCAGGGCTTTCTCAATGGCCAGTGCAATCGGGCTTTGCGGAATCCTGATACCCACTGTGCGCCTTCCCTTAAAGGCTTTGGGCAGTTTCGACAGCGCCGGCAGGATGAATGTGAATGCTCCGGGCAGGTTTTCTTTCATCAGGCGGAACAGGCTGTTGCTCACCTTTGCGTAATGGGCCACTTCCGACAGGTCGCTGCAGATAATCGACAAGTTGGTCTTTGCCGATTTCATGGACTTGATTGTGCAAATTCGCTCAATGGCCTGGTTGTTGAGCGCATCGCAGCCTATTGCGTAGATGGTGTCGGTGGGGTAGATTACAATGCCGCCGTCGGCCAGTGTGTCAACTATTT
Organism: Agathobacter rectalis; assembly: GCA_963625945.1. GTDB lineage: Bacteria > Bacteroidota > Bacteroidia > Bacteroidales > Muribaculaceae > Sodaliphilus. The sequence continues at coordinate 10,584 of CAVFVP010000060.1, read as the reverse complement.
CGTTCAGATGCCGACCGTTGATATTTTCCTCTAATATTTTCAGTAGCTTCATGGATAATTGTGCCGTTTGGTTGCTCTTGCTTAGAATGGCCCTACTATTTGTGTTTCCACATCGGTTGCAAAGGCATATTTTGTGAGTAATTCTACTGTCCAGTCAACTGCTTTGCGCAAGTCCATTTCAGGTGCAAAAGCATTGATGTTGATTTGCGCGGTGACGGTCTCGGTCGTGAACTTGGTGCGCTCCTCGTCGCTAGTGGGCGTCGCTATGCCGCCCAAAGCATCGCGGTATACGGGCAGACCCTCGATATTGAGCTCGCCGCGGCCTATTCCGTGATACACCTCGCCGCTTTCACCCACGCCCATTGTCAAGGTGTCGCCCTCAATTTTGTCGGCATCAAGGCCGCTTATCGAGTAGCCGCTGGCAATCGACACCAGGTTAACCACGTCGATCAGTGTGGTGAGCCTGTATATGCCAAGCCCCTTTATGATGCGTCTGCAAAGGGCCTCGCTCGACATGCGGTAGCGACCGGGGTCTTTGCCCAGGGCCTTGTAGAGCTTTCTGGTGGCTGCCACAGCCGGGCGCTTGTTGATGTCGAGCAACTGGTAGCGGCCCTTTATCGAGGCGGCTTCCTGCTCAATCTCGCTCCACAGCTCATCGCATGTGGGCCGGTTTTTCACGTGAGCCCTGACCATGCCTATTTGTACTTGCGGGCACACTTCAACAATACGGGGCGATATGTTAATGCTTATCATCTTTTCCTGTCTTGATTTTTGTGCAAATATACCATCTTATTGCGAGATTAGCGCCACAAGGTCAAAAAAATAGTGCCTATGGGCACTGCATCGTTGCTTGTTATGTGAATTTTGATTAACTTAGCATATGAATTACGAAACAAAACCAAAAAGCTTTCGTTTCTATGAAGATTGGGATTATAGTAGCAATGCAAAAGGAGCTCGAACTGCTCAAGCCCATGCTGGCCGGCCACATCAGGCAGGAGCATGACGGCACTGTCTTTCATTGTGGTAATATAGGCGGCCACTCGGTGGTGGCAATGCAGTGTGGCATAGGCAAGGTAAATGCCGCCATAGGAACCGCTGCGTTGATCGATGGATTCTCACCCGATGTTGTGATCAACACTGGTGTGGCCGGAGGTGCAAACAAGTCGGTCAATGTGATGGATGTGGTGGTGGGGCAGCGCGTGGCCTATCACGACGTGTGGTGCGGCTTCGACAGCACCTGGGGACAAATACAGGGAATGCCTCTGTTCTTCGACGGCAACCCCGAACTGGTAGAGGCTCTACAGGGACAGCCAGGCGTGCATTGCGGCCTCATCTGCTCTGGCGACCGTTTTATCGACTCCATTGGCGAAGTCGAGGCAATTCAGTCGCGGTTTCCCGATGTGCTGGCCGTCGACATGGAGTCGGCAGCCATTGCCCACACCTGTTACGCCAAGCACACCCCATTCCTTAGCTTGCGTGTGATAAGCGATTCGCCCGGCGCAAGTCACAACAATTCGGCACAATACACCGATTTCTGGGCCGATGCTCCAAAGCGCACATTCGAGAAGCTTCAGCAGCTCATCAATGGCATGATATAACGATTACTTAACACAACAATAAAAACGACGAATGAGGTATGGAGAAAATAAAAAGCTTTACGATAAACCACAACAAACTGTTGAGGGGAATTTATGTCTCGCGCAAGGACATCACACCCAAGGGCGACGTGATAACCACATTCGACATTCGCATGAAAGTGCCTAATGCAGAGCCTGCCGTAAGTCAGCCGGCTCTGCACACAATCGAGCATCTCGCGGCCACATTCCTGCGCAACCACCCGCAGTGGAAGAATCGCGTGGTGTATTGGGGACCCATGGGATGCTGCACTGGCAACTATCTGATTCTTCAGGGAGACTTGGAATCGGCCGATGTGGTGCAGCTCATGCATGAGACTTTCAAATTCATCGCTGAGTTCGACGGCGAAATTCCCGGTACCACTCCGCGCGACTGCGGCAGCTATATGCTGCACAATCTGCCAATGGCAAAGTGGGAAGCAAGGAAATATCTTGTGGAGGTGCTCAACAAACTCACTCCCCAAAATCTTGTTTATCCTGAAGACTGACCACAGCATCACCTGCTGTTGCGATAAGCATTTCTTTCAGCAAGTGCACATACTCTGACGCTTATGATGGACGCCAACATACAGAAGATAGCAAAAGGCGAGAAGGTGCCGCAATTCGACCTCCCAGTCGACTTGATTGTCTACGACGACATCAATTCCGACTTGTTGAGGTATTATGCGTCTTTCCCCTGCAAAATCGAGGCGGCCATATTCTGTTACGTCGACAAGGGTCACGTGAAAGCCACAATCAATTTGTGGGAATATGAAATCAAGGAACACGATTTCGTGATAATCATGCCCGGCAGCTTCCTCCTCATCGAGGACGTGAGCAGCGACGTTCACGTCAGCTTCGAGGGTTTCTCTTCCGAATTCCTCAAACGCATCAATCCTTGGCAGACCCTGTCACCAATACTGTTTCAGGTGTTTGAGCGGCCTGTGTTCTCTCTCAGTACCGAAATGGCCGACATTTTCAAGGACATTTTCTCGGTAATGACGAGGGTCAACTCTTTAAGCCCGGTTTTCCAGGCTGGGAATGTGGCCGAGGACGCGCTGGCCCTAACCGTCGACATCCTATATAATGCCATCAAGACAGAAGGATTGGGCGACATGGGGCCTAAACCGTCGACAAGAGACCAGGAGATTGTGGCGCAATTTCTGCGCTCGGCGTTCGAGCGGTACCGCTCGGAACATCGGGTGTCGTATTACGCACACGATGCCGGGCTCACACTGTCGCACTTCTGCAATGTGATAAGCAAAAGCATAGGTATGACGCCGCAAGCGGTGATAATGAACATAATTGTTATGGATGCCAAGACGCAGCTTAAGCGCACAAACGCCTCGGCTGCCAAAATATCGCAATCACTTGGCTTTTCCACTCCCACTTCGTTTAACCGCTATTTCCGTAAATACACTGGCATGACGCCACAGGAATACCGTAACAGTTAGCCGTTGCCGGCAGTTTTTACGACCAAATAACAAAGTTATGATTTTTAATTAAATCCCTATAAGTCTATGAATACTACTGATCCTAAAAACATCAATGCTGATTTGAAGTATTTGAAGTTGCTGTCGAGGAGTTTCCCCAACATAGCCACGGCAAGTACCGAGATCATCAACCTTGAGGCCATTCTCAATCTGCCTAAGGGCACTGAACATTTTCTGGCCGACCTTCATGGAGAGTACGAAGCATTTCAGCACGTGTTGCGCAATGCTTCGGGTACTATCAAGCGCAAGGTGAAGGAGATATTCAACGATTCGCTGAGCACGAGGGAGCGCAAGGAATTATGCACACTCATCTATTATCCTGAGTTAAAGCTGGAGCTGGTGAAGCAAGAAATGACCGACGAGGCCGATATGAAAGACTGGTACTTCATCACCATCAACCGCCTTGTGAAGGTGTGCCGCAACGTGTCGTCGAAATTCACGCGCTCGAAGGTGCACAAAGCCTTACCGCTCGATTTCTCCTACATAATTCAGGAATTGCTGCACGAAAGCTCGTCCGACCCCAACAAGCAGGGATATGTCGACGTCATCGTGCGAACCATAATCTCCACATGTCGTGCCGACGACTTCATTGTGGCTATGTGCAACCTCATCCAGCAACTCACTATCGACTTGCTGCACATTCTAGGCGATGTGTACGACCGTGGCCCGAGCCCCGACAAGATAATGGACATCTTGTGCACTTTCCACAACTACGACATCCAGTGGGGCAACCACGACATTCTGTGGATGGGCGCCGCTGCCGGCAATGATTGCTGCATAGCCAATGTGATTCGCATAGCCATGCGCTATGGCAACCAGACCGTGCTTGAGGACGGCTACGGCATCAACCTGCTGCCTCTTGCCACATTTGCGCTCGACCATTATGCCGACGACCCCTGCACACCGTTCCTGCCTAAGGTGAACGACGGAAACTCGGAGGCGATATCAAAGACAAAGCACTTGATTGCCCAGATGCACAAGGCCATAAGCATAGTGCAGTTCAAGCTTGAGGCAGCGGCAATTAAGCGTCGGCCTGAGTTCGACATGGCCGACCGCCTGCTGCTCGACAAAATTGATTTCAACCGAAATGTGGTGGTTATCGACGGTAAGGATTATGAGATGACCGACACTCACTTCCCCACGGTTGACCCCAAGGACCCGTTCAAACTAACTCCCGACGAGGAAATGCTTGTCAGCAAGTTGCACAACTCATTTGTTGACTCCGAAAAGCTGAAGAAACATATGGATGCAATGTTCCGCAACGGTTGTATCTTCAGTGTGGTCAATGGCAATTTGCTCTACCATGCCTCAATTCCGCTTAATGCCGACGGCTCTCTGCGCGATGTGGAAATATGCGGTGAGAAGTATCACGGCAAGGCTCTGCTGAAAAAGGTGGGCGCACTCATCCGTGAGGCGTATTTCGGAGCCGACAACGGCGACAACAGCTTTGCCATGGACTATGTGTGGTATCTGTGGTGCGGAAAAAATTCGCCCGCTTTCGACAAGGATAAAATGGCTACCTTCGAGCGCTATTTCATCAAGGACAAGGCCACGCACAAGGAGGTTAAGGGCTATTACTATGCAATGCGCGACAACGAGCAGGTGTGCGACATGATTCTCGACGAGTTTGGTGTTGTGGGACAATATCGCCACATAATTAACGGACACGTGCCTGTTAAGACCATCAAGGGCGAAAGTCCCATCAAGGCCAATGGCAAGATGATGGTGATCGATGGCGGCTTCTCAAAAGCTTATCAACCCGAGACCGGCATTGCCGGCTACACTCTGGTGTATCACTCCCGTGGATTCCAGCTTGTGCAGCATGAGCCGTTCACCTCAATAACCAAAGCTGTAGAGGAGGGGCAGGACATCAAGTCGACAATACAACTTGTGGAGATGACCAACAGGCGGATGCTTGTGAAGGACACCGATATAGGCCATGAGCTCGAATCGCAGATCCACGACTTGCAGAAGCTTCTTGTAGCCTATCGCATGGGCTTGATCAAGGAGCGGGCATGGCGGCCTATCACCAATAAGCAATAATCTAAAGCTCATCCTGATGGTGAGTTGAAAAAATGGGCGGCATGACGGAAACCACAAAGGGAATTCCGCCATGCCGTCCGGTTTTTTATTTGCTGATCCTTAGTCGCCTGTTGCTGTGATAAGGCATGTTCCGTTGTGGTACTGCAATTCCACTATGCCCATTTCGCACAGGTTCACCACCGATTCCTCTGCCTTGAACCGCGAGATGTGGGCCAGAGTTGCATAACCGTCAATGGTGATGCCTCCGTGTCCGTTAAGGTAGTCGAGCAGTGCCTGCTCGGTCTCACTATATGTGATTACTGGAGCGGCGTTTTTGCTGGTTTTCTCTTCCAACACGCGCACGTGAACCGCACTGGCCAGCACGTTTTCATCGGCCACCCGGTAATATGCTTTCCAGCGCCCTTTCTCGTCGGGAGCTTTTACGGGTTTCTCGTCGGCTTCTCTGATTGTTGCAATGAGCACAGCCTTCCCTTCGGCTTTTATTATCTCGTATTGTGGCTTTTGTGGAGGGCGGCAATACATGTCGGCAGCCTGCTCGATCATGTACATCTCTTCGTCGCTGCTCACTCCGGCAATGTTGCCGTTGTCTTTCACGCCCACCAGCAAGCGGCCTCCGCTGTTGTTGGCAAAGGCCGATATGCTCCGGGCAATCTTTTTTGCGTCGGTTATCTGATATTTGAAATCCTGATGCTCGTGCTCTCCTTCGCTGATAATATTCAGCAAGTAAGTTTTGCCATGTGGTGTCATCGCAATAGGGTGATAGTGTGTCGTAGTAATGCCGGTGTCGTCGGTGTTGTGTAGGTCTCGCTATTCGGTTGCCAGCGCCTTCTTGCTGTTGGCGATAATGCGGCTCCAGTATTCCCGCAGAATGCTCCACGGCACATACGTGCGGTTGTCGCCTTCTATTGGAGTAGTTGCCTTCTCGTTGAGGTATACTGCCGCATAGGTGTTCCCAGTGCCTGAAGCTTTGAAAAGCACCACTTGCAGATTGGCTGCCATGGGCACTATCTCAAAGTCTTTCCATCTTTCTTTCAGGATGGCCACGTCGGTGTCGGTGTAGAAGCAACCGGGCAGCCGCATGAGCGACACTAGTGGCATCACGGTCTCGGCATGGGCAAACCGCAGCACGGCTGTGGCTTTCGACAGTCCGTCGGCGGCCATGTCGCACCAGTCCACGATGTCTTCAAGGAGCGGATCGGCAATGTCTGCCGGCGTGGTCGATATGGCCGATTGCATGTGTTGGTAGTATTGCCGCAGATTAAAGCACGACCAAAGCATGTTGTATTCGGTCAGTGAGAGGTATGGGCCGTAGTCGTTGGTCATACCCATTGCCTTGAGATTGGCGATGTTGTAGTATTCTATTATCGACAGTTGCTTCAGTTCTGCCGTTGTTGCAGGATATGATTTTCCCAGCAGGCGTGTGGCCGTATTGGGGCATATGCTGTCCACATAGCGGTCATATGTGGCTTGCCACGGCTTCGCTTTGGCATATTGCTTGTACTTTTCGTTCACATCGAATGGACGCAGTGTCTCGTCAAGCTTTGACCCCGAAATGGTGCCTATTGTGATATCTTTTGCCTTGAGCGAGAGCTCGTGGGTGAATGAGTACATGCTCATTATGGCTCGTGGACTTTTTGAAGAGCCTGCCAGGACGTTGCCTCCGTTGATCAGCGACGGGAAGTTGCGTGCCATTCGGTCGGCTATTCCGCGGTGCTCGGCCATTCCCGTAGAATCGAGTTGGCCCCACTGGCCGTTGCTGCGTGCAATTACGCTGTTGATAAGCTTGAGAAACCGTTTGCCGAGTGGCGTGATGGTTTTCAACGAATCGGCTTTGAGTAGAGCTTTGCGCATGGTATTTGCCGAATAGGCCGATGCCGGATAGCGTGAGCCGTGACGCCCAAGGTGGTTTATGAATATAGGGGTCAGACTGTCGGGATGAGCTATGAGTTTCACCTTTGCCGGATATGGGCCAAGGCTGCCTTGACAATTATCGGCATCATATGTTGTGGCATTGGCGGCAAGTGTTGCGAACAATGCGGCTATGATGATTATCGCAGATCTTTTCATTCTTTTTCCATTATTGTTGCCCGTGGCGTTTTCTTTGATTAGGCAAAGTTACTTCAATGTGGGCGCAATCGCAAATGGTGGTGTGGTTGGTTAATGCCCGCGTTCACCCGTCTATCATGGGCGATATTCGCCATGGCGTGGTTTTAATTGGATCTTCTCTTGCCAAATTTGGCCATAGCACTTACTTTTGCTTGAAAAATCATTGACAACGACACATGGATGAATTCTCACATATCACTCAATTACTTCACGCCTCCAAGCCTGAAGAGGCCATCAGCGTTGCAAGGGAGGTGCTGAAACGCTATCAGCTGACGCAAGCCGACAAGGCCGAGACTTACTATCTGATGGGTAATGCCTATAGGCAACTGAATGATTTTAAGGAAGCTATGAACTGTTATTGCGAGGCAATGGAACTCGACCCTCATAGTCCGGCTGTCATGGCCTATGAGGCGGCTCAGGAGGTGATGGGTTTTTACGACCACGATTTGTATAACCCGTGATTGCCGCACGATTGATGCGTGCGTTGATTGATGCCGTGCCTTATTTCTTGGTGTCGATGATTATTCTGTCAACTGCAAAATAGGTGGGGGTGTTGATCCCGTTTAAGCCGTTGTCGCTCGACTGCATTGTGAAGAACACTGTCTTCACACGCCCGAGCGGCTCGAGATTGACGTAGGTCCAATTGGTGATTGTCTTTGCCTCGCCATTGCCGTAGTCGGCCAGGTAGAACTCTACGGGCCCGGTGGTTTTGCCGTCGGTTGTAATGCCGTAGGCATTTAGTTTTAGCCAATCGCCTGTGGCGAATTTCTTTGATTGCGGTGTGCCGTTGACCATGGCATAGTAGGTGCGGGTGGTGTTGCATGCCAGCATCGACACGGGGGTGAATTCCGTACTGTCGGTTCTTGCGAAACTGCATGATGCGCCGCTGGTGCTTTTCACGGTGTCGCTTGGATTCCAGCATGCCACAAGATAGGGGGTGCGCGCTCCCGATTTTCCACCGCCGGTTGTGGCGGTAAACAAGTGCTCATTCCAGTTGCCTGTGCTGTAGTCCGTGGTGTCGCAGTTGCGGCTTGCCACGAACCCCGTCCATGAATTTAGTATCGGCATTGCTGTGTGTGAGAATGTTATGCCTTGTGAAACCACGTTCGAATTCTCGTTCATGGCATCGGCCCACAAGCCGTTGTCGTCATAGCGCAGTTGGGTCTGGTTCAGCAGTACTTCCACCACTGAGTAGTCGGCATTGCTTTTGTCGCAGGCCGTGAGCGTTGCGGCTATCACCGCAAATAGCAGTATTGTGGATTTCTTTAGATACATAGGGGGTGTGATGTGTGTCGTTTTCAAAGGGTGATGTGTGTGGCATTCACGTCTTCGTTGACAAATATGCTTGCCAGCGACGAGAACCGGTCGGCGTCTTCGGTGGTCCGGTAGCTGCAGTTGCCGCCTTTTTGACATTTTACCTCAATCTCGGGGTGACGTTTCAAGTAGTCTTTCAGACTGTCGGCCACTATGCTGCCTTGGGAAATCACATTGATGTCCTGTGGCATGTATTGGGTTATCTTGGGCAGAATCAGCGGGTAGTGAGTGCAGCCGAGTATCACTGTGTCAATGTCGGCACACTGGCTGAGTAGGGCATTGATGTCTTTTTTTACAAAGTAGTCGGCTCCGTCGCCATCCGATTCCCTGTTTTCGATAAGTGGGACCCACATGGGGCACGCGTGGCCGTAGACCTTGAATGTCGGGTACATTTTCGCTATTTCCATGTCGTAGGAATGGCTTTGTATGGTGCCTGGGGTGCCAAAGATGCCTATGTTACCGCTCTTTGATACTGAGCCTAAAATCTCCACCGTGGGGCGAATGACGCCCAATACCCGGCGGGAGGGGTCCATCTCAGGCAAATTGCGTTGCTGTATCGACCTCAATGCCTTGGCCGAGGCCGTGTTGCATGCCACTATCACCAAGTGGCATCCTTGCCCGAACAGATAGTCAACAGCCTGCAACGTGAACTCATAAATCAGGTTAAATGAGCGGTTGCCGTAGGGGGCGCGTGCGTTGTCGCCCACAAATATGTAGTCGTAATCGGGCAGTGCCTTGCGGATTTCACGCAGAATCGACAACCCTCCGAATCCGGAGTCAAACACTCCTATTGGTGCCGCTACCGTGCCGTATGTTGTCTTTGTTGAAATAATCATTTGCGGTGTGGATTGATGTTTCTTAGTGTGTTGCTTTGGCACGGGTCAAAAGCTCGCTTCATGTGGCGCTTTGCTTTTGAGCCGTAGCGGGGCAGTGTGCTGCCCGGTCTTTTACTGCAAAGTTAGTCAAAAATCTTGATAACCACCCCAAGTTACTATTAGGTGTGCATCTATTGGCACGGAAGGCCGCCCAGAAAGCGATACCTATCGCCCTGAGTGAGCGGGAACGTAAGATAGTCGATAAATTGGATGCCTATGAACGAGATGACGAAGCACACGCTGTGCGAGGCGTGCCAAAGGGATTGCAGGGAATGCCCGATGAGCACGGCCGCTTGGCTGTCGCTTGTGGTGGTGCTTGCGATACTCGGAGCGCTGATGGTGGCCGCAATGCTAACCGCTTGGATGATGGAGTGAAAAGAGTTCATAGACAAAAGAAAAGCACCCGCCAAATGATGAGTGCAAGGTATTAAGAGCTATGATGTGGAATTGGCTACTTTGTGATGAGTTCAATTTCCGTTATTAAGTTGTTGACCGCCGTCTCAATCTTCCGTTTTTGCTCGGCACTTGCCTTTGCGGTGCCTGACACATATTGACGCATTAACGAAGCATTGATACCCGCAAATTGGCTGAACTTGGTCACGTTTATCCAGTTTAGATATGCGAACAAAGAGGGAATGTCGAAATCATAAGCGAAGCGCAACGATGGTGTCTCAACCCCGTCTTCTGCATTGATCTCCTTTATTTCCTCATAGGTCAAGCCCATATCTTCAATAGCTTCCTTTGGTGTCTCGCCATATCCGGCAAGAGCGCAATTGTCAATCTTGTCGGTGGTGTAGCAGGTAAAGTTCTTGTTTCCCACTTTTTCAACGGTTGCGGTGACCGTGATTGTTGCTTTGGATTTAGTCATTATGATGGTTTTTTAATTAATATGCGAAAATAGCAAAAATAAATGAAACATGATAACAAAATAGTTATGAAACTTGTTGCTTAAATGTTTTTAATGCGATTGATATATGGCAAAGATTGTTGCATTTTAACACTGTGATTTGTCAACCGTAGCATTGTCGTTTTTGCTGAAAAGGTAGTTCTTGCGGCCTTCGAGCGCATAGCGGCGAAGCGTCGGGCGCATCAATGCCGAGCAGAATGAGGACGGCCTCTATGAGGTTGAGACCGACAGCC
>CAVFVP010000059.1:0-13244 GCA_963625945.1 Agathobacter rectalis | reverse complement strand
GTGGTTTCCCTTTCTTGAAAATCCATTCTGTGGCATCTGTCGGCGCAGGCATCACCCGCTTTAGCGACTCCGATGTCGCAAAAAACGTGTCGCTTTGGAAGCAATATCGCGACGATTCTCCGCGAATCGAAAAATTCGTCCCTGCTTCAGGAGCAGCCAGCAGAATGTTTAAAAACATCTTTGCCTTTATTAACTCAGGCAAGGGAAAACCCGAAACTGATTTTGAGAAGGAATATTTCGATGGAATCGATAAGTTTGCCTTTTATGGCTTGCTTGACAATGCTTGCCAAAAACTATATAATGCCAGAATCCGTACCCTTTTGGCCGATGGCCGATATGTGGATGTGGCCAAGGCCATGCTTAGCCGCGACGGGCTTGACTACGGCTTCTTGCCTAAAGGCTTGATAAAGTTTCACCGGGCAGCAGGATATGCCGTACACACTCCCGTGGAAGAGCATCTTGAGGAAGGAGCCCAATACGCATCGGGGAAAAACGGCACAGTCAACATCCACTTCACGGTGTCGCCTGAGCATAGGGCTGAATTCGAGAAACTGCTGAAGGAAAAGATTCCCACAATGGAGAAAATATGGGGTGTGAAATATTCTGTCTCGCTGTCGGAGCAGAAGCTCTCGACCGACACCATTGCGGTGACTCTTGACAATGAGCCGTATCGCACCGACGACGGCAAACTCTTTTTCCGCCCGGCCGGCCATGGGGCTCTTATTGAAAACCTGGGGGACTTGGATGCCGATGTGGTGTTTGTTAAAAATATCGACAACGTGGTGCCGTTAAAGTACCGCAATGCCACTGTTAAGTATAAGAAGGCAATTGCAGGCTATCTGGTGTGGCTGCAGCGCAATATCGCCAGAAACCTCACTAAGCTCGAGGGAGATGTCACTCCGGCGGAGCTTAAGCAAATGCTTCGATTCCTTGAGTCGCGCCTGTCGACGGTTTACGGGCAGACCGGTGCACTGACCGATGCCGAATTAAAGGCCTACCTAATTAAAAAATTCAACCGTCCTATTCGCGTGTGTGGTGTGGTGAAAAATGAGGGTGAGCCAGGTGGCGGTCCCTATTTGGCATATAATGCCGATGGCTCTTATTCTCCGCAAATTCTCGAAGCTGCCCAAATCGACGCCAACAATCCTGAGGCTGTTGCCCTCATGCAGAGTGGCACTCACTTTAACCCGGTTGACCTTGTATGCTATCTGAAAGATTATAAAGGCCACAAATTCAACCTTAAGGATTTCGTGGACTACAGTACGGGTTTAATTTCAGAGAAGTCGGTAGGTGGTGTTGACATTAAGGCTCTGGAACTTCCCGGGCTGTGGAACGGGTCGATGAGCGATTGGAACACGGCGTTTGTTGAGGTTCCCATCGAGACGTTCAACCCAGTTAAAACGGTCAATGACCTTCTGCGAAAGCAGCATCAGGCTTGACGCTGTTTTTCTCCCATTTCTATACATTGAGATTTGATATATGCGATTTAGACTTTTATGCGTTTCGGCACTATTGCTTGCTGTGGCTTCTCACGTTTTTGCCAACGACAAGGGCGATGTGGCCGAAATTTCCCAAAGCGACTACGCTTCAATGGTGAGTGACTACACCTCAAGTGATTGGAACTTTAAGGGTGTGCGCCCTGTCATCATCGACTTCAACGCCACTTGGTGCGGCCCGTGCAAGCGGTTGGCTCCCATTCTAAAAGAGCTTGCGAAAGAATATAAAGGAAAGGTCGACTTCTACAGTGTTGACGTCGACAAAAACAAAGATTTGGCGCGAGCCTATGGCATTCGTTCAGTACCCATGCTGCTGTTCGTCCCGCAGCAGGGCCAGCCGCAAGCCTCATTGGGACTGATGCCCAAAGGCGAAATAAAGAAAGCAATTCAACTTGTGTTGCAGGTCGACTCGATAAAGTAACATAACTCAAAAAACAACAATAAAAGCAGGATTGGCGTTTTCACCAGTCCTGCTTTTTTCGCCTTGCAATGGTAAAGTTGCGCGTTAATCCTCGTCTTCGCCTCCTTCAATCATCGACAAAATGTAGAATGCGTTCTTCTTCACCACAATAGCACCCTTTTCGATTGGCTCGATAGGAATGATGTGTGTGTATCCCAATTCGCTTGCGCCGACAGCTACCTCCACTTGCTTAAACAAATGGGCATTGTTGCCGTTTTTTACACCCGTTTGCACAAAAATATACTTTTTGCCACCCACGTCCACAATGGCATCGTCGGGAAGCGCATCCACCTTTTGGGCGTTAAGATTGATGAGTGCATTGACCGATGCCCCAGGTAGCAGTTTGATGCCGCCCCTGTCGGTGATTCTCACATGCACCTTGATTGCTTTGGCATCGTTAACAAACGATGAGTTGATTGAGGCTACGGTGCCGCTGATGTGCCCGTCGGGACGGTTGATCAGGGTGATGTCAACGTTCTGGCCTTTTTTGATTCGGTCAATGTCTTTCTCGTAAATCATCACGTCGCAGTGAACCCGACTGTCGTTCACGATGTCCATTAGCACTGACGATACATCCACATGGCTGCCCATACTCACCGATATCTTGCCTACTGTGCCCCCAATGGGGGCTTTAATTGGAATGCGGGTCGCGAAATTCCCTTTGGCCACACTTGACGTGCTGATCGACAGCTGCGTCAATTGCCATGCAAGACCAGTGGCAGTGGCCTGGGCAATGCTACTTGCATTCTGGGCCTGCTGTAGATTCTTGTTCACTCCGGCTCCTTGTGCAGTCAGGCTTTGTTGCCTCTTGAGCTCTTGCTTGGCCGTCTGCAATTCTTTGACTGCCGTAAGGTAGCTTTTTTGCAGGTCAATGATGTCGGTGTTCTCAATCCAGGCTACAGGTTGCCCTTGATGCACGTTGTCACCTTCATTCACGCAAATGTTTTTCACCATGCCTCCTGTCAGTGGTGTCACTTCGGCCCGACTCTGCGGGTCTGCATTGATCACTCCGGCAGCCTTAATGGTTTGAATCAAGTTCTTTTGGTCGATTTTCCCGATCACAATGTCCACGGCTTTCATTTGTTGCTCAGTCAGCTCAATTTCGCTTGTGTCATCGGTTAGGGTCTTGTTTTCGTCTTTTGTGGCTTCATTGTTGCTGCCACATGCTGCCAGCAGGGCAGTGGTGGCAAATGCCATTGATAGTATATGGATTCGTTTCATGTTTGCTATTTTGTCGTTTTTGAGTTGTTTCCCATTAAATAATTCAGCTGTATCACCACCTGGTTGTATCGGTTGATGGCGTTGATGTAGTCAACTTTCACATCGCTTGAGGCTTTCAGGTTTTGGGCCAATTCGATGTAGCTGATCTCGCCATTGGCATACAGCACTTGCGACAGCCGTTCCATTTCTTTTGCCTGTGCCATTCCGCTCGACGCGTAGTAGTCAACATCTTGCTTTGCCTTGGCGAAGTCGCTCAGCAATTTCTTATGCGTTGATTCCATATTCGCTTTTTGCCGTTCTCTGTTGATCGCCGACAATTCCACATCGCGCTGTGCCGCTTTGACTTTTCCACGTATGGCCCCGAATGAAAGCGGAATACTCACTCCCACCTCAAATCCCATGAAGTTTCCTTCCTTGAAGCGTTGTCGCTCGACGTTGTATGGATTAAACCCTTTGATAAATGCTTGTCCCTTAATTGCAAGTGACACAGATGGTAAGAAAGCTTTTCGCGCATAATTAGCGGCAAGCTCATTTGCCTTCTGCTTAAGGCCCGAAAGGGTGTCGGCTGCTGTGGCTTTGGCGTTAAAGGATGCAGTAGCACAGTTGCCGTCTAATGCTGTCAAGCAATTCTCCGATGGCTCGATTACACGCTCGGTGTTGATTAATGCCTGTAGTGCCCACTGTGCCTGCTCAAAGTCTTTTGCGGCATTTAAAACGGCCATTCCGTTTTCTTTCAGGGCTTTTTCTGCATTCATCTTTTCAAGAACACCGGCTTCCCCATTGCTGTGCCTTGCTTGGGCAATTCTCAGACAATTGGCGTAGATGCTGTCCTGTGATTCAAGCACGCGGCAAATGTCGCGGCTTTTCAGTAAGTTGCAGTAGGCGCTTGCCACTTGTGCGGCAAGCTCATTGATGCTCACCCTTATACGCTGCCGTTCTACTAGGGTCTCGGCCTTTAGTAACTTTTTCCGCGAATTGTAAACGCTGGGCAGATTGAAGCTTTGCGACAACGTGATGCTGTTTTCAGGGCCGCCTCCCGAGGTGGGGTCTTGTGAAAGGGTAATATTCGTGGGCTCGAGCTCAAAATAAGTAGCCTCCAGGTCTTTTGCCTTTTGTGTCAGCAATGTCTGGGCCTGAATGCCCAAATTGCATTTAATGGCCTCACCAATGCAGCTGTCAAGGCTTGTCAGCGCTGTGCCGTTTGGACTTTTTCCCAGGGCCTGTCCCGTGGCCAAACACAGCACAAGGAGTGTCAGTAGTGAACGATATCTATTCATTTTGGTTGTTTTGTTTCTTTGGTGAATGTCTTGTATATGGCTGGCAACACCAGCAGGGTGAGAAATGTGGCTGTGAGCAGACCGCCAATAACCACAGTGGCCAGCGGGCGCTGAACTTCGGCTCCGTCACTGGTCGACAGTGCCATTGGCAGAAATCCGAATGAGGCCACCAGAGCCGTCATCAGCACGGGCCTCAACCGCATTATGCATCCCTTGACAACTCTTTCGTGCAGATTGTCAATACCTTGCTTTTCAAATGTGTTGAATTGGTTTATAAGAACAATTCCGTTGAGAACCACAATGCCAAACAGCGCTATGAATCCCACACCGGCCGAAATGCTGAATGGCATTCCGCGCAACCATAATGCTGCGATGCCGCCGATTGCCGACAGCGGTATGGCTGTGAACACATACAATGTTTCCCTAATGGTGCCAAGCGTGGCATACAGCAGAATCAGGATAATTGCCAATGCCACTGGCAGTGCAACACTCAGCCTCGATGTGGCTTCTTCCATGTTCCTGAATTGACCTCCGTAGCGGTAATAATAGCCTGTGGGCAACTTAAGCTGTTGGTCTAGCCGTTCCTGGATGTCTTTTATGGTGCGTTTCACATCGCGTCCGCGCACGTTGAATCCGATGTAAATGCGCCGTTGGCCTTCATCGTGTGTGATTTGTGAGGGGGCATCCTCATATCCGATGTTGGCCACTTGCTGCAGCGGTACGGTGCCGCCGTTGGGCAGTGGGATGTATAGGTCGCGCAAGGCATCGGCACTGTTGCGCAGGTCTTTGTTCAGACGTAGCACTATGTCGAAGCTTCGGTCGTCCTCATATACAGTGCCCACGCTGTTGCCGGCAAACGCGGTCTGTATGATGTTGTTGGCATCTTTGACCGAAATGCCGTAGCTGGCCATGCGGTCGCGGTCATATTTCACTTGCAGTTGAGGCAGACCAGTCACTTTTTCAACCATTGGGTCGGTGACACCGTCGATGTCGCGGATGAGCGATGCCACGCGGTTGGCCGTCGACGTGAGTTTTTCCAAGTCGCTACCGTAAATCATGATTGCCACATCTTGCTTGATGCCGGTTATCAGCTCGTTGGTGCGCATTTGTATTGGTTGCGACATCTCCACGTGCAATCCCGGTATCACTTTGAGCGCTTCTTCCATTTTTTCGGTAAGCTCGCTCTGTGTCTTGGCCGATGTCCATTTGTCTTTGGGCTCAAGTGCGATCATCATGTCGGCTCTTTCTACCGGCATGGGGTCGGTGGGTATCTCAGAGCTTCCGATGCGGCTCACTGCCTGTTTCACCTCGGGGAATTGCTTCTTTAATATTGCTTCAGCCTTTGTGCACGACTCAATCATCTGTGAGAGTGATGTGCCTTGCCGCATGCTGACTTCTGCTGCCAGGTCGCCTTCTTCAAGATTGGGGATGAACTCTCCGCCCATTTGGCTGAAAAGTGCCAGGCTTGCCGCAAACAGCACCACCACAGCCCCTATCAAAGCGCGGCTGTTTCTAAGGCTCCATTCTAGCAATGGGCTGTAGGCGGCCCGAATGTGTTTCATCAGTGTGTCTGAGAAATTGCTGTTGTGATTCGTCTTTTTGCTGAGGAACATGGCACTTGCCACTGGCACATAGGTGAGTGAAAGCAAAAATGCGCCTAATATTGCGAAAAATACCGTCAAGGCCATCGGACGGAACATTTTGCCTTCAATACCCACCAGGGTCAATAGCGGAACATACACCGTCATGATTATGATTTCACCGAATGCTGCCGAACTCATCATGACACCGGCGCTTTGGGCGACCGTGTTGTCCATCTGTTGTTGCGTGAGCTTGTGCCCGCCGTATTCGCTGGAATGGGAGGCTATGTAGGCGCACACACATTCCACTATGATGACGGCCCCGTCGACAATTAGTCCGAAATCTATTGCCCCAAGGCTCATGAGGTTGCCGCTGACTCCGAAAGTGCGCATCATCCCGAATGCAAACAGCATCGACAACGGAATCACCGAAGCCACCACAAGTCCAGCTCTGAGATTGCCGAGGAACAACACCAGGATGAATATTACAATCAAGCCACCCTCAATCAGGTTGCGGGCAATGGTGCCGGTAACGCGGTCCACGAGCTGGGTGCGGTCGATGAATGGTTCAATGACCACTCCATCGGGGAGGCTCTTTTTTATGGTCTCGATGCGCGACTTCACGTTCTTGATAACATCCTGGAAGTTCTCACCTTTGAGCATAAGAGTGATACCCGACACCACTTCACCCTCGCCGTTGCGCGTTACTGCGCCATAGCGCATGGCAGAGCCGAGTCGCACCTGTGCCACATCGCCCACCAGCACCGGAATGCCGTTGATGGTTTTAATGGGAATCCGTTCAATGTCGTGAAGCGATTTTGCCAGACCGATGCCCCTAATGAAATATTGCATGCCCGATTGCTCTATGTAGCTGCCACCGGTGTTCTCGTTGTTGTTTTCCAGGGCAGTGTACAGCTCCGGAATGGTTACGTTGGCACTGTTGAGCTTGTCGGCATCGATGGCCACTTCATATTGTTTCACAAAACCGCCCCAACCGTTCACTTCGGCCACCCCCTCGGTGCCGGCAAGCTGTTTGCGCACAATCCAGTCTTGGATTGTGCGCAGGTCGGTGAGTGTGTATTTGTCTTCATAGCCTTTTGCAGGCCTTATCGTATAGTGGAAAATCTCGCCCAGACCGGTCGATATGGGCGCCATACCCACTTTGGCTTCGCCTTTGGGTATTTGCTCTTCAGCTTCCTTGAGTTGTTGGCTCACTTGCTCGCGGGCCCAGTAAATGTCGGCGTCGTCTTTAAACACGAGTGTTATCACCGATAGTCCGCTTCGGCTGATGCTCCTGCGTTCGGTGATATCGGGAATGTTGCTCAGCGACATTTCGATAGGTGTGGTGATGTATTGTTCCACTTCCTGTGCTCCGAGCGATGGGGCTTGGGTGATTATCTGCACCTGGTTGTTGGTTATGTCGGGGGTGGAGTCGAATGGGAGTTTCACAAGCGACACGGTGCCCCATATTGCAAGTGCAATGGTGGCTATCCAAATCACCATCTTGTGGTTGATGGAGTAGCCTATGATTCGTTTGAACATTTTAATTCAATGAGATTATATAAGCGTGATGTGTTATTGTGTGGCAATGGTGGCCACTGGCACCAGTGTGGCTGATGCTATGGCCGTTGTGGAATGTTTTATAGCTGGTTTGGCTACGAGAGAAGTGCCGACGGGGGAGCCCTGAGACCTGTGTTTCTGGTGCCGTCGTTGCAGTGCGGCTTGTGGTCGTTATGGGATTTTATTCGTGTTGGTTTGTTGGTGTCTTGCGGAATTTCGACTTGTTCCGCCGCCGATGCTGCCGACGGGAATGGGACAGGCGCGGGCAGCGCTACCGCAACCAAGTGTGGCGGTGTTGCCGTAAATGTGCACTCATTGGTGCCTTCGCTGCTGTTTTCGTTGTGGTGTCTGGTGTGCGCGTCATTCACATTCCCGTCGATGGCACATTGCTCAATCATTGGGCAAATCATCTCGTTGTGATGATGGTGTGGTATCACTGTCGCCATGATCATCATGGCAATCACGAATGACATTGCTGCTATGTGGCGCGGATTGTGCATAGATTACTCGCTTTGTTGAGTCACGGTGCAAAGGTAGTGGCTTTACTCTGCAACCAAGTTGCAAAAAAGCGGTTGGGATTGTGTGGCGGGGTTATTTCTTTTTCGACTTGCAGTTGCGGCCACGTCCGCAGCCGCAGTCCACCTCCTTAGTCGTCGACATTTTAACGATGCGCCACACCCAGTAGGCCAATGCAAATCCTATTATAACTGCGACCAGAATCTTTTGTATCATTGCCTGAAATGTGTTCCTTGCTTAAATTACATGGCAAATATAGTGAAAAATGAATAATATCAGCCGATTCACATTCGGTTGTTGCTATTCTGCTTCAAGTTTTGGGGCTGTTTATGAAAAATCTTTTATCTTTGCTTTGATTACTACTATTATAATATAAACATGAATGAACTGATATTTGATGCCGACAGCAGACTGTCGGAAATGGTGAAGGCATATCCGGCGTTGCTCTATTCGTTGCCGCGGTTTGGTATTGCTTTGGGCTTTGGCGACAAGTCGGTTGCAAAAGTCTGTACTGAAAACGAAATCTCTACCCATCTGTTTTTGCTCATTTGCAATGTGTGCTGTTTCGATAGTTACGAACCGTCGGTCACCGACATCAAGACTGCTGAGATTACGCAACTGCTGCCTTATCTGAAAAAGGCGCATGCCTTTTATCTGGACAACCGCTTGCCGCACATTTCAAAACACCTGACCACCATATTAAGCCATCTGCCTTTGCGCGTGGCCGCCGCGTTCAACAAGTTCTTCTCAGAATATAAGCGCGAAGTGGTAGAACATTTCAATTATGAGGAGCAAAATGTGTATCCGCATATTGAACTTTTACTTCAAGGTAAGAAAAATAACGATTTTGGTATTAATGATTTCGTTGATGAGCATGGTGACTTGCAAGACAAGTTGAGCGACATGAGTCAAATCATTTTCAAATATCTTCCAGCCGATGTCGAGACGAGCAATGAGGCTATTGATGTGTTATTTGACATTCTGCAGCTTTCAGCCGACTTGGCTAAGCATTCGGCAATTGAGGAAAAGGTGCTGGTTCCTTACGTTAGGTTTATGGAAAGGAGCTTGAGATGAAAACCAAGATTTTGATAGTTGAGCCGTCGGAGCTATTGACCGACGGACTGAGGTGTTTATTCGGTGAACAAAGCCGTTTCCGCCTTCTTGAGCCTGTGCATAATCTGGATGATATCGAGAGCCGGATGAACATGTTTAATCCCGAGGTGGTGATAGTCAATCCCGCAATACCCGGCGTGCATGACTTCTTGTCGGCCTATGGTGATTGTTGCAATGTGATTGCTTTGGTTTACCAGTATGTGCCGCAGAATCAGATTAAGATGTTTGATTCCGTTATCGATGTGTGTGACGGACGTGGAACAATAGTTGAAAAGGTGGTGCGCCTTTTGGGGCAGAAAAGCAAATCGCACCAGTCTGCGGTTGCCAACCCCGAAGAATATGAGCTTACCAAGCGGGAGACGGCTGTGCTGGTACTTGTAGCTAAAGGCATGATGAATAAAGAAATAGCAGAGGCTCTCAATGTGAGTGTGCACACAGTGATAACCCACAGGAAAAACATTATGCACAAGACCGGGATAAAGTCGGTTGCCGGTCTCACCATCTATGCGATGTTGCACAATCTTATCGATGACATCTCTGTCGTGGGTTGACGTTTTTAACCGATTCAACTCTAAAAATAAGCAAAAATATCGGTCCACATCACTTAAAAGTTGTCTGCGATTTTACTAATCAGAATAGTTGTGCTAATTTTGTTAATCCGTTTGCCGTGGTAAGCGGTGCGCTTTTGTCGTGTTGGCAAAAGCCTGAATCATTAAAAGAGCTAAATGTTAATAAAAAACTCACTGGAAGATTTTGGCAGTTACTGCCGGTTTATATGGAAATGTTTCAGCATCCCCGAGAAGTGGCGTGAATTTTTCCGCCGTTGTGCAATCGAGGTCGATAAGTTGGGCATCGACTCCATTCCGTTAATTGTCATCGTGTCGATTTTCATTGGCGCGGTCTGCACTATTCAGATGAAGCTGAATGTGCAGTCGCCATTGATACCACGCTATTCAATTGGTTTGGCCACACGAGAAATCATATTGCTTGAGTTTTCATCGTCAATCCTGTGCTTGATATTGGCCGGCAAAGTAGGCTCCAACATAGCGTCGGAGATAGGCACCATGCGTGTGACGGAGCAAATCGACGCTTTGGAAATCATGGGCATCAATTCAGCCAACTATTTGGTGCTGCCTAAAATTGTGGGATTTGTGTTCATAATCCCGTTTTTGGTGGTTCTGTGTATGGTCACCAGTTTGTTTGGCGGTTATCTGATATGTTTTCTGACCGATATAGTGTCGGTCGATACTTATGTATACGGACTGCAGACCATGTTTGTGCAGTGGTATGTGTGGTACGGACTGATAAAGTCGCTGTTCTTTGCGTTTGTCATAGCCAGCGTGTCGTCATATCACGGTTATTACGTCAAAGGCGGGTCGCTCGAAGTGGGCAAGGCCAGTACCAATGCCGTGGTGGTGAGCAGTGTCACAATTTTGCTTTTGGATGTGATTCTTACTAAACTGTTATTGCAATGATTGAAGTTAAGAATTTAAACAAGTCGTTTGACGGCCGTCAGGTTTTATTCGACATATCGGCAAAATTTTATGAGGGCAAGACCAACTTGATAATTGGTCAAAGCGGCTCGGGCAAGACCGTGCTCGTGAAAAATCTTGTGGGTCTTTTCAAGCCCGAAAGCGGCTCAATCCTGTATGACGGGCGCGATATCACCAAGATGGATAACGACCAGATGAAGCTCCTGCGCAAGGAAATAGGCATGCTCTTTCAAGGATCGGCTCTTTTCGACAGTGAGACCGTGTTGGGCAACGTCATGTTTCCCCTCAAAATGTTCTCGACGTTAAGCCGTGAGGAACAGCGTGAGCGTGCTCAGTTTTGCATCGACCGCGTGAACCTCATGGGGTCGGAAGACAAGTATCCTGCCGAGTTGAGTGGGGGCATGCAGAAGCGGGCTGCAATTGCGCGCGCAATTGCGCTCAATCCCAAATATCTCTTTTGCGATGAGCCGAATTCAGGCCTCGACCCAAAGACATCGATTGTAATTGATGATCTTCTGAGCGACATCACACATGAGTATGGAATAACCACCATAATAAACACCCACGACATGAACTCAGTGATGGGCATAGGCGAGAATATCGTGTTTGTCAATAAGGGCCATTTGGGCTGGATTGGCAACAAAGACATAATCTATGACGTTGACAACGATGCACTGAATAATTTTGTTTATGCTACCGACCTCTTTGCCGACGTGAGAAAATACAGGCTAGAACACGGATATACAAAGACCACAGGACGATGAATCGGTGAGACCGAAGACATAAAGAGCGCCGCCAAATTGATCAAAGAGTCAGTTTGGCGGCGCTTTGCTATTGAGCGGTGGAATTCTAGTTTATCTCATATTTCAGTTCTAAATCGTTGAGTAGCTCAATCACTTTTTTTGTGACTGGTATCTTTAGATTTGATTTCAACTCAATGATTCGGTTTGATTCCACATCCTTAATCTTAAACGACAAGTCACACCTGTTTTCGGTCGATGATGTGATTGCTTCGTGAATCAAGCCCGAAGTTTTGAGCTTGTCGCTGTCGATGTGGATGCATATATGGTTGACCATGGTGCCCTTTATGCTTGTGAGAAGCTCCATTGACGTGATGTTGAAGAACACCCTGTCGTTGTATTTGTTTTTAGTGAATCTGCCTTTCACCACTATTGGCGTACCCTTAACCCCGTAGTTCTTGAAATTGAGGTATTGGTTGTCAAATAGCATAAGCTCACACGAGTCGGAATAGTCCTCAATCTTCATTCTGCCGTAATTGCCACCTCTTTTGGCCGGACGCTCCACAAAGTCGGTCACAATTCCGCCAAAGGTTATCTCCTTGTCGATATTGGCGTTCCCGCCGTCTTTCTGCTCCTTGAAGCTTTTGATTGTGGTGTTGCATCCGAATGTGAGCTCTATGTAGAACGGGTCGAGTGGATGAGCCGACAGATACATGCCCACAAGGTCGTGCTCTTTTCTCAGCCGTTCCATGTTAGGCCATGGCTCTACTGCAGGTATGGCGGGCTTGCTGGTTAGCGACATCGTGAGGTCGCCAAACAATGATGCTACCTGTGATTTTTTGTCGTTTTGAAACCGTTGGCCATATTTTACAAGCACGTCGCTGAACTGCTCGTCTTTGTTGTTGACATCGAAGAACGATTCCCGCATGATTCCGTCGAAGCAGTCGAATGCGCCCGACAAAGCCAGGTTTTCTATTGCCTTGCGGTTGCAGGCTGTGAGATTCACACGTTCCACCACATCGTAAATGTCTTTGTAAGGGCCGTTTTTCTCTCGTTCTTCAAATATGGTGGCTACCGCATTGCCTCCCAATCCCTTGATTCCGGCGAGGCCAAAGCGAATGTCACCCTCCTTGTTGGCACTGAATGATCCGTGGCTCTCGTTGATGTCTGGGCCCTTAACCTTGATGCCCATGGCTTTGCACTCGTCCATGAATTTCGACAACTTTTCTGTATCGTTGAGGTTGCGGCTCAAAACCGCAGCCATGTATTCCGACGGGTAATTGGCCTTCAAGTAAGCTGTTTGGTAGGCAACCCAGCTGTAGCATGTAGCATGGCTCTTGTTGAACGCATAGGACGCAAACTTTTTCCAGTCTTCCCAAATCTTGTTCAACACCTTGTGGTCATAGCCGTTTTTCTCGCCGCCTTCATAGAACAGTCCTTCGAGGTGGTTCATTTTCTCGATTTGCTTCTTTCCCATTGCCTTCCGGAGCGTGTCGCTTTGGCCGCGTGTGAAATTGGCAAGTTGCCTTGACAGGAGCATGACTTGCTCCTGGTATACGGTGATGCCGTAGGTGTCTTTGAGGTATTTCTCCATGCATGGGATGTCATACACAATCGGCTTGTCGCCCTTTTTTCGGGCGATAAATTCGGGTATGTACTCCATAGGCCCTGGCCGGTAGAGTGCATTCATTGCAATCAAGTCCTCAAAAGTGCTTGGCTGCAGCTCGATTAGATATTTTTGCATACCTGCCGACTCAAACTGGAATGTGCCGGTTGTGCGCCCCTCGC
>CAVFVP010000058.1:10574-13927 GCA_963625945.1 Agathobacter rectalis | reverse complement strand
AGCCACAGCCACAGCGCTTTTTTATACGGGAATAGTTCAGTTGGTAGAACGTCGGTCTCCAAAACCGAAAGTCGTGAGTTCGAGTCTTACTTCCCGTGCTAATCAAGAACAGAAATGAAAAAATATAAAATACTTACGGATATCGAGGAATCTTATAACGAGCTCGTCAATAAGGTTTCTTGGCCAACCAAGAAAGAACTGGCTAACAGCTCTGTCGTGGTAATGGTAGCTTCCATCGTTACTGCCCTTATAATTTGGGCTGTAGATGCGGTAATCAACGAGGGAATGCACTTGATTTACAGTATCCCTTCTCAATTTTGATGCTGTGAGCAAGTGGCTGCGCGTGCTCTCTGGACTTAAGCGTCTGGGGTGTGGGCGCAACGCTTTTCCGAGCCTGCCGCGTCGCCGTTCAGGTGACCTTGGCTCAATTCAAATTCCGAATTAGTTTTTTCAATCAAGTATTTTAGAGGAACATTAAGACCAATGTCAGAAGGAAAATTCCAATGGTACGCCTTGCGCGCAATCTCCGGCAAGGAGGCTAAAGCAAAAGAAACACTTGACGCAACTTGCAAAAACACCAGTTTGGGAGATTATCTGCA
The DNA here is from genome assembly GCA_963625945.1 of Agathobacter rectalis. GTDB lineage: Bacteria > Bacteroidota > Bacteroidia > Bacteroidales > Muribaculaceae > Sodaliphilus. The sequence goes on along the minus strand of CAVFVP010000058.1, from coordinate 13,328 downwards.
AGAGGTGCTTATACCTACTGAGAAAATCTATGTGACGCGTGCCGGCAAGAAGGTTCTCAAGGAGAGAAACAAGCTTCCCGGCTATGTCTTTGTGTGTGCTAAACTAGAAGGCGAGACTGAAGAGACTATCCGTAACACCAGTAACATCATTGATTTCGTGCGCACTCGCGACACAGCCCGCAAGCCCGAGCCAATACGCGAAAGCGATATGGCACGCATGATGGGTGCAGTCGAGGAGGAGCAGGAGAACTCTGATGCCGGTGTCAACGACTATATCGTGGGCGAGAAGGTGAAGGTCATTGACGGCCCGTTCACCAACTTCGTGGGAGAAATCGACGAGGTTTATCCCGAGAAGCGTAAGCTCAGGGTTATGGTATCGGTGTTTGGCCGAAACACTCCGCTTGAGTTGGAGAATTCGCAAGTAGAGCGCCAGTGAAGCCTTAAGTGTTACGGCTATAAGGATCACGCTAAAGAGCGCCCGATTATTTTTATTTAATAATCACTAAAACAATTAATTGAACAATGGCAAAAGAAATTGCTGGACAGATCAAATTGCAGATTAAAGGTGGAGCTGCAAACCCTTCACCGCCAGTAGGTCCCGCTCTGGGTTCTAAGGGTATTAACATCATGGAGTTTTGCAAGCAATTTAATGCCCGCACCCAGGCTAAGGCTGGCAAAGTGCTGCCGGTGGTGATCACTTACTTCACCGACAAGAGCTTTGACTTTGTGGTTAAGACTTCGCCGGTGGCAGTCCAACTCAAGGACGCTGCCAAGCTGAAGAGCGGCTCAGGCGAGCCCAACCGCCGCAAGGTGGCCTCAATCACTTGGGAGCAGGTGCAGGCAATTGCAGAGGACAAACTCCCTGATTTGAACTGTTTCACATTGGCATCGGCTATGAAGCAGGTGGCAGGTACAGCAAGAAGTATGGGTATCACCGTAAAGGGTTCTTTCCCCGAAAACATTTAAAACTTCAATTGACATGAGTAAACTTACAAAAAATCAAAAGTTAGCAAAAGAGAAGATTGAAGCTGGGAAGAGTTACACCCTTGCTGAAGCAGCAGCCTTGCTGAAGGAAATCACCTTCACAAAGTTTGACTCCTCAGCTGATATCGACGTGCGTCTTGGCGTTGACCCCCGCAAGGCCGATCAGAATGTGCGTGGCGTGGTTTCACTGCCCCACGGAACTGGCAAGCAGGTGCGTGTGCTTGTGCTCTGCACTCCCGACGCTGAAGCTGCTGCCAAGGAAGCAGGTGCCGACTACGTTGGTCTGGACGAATATATCGAGAAAATCAAAGGCGGTTGGACTGATGTCGACGTGATCATTACCCAACCTCAAACCATGGGTAAGGTAGGTCCCCTCGGTCGTGTACTCGGCCCCCGCGGCCTCATGCCTAACCCAAAGAGCGGTACTGTGACTCCCGACGTGGCCAAGGCCGTTAAGGAAGTTAAGCAGGGTAAAATCGACTTCAAGTGCGACAAGAAGGGCATTGTGCACACTTCTATCGGCAAGATTTCGTTCCAGCCCGAGCAGATCAAGGACAATGCTCTCGCATTCATCAACACTCTGATCAAGCTTAAGCCCAACACAGCCAAAGGCACTTATATCAAGAGCATTTATCTTTCAAGTACTATGAGTCCGGGTATCAAGATTGACACCAAATCATTGGATGCTTAATTTTAAAATTGGAAAAGAAAAATGAGAAAGGAAGATAAAGCTATATTAATCGAGAAGATAAAGGACACCCTTGCCAACTACAGCGCAGTCTATCTCACTGAGACAACAGTGCTCAATGCTGAGAAGACTACCGAGCTGCGCCGCGCCGCTTTCAAGGCCGACGTCAAGCTGATGGTTGTCAAGAACACCCTTCTGCACAAGGCCATGGAGGCGTCTGACGTTGACTACTCAGGCCTGTATCCCGCACTGGTCGGCTCAACCACACTGATGCTCAGTAACACTGGTAACGCTCCGGCTAAACTTATCAAGAACTTCCGTCAGAAGAAAGAGACCATTCCTGCACTCAAGGCTGCCTTCGTTGAGGAAACCGTATATCTCGGTGCCGACCAACTTGAGGCTCTCGCCAACATCAAGAGCAAGAACGAACTTATCGCCGACGTTGTGGCTCTGCTGCAGTCTCCGGCAAAGAACGTGGTAAGCGCTCTGCAGAGTGGTGGCAACAAGCTCCACGGAATTCTGGAAACATTATCAAACAAAGAAGAGAAATAAAATTAAAAAATCAATCAATTAAATCATACAAAAATGGCAGATTTAAAAGCTTTTGCAGAACAACTTGTTAATCTTTCAGTTAAGGAAGTAAACGAACTTGCTCAAATTCTTAAAGACGAGTATGGTATCGAACCCGCTGCTGCAGCTGTTGCAGTTGCTGCAGGTCCCGCCGCTGGCGCAGCTGCCGCTGAGGAAGAGAAGTCAGCATTCGATGTTGTCCTCAAGGCTGCCGGCAACGAGAAGCTCAAAGTGATCAAGCTGGTTAAGGAACTCACTGGCCTCGGTCTGAAGGACGCTAAGGACCTCGTAGACAAGGCACCCAGCACACTGAAGGAAGGTCTCGCCAAGGCTGACGCTGAAGGCATGAAAAAACAACTCGAAGAGCTCGGAGCTGAAGTTGAACTTAAATAATATAACCTGACTATCAGGTTCTTAGGTTAAGAATCCCAATTTATTGTCGATTCTTAACCTTTTTGTGTCATATTTACAATATTTGAGTTCACTTATAACATTTTTTTCAATGTCAGTTA
>CAVFVP010000058.1:0-10564 GCA_963625945.1 Agathobacter rectalis | reverse complement strand
GTCAGTTACCAAACAACCACGCATTAATTTTGCACGTGTCAAGAATCCGTTCCCTTATCCGGATTTTCTGGAGGTGCAATTACAATCTTTCAGAGATTTTCTGCAATTAGACACTCCGACTGAGAAGAGAAAAAACGAGGGACTCTACAATGTTTTTTCTGAGAATTTCCCCATTACCGACACCAGAAACAACTTTGTTCTCGAATTCCTTGACTACTTTATAGACCCACCACGATACACCATTGAGGAATGTCTTGACCGGGGCCTCACCTACAGCGTTCCCCTCAAGGCTAAGCTGAAACTCTATTGCACCGACCCCGATCACGAAGACTTCGCGACCGAGGTTCAAGACGTATATCTGGGTGCAATCCCTTACATGACCGACAAGGGCACCTTTGTGATTAACGGTGCCGAGCGTGTCATCGTGTCGCAGCTTCACCGTTCTCCGGGCGTGTTCTTCGGACAGAGCATGCATGCCAACGGCACCAAGCTCTATTCGGCTCGTATCATCCCGTTCCGCGGATCGTGGATTGAGTTTGCCACCGACATCAACAACGTGATGTATGCCTACATCGACCGCAAGAAAAAGTTGCCCGTGACCACGCTTCTGCGTGCCATTGGCCTTGAGACCGACAACGACATCATCAACATCTTCGGCCTGGCAGAGGAACTCAAAGTCAACAAAACAAATCTGAAAAAAGCCATTGGACGCAAACTTGCCGCACGTGTCGTAAAGACTTGGCAGGAAGACTTCGTCGACGAGGACTCTGGCGAGGTGTCGTCGCTTGAGCGCAACGACATCATCCTCGACCGCGAGGAGGTGATCGAGGAAGAGAACATCCAAGACATTATCGACAGCGGCGCCAAGACCATCCTTGTGCACAAGGACGACGTCAACACCAGCGACTATCAGATTATCTTCAACACGCTGAGCAAAGATCCTTGCAACAGCGAGAAAGAAGCCATCAATTATATCTACAGGCAACTGCGCAACGCCGAGCCACCGGATGACGCAAGCGCCCGCGAGGTGATTCTCAACCTTTTCTTCAGCGAAAAGCGTTACGACCTCGGCGACGTGGGCCGCTTCCGCATCAACAAGAAGCTCGGCCTCGCCACCCCCGACAACGTGCGCGTGCTTACCAAGGAAGACATCATCGAGATCATCAAGTATCTCATCGGCCTTATCAACAGCAAGACCGATGTCGATGACATCGACCACCTGAGCAACCGCCGCGTGCGCACAGTGGGCGAGCAGCTCTACAACCAGTTTGGCGTGGGCCTTGCACGTATGGCCCGCACCATCCGCGAGCGCATGAACGTGCGTGACAATGAGGTGTTTACTCCTATAGACCTGATCAACGCCAAGACTATCTCGTCGGTAATCAACACCTTCTTCGGCACCAACGCCCTGTCGCAGTTCATGGACCAGACCAACCCTCTGGCCGAAATCACACACAAGCGCCGCATGTCGGCCCTCGGCCCTGGCGGTCTGTCGCGTGAGCGCGCCGGTTTCGAGGTGCGCGACGTGCACTACACCCACTATGGCCGCTTGTGCCCGATCGAGACCCCTGAAGGCCCCAACATCGGCCTCATCTCGTCGCTCTGCATCTATGCCAAGATCAACAAGCTTGGCTTCATTGAGACTCCTTATCGCAAGGTGACAAATTCCAAAGTCGACCTTGTGAACGATCATATCGTGTATCTCACCGCCGAAAGCGAAGAGGGCAAGATCATCGCCCAGGGCAATGCGCCCCTTAATGCCGATGGCACATTCGTACGCACCAAGGTGAAGTCGCGCCTCGAGGCCGATTTCCCTGTCGTGGCACCTGCCGAAGTTCAACTCATGGACGTGTCGCCGCAACAGATAGCCTCTGTCGCTGCCGCCATGATTCCTTTCCTTGAGCACGACGACGCCAACCGCGCACTCATGGGCGCCAACATGATGCGCCAGGCAGTGCCTCTGCTGCGCACCGAGGCTCCTATCGTGGGCACCGGCATCGAGCAGCGTCTGGCCTACGACAGCCGTACGCAGATTCAGGCCGAAGGCCCCGGCGTGGTCGAGTTTGTCGACGCTTCGGTTATCCGCATCCGCTACGACCAGACCGACGACGAGCGCTTCGTGAGCTTCGAGGAGCCTGTTAAAGAATATCACTTGCCCAAGTTCCGCAAGACCAACCAAAGCACCACCATCGACTTGCGCCCCATCTGCAACCGCGGACAGCGCGTCGACAAGGGCGACATCCTCACCGAGGGCTACTCGACCGAAGACGGCGAGCTTGCACTTGGCCGTAACCTCAAGGTGGCCTACATGCCTTGGAAGGGTTACAACTACGAGGACGCAATCGTGCTCAATGAGCGCATGGTGCGCGAGGATATCCTCACCTCAGTTCACGTCGATGAGTACACCCTCGAGGTGCGTGAGACCAAGCGAGGCATGGAGGAACTCACCAACGATATCCCCAATGTGAGCGAAGACGCCACCAAGGATCTCGACGAGCGCGGTATAATCCGCGTGGGCGCACACATCAAGCCCGGCGACATCCTTATCGGCAAAATCACTCCTAAGGGCGAGAGCGATCCCACCCCCGAGGAGAAACTGCTGCGCGCAATCTTCGGCGACAAGGCAGGCGATGTGAAAGACGCATCGCTCAAGGCCAATCCGTCGCTCAAGGGCGTGATCATAGGCACCCGCCTGTTCCAACGCGCTGCCAAGAAACGCAAGACCCGCGGCGGCGACCCGCTGCAGAACCAGCTCGATGCCGACTATCAGGCACGCCAGGACGAGCTCAAGGGCATCCTCATCGACAAGATGCTCAAGCTCACCGAAGGCCACCTGAGCGCAGGCGTGAAAGACTTCCTCGACACCGAAGTGGTGCCCAAGGGCGTTAAGTTCACTGCCTCGGCTCTCGACCAGCTCGACTATGAGGGCGTGAACCTGAGCAACTGGACCGACGACGAGCACTGCAACGACATGGTGCGCGCCTGCATCATGAACTACCTGCGCAAGAGCAAGGCCATCGATGCCGAGCTGCGCCGCAAGAAGTTCGACCTGCAAATCGGCGACGAACTGCCGTCGGGCATCATGCAGATGGCCAAAGTGTATGTGGCCAAGAAACGCAAAATCGGCGTGGGCGACAAGATGGCCGGTCGTCACGGTAACAAGGGTATCGTGTCGCGCGTGGTACGTCAGGAAGACATGCCGTTCTTGGCCGACGGAACTCCGGTCGACATCGTGCTCAACCCGCTGGGTGTGCCTTCGCGTATGAACCTCGGACAGATTTTCGAGGCCGTGCTCGGATGGGCCGGACGCGAGCTTAACGTGAAATTTGCCACTCCTATCTTCGACGGTGCTACCCTCGACGACCTCAACGAGTGGACCGACAAGGCAGGTGTGCCGCGCTACGGTAAGTGCTACCTCTACGACGGCGGCACCGGCGAGCGCTTCGACCAACCGGCTACTGTGGGCGTGACCTACATGCTCAAGCTCGGCCACATGGTTGAAGACAAGATGCACGCTCGCTCCATCGGCCCGTACTCGCTCATCACCCAGCAGCCGCTCGGCGGTAAGGCCCAATTCGGTGGCCAGCGCTTCGGTGAGATGGAGGTTTGGGCTATCGAGGCCTTCGGTGCCTCGCATGTGCTTCAGGAAATCCTCACCATCAAGAGCGACGACGTCACCGGCCGCAGCAAGGCCTACGAGGCAATCGTCAAGGGCGACGCAATGCCCACCCCGGGCATTCCCGAGTCGCTCAACGTGCTGCTGCATGAGCTGCGCGGATTGTGCTTGAGTGTGAAACTTGAATAATACAACGTCTTTATAACAATTTCTAGAATGGCTTACAGAAAAGACAATAAGATAAAGAGCAACTTCACGAAAATCTCGATCAGCCTGGCTTCGCCCGATGAAATCCTTGAGAACTCATTCGGCGAGGTGCAGAAGCCCGAGACCATCAACTACCGTACCTACAAGCCTGAGCGCGACGGCTTGTTCTGCGAGCGCATCTTCGGTCCTGTAAAGGACTATGAGTGCCATTGCGGCAAGTACAAGCGCATCCGCTACAAGGGTATCGTGTGCGACCGTTGCGGTGTTGAGGTGACCGAGAAGAAGGTGCGCCGCGAGCGCAGCGGCCACATCCAGCTCGTGGTGCCCGTGGCCCACATCTGGTATTTCCGCTCATTGCCCAACAAGATCGGATATCTGCTGGGTCTGCCCACAAAGAAACTCGACGCTGTAATATACTATGAGCGCTACATCGTGATCAAGCCGGGTGCAGCAAAGCACCCCGAGGACGGCAAGGAGCTGCAGAAGCTCGACCTCCTGAGCGAGGACGAATATCTGGCAGTGCTCGACACCCTCCCCGGCAACGCTGCCCTCGATGATGCCGACCCCAACAAGTTTATAGCCAAGATGGGCGCCGAGGCCGTTTCCGACCTGCTCCAGGACATCAATCTCGACGACCTCTCTTATGAGCTGCGCGACAGCGCAAGCCGGGAGAGCTCGCAGCAGCGCAAGACTGAAGCCCTGAAACGCCTTCAGGTGGTGGAGAGCTTCCGCGCATCAAAAAACATCAACCGTCCGGAATGGATGATTCTGAAGGTGATACCGGTCATCCCGCCCGATTTGCGCCCTCTGGTGCCTCTCGATGGCGGCCGCTTCGCAACCAGCGACCTCAACGACCTGTACCGCCGCGTCATAATCCGCAACAACCGCCTCAAACGCCTTATCGAAATCAAGGCGCCCGAAGTGATTTTGCGCAACGAGAAGCGTATGCTTCAAGAAGCTGTCGACTCACTGCTCGACAACAGCCGCAAGTCGACTGCCGTGCGCAGCGATGCCAACCGCTCGCTCAAGTCGCTTAGCGACAGCCTCAAGGGTAAGCAAGGCCGCTTCCGTCAAAACCTGCTCGGTAAGCGTGTCGACTATTCGGCCCGTTCGGTTATCGTGGTGGGTCCTGAGCTCAAGATGGGCGAGTGCGGTATCCCCAAGGATATGGCCGCCGAGCTCTACAAGCCGTTTGTGATCCGCAAGCTCATCGAGCGCGGCATCGTAAAGACGGTGAAGAGTGCCAAGAAGATTGTCGACCGCAAGGAACCCGTGGTTTGGGATATCCTTGAAAACGTGATGAAGGGTCACCCCGTGATGCTCAACCGTGCACCTACTCTGCACCGTCTCGGTATCCAGGCCTTCCAACCCCGACTCATCGAGGGTAAGGCAATCCAACTTCACCCGCTGGCTTGTACGCCGTTCAATGCCGACTTCGACGGCGACCAGATGGCAGTCCACCTCCCGCTCGGCAACGAGGCCGTGGTCGAGGCTCAGCTGCTGATGCTCATGCCGCACAACATCCTCAACCCTGCCAACGGTGAGCCTATCACCGTGCCTTCGCAGGATATGGTTCTCGGCTTGTACTACATCACCAAGCTCCGCCAGGGTGCCAAGGGCGAGGGTCTTGTGTTCTACGGCCCCGAAGAGGCTCAAATTGCGCTCAACGAGGGCAAGGTGTCGATGAACGCCATAATCTCGGTTGTGGTCGACGACATCGACGAGAACGGCAAGCCCTGCAAGGTGCTCAAGCACGACACTTCGGTGGGCCGCATCCTCTTCAACAACTTCGTGCCCAACGAAATCGGCTACGTCAACGACGTGATCTCAAAGAAAACTCTGAAGAAACTCATCACACGCGTGATCCGCACTTGTGGTGTGCCGCGTTCGGCCAAGTTCCTCGACGATATCAAGAACATGGGCTACTACATGGCATTCAAGGGCGGTCTGTCGTTCAACCTCGGCGATGTGCTCGTGCCGCCTGAAAAGGAAGCCTATATCAAGGAAGGTGACGCCATGGTAGAGGAAGTGATGAACAACTATAGCATGGGGCTTATAACCAACAACGAACGCTATAACCAGGTGATTGACATCTGGACCAACGTCAACAGCCGTCTGACCGAAACTCTGATGAAGCAGATCTCGTCTGACCAGCAGGGCTTCAACTCGGTCTACATGATGCTTGACTCGGGTGCCCGTGGTTCGAAAGACCAGATCCGCCAGCTCTCTGGTATGCGTGGCCTTATGGCCAAGCCGCAGAAGTCGGGCGTTGAGGGCGGTCACCAGATTATCGAGAACCCGATTCTTGCAAACTTCAAGGAGGGCCTGTCGGTGCTCGAGTACTTCATCTCGACCCACGGTGCCCGTAAGGGTCTTGCCGATACCGCACTTAAGACTGCCGACGCCGGTTACCTTACCCGCCGTCTGGTGGATGTGGCACACGACGTGATCATTACCGAAGAAGACTGCGGAACACTGCGCGGACTTGTGTGCCGCGAGGTGAAGAACAACGACGACGTGGTGGCCACTCTTGCCGAGCGCATCGTGGGCCGCGTGTCGGTTCACGACGTTGTCGACCCCACCACCGGTGAGGTTATTGTCGAGAGCGGAGAGGAAATCACCGATGCCGCTGCCGAGCGCATCAACAACTCGCCAATCGAGTCGGTTGAAATCCGCTCAGTGCTCACCTGCGAGGCCAAGCACGGCGTCTGCGCCAAGTGCTACGGCCGCAACCTGGCCAACCACCGCATGGTGCAGATTGGCGAGGCCGTAGGCGTGATTGCAGCACAGTCAATCGGCGAGCCTGGTACTCAGCTCACACTGCGTACGTTCCACGTCGGTGGTGTGGCAAGCAACATCGCTGCCGTTTCCAACATGAAATCGAAATATGAGGGACGTCTCGAAATCGATGAGCTCCGCACCGTGAAAGACAAGGACGGTGTCGACATCGTCATCGGCCGTATGGGCGAGCTTTCAATCATCGACCCCAACACCAATATGGTGCTCACAACCGCCCAGCTCAACTATGGCTCGAAGCTCTTCTTCAAGTCGGGCGAATATGTGAAACCGGGCGACGTGATTTGCGAATGGGACCCCTTCAACAACGTAATCGTCAGCGAGGTTGCCGGTAAGCTTCAGTTCAGCAACCTTATCGAGGGCGTGACTTACCGCAACGAGGTCGACGAGACTTCGGGCAACAGCGAGAAGATTATCATCGAGTCGAAAGACCACACCCGTGTGCCCGAGGCTCAGCTCTATGACTCTAACGGCCAGTTGGTGAAGACCTACTCACTGCCTGTTGGTGCCCACCTCATGCAGAAGGAGGGCGAGGAAATCACCGCAGGTTCGGTGCTCATCAAGATTGCACGCGCCTCATCGGGCGGCGCCGGCGATATCACCGGTGGTCTGCCTCGTGTGACCGAGCTCTTCGAGGCCCGCAACCCGTCTAACCCTGCCATTGTGAGCGAAATCGACGGTGAGGTCACCTTCGGCAAGCTCAAGCGAGGTAACCGCGAGGTGGTTGTGACCAACAAGCTTGGCGAGGTGAAGAAGTATCTTGTGCCGCTGTCGAAGCAGATTCTTGTTCAGGAAAACGACTACGTGCGTGCCGGAACACCGCTCTCCGACGGTGCCACCACTCCTGCCGACATCCTTCGCATCAAGGGCCCCACGGCCGTTCAGGACTATATCGTCAACGAGGTTCAGAACGTGTATCGCCTGCAGGGTGTGAAGATCAACGACAAGCACTTCGAGGTTATCGTGCGTCAGATGATGCGCAAGGTGATTATCCTCGATCCGGGCGACACTCGCTTCCTCGAGCAGCAGTCGGTCGACAAGCGCGACTTCATGGAAGAGAACGACCGCATCTGGGGCAAGAAGGTTGTCACCGATGCCGGCGACAGCAACGACGTGAAGAAGGGTCAGATTATCACGGCACGCAAGTTGCGCGACCTCAACTCGGCCCTCAAACGCCGCGATCTCAAGCTGGTGAGCGTGCGTGACGCAATGCCCGCCACAAGCGAGCAGATACTGCAAGGTATCACACGCGCCGCATTGCAGACCAAGAGCTTCATGTCGGCAGCTTCGTTCCAGGAAACCACCAAGGTGCTCAATGATGCCGCAATTAACGGCAAGGTGGACTACCTTGAGGGCATGAAGGAAAACGTGATTTGTGGTCACCTGATTCCTGCCGGTACCGGTATGCGTCAATTCCAGTCGATTGTTGTCGGCAACAAGGAAGAGATGGCCCTCGCGGCAGCCAATAAGGATGCTGACGATGCCGATGCACTTCCCACCGAGGAAGAGTTTATGAAGCAGCATCAGTGATTAACTGTGTTGCACGGGAGTTTCCCGTAAGGGTTGGATGCCGTGTCGCGCGTGGCGGCGGGTATTTCAAGTATAATGCTCCCGTAGGCCTACAATACTGACACATTATCGTGTGTGCCGCAATGAGTGGCCGCCGCAGGGGAAAGCGGCTTCCACTCGCCACCCCGAAAGGAACGGTGCATGTGAAATAGAAATGTTTTAAGTGACATCAGTCGGGCTTTCGCCAATTATGGCGGAAGCCCGATTTTTGTTTTTACCCTTAGCTGTGCTTTGCGAAAAAATGGTTAATTTTGTAGGAGCAAGCCGCCTTGCGCCTGTGCAGTCCGTAAATGGATGGCCCGCACAGGCCGACATGGACCTTATTCTGCATCTTTTAGCTTTAGACGCGGGCACACATCTCACTGCCTATGTGGATAGTTTTTGCAGTTATATCATCGATGAGCCTCGGATTCTACGACGTGTTCAAGAAGCGGGCTTTAGAGGGCAACAACGTGTATATAGTGTTGCTCCTCAACACGCTGCTGTGCTCGCTGTTCATGAGCCCGGTGTTGCTTGCCATGGCAGGGGGGTGCGATTCGGCTTTCGGACGCCTCACTTTTGCCGACCATAAGTACATAATCCTCAAGTCGGTGATAGTCACAGCCTCGTGGCTACTCGGCTATTGGGTGATAAAGAAGCTGCCACTCACCATCACAGGGTCGGTCAACGCCTTGCGCCCCGTGCTGGTGCTCACTGGTGCGTTGATACTTTTCGGTGAGCACCCCAATGCCTTGCAGTGGACTGGCATCGCCCTGGGCTTCGTGTCGCTGGTGTGGGTGGGCTTCATAGGCAGCCGCGAGGGACTCTCGCAGTCGAGCCGCAAGTGGCTCGCAATGGGGCTTCTGTCGGTGGTTCTGTGGGCCGCGAGTGGCCTCTACGACAAGTTCCTGCTCGAGCGGTTCACGCCGCTGGCCGTCGAGGCTTGGTATTCATTCTACCAACTGGTGATAATGAGCGTGGTGGTGGGCTTGCTGCTGCTTCGCAGCCACAGGGCCGACCGCGACCCGTTCAGGTGGAAGTGGTCGGTGCTGTTCATCTCGGTGTTTATCGCCCTCGCCGACCTCAGCTATTTCATGGCTCTCTCGATACCCGGCTCGCTTGTGGGAGTGGTGTCGATGACCCGCCGCGGCAGTGCGCTGGTGTCGTTTTTCTATGGCATTTTCATCTTGCGCGAGCGCAACATGAAGTTGAAGATAGTGGATTTGCTAATCCTTGTGGCTGGTGTGGCGTGCCTCATTGCCGGCAGTATTGACATGGATTGATGCTTCTTCACGGCAGACGGCCGGTCGCCGCTCAAAATAACTTGGACAATAATAAACAAACACAATACGCACTCTAATGAGCATTTTAAAACCCAACGTTCCCGTGGCCCTTTGCAGCGACCACGCCGGCCTGGCCACCAAGCAGGCCATTATTGAATATCTGAAGCAAAACGGCATTGCCTACAAGGATTTCGGCACCTACGCCGCCGACAGTTGCGACTATCCCGACTTTGCCCACAAGTGTGCCTTGGCCGTGGAGAGTGGCGAGTGCTACCCGGGCATAGGCGTGTGTGGCAGCGGCGAGGGCATCAACATGACCCTCAACAAGCACCAGGGCATTCGCTCGGCTTTGTGCTGGATTCCCGAGATTGCGAGCCTTGCCCGTCAGCACAACGACGCCAACGTGCTTGCCCTTCCCGGCCGGTTCATCACCGACGCCGAGGCCATCGAGATGGTCAAGACTTTCCTCAACACCGAGTTTGAAGGAGGCCGCCACCAGCGCCGCATCGACAAGATTCCAGTGAAGTAGGCCCCACACAGGCGTGGCATGCCACAAGGCAAAGCCACACGTCGAACGCAAACACGGCAGTGCGATGCGCCCCTCCCTCGGGGCGACAGCACTGCCGCGCTTGTTACACGGGCTTATCAGCCTATGGGTTAAATCCGGACTTTTACGGCCCGGTTGCCAACCTTGACAACGTAAATCCCGGCAGGCAAACCACCGATGGCGGTATTGTGCCCACGATACACCGTGCGCCCCGAAGCATCAACCACCTCAACTATGTCTGTAGTTGTGTCGAAGCCCTTGACCACAATGGATTTGTTTTCCACAGTGATGACAAGATTATTGTTGGTATAAATCCCGTCTATGCCACTGAAGTCCCTTTCCTCGATAGTCCAAAAGTTTCTCCATGGGTCTACAGCTTCATAATCTGATTTGCATCCAGTGGGCACAATTAAAGTTTTCTGAAGAGTGTAGGTGTTAAAAACGCCATTGCTTGCCGTGGGCGGTATTATTGCCTCGCAAAAAACAGAATCAAGGTTATTGCTACAACTCTCGTATCTATTATTAGTTGATTATCAGTATTCTACGCTCTAAACGGTAGAAAAGTGG
>CAVFVP010000057.1:0-14184 GCA_963625945.1 Agathobacter rectalis | reverse complement strand
GACCATGAACTTCGACTGATGCACCCACTGGGCCACATTTGCCGCTTTGGGGGGGTGTAGATGACGATGTCTGTTGTTATTTGAGGGCGAAAAATACCTATTTGTTGCGATGCTGCCGACAGCGCTTCAAATGCCATTTGTGACTACCTTTGCACGTAAAAACATAAAGAATCAATAGATATGAAAATTCAAGACATCCATGCGCGTGAGATTCTTGATTCACGCGGCAATCCCACTGTTGAAGTTGAAGTTACACTGGAAAATGGCGTTATGGGACGCGCTTCGGTGCCAAGCGGCGCATCTACGGGCGAAAACGAAGCCCTCGAGTTGCGCGATGGCGACAAGTCGCGTTTCGGCGGTAAGGGCGTGGCCAAGGCTGTGGCCAACGTCAACGATAAGATAGCCCCTGTGATTGTGGGCAGTGAGGTGACCGACCAGCGCGGCATCGACCACAAGATGATTGCCCTCGATGGCACAAAGACCAAGAGCAACCTCGGTGCCAATGCCATTCTGGGTGTGTCGCTTGCTGTGGCTCATGCTGCCGCAGCATCGCTCAACCAGCCGCTTTACCGCTACCTTGGCGGTGTGAATGCCTATGTGCTGCCCGTGCCCATGATGAACATCATCAACGGCGGTGCGCACAGCGACGCTCCCATTGCGTTCCAGGAATTCATGATTCGCCCGGTGGGCGCCAAAAACGAAAAAGAAGCCATACGCATGGGCGCTGAGGTGTTCCATGCCCTTCAAAAGAACCTCAAGAAGCGCGGCCTGAGCACTGCTGTGGGCGACGAGGGCGGATTTGCCCCGGCACTCAATGGCATTGAGGATGCCCTCCAAAGCATCGTCGATGCAATCAAAGACGCAGGCTATAAGCCTGGTGACGATGTGCGCATTGCCATGGACTGCGCCGCCAGCGAGTTTGCCGTGGTTGAAGACGGCAAATACTACTACAACTACAAGCAGTTGTCAAACGGCATGCCCAAAGACCCCAATGGTCAAAAGCTCAGCGATGAGCAGCAGATTGAATATCTTGAGAAGCTTGTCGACACATATCCCATCGACTCAATTGAAGACGGTCTCGATCAGAACGACTGGGAGGGATGGGTTAAGCTTACCAAGGCCATAGGCAACCGTTGCCAGCTTGTGGGCGACGACCTCTTTGTGACCAACGTGAAATTCCTTGAGCAAGGTATCAAAAAAGGCGCTGCCAACTCAATCCTGATCAAGGTGAATCAGATAGGCTCGCTTACCGAAACGCTTGATGCCATTGAGATGGCACACCGTCACGGCTACACCACAGTGACCTCGCACCGCAGCGGCGAGACTGAAGACACCACAATCGCCGATATTGCCGTGGCCACCAACAGCGGCCAAATCAAGACCGGCAGCATGAGCCGCACCGACCGCATGGCCAAATACAACCAGCTTTTGCGCATTGAGGAACAGCTCGGCGACAATGCCGCATATGGCTATCAGAAGCTGAAATAACGCGGTCAACAAGGAATAACCATAATAGAAAAACGGCAGATGTCCCCCTCGCCACTATCGGCTAGGCAGATGTTTGCCGTTCTTTTTCATTGCCATAAGAGTGCATGGGTAATGTGCAAAATGCGAATAAAGCGCTTATTGCAATTTAGTTGCATATAAAAATTAGTAATTTTGCCATAGATTTTAGAAATTAGGTAAACGAAACATGAAGCTATCACAACTGAAGACAGGCGAAAAAGGCGTAATAGTCAAGGTGCTGGGTCACGGCGGTTTCAGAAAACGCATCGTAGAGATGGGTTTCATCAAGGGGAAAGTGGTGGAGGTGCTGCTTAACGCTCCTCTCAACGACCCCGTGAAATATAAGCTGATGGGATATGAGGTGTCGCTCAGGCACGATGAGGCCGAAATGATTGAGGTGATATCGGAGGCTGAGGCTCGGCAAATCGAAAGCACTGCCATTGATGTGACCAACTCGCAAGTGGTGACGAGCACCGACGAGCCCGAGCTCACCGAGCAGCAGCTGCATGATGCCGCCATGAAGAAAAGGCGCATCATAAACGTGGCGCTTGTGGGCAACCCGAATTGTGGCAAGACGTCGCTGTTCAACTTCGCCTCGGGGGCGCATGAGCGTGTGGGCAACTATTCTGGCGTGACCGTTGATGCCAAAGAGGGACATGCCACGTTTGAGGGCTATGAGTTTAATATCGTCGACCTCCCAGGCACATACTCATTGAGTGCCTACAGTCCTGAGGAGCTGTATGTGCGCAAGCAGATAGTGGAGAAAACCCCCGACGTGATAATCAACGTGATAGACTCGAGCAACCTGGAGCGCAATTTGTATCTCACCACACAGTTGATCGACATGCACTTGCGCATGGTGTGCGCTCTCAACATGTTCGACGAGTTTGAGAAGCGCGGCGACCAGCTCGACCGCGATTGCCTGTCGCAGTTGCTGGGTGTGCCCATGGTGCCCACTTCGTTCAGAACCGGGCGTGGCCTTGAATTGCTGTTTCACATAGTGATCAACATGTATGAGGGCATTGACTTTATTGGTGCCGACGGACGCATCAACCCCGAGGTGGCGCGTGAGATTCGCGAGTGGCACAAGAACTACGACTCGAAATTAGGCGACCACGAAGAGGATTTCGCCTCGCAAGACGACAAGCCGCATAACAACGTGTTCCGTCACTTGCACATCAACCTTGGTGAGCCTGTGGAAAAGGGTGTGTCGACTCTTCAGCAGCTGCTTAAGGCACACGGCGAACTGCGTTCGCGATACTCAACGCGCTATTTGTCGATAAAGCTGCTCGAGAACGACCCCGAAGCCGAAAAACTGGTGAATGGGCTTGCTGACGGACAACAAATAATAGCCACGCGCGATGCCGCCGCAGCCGAAATCACAGCCGAGACCCAAGAAGACAGCGAGACGGCCGTGATGGACGCAAAATACGGGTTCATTCACGGTGCTCTCAGCGAGGCCGGCTATAGCGAGGGCAATAAGAAAGACACCTACAAGGTGACCCACATGATCGACAGCGTGCTCACAAACCGCATATTTGGGTTCCCCATATTCTTCCTGTTGCTCTTTGTGATGTTTGAGACCACATTTGTGCTTGGCCAGTATCCTATGGACTGGATTGATGCAGCCGTAGGTGCCCTTGGCGATTTCGTGAACTCGCATATGGCCGATGGCCCTCTCAAGGATATGATTTCTGGCGGCATTATCGACGGCGTGGGTGCCGTGATTGTGTTCTTGCCGCAAATTCTCATCCTATATGCGTTTATCTCGTTTATGGAAGACAGCGGCTACATGGCGCGTGCGGCGTTTATCATGGATAAGCTGATGCACAAGATGGGTCTTCACGGCAAGTCGTTCATCCCGCTCATTATGGGATTCGGGTGCAACGTGCCCGCAGTGATGGCCACCCGCACCATCGAGAGCCGCCGCAGCCGTCTGCTCACCATGCTTGTGCTGCCGTTTATGAGTTGCTCGGCCCGTTTGCCAATCTATATAATGGTGACCGGCACATTCTTCGCCTTGAAATACCGCTCAATGGTGATGATCTCGCTTTATGTGGTGGGCATATTGATGGCAGTGGTTGCCAGTCGTGTGTTCAGCCGTTACCTTGTGGGCAAGGAGGACACTCCGTTTGTGATGGAACTTCCGCCTTACCGTTTTCCCACATCAAAGGCCATAGCGCGTCACACATGGGAGAAAGGCAAGCAATACTTGAAGAAGATGGGAAGCATCATTCTCACAGCCAGCATCATCGTGTGGGCTTTGGGTTATTTCCCGCACAACGAGTCGCTCACGCCGCAGCAACAGCAGGAAAACAGCTACATAGGCCGCATTGGCAAGACAATCGAGCCGGTGTTTGAGCCGCAAGGGTTCAGCTGGAAGCTCGATGTGAGTCTGGTCGCTGGCGTGGGGGCCAAGGAGATTGTGGCATCGACCATGGGTGAGCTGTATAACGGCGGCGACGACGTGGCCGACGACTCTGTGGCCGACGATGGGCACAAGTATGACCGTGTGCGCACCCAAATGGAAGCCGACGGAATAACGCCTGTGGTGGCTTATGCCTACTTGTTGTTCATATTGCTCTATTTCCCGTGCCTTGCCACAATTGCTGCCGTCAAGAATGAAAGCGGCAGCTGGAAGTGGGCAATATTCACTGCCGTCTACACCACCGGCCTTGCCTGGGTGGTATCGGCGCTCTTCTATCAAGTGGCTAGGCTGATAGTGTAGTACGCTTCGCTCTGCTTAAAGGTTGATGGATTGCGGCTGATGCTCGGCTTACGCCCATCATCCTCACATTAAAGAAACATCAACGGGCTGAATCCTCTCTGGCGAGTGATTCAGCCCGTTGGTTTTATTATTGGTTGGCGGATCCCTTGCGGGAGCCGGTCGGGTTACTTACTTGGCGCTGGCGGGGGCTGCCGCTTCAGGCTCCGTGGCTGCAGGAGCAACAGGGACGGGTGCTGGTGCGGCGGCCTGCGGCGTTGCCATTGAGCGGATGTAGATGTCGCGCTGCGGGAACGGAATCTCGATGTTGTGGGCATTGAGGGTGTTGTAGATGGCTTCTTTCACACGGCCCGTCATGCCGAACTTCTCTTCCACGAGCACCCAATAGGTGACGTAGAGGTTCACGCTGTTGTCGCCAAAGTCGTCAAACACCACACCCACCGGTTTCTTGGTGCTGATGATGTCGCGCCCGTCGCGGTTTTTGGCCATTTGGCCGTTGACGGCCTCGATGAGCATGGTGCGCACTTGGTCGATGTTGGCACCGTAGGCTACTCCCACAGGCACTTTTACCATTTCGTAGGAATGGTTCTTGGTGATGTTTTTGAAGTTCTTGTTGAAGAGTGAGCTGTTGAGGAATGCGATGATGCAACCGTCGGCAGTGACAATCTGTGTCGACTGGTAGGTGATGCTCTCCACCTTGCCGCGTATGCCGTCGCACTCAATGTAGTCGCCCACGCGCACGCGTCCGGTCATCAGCGAGATGCCGTAGAAGAAGTTCTCGAGCAAGTCTTTCATGGCGAAACCCACACCGGTTGCCAAACCTGCCGAGATTACCGATATGGCTGTTGACGGAATCTTGAGTAGCTTTATTGAGATGATGAAGTATAGGCCCCACACCGTGATGGCGATGATGTTGTTGGCCAGTGTGAAGTTGGGACGGCCGTTGACGGTGCTCTTTTGCCGGCGATACTTGTGGTAGAGCGAGCGGATGAGGTAGTTGAAGTAGCGGAATAGGAAGAACATCGAGGTCACGGCCACTAGTTTGGCAATCGAGAGCTCCACAATGTCGGGGATGTTGATAAAGTTGGTGACGATGATGTTGAATACTGTGTCGGAAAGGTCGAACACTGCCGATGCCCACCATATCGAGTAGGTGATTGAAAACACTCCCATGATTGGGACCAGCGCCATCGAGATGAAGTCGTAGAACCAGGTGACGTTGATATAGGGCGCGTGGTCGGAGTAGACGATGCCCACGCTCTTCACTGCGGCCTTGGCGCGCTCGGCTGTTGTGCCTTTGCGCTTACGTGCCCTCTCGCTCTTTACCTTGGCGATGTTGATGCGCTTGTTCAGGAAACGGCTCTCATAGGCTGCCAGCACATCGTAGATGCACGAGATGGTCTGGATGCAGCTGAGTTGGAACATCCACCAGATGAGAAGCTGCACGGCGAGCAGTGTGTAGCCATACCATGCGATGCAGGTGGACGACAGCATGAGCGCGAGCGATATCCATGTGTAGAATATGTCGGAGCGCGGTATGTTGTCGTTGTGGCGTGTAATCACGTTCCACTGCCACAGCGTGAACATGAGCAGGATGGGCGGGAATATGAGTTGCACGATGTTGTTGGGGATAAACACGATGCGGAAGCTGATCACGATAAACGACATGAGCATCATGGGAGTGTAGATGCGGAAGCCGCTTTTTATCTGGTCGCCCGATAGGCGCACGAGCAGCGATATGAATATAACCACGAGCAACCAGGCATATTCTATTAGCAGTTTTGATGCCATGAGGAAGAAGTTGTGCCACATGAATAAGCGTGCCACCATCACCGTGACGGCAAAGATGGTCATGGCTGCCGCCAGAATGATGCACACTTTCTTCTTCATGAATTCTTCGGTGCGGAACCGCTTGGGCACGAACCAGCGCACCAGCACGTTGCTCAGCAGGGCTGCCAGCAAGACGTAGAACACGATGAACGTGGTGAGGCCCATCACTATTGGGCCGCGCCACTGTGAGTGCACGGGATGCCGCTTGCCGTCGGCGCTGACTATGCGCTCTTCCTTGTACTTGTCGTTGAAGTCGGCCTTGGCATCGTTGACCGATCGTGGCAGCGACGCCAGAATCTGGAAGTAGCTGTCGTCGCCGTTGATGAATATGCTGTGCTGTATTGAGGCGTAGCGCTGCAGGGCATAGTCGTTGACTTTCTTGAGTTTTGAGGCCACCATCTTGTAGTGCTCGTTGTCGGCCATGAGCTGGTTGCGGGTTCTGAGCATATTGTTGCGCAGGGCGGTGGCGTATTTGATGCAGGTGGCGCGCTCATGCTTTCCTTTCTCGTCGAGAAGAAATGGCTGTGCACTGCCGTTCTGCGGCTTTGGGCCGTGAAGGGAGTCGGTTGGAACCATCTTGGGGCGGTCGAGCGAGGGCGGAATGGCGCGCAGCGACTGTATCAGGGCGTCATAGCGTGCCACTTCCACGTTGATGTGTGCTATGATTTTGTCGTAGGGCATGCGCTGCTTGCTGAACTGCTTGTAGAGGTCGGTGGCCTCGTGGCAGGCATAGGTCAGGTCGAATGTGTAGTCCTGCTTCTGCGAGTAGAGCATGAGTGAAATCTGGTCGCTCTTCTGCATTAGTGAGACCATCTGCTTGTGTTGTGCGCTGCTGCGGCTGTTGAAGCGGGCAATCTCCTGTTTCTGTTCGCGGTAGGTGTTCTCGAGTTCGGCACACAGCACTGAGAGTGTTGAGGCGAGGTTCTTCTCCTTGAGCACTGCCCCTGCCTCGAGACAGGAAATCAGCACTATGAGCATCAGTAGAAATCTCTTCATATTTTCATGCAAAATATCGGGTGACAATTGGCGGCCAAAATGCGGCCGTGGGTGCAAAGTTACTGAATCTGTTGCAAATTAGTGGCCTAGGCGGTGCTGATGCGGGCTTCAGGTTGCACTAATTTATGGAGCATTAACCTTTATTATGGCGAACTGGTGCCTGGCAGGCAATGCTGTGGGGCAAAAAGCAATGAGCCTCACCGTGTCTTTGTGGGGTGGGGCTCATTGGCTGTATTGTGGCGCGCGCCAGGGTGGACAGCGCGTTATTTCAGATTGTCGAAATAGTATTTGAGCACATCGCTAGCGGCCACAAACGATGATTGCTTGGATTGCAGTACCAGTTGCTCTTTCTCCTTGAGCAATGCCTCGATTTCAGGATTGTCGTAGAAATTCCTCTTGAGGTGCTCGTTGATGGTTTCAAACATCCAGTACTTTTCTTGCTGGCGGCGTTTGGTCTCGAAATATCCGTTTTCTTTCACGTGGTCGAAGTAGCGGTCAATCATATCCCACACCTTGTCGATGTTGAGGTTGTAGTATCCCGAATAGGTGATTACCTCGGGCGACAATCCGCTCGGAGGCAGTGGGAACAGGTGCAGTGCGTTGCGGAACTGGGCTGCGGCAAGGTTGGCTGCGTCGATGTTGTCGCCGTCGGCCTTGTTGATTACAATGCCGTCGGCCATCTCCATAATGCCGCGTTTGATGCCTTGCAGTTCGTCGCCGGTGCCGGCCAACTGGATGAGCAGGAAGTAGTCGACCATGGAGTGAACGGCGGTCTCGCTTTGGCCTACGCCCACTGTCTCGACAAAGATGGTGTCGTAGCCGGCCGCTTCGCAGAGCATGATGGTCTCACGGGTCTTGCGTGCCACACCGCCAAGCGAGCCTGCCGAGGGTGAAGGGCGGATGAATGCGCGCGGATGCACTGAGAGCTGCTCCATGCGCGTCTTGTCGCCTAGAATTGAGCCGTTTGAGCGCTCGCTGCTCGGGTCGATGGCTAGCACGGCCAGTTTACCGCCACGCTCAAGCACGTGAAGGCCAAACACGTCGATCGACGTGCTCTTTCCCGCGCCTGGCACGCCGGTAATGCCTATGCGGCGCGATTTCCCCGCATAGGGCAGGCACTTGGCTATCACCTCTTGGGCAATGGATTGGTGCTGTGGTGCAAGGCTTTCTATCAGGGTGACTGCTTGGCCGAGCACGGTGGTGTTGCCCTTGACAATGCCGTCGACGTAGTCGTCGACGCTGAGCTGGCGTCGCTTGCGGCGTTTCAGGTAGGGGCTCACCATGGGTGGTTGCTCTATGCCTGAGTTCACCTGAAGCCCGGTATACTGTGCATCGTTTTCGGGGTGGTGAATCTCTGGAGTCTCTTCGCTGTTCTTGATATTTTCGTTCATAGCATGGTTGCTTTGGGGTGTTTACAGTTTTTTCTTTATTGCCCTACGAAATTAGCAATAATAGTTGGAACTTCAAAACGTGCTGCAATTAATCATATTGACTATTTCGGCTGCCAGTTGGCGCTGCTCGCTGTTGCCTCGGGCCATCACTTTGCGGCAGTATTCTGCCGCTTTATCGCGCTGGCCGGTAGCCAGGTTGGCCATGGCTGCATCGCTCAGCACTTGGCAGTTGTCGGGGGTGATGCTCAGCAGTTGTTGTTGCACTTTTATGGCCTCGGCATAGGCTTCGGTGAGCATTAGGGTAGATTCCAAATAATAGAGTAGGGTGGTGTCGCGCGGATACAGCCGTGATGCGGCTCTGGTGATTGAGATCACCAACGGCGCATGGGCTTCGCTGGCATTGACCATGGCCGAGGCGGCATAGGCCACTGCATTGGCTAGTGCCGTGCTTCCTTGACTGTGCTTCGATTCTTGCCCGATGGCCGACAGGGCCTCGGTGGCCGATTCGCTGAAATGCCCGGCATCGGCAAGTGCGACTATCATGGCTGTGTGCAGCGTGGTGTTGCCGGGGTTGGCTGCAATGCCGTGGCGCAGGGCGGCCACGGCATTGTCCATGATGTGTGGGTCGTAGCTGTTGGTCGTGATTACTGTTTTCTGTGCCACACTGTCGATAGTCAGCAGCTTGAAGTCGGTGGTGTCGATGGGTATGGCTTCGTTTGAGTGCACCACGTTGCCCCTGGCGGCGAGGGTGCGGTAGTATTCGCATTTGGCAAGGGCCAGACCGGCATCATCGGGGCTGACGCGTGTCCACGTCTCCAGCACTTGGCGGCGGGCGCATGTGTCGGTGCCGGCGTTGCGCCATGCTTGGGCGCACTGTTGTGCGGTGCTTTGGGCTGCTGCGCCTATTGCCGCACATGCCATGACTGCAATTGATAGAATAAGGCGTTTCATATGGTCATTGATTTGACACCAACCCCACCACCCTCACGGTCTGTACGGGCGAGGTGGGGTCGTTGGTGATTATGTCGAGCCGGGCATTGAGCATGTGGTCGTCGGGGGCTATTTTCGAGGGGTCGACGGTTATTGTTATGGCGGTGCTTTTGCCTGGCTTCAGTTTTTGTGCACTGGCTGTGGCCTCAACACCGGGCTGCAGGCTGTAGGTGCGGCGTATCTCGAGCGGCGAGTGGCCGGTGTTGCTGATGCGCAGTTGCCGTGTTGCCGTGTGGCTGCCGCGTGCTATTGTGGCGAAGTCCACTTTGTCGGCCTCAAGCGATGCCGTTGCCGCCTCGGCACGTTGCTTGGGTGTGAGCCGGTCGAAGTTTTCCCTGACCACAGCCATCACGCTCAGTTCGGCGTGGCCATGGCTGCCGCTTTGGCGAAGCGGTGTGGCCATGGCTGTGAAGTGGTAGGTGTTTAGTCCCCACAGGGGGGCTTCGCTTGTGTCGAGAAACACTGTGAGCGTGGCAGTACTCCCCGGCGCCACGGTGTCGGGGATTGCTTGCGGAATCAGCCCTTTGGGTGCCTTGCCGAATGTTATGGCGAGGGTGTCGGTGCTGGTGTTGTAGGCACTGATGTAGGCCATGCGTGTTTTCCCGCGGGTGATGTCGCCCAGCGGCACGTTGGCGCGGTCGAGTCGCAGGTCGCCCATGGCCACGGGGTATTGCTCGCTCACGGTGGCCACACTGCCTATCACCTTCCCCTTGATCGACACGGTTGATCGCTTGGGCTGGCCTGTGGTGTAGACGTAGACGTCTTTCTTGAATTGCCCGGGGCGGCCTATTGCTGTGTAGGTGAGTGTGACGGTGCCTGTGTCGCCCGGCATTATAGGCTGGTGCGAGAATTCACCGGCGGTGCATCCGCATGTGGGGCGCACCCGCGTGATCGACAGGGCCGAATCGCCCGTGTTTACAAACCGCATTACGCCGGTCACCTTGCCGGTGCTTTCGCTGAATGTGCCAAAGTCGTGCTCGGTTTCAATCCATGTGGCATGACCTTGGGCCGATGCGGCAAGCTGGCAGGCTGCGAGTGCCGATGCGGCCATGATGTGCTTGAGGGTGTTCATCACTTCTTGGGTATAACCACTCCTTCAACCACCAGTGTGATGGCACGCTCCGGACCGTTGGTCTTTACCTTTATGGTCTTGCGGAACGCCCCTGGGCGGCCTATGGGACTGTAGGTGACTTTTATTTTGCCTTTCTTGCCAGGCTTTATGGGCTTGGTGGGGTAGTCGGGACGGGTGCAGCCGCACGATGCAAGGGCTTCAATCACAATGAGTGGCTTGTTGCCTGTGTTGGTAAACTCAAATGTGTAGCTTACAGGGCCTTTGGCTTCTTTTATGTATCCGAAGTCGTGCGACTTGGTCGTGAATGAGGCTTTGGCTCCTTGCTCGGCCGCCCATGCGGCGCAACTTGCCGTGATCACAATCAAAATCAAGAGCAACCGCTTGATGTTAAGCGCATTTTTCATAATCTTGCTGTAGTTAGTTTGTTCTGGGTGCAAAGGTAGCGCAATTAATCATAATTAAATAATTAAGAATCATTAATTGGTGCCGTGCCTTAACGGCGCCGAAGCCACGCCCGATGTGCATGTGTGTGCGAAGGGGGCGTGGCTTCGGTGTGTGTTGTTGGCGGGTGTGCTATCTCATCATGATGCCGGTGAAAACGCGTCCGGAATCGATGCCGAGTATTCTTGCCGAGAAATAGCGGTTGGGCGCGCACCGTGTGCAGCGGTGCGTGTTCACTATGTTGGCCTCGGGCACTCCGGCTTCGGTCAGGGCTATCGTGGTGGCTGTGCGCAGCGATATGTGGGCCTTGCCGGTGGCTGTGTTGCGGCGCATTATCCGGCTGATGTCGAAGTGTTCACGGGCAAAAGCGTCGACCACCTCGTCGCCCACCTCAAAGCATTCGGTGCATATCGAGGCTCCCATGGTGGCCATTATGCGGGTGGGGTCGGCGCCAAGCTGCCGCATGGTCTGGACTGTGGCGGCGGCAATGCGGTTGGCGGTGCCTTTCCATCCGCCGTGTGCCACGGCAACCACTCCGGTTTGATGGTCGACCATTGCCAGGTTCACGCAGTCGGCCGTATGGATTCCTATGCACACTCTATGCTGTGCCGTGACCAGGGCATCAACTCCGGTCAGGGCCTCATGCCGCTCGCTGTTGCTCATGGCAAGCAGTTCGGGGTCCACAATGGCCACATTGGTCGAATGTGTCTGCGTGGCCCACACGAGTCGGTCGGTGCCTATCCCCAGCAGATTGCATAGTGCCGACTGTGAGGCTTTCACGTGGTCGGCGCTGTCGGTGCGGTAGTCACACAGATTGTATTGCGAGTAAGGGGCACCGGGGTCGGCCTGGCCGCGCAGTGTGTTGAATGCCACCACTCCGTCCATGTCACCGCATGCCCACGGAAGGGGTTCAATCGTTATCATTGCCGTCTGATTGCGCGCGAGCCTCCTTTTCGGCTTCGGCCAGGTCGTTGGCGGTGACGGCGTCGTCGGGGTCGCTCACCACCTGGAAGTCGGCATTCTCGTCGTTGAAGTCTTCGGCCCAATATTCCTCTTTCCACTCACGGTTGCGCTGCTGGTCATCATCGTCGACCACCATCTTGCCTCCGGCGTTGGGTGCTTCGTCGGGCTCTTCGGTGGCAGCGGCAAAGATGAATTCGTCTTCCTCTTTCACACGGTGGCTGTCGTCAAGGTCGTGCTCCACATCGGCGGGAATGCGGTTGTTCTCGTCGTTGATGGTGCGCCACAGCAGGTCTTTCAGCTCGGTGATGCCTTTTTGTGCCACCGACGATATCATCACCGTGGGTACGCCTTCGGGCAGGTCGTCGCGCAACTGCTCGAGCAGCTCGTCGTCGAGCATGTCGCACTTGGTGATTGCGAGCACGCGTGGCTTGTTGGCAAGGTCGGGGTTGAAGCTCGACAGCTCGTTGCACAATATGCCATATTCCTTTTTTATGTCGTCGGAGTCAACCGGAATCATGAACAGCAACACGGCGTTTCGCTCGATGTGTCGCAGAAACCGCAGCCCGAGGCCGCGGCCTTCGCTTGCGCCTTCGATTATGCCGGGAATGTCGGCCATCACAAACGACTGCTGGCCACGATAGCTCACGATTCCCAGGTTGGGCTCAAGTGTGGTGAACGCATAGTTGGCAATCTTTGGCTTTGCCGCCGAAACCACCGACAGCAGTGTAGACTTGCCTGCGTTTGGAAATCCCACAAGACCCACATCGGCGAGCAGTTTGAGCTCGAGAATCACCGACTTTTCCACGCCGCGTTCACCTGGCTGGGCATAGCGCGGTGTCTGGCGGGTGGCTGTCTTGAAGTGGGTGTTGCCCAAGCCTCCCCGGCCGCCCTTGAGCAGGCGCACGATTTGGCCGTCGCGGGTCACGTCGCAAAGGAATTTGCCCGTTTCAGCGTCATACACGGCCGTGCCGCACGGCACCTCTATGGTGCGGTCTTCACCGTCTTTGCCTGTGCACTGGTTCTCATATCCCGGTGCACCGTTGGTGGCAAACGTGTGGCGCTGGTATTTAAGGTGAATAAGTGTCCACAAGTTGCGGTTGCCCTTGAGGTAAATGTGTCCGCCGCGGCCGCCGTCGCCGCCGTCGGGCCCGCCTTTGGGCATGTACTTTGCACGGTGCAGGTGGGCCGATCCGGCGCCGCCGTTTCCGCTGCGGCAAATTATCTTCACATAGTCGATGAAATTGCTGTCTTCCATAATTTTTCCGTGTTAAAAATGAAGCGATTGGCTTGCAAAGTTAGTGCAAAATCCCCGAATCGTCAAAAGCCGCCCCACTCCTTATATTTCAAAAAGCAGAAGAAGTTGGCAATTCTGTAGGATTCTGCACAGAAGATGTTGGACTCTACATCTTCATTGCCCGGTGGCTTAAAAAGGGCTTTCGGCCAAATTCTGTTTTTTAAGTGGACCGTTGTGGTTAATTTTGCCATTTAAAAGCAATTTGCCCGGCAATGATAGGTTTGCAACGAAACAACAAACCTGTGCGGCATAAAATGGAATAAAAATCAGTGCATAGAATTTTCAAACACAATTAAAAGGAATAATGAAGGAAGTGTTACTTGTAGGCATAGGCAGCTTTTTCGGAGGCGGCATGCGGTACTGGGTGTCAAAGATGGTGCAATCGTATAGTGGAATGGCTTTTCCATTCGGAACCTTGACCGTAAACGTTGTGGGATGTCTTATAATAGGATTTCTGTCTGGGCTTTTCTTTAATTGCAATAGCGTGGTGTCGACGTCGGCCAAGCTTCTGCTCATCACAGGATTTTGTGGTGGTTTCACCACTTTTTCTACATTTATATATGAAGGCGCATCTCTTATGAAAGACGGGCAATATGCCTACATGATGATTTATCTTTTTGGGAGTCTGGCACTCGGCCTTATAGCAGTGTTGGCCGGACATCAACTGGCGAAACTCATCGCCTGAAAGAAATCAAAAAAGATGCCATCCCCGGTTTTGCCTTTATGTGGGAATGAGATGGCTGTGAAATGCAGGCAATTGGTTTGTGTCTCAATCAGTGGGGTGCAGTGCGTTTTTGTGAATTGCTTGCGTAAAACGGCAGAGTTTCAATGATTTATGAGTGAGTGGCATGAAAAAAGCCGGAACCTTCAAGAGAAGATTCCGACTCAGTACCCAGAGTCGGGGTCGAACCGACACGGATGTTACTCCACTGGTGTTTGAGACCAGCGCGTCTACCGATTCCGCCATCTGGGCTTG
>CAVFVP010000056.1:0-14600 GCA_963625945.1 Agathobacter rectalis | reverse complement strand
CGGCACTGAAAACGGATGTCATTCCGATTTTCTTTCCTAATAATCCTGGCATTTCTCTTTTTTTGTTTTAATAATTCTTAGAATCACTTATTTGATTAATTGTTTCAACTGAGGCTGATGTACTAGACCTTGATTTCAACCTCTACACCGCTGGGGAGCTCGAGCTTCATCAGCG
Organism: Agathobacter rectalis; assembly: GCA_963625945.1. Taxonomy (GTDB): domain Bacteria; phylum Bacteroidota; class Bacteroidia; order Bacteroidales; family Muribaculaceae; genus Sodaliphilus. Next base: position 14,425 of record CAVFVP010000056.1, on the reverse strand, counting down.
CGTCGACAGTCTTGCTTGTTGAGCTGTAGATGTCGATGAGACGCTTGAATGATGAAAGCTGGAATTGCTCGCGCGACTTCTTGTTGACGAAAGTCGAACGGTTAACGGTGAAGATGCGCTTGTGGGTGGGGAGCGGAATAGGACCGCTTACCACTGCGCCGGTTGCCTTCACAGTTCTAACAATCTTCTCAGCTGACTTGTCAACCAAGTTGTGATCGTAAGATTTTAATTTGATTCTGATTTTTTGGCTCATATTGTTTTATGATATAAAATTATTTCAATAAGTCTACACGTCCCTGGCACTCGCTGAGCACTTTCTCGGCAATCGACTTGCTGACCTCAGAGTAGTGAGAGAACGACATTGTGCTTGTTGCACGGCCCGAAGTGATGGTGCGCAGTGCGGTGACGTAGCCGAACATCTCGGCAAGCGGTGCGGTGGCCTTGATGATGCGGGCGCCGCTGCGGCTTGTCTCCATGCCTTCTACCTGACCGCGACGCTTGTTAAGGTCGCCGATCACATCACCCATGCTCTCTTCGGGGGTTACCACCTCTACCTTCATGATGGGCTCCATGAGCACGGGGCCGGCCTTCTCGCAAGCTTTGCGGAAAGCGCTCTGTGCACAGAGCTCGAATGAAAGTTGATCGGAGTCAACGGGGTGGAACGAGCCGTCGAGCACGGTAACCTTGAGCTGCTCCACAGGGTAGCCGGCGAGTACGCCATTCTTCATGGCTGCCAGGAAGCCCTTCTGGATCGAGGGGATGAACTCCTTGGGGATATCACCGCCCTTAACCTCGTCGATGAAGTCGAGGGTACCCTCGAAACCTTCGTCAACCGGCTCTACGCGGCAGATGATGTCGGCAAACTTACCACGGCCACCAGTCTGCTTCTTGAACACTTCGCGAAGTTCAACAGGCTTGGTGATTGATTCCTTGTATGTAACTTGTGGGCGACCCTGGTTGCATTCCACCTTGAACTCACGACGCAGACGGTCGATGATGATGTCGAGGTGAAGCTCACCCATACCGCGGATTACGGTTTGGCCTGTCTCCTCGTTGCTCTCAACCTGGAAGGTGGGGTCTTCCTCAGCGAGCTTCTGCAGACCCACGTCAAGACGGTCAAGGTCTTTCTGGGTCTTAGGCTCTACTGCGATACCGATAACGGGATCGGGGAAGTCCATTGCCTCGAGCACGATGGGGTGTGCCTCGTCGCAGAGTGTGTCGCCGGTGCGCACATCCTTGAAGCCTACGCCGGCACCGATGTCGCCGCAGCCGATTGTCTCCATCGGGTTCTGCTTGTTGCTGTGCATCTGGAACAGGCGCGAGATGCGCTCCTTCTTGCCCGAGCGAGTGTTGAACACGTAGCTGCCGGCATCGATCTGACCAGAGTAGACGCGGAAGAACACCAGACGGCCCACATAGGGATCGGTGGCAATCTTAAACACGAGGGCGCACATGGGATCCTCGAACACGGGGCGACGCTTCTCTTCCTTCTCGGGATCGTCGTAAGCGGTACCAACAACCTCGGGAGTGTCCTCGGGGCTAGGCAGATAGGCACACACTGCATCGAGCAGGGGCTGAACGCCTTTGTTCTTGAACGACGAGCCGCAGAGCATGGGCACGATTTCCATTTTGAGGGTGGCGGCACGCAGGGCGCGCTTGATTTCCTCCTCGGTGATGGTTGAAGGATCGTCGAAATATTTAGTCATGAGGTCGTCGTCGAATTCGGCGATAGCCTCAAGCATCTTGTCGCGGTAGGACTGGCACTCGTCGAGCATGTCGGCGGGAATATCCTCAATCGAATACTCAGCACCCATTGTTTCGTCGTGCCAGTAGAGAGCCTTCATTGTGATGAGGTCCACAAGACCCTTGAAGCTCTCCTCAGCACCGATAGGCAGTTGGATAGGACAGGGATTGGCACCCAAAATCTCGCGCATCTGGCGGGCAACCTCAAGGAAGTTGGCACCTGAGCGGTCCATCTTGTTGACGTAGGCAATACGCGGCACGTTGTACTTGTCGGCCTGACGCCACACGGTCTCGCTCTGGGGCTCAACACCACCAACGGCGCAGAAAGTAGCCACGGCACCGTCGAGCACGCGGAGCGAACGCTCAACCTCAACAGTGAAGTCGACGTGTCCCGGAGTGTCAATCAGATTGAGCTTATACTTGTTGTCGTTGTACTTCCAGAAAGCGGTGGTAGCGGCAGAGGTGATTGTGATACCACGCTCCTGCTCTTGCTCCATCCAGTCCATTGTTGCTGCACCGTCGTGCACCTCACCAATCTTGTGGGTGAGACCGGTGTAGAACAGGATACGCTCAGAGGTTGTTGTCTTACCGGCGTCGATGTGAGCCATGATGCCGATGTTGCGCGTAAATTTCAGTAATTCGTCTGTTTTCATTTTTATATTTCCCTGTTACCTATTAGAATCTGAAGTGAGCGAATGCACGGTTAGCCTCGGCCATGCGGTGCATGTCCTCCTTGCGCTTGTAAGCGCCACCCTGCTCATTGTATGCATCGATGATTTCTGCTGCAAGCTTCTCGGCCATGGTCTTTCCGCCGCGCTTGCGTGCGAAGATGATAAGATTTTTCATAGATATTGACTCCTTGCGGTCGGGACGGATCTCAGTAGGAACCTGGAATGTGGCACCGCCCACACGACGCGACTTAACCTCCACTTGGGGAGTGACTTTCTCGAGAGCAGTCTTCCAGATCTCGAGCGGAGTCTTTTCTTCTTTTGCCATTTTGTTACCCACTACTTCGAGTGCGGTATAGAAAATTCTGTACGAGGTGTTCTTCTTACCGTCATACATGAGGTGATTCACGAATTTAGAAACTCGCACGTCACCGAATTTAGGATCGGGAAGGATGATCCTTTTCTTTGGCTTTGCCTTTCTCATTTTTTAAAAGGATAATAGTTTTAGTCCGCTTGGTTGTTTGCTTCTTTGTTCTTCAACGGCCGACTCTTCGACCATTTACTCAACCTTGAAAAAATTTCAATCCAATAAAACCAAAAACTAAGTTAATTAAATTTGATTTTGTTGTTTTAGTAATTCAGCCGTATTGTGCTTCGATTATTTCTTGGCAGCTTTAGGACGCTTTGCGCCATACTTCGAGCGGCGCTGAGTGCGACCTGCCACGCCTGCGGTATCGAGTGTGCCGCGAACGATGTGGTAGCGCACACCGGGAAGGTCTTTCACACGTCCGCCGCGCACCATCACGATTGAGTGCTCCTGCAGGTTGTGGCCTTCTCCGGGGATGTAAGAGTTCACCTCTTTGCCATTTGTTAATCTCACACGTGCAACTTTGCGCATTGCCGAGTTAGGCTTCTTGGGTGTGGTGGTGTAAACACGCACGCACACGCCACGACGCTGCGGACAAGAGTCCAAGGCAGGCGATTTGCTGGTATACTCCAAAGTTGTACGGCCTTTTCTTACTAATTGCTGAATTGTAGGCATCTTAGTTCTGTTTTACTTTGTTGTTAAATTATAAACTATAAAATTTCTTGTTTCAATCTCTTTTCATTGCACCCCTTACACACAATAACCTCCACTAAACCAACGGCTTAGTGCAAGCTACAAAGCATAGGGGGTCAAAATCTTTGCAAAGATAGCTACTAATTGGCTAACCGCCAAATGTTTTTGCTACTTTTTATTGTACGCGTCACAAACTAATCGCGCGCATGCACGCGAGCGTTGAGCTGGGCAAAATCAAGACGACAGCCCACACCCAGCCGGAGCACAGACAGTATCAGATTTCATTTTATTTAATATGGTTTAATATCTTTTAACCGCATTCCAAGCTTATCCTTGTCGCTCAAGAGCATTTCAGCGGCATCCACACGCCAATCGATGCCGAGCGCAGGGTCGTCGAACATAAGGGTCGCCTCGCTTTGCGGTGCATACACATTATCGACCTTATACTGGAACTGCGCCACATCGGAAAGCACCACAAACCCGTGAGCAAAGCCGCGGGGAATAAAAAGCTGCAGGCCATTGTCGGCACTCAGCTCAACCGCCACGTGCTGCCCAAACGTGGGACTTGAGCCTCGCAAGTCGACAGCGACGTCGAGAACAGCTCCTCGCGACACCCTGACGAGTTTTGCCTGGCTGAACTCTCCTTTTTGGAAATGGAGACCGCGCAGCACGCCGTGACTCGAAACCGACTCGTTGTCCTGAATAAATGAAACGTGACCAACATGAGCCTCAAACTCGCTAAGCTTGAACGTTTCGCAAAAATAACCGCGGGCATCACCGAAGCGTTTCGGCTTTATCACCCACACGCCATCAATAGGCTGCTTAATAAATTCCATATTGAACTGTGTTTTGTTACTGCTTATATTATATATATGTATGTGTGACGCTAGCCGCAGTCGAGTAGGACATTTGCAACAAGCACGGTTACAAAGTTACACAAAAACGCGGAAAAAGCGTTGAACACTCATTTTACCAACGCCAAGAGCCACGAGCTTACATAAAATTAGTAATTTTACAAACCGTTTTACCACAGGCCATGCGCAGGCACATCTCAGCCTATGGCAGACGGCGGCACGACACAAGAAAAAGCAGAAACAATGAAACGCAACATTATCATATTTGACGACAATGAAGTGCGCAAAGGGCTGTTGCCACTCACCTTCACTCGCCCCATAGCCGAGCTGCGTGTGGGCATCACCACCATAGCCGAGAAGTGGAGGCTGATGCTCGGCGGCGACGCCGACTATTCCTACCTCACCGTGCCCTACCTGAAGGCAAAGTATGGGCTGAAGGCAAAAGATGACAACCTGATGGTGGCAGGCCACGTGATACCCACTCCCGAAATTGCAGCCAAGGTGCTCAGTCTGAAAAGCGGAGAGGCGCTGATGGCAGGCAAGATGCTCATAGCATTCAACGGATCGGCCGCCGACTTCGACAACCGTCATTACACCAACGTGGTGTACCACGACAAAAGGCCGCTCACCGTGCTGCGTCCCTACGACGTGTTCACACTCAACGGCGAAGTACTCAAGACAGATTTCGCCCAACTGACAGCAGGCCGTGAGTCACAGCAACTTCCACCCACATGCACCGTAATAGGCGACAGTTCACTGGTGTTCGTCGAAGAGGGAGCTACCGCCGAAGGAGCCACCCTCAACACCCGGCAAGGGCCAATCTACCTTGGCAACGACGTGGAAGTAATGGAAGGAGCCTGCGTGCGCGGCCCGTTTGCCGCCGGCCAGGGCTCGAAAGTGCGCATCGGAGCCAAGGTTTACGGAGCAACCACACTTGGCCCGCAGTGCAAGATAGGCGGCGAGGTGGAAAACTGCGTGTTCATAGGCTACAGCAACAAGGCGCACGACGGATACCTGGGCGACGCAGTGGTGGGAGAATGGTGCAACATAGGCGGCGGCACCACGGCCAGCAACCTGAAGAACGACTACAGCGAAGTGAAGCTGTGGAACTATGCCACACAGCGCTTTGCCCGCACAGGGCTCCAGTTTTGCGGTCCCGTGATGGGCGACCACTGCAAGACCGGGGTGAACTGCATGCTCAACACAGCCACAGTGCTTGGTGTTGGGGTAAACGTGCACGGATCGGGATTTCCACGGCCGTTTGTCGCGTCATTTCAAGAGGGAGGCAATGCCGGCGGTTTCCACGACGTGAGCCTCAAGGCATTCTTCACCATTGCCGAGCGTGTGATGGCACGGCGCGGCGTTGAGCTCGATGAGCGCGAGCGCGCCATTCTCACCGCCGTCTACGACATTGCCGGGCACAAATACAAATAAGCGGCCACTGCCGGTGTCACGTATGGCAAAAATGTGCTAAATTTGCACGAATTTTCAAATTGATTGTTTACCACACACAATTCTATTACACCAAACGATGAAAGTAGCGATAGTGGGAGCCAGCGGAGCCGTTGGCCAGGAATTCATGAGAGTGCTCGACGAGCAGAACTTTCCAGTGACCGAGCTTGTGTTGTTCGGGTCGAAGCGCAGCGCAGGCCGCATATTCACATTCCGTGGCATTGACCATGTGGTGCAGCTGCTGCAGCACAACGACGATTTCAAAGACATCGACATCGCCTTTGTGTCGGCCGGAGCCGACACCGCCCGCGAGTTTGCCCCCACAATCACAAAATTCGGCACCACCATGATCGACAACTCGAGCGCATTCCGCCTCGACCCCGACGTGCCTCTTGTGGTGCCCGAGGTGAACGGTGACGACGCCCTCAACGCGCCGCGCCACATAATAGCCAACCCCAACTGCACCACCATACTGATGACCGTGGCCCTGAAGCCGCTCGACAACCTGTCGCACATTAAGAACGTGCAAGTGGCCACCTACCAGGCAGCCAGCGGAGCCGGCCTTGCAGCCATGGACGAGCTTGCCCTGCAGTTCAGCGAGATAGCCACCGGCAAGACAACACCCACAGTAGAGCATTTCCCACATCAGCTGGCCTACAATGTGATTCCGCAGATTGATGTGTTTCAGGACAACGACTACACACGTGAGGAAATGAAGATGTATCACGAGACCCGCAAGATACTGCACAGCGACATCCGCGTGAGTGCCACTTGCGTGCGCGTGCCAGTGGTGAGAGCCCACAGCGAGGCCGTGTGGATCGAGACCGAGCGGCACATAAGCCCCGCCGAGGCTAGAGCCGCCCTAGAGAAGGCTCCGGGCGTGGTCGTGGTCGACAACCCGGCCCGCGCCGAATACCCCATGCCCATCGACTGCACACGCCGCGACCCCGTGTTTGTGGGCCGCATCCGCGAAGACACCAGCAGTGACTACGGACTGGCCTTTTGGGTGGTGGGCGACCAAATCAAGAAAGGAGCAGCCCTCAATGCGGTGCAGATAGGGCAATACCTGCTCACCCACAGGCAATAATCCTTACCGGGACCCGTGTGCAACAAGAAAGCACTGAAGCGGCATCGTGAGCTGGAATTAAAGCCACGGTGCCGCTTCCTCTAAAAATCCCGCATCGGTCAATTAAACCACAGGGAGCATATTGTGTCACAGGAATCGAGGTGCAAAAAGGAGCAAAAGTGGCAGATTTCTCCACTGCAGGTCACACCGAGTTGTGCCAGCAGAATTTGTTGCCTATTTTTGCACCCACCTATAACCCACACATCACAAAAAAGGAATGAACATGAACATTTTCACCCGCAGCATGGCAGCATTGGCTCTGGCCACACTGGCTGGAAGTCCCGCCCTTGCCGATAACGCAACAGTGAGCATCACACCGGAATTCAAAGCGGCCGTGCAACGCTACGACATAGTGCAGAATTTCTCAGACGGCATGGCCGCCGTGTGCAAAGGCGGCAACTGGGGATATATCGACACCAAAGGCGACGAAGTGATCCCATGCCAGTTCAGCAGTGCATTCGACCTTGACAACGAGCGCTCCGACTACGGATTTTTCCGCGACAACGGGTACATACGAAACTTCAGCGAGGGACTTGTAGCCGTGGCCAAAGAGACATCGGGAGCCAAAGCCAACTACGACCGCCAGCTGAAATGGGGATTCATGAACCGCGAGGGAAAACTCGTGGTTGATTACATCTACGACAACGTGTATGACTTCAGCGAGGGGCTGGCCTATGTGATGAGCGACAACTTCACCGGATTTATCGATGCCACGGGTCGGCAAGTGATCAACACCACCGGACGGTATCAGCCCGCCAACGACGGGCAGGGATGCTCCTTCAGTCAAGGCCGCGCCTGCATGATGCTCGCAAGCGACGAGGGCGATGTGAAATACGGCTTCATTGACCGCAAAGGCAACGTGGCCATAGCCTTCACCTATGCCGACGCGCGCAACTTCAGCGAAGGGCTGGCAATGGTGGCAATCGAAGACACCTTGCTGCAAGACAACAGCGAGGCCACATATCCGTTCCGCTACCAGATGATTGACACCACAGGCGCACCAGCCATTAACCTGAAGTTCGGCACCAAGCCAGACAGTTTTGCCGACGGACTTGCATCCACCACTACCGACGGGCTCAACTACGGGTTCATCGACCACAACGGCAAGCAGGTGATAGAGCCGAAATACTTCACGGCAGATGTGGACATGACCAAAAGCATGGCTCCGTTCAGCGAGGGCTACACCATTGCCGGCATCGAGCAAACCGTCACCACCAACGCCGACAAGAAAAAAAAGAGCGATGACGATGACCTGCCGATTACAGCCATCACTACATTCCACCTTGTGGGGCACGACGGAGCGTTGCAGCCAGTGGTGGTGTGCGGTCCTGTAAGCAACGGAGTGGCACTGCACACCGACGGAGATAAATACGGCTTCGTGAAACCAGATGGAGCCACAGTGATTCCATGCCGATACGACTACACGGCACCATGCGTCAACGGCGAAGTGCTGCCCGACACCTACCACTTCACGGCCGAGGGTGTGGCCGCCGTGCGCCTTAACGGGAAATGGGGATATGTGGACCTCAACGGCAACGACACATTCTGAAACCGGCCACCGCACCCATGAATTAATTCATAAATTCTCACCATATAAACAGTTCCCCCTTAAGGTGTGATACCTCAAGGGGGATTTTTTCATTCACGATTAGGACATGGACACTACAGCACAGGACTGAGCAGACGCACCACCGACTCCAGCACCTTGTTGCGCAACGGGCGCTTGCGCCACTGATGCAGCCCCACACGCTGGCAATGGCGGGCATCGTCGGCAAAGATGTCGCACATGCGCCTGTTGAAGTCGCGGCTGTAGATTATGGCATTACACTCAAAGTTATGCTCAAAGCTGCGGAAATCGAAATTGGTCGATCCCGTGGTGGTAATCTCATCGTCGACGAGAATCATCTTGGCATGCAGCATACCCGGAGTGTAGAAATAAACCTTGATGCCCGCCTCCAGACACTCGCGCACATAAGAGTAGGAAGCAAACTTGAGCAGAAACGAGTCGGGGCTCCGCGGTATCATCAAGCGCACATCAACGTGAGCCAAAGCGGCTGCCTGCAAAGTCTTAAGCAGACTGTCGTTGGGCAAAAAGTAAGGTGTCTGCACATAGACGCGCCTTTTGGCATTGGCGATGGCCTTCATGAGCACAAGCGCCATGTTGTTCCACGGCCCCATGGGTCCGCTTCGCACCAGCTGTATGCCGTCGGCATCATCGGGCGCCACATCGGCCTGATGGACGGTGGTTTCGGTGAGCAGCTGATGGCATGTAAAGTTCCAGTCGACGGCAAACGAGAATTCCATTGCAGCCACAGCCTCGCCAGTGATGCGCAGGTGGGTGTCGCGCCACGGCGGCGACAGTGGCGAGCCATAGGCATAGCGGTCGGCCACATTCATACCGCCTATATACCCCACCCTACCGTCAACAATCACAAGTTTGCGGTGGTTTCGCCAGTTGATGCGGTTGGCAAGTTCAGGGAAAGTGACCTTGAGAAACGGATAAGCCTCCACGCCGGCCTTGCGCATGCGCTTGAAAATGCTGGCGCGCAAGTTGAACGATCCCACATGGTCGTAAATCAGCCTCACTCTCACGCCCTCGCGTGCCTTTGCTATCAGTATGTCGGCAATCTCATTGCCCAAAGTGTCGTCTTCAAATATGTAGTATTGCAGATGTATATACTCACAGGCGGCGGCAAGGTCACGCTTCAGAGCCTCAAACTTTTTACCGCCTGTGGTGAATATGTCGATTTTGTTGCCTGGGAAATAGTGGTTGTCGGCCAGCGAGCCCACCAACCTTATCAGCTGCTTGCTCTCGTCGGTCAGTTTCAGCTGGTTAATGCTTATGGGGATAAACTCCTCATGACTCCGCAGCTTCTTGCGGTTGCGGCGCGATATCATGTGCACACTCTTGAGACTGCGGCCGAAAAACAGGTAGAGTATCATGCCCACCACCGGGAGCAACAGCAGAACCGTGATCCATGCAAGCGACTTCACCGGGTTGCGGTTCTCGCTCAGCACCACGCAGATAATGCCGAGCGCAGTGACCATGTAGAGCACGTTTAGCCCCACAAACACCTGATGAGCATAAGGGAAAATTTCGGCCAAAATCATAGTAAAGCTGCGTTTGTCGCCTCTAAGTTACTGCATATTTTCCAATACGGCAATATTTGCTGCGGAGCTCACGACAGCCTCACCAATTGCCGCCTGTTATGCAATATTTGCTGCGTCGCTCACGGCTGCGCCACCAATTGCCGTCGGTTATATGAAACGAGCTAATCCCGTCCGTTGACCTGCTATAGTCTCGGGCGGGATTAGCCTGTGGGATATGGTTGTCGGGCCTACAACTTGATGTGAGTGCCAAGCTCAAGATTGCGCAAATTGGCGGCATTGGTTATCACCACTTCCTTGACTCCATTGTCGAGTGTGGCAAACGCATTGTCGAGCTTGGGTATCATGCCGTCTTTGATTATGCCCAAGTGCTTTAGGTGCTCGTATTGCGAGAGGCGCAAAGTGGAAATCACACTGTCGTCGTCGTCAGGGTTCATGAGCACGCCGTTTTTCTCAAAGCAGTAGACGAGCGTCACATTATAGAACCGTGACAGAGCCGTAGCGGTAGCGGCCGCCATGGTGTCGGCATTGGTGTTGAGGATGTGCCCTTGTCCGTCGTGAGTGAGCGGCGCTATCACTGGCATCACGCCAGCGCTGACGAGTTGCGCCAGAGCCTTGCCGTTGGCCTTCTTCACATCGCCCACCCAACCATAGTCGACAGTGCGCACCGGGCGCTTGACGCTGAGCATTATGTTCATGTCGGCACCGGTGAGTCCTATGGCGTTTTGCCTGTGCCATTGCAGCAAAGCCACAAGTCGCTTATTGACCAAGCCACCGTAGACCATTGTGACCACATTGAGCATCTCGTCGTCGGTCACGCGTCGGCCCTCTACCATTGTGGTCTTGATGCCCAGGCGCTCAGCCATCTGTGTGGCCATCACGCCACCGCCGTGCACAAGGGCCTTGGGCTTGTCGATTGCCGCCACATCGGTTATAAGTTGCTTAAGCGCCACGGGGTTTTCCACGATTTTGCCGCCCACCTTCACTACTATCAAATCTTGCTTATTCTCCATCGTTTTCTGTTTTTTACTGTTGGAAATTCAATTTCGGCCAAAGCCGACGGGAGTCGACACACCGCCTTGTACAACGGCCCGCCGACTCCCGAAAAAAGCCTTAACCATGCACGGTCGCCCGGTTAGAGCGAGCCACGCATTCATTCGTCGGCGCCAAATTCCATAAGATAGGCCTTGATGAAGCCGTCGATGTCGCCGTCCATCACACCACCCACGTCGCTGGTCTGGTATCCGGTGCGATGGTCTTTGACACGTCTGTCGTCGAACACATAACTACGTATTTGCGAGCCCCATTCAATTTTCTTTTTCGAGTCTTCCACCTTGCGCTGCTCTTCCTGACGGTGCTGCAGCTCCTTGTTGTAGAGAATCGACTTGAGGTTTCGCAATGCGTTCTCGCGGTTTTTGGGTTGGTCGCGTGTCTCAGTGTTTTCCACAAGGATTTCCTCTTCCTCGCCGGTATAAGGGTCCTTGTACTGGTAGCGCACGCGCACGCCGCTCTCCACCTTGTTCACGTTCTGGCCGCCGGCACCGCCACTTCGGAAGGTGTCCCACGAGATGCGTGCCGGGTCGAGGTTGATTTCGATGGTGTCGTCGACAAGCGGGGTGACAAATACCGAGGCAAACGAGGTCATGCGCTTGCCCTGAGCGTTGTAAGGCGACACGCGCACAAGGCGGTGCACGCCGTTCTCGCTCTTCATGTATCCATAGGCAAAAGCGCCCTCAACACTGATGGTTACGCTCTTGATGCCGGCCTCGTCGCCGTCGACCATGTGCTCAATGGCAGTCTTGTAGCCGTGTCGCTCACACCAGCGCAGATACATGCGCATGAGCATTGAGGCCCAATCCTGGCTTTCGGTTCCGCCGGCGCCTGAATTGATTTTCAGTATCGCGTCCATCTTGTCCTCATCGCGGCGGAGCATGTTGCGCAGCTCGAGCTTCTCGATTTTCGACAAGGCGTCGGCATAGAGGTCGTCGAGTTCATCTTCGGAAAGGACGCCTTCCTTGACGAAATCGAAACCCACTGCCACCTCACCCACAGCCGCCTCGACTTCGGCGCAACTGTCGATCCAGTAATGGAGCATTTTGATTTTTTTCATCTGCGCTTCGGCCGCCTTCTGGTCTTGCCAGAAATCGGGCACATGAGTGCGCAGTTCCTCTTCTTCGACTTCTATTTTCTTGTTGTCGACGTCAAAGATACCTCCTCAGCGCATCCTTGCGCTCTTGTATCTCTTTTAGCTGTTCTAGTGTAATCATCCGAGTCTTTAATGATTAATTGGGGGTTGATAAAATATGTTTTCTGTTACTGTGCGATTGTTGGGTTGCTGACGCAGTCTCACGCCTGATGCTTGCGGAAGTCGGCAGCATACATGGCGTCGATTAAGCGGGCATAGCGCTTGTTGATCACGGCGCGGCGCACCTTAAGAGTGTTGGTCAGCTCGCCGTTTTCCATCGAGAACGGGCGCGGCAGAATCACGAAGCGCTTAATCTGCTCATAGCTGGCCATGTCTTTCTGATAGCGCTGAATGCGGGCATCGAACATGGCGTGAATGTCGGGGTTATTGACAAGGTCCTCCACCGACTTGTATTCAATCTTCTTCTTGGCGGCATAGGCCTTGAGCTCGTCTAAATTGGGAACGATGAGCGCCGACACATACTTGCGGCCGTCGCCTATCACAGTCACCTGTTCTACAAAGATGTCTTGTCCGAGCGCTGTCTCGAGCACCTGCGGCGCTATATACTTGCCGTTGCTGGTTTTATAAAGGTCTTTAAGCCGCTCCGTCATCACGAGGTTGCCGTTTTCGGTGATGTGGCCACAGTCGCCGGTGTGAAACCATCCGTCGGCGTCGATGGCCTTCGCTGTCTCCTCAGGCTTGTGGAAGTAGCCTTTCATCACAGTGGGGCCCTTGACAAGGATCTCGTTGTCGTCGCCTATCTTCACGAGCACACCGGGCAACGGGGTGCCTATTGTGCCCAATTCCCAACCCTCATCGGGATAGAACGACACGGTGGCGTTGGTCTCGCTTAGGCCGTACCCAATGACAATGTTGATGCCTATGGCGTGCAGGAATTCAGTGATATTGTCGCTGAGCATGGCTCCCGCCGTGGGGAAGAACCGCCCGTACTCCACGCCGATGGCACGGCGCAGGCGGCTGAACACTTTTTTCTCGAAATATTCATATTGCTTCTCGACAAGTGCCGGCACCTTGCGGCCTGTGCGCTTGTATTTCACGTTGCGGGTGCGCCCCACCGACACGGCGCGTTTGAAAAGCATCTTTACTATGGGCTTGGCTTTCGACACATTGTCGTTGATAGCCGTGTAGACCTTTTCCCAAAAGCGCGGCACGCTGCACATGCAAGTAGGTTGTACCTCGCGCACGGCCTTTTGGATTTCCTTGGTGTTGAGATTGATTGCCACTCTCACACCGCTGCACAGGCACACCATCGACCAGCCGAGCTCAAACACATGGCTGAACGGCAAAAAGCTGAGCGAGATGTCGGTCTCGTCGTTGAGATGAATGCGCTCAAGGTGCCCGTCCATAGCCGACATGAAGTTGTGGTGAGTGAGCATCACTCCTTTGGGCACGCCAGTGGTGCCCGATGTGTAGATGAGATACATCAAGTCGGCAGGATCAAAAGCCTTGCGGCGTGCCTCAATGGCGGCAGCATCGGCTTCCGATGGAGCGTCGCCCAATGCCAGGAACTGCCTCCAGCTGAGCGTGGCAGTGTCGGTGGCATCGGGTTTCACCGCAGGATCGAACGTAACAATCTGCTTCAGCGACTCGCATTCAGTCAAGAGCTGACGCGCGATGGCAGTGTCGGTGGCATCGGGTTTCACCGCAGGGTCGAACGTAACAATCTGCTTCAGCGACTCGCATTCAGTCAAGAGTTGGCGGGCGACATCGTACTGATGCTGGTCGCCCACAAAAATCACCGTGGCAGAGGCGTCGTTGACAATGTAGGCAACCTCGTCTTTGCTGCTGGTGGCATAAATGGGCACCGGCACAGCACGGTTGTTGAATGCGGCAAAGTGCGTAAGCAATATTTCGGGGCAGTTTTGCGAAAAGATGCATAAGCGTCCTTGCTCGGCCACCCCTATTCTATAGAGGGAAACAGATTCGCGCGCCACGGTTTCGTCCATCTGCGCCCACGACATGGATATCCACTCCTGTGTGGCGTAGTCACGGAACCGGAGCTCTTCACGCTCGCCATACTTGCTGGCCTGGGCGGGAATCAAATCTATAAATTTCTGAACCATATGAAAATAGTTTTGTGGTATGATTTTCCGACCGCAAAATTAGTCAAATTCAGCGTCTTTGCTCTAAGCAATCTCTTAAAATCGATTTTTCCATTAACAACAATTCTATTTATCTTGCACATGTTTACACATTTTAACCCGCAGG
>CAVFVP010000055.1:0-14769 GCA_963625945.1 Agathobacter rectalis | reverse complement strand
TGGAATAGCGCGTTTAGTGTCTTTTGCGCACTGGTACGGCAATTCAAAGTAGGCCGCAATTGCATAGCACACAGTGGAAATTCCGAGTGGATACACATAGTTGATGCCGCTTTGGTATTCTGGCCCTACGAGCCAACCATAGCAAATTTTAACCATGAAGGTGTAGGCAATCAGCAATGCCACAAGCACCGACACATAGCTATTGAGAATCTTTGAGAAAAATGAATCGCGGTCACTGCTGGCATACTGGATGATGGCCGTTTCTTGCCATGTCTGGTAAAAGATTACCGACAGCGTCTGTATGATGCTGGAGAAACGCAACACCACGGCATAGATGCCATTGGTGTGCAGGTCGAGATAGTGCATTATGAAAAACCTGTCGCTGCTTGTGGTGAGCCACCAGCATAAAGTGACCGGCATCAACGGCAATGAGTAGTGGAGCATGTCGCGGCCTATGTCTTTCAGCTTGATATGGCGGCGCATGTAGCGCGACACAATGTGCATTCGCCACTCGATGTAACATGAGGAAATCATCCTGGCCACGATGTTTGCAATGAAAATGCCTTTCACACCCAGGCCAAGCAATGCTACTAAAATCACGCTTAATGCCATAATGCCAAATGACTGAATGATGCCATTGGCTACAAACACGCGATTGTTTCCTAGTCCGCGTGCAATTTGTGCCATAACCTCGTTGACTGCCATCACAAGCAGCAGTATTATGGTATAGGCAAGATATTTTATGGGGTGGAAAAGCGATATTGCTGCGGCAACAGCAATGGTTGCAACGGCTGTGACCGTCAGTGTTCGGCAGGCAAACGTTATTACTGCAGCCCTTTTGTGCTCATCGTCATTCCCTATCAGAAATCGGAATGCACCATCACGCATTTGCAGGGTCACCACAGGCACGAGCAAGAAACACAATGTGAGGCACACATCATAGTAGCCGTAGTCGGCTGGCTGCTTCAAGCAATAGGTGTAAAGCGGAACCATAAGGAATGTGATCAGTTTCGATCCCAAGTTCCCTATAGTGTATACACCAAAATCCTTCAGGAATTTTGATGCTCTACTGCCTTTGGTTGATTCTTGACTAATGTTCACCTTTGAAATAACATCACAAATTTACTCTAAAAAAAGAAAATGGACAAAAATAAAAGTGCCGATGACTCATAATAGCCACCGGCACAAATAAGGATTAATCAGTTCTTACTTGGACTGGTTATTTTTTAATGATGCGAACAGCTTGTTGATCGTTGACCTTTACCATATAGACGCCTGCAGAGAGGTTGCCAAGGTCGAGCTGAGCCTGGTTGCCTTCAGCAACGAGGGCACCGTTCATTGCATAAACCTTAACTGTCTTGATGGCTTCAGCCGAAACAATGTTGATTGTTCCAACGGTCGGGTTCGGGAATACGTTCACCTTAACATCAGCTACAGCATCCTCTACGCCAGTACCAGTCTTCTTTGTCACGAGCAACGCCTTCTTTGCAGGAGTTGTGGCCTGGTTGTCGGTGGTAGGAATAGAGTAGATACCGATGTTGTTGCCTGTTGCCACGAGGTTGCCTGCATAGTCAAATGCCATTTGGTAGATTGACTTTGAGGCAGTGCGAGCGTCGGCTGTGTAACTGTATTTGGGTGTGAGCACGGGAGTACCGTCGTTCCATTCAAGGTTGAAGAACTGGAGCACGCCGCTAGCGTCGTTTATTACAAGAGTCTTGCCATCGGGCGAGATTGCAAAGCCGCTACCTTGTGAGCCGTTCAGGTTGTCGGCCCAGCTAGGATCACCAGAGTTGAATTTGATGTTGCCATCGATATCAACATACATCAGTGAGGGCACGCCTTTGGCGTTGTTGCCAGCAGAACGGACTTGTGCAACCCAAATGCCGCCATCTTCATTGGCAACGACATTGCCATTAGTGTTCAGCTGATATGCGCCAATGCCGTAAGCTCTAGTTGGAGCGACGCCCCAAGTGTTGGCAACAGTGCCATCCTCATTGCCAAGTTTGTAAGCATAAACATCGTTGTTCATGTCCTCATTGTATACGTAGAGGGTTGTGTTGGCGCCAGAGCCTATTGCAGCTACGCCAGGAGATGAACCGCCCACATTTACGCCATTGTTGGTGAAGAGGCCTGAAGATGCGCGCTCGCCTTGGAACAGCTGAGTGAATGAGGTGAAATCGGCAGGATTAACCACATAGACGCCTGAGTATGGATCGCTCCAGTCAGGGATGTAGACTGTACCGTTGCCATCGACAGCGATGCGGTAGTTTGTGCACATTGGGGCACCTCCGCGCAAAGGAGTGCTGTTGATGCGGGTCCAGTCGGCGTTGTAGACATACAGACCATTGTTGGTATTGTTCTTGCCTATGTAGTTAGATACATACAGACGTCCGAAGTAGTTTGATTCGGGCGAGTTGTCGATAGCACAGAATGCATTGGTGTATGTGTAGTTTTCATCCTTTGCATTGAGACGAACGATATTGGCGATTGGTTTGCCAACTACGTTGACTGCCCAGTTCATGTACTGACCTTCATTGCCCGGAATTTGAGCCGGGGTCAAAGTTACTGTGTTTTCGCCTTCTTTTGCCTCAACAGGCACTGTGGCGATTTCCTCGCCGCTGGTAGCATCGGTGAAGATGATAGATGCATTAGTGGCATCGCTGTTAGCCTTAAATGTGAATGTGTAAGAATCATCACCGTTCTTCACGCTGTTAAGGTCGTAAGCAAAGATTGCTTTCACCTTGGGTTGTTCCACATTCTTAGTGGTGAATGTGGTAATGTAGTTGTCCTTAACAAGGTAAGTGGTGATGTCGGCTTGGTCAACGAGTGAGGCACCGCTCATGAAGAATGCTGGTGTGTCGCTTTCAGGTGAATGAACCTCTAAGTCAGTACCAGTAGTAGTGATTAGAACTGCTTTGTCGAGACCGTCGGTCACGTCATAGAGTTTGAAGCCGCCAAGTTGGTCTTTTGCGGTGTAAGGAGCAACCATGAGGGCGCGTTTTGTATATTTGAAGAAGTTTACGCCGGTAGCTGCATTGTCAAGAGTTCCTTCGGGCAAGCGGCCAATAACTTCGCAATCCTGGTTGTTGGCGTTGGCGAGCTCGAATTCAAATGGTTCGGTGTTGCTACCATCGATAATGAAGTAGTGGTCGTTGCGTGGAGAAACGGTGAGTTTCATGTCGCTGCCTATCTTCACCTCGGTAAAGTTGCTGGTGGCGTCGATGGTCTTGTTGCAGAACAGAGTGCTTGCAATCTGATTGTCGACAACTGAGAGAACAACCACACGGAACGACTGTGATGAGCCAGTGGTGGTGGCTGTGGTAACGATGTTGCAGTCGGTAGACGGGCCGCTGATGGCAAGTGTCTTGCCGGCAGTTGCACGGTAGTAGTTACCCGAGCTTTGGGTCGAAACCCACTTGACGGGAGCTGAATCCAGATTGTCCCACTTGTAGAACTGAACAGTACCACGAGTGTAGCCTTCATCAACTTGGCCATCGCTGTACTGGCAAAGCACACTGTTGCAACCCACAAGCTTGCCGTCGGCTGTGAATGCTATGTCGGCCAGCTGTGAATAGAAACCGAGATCGCCTTCGGCTCCGGCCACGAGGCCTTCGGTGCTGATGGCTTTGACAAGCGACTTAGAGCCGGTGTTCACAAGATAGAGGCCGGGAACGCCATTGTTGTCGGTGAGGACAACTGCCGAATCGCCACGTTGAAGCACGCGCTTAACTGTTCCTTGAATGCCGTCATAAGCAACACCGTTGTCTTTTTGGAAATTGAACTGGTCGGCCAAACCCAGATAGCTGGGTTGTTCGGGGTCGTTGTAGTTATAGTATGTCACTGTGGGTGGCACATAGCTTTCCGACTCGAGCAGAGGCATTGTGTAGGTAGTCTCGTTGGCCTTAACCACCAGGGCGGGGTTTTGGTCGTCGGTGATTGCCTTGTAGCCATCGGCTGCAATGCTCAAGGTGTAAGTGCCAGGCTCAACACCCTCAAACACGAACACGCCGTTGTAGTTGTTGTCTACGGTGTATTCTTGCACGGCTTGACCATCTTTAAGAAGGGTAACCTTTGCACCGTTGATTGGCAACCATTGGTCGTTGGTCTTGGGGGAATACTTGAAGAGGCTGTTCACAATTTTCTCGTGCATGTCCTTAACAGTACCCACCACATAGCCGGTTTTCTCTTCGGTAAGCCCGAAGTATTTGCAGATGCCGCGGGCGTAGCGCACGCCTTCCATGTAGCAGTAGTCTTTGTTGAGTGCGCGGTGGCGTGCAGGCTGATAAGTGTGGAAGTAACCCTCGCTTAAGAAGCCGGGAGTTCCGTGTTTCAACACGCCGAGATAGCCTGTATACTTCTTGCCCGAATTGGGGTCTGTGCGGGTTGAACTGCTGCCGTAGAATGAAATGTCGCCGCGGAGATTTAAGCTTGTGGGGCTGTATGCCGACTGCGGGTCAATCTCATTTGTGTAGAACAATGGCCACATAGCCTTGCCCATGTCGCGACTGGTGGCCACAGAGTCACCTCCGTCACCGTCAGAGCCACGGTAAAGGTAAAGAGGGTAGTTGGTAGAAGTGCCATCGCTTGCTGCATTGGAGTGGATTGAAAGGAACATGTCCATGTTGTTGGCCTCCACTTCGGTGCATATTTCAGAAAGGGAGCGGTTGTATTTCTCGGCATCGGCTGCACCGCTAACATAAGGGTATGGGCCGTTTTTAACGCGAGAATACATGATGTTTTCATATTTCACACCCATTTTCTGAAGAACGGAACCGAGTTTTAATCCCTTCCACAAATTGGTGTTCGATTCATAGAAACCGCATGTGTCGGGGCGTCCCGTTTCTTCCAAATTAGGGTAGGGGATTGTGGCCATAGGACGGTCGTTGGGGCCCCAGCTGCCATGACCCGGATTTATATATATACGAAGCTCATCGGCTGTTTTTGCGTTGAGCGATCCTGCTGCAAGTAATGATGCAGCCGCTAATACGAAAATTTTTTTCATGGCTGTCATTATTTAGTTATGTTAATAATATAAGCCTCGCCCGATGGTGTGGAGAATGCAATCTTGTCACCGCTCTTTGTAGCGAAGGGATACATTGCAACAACCGAATCATCGGTAAGGGTTTGTGTCGTGCCATCGAGAGTGGTGGCGATAATTGACGATGAGATGATGAATTCACCGTCGTCGGTGTCATTCATTCCAATAACCACATTGTCGTTGTACCATTGCGGAGCGCGGACGAGTCCAAGCTCTTTCACGTTGGTTCCGTCGATGTTGCAGACAAATGCGCCCACACCACACACATAGTAAAGTGCTTTGGTGCCGTCGGGTGAAACTGATGGCCAAATGTAGCTGAAATTCTGACCGTTAGGCGAGAACACAGAGGTCTTACCGTTGCGGGTGATCATGAGCTGGCGATTGTTAATCGACAGCACCGGAACAGATGCTTTTGCCTTTACGTTGTCTACCGTACGGGCAGCAATCTTGCCTTTGTTGACGGCTGCCACTGTGGCGCCTTCCACGTTGTAGCCCTGAAGGTCGCGTGTGGGGGCAACAAGGTTAATTTCTGCGCCTGTGCTCATGTTGTAGGCGTTGAGCTGGACCTTTCTCAAGTGGTTGGCTGTGTAAGTGTCTTCGCGGAACACTACATTGTTGCCGTCTTGAGAAATCTTGACGTCAAATCCAGCTCCCTTGGCGTTGGTAATAGTTGTCGACTTATTGGTCGACAAATCAAATTTAGCGAGGCCGGCGTTGGTGGCCGAGGTGATTAGCAGATAATCACCTTGTGGGCTGATAGCCGCCACCTTGGCATTGGGATTGGGTGCGATGGGCACCTTGTTGACAGATGCCACATTCAGCACTTGGCCAAAACCGCTAAACGACACGCATAATGCTAATGTTAGAAATACATTTTTCATAAATGCTGTAGTTTTAGTTTTTGTAAATAGTTGTTAGTTAGTAAAATATTTAAATATAAAATTTAAATTTTCTGCTTTTATGCTGATTAGCGCAACATTAGTGGAGCGTTAATGGCTTAGTTAATGATGTAAAATTATCGAAAATATGGCTGAATAACAAGCAGAAACGTAAAAAATGAATGGCAAAACAGTGAAAAAATGATAAAAAAAGGCTTAGGCGTTTAAGCCCAAGCCTGTAGTGGTTTATTATTGAGAAATCTTATTGTCGTTTACACAAGATATTGCGAACTGATTGACTTGTTGTCGTGTACTCGCTTGATTGTGTCGGCAAACAGCGAGGCGATGCTCACAATTGTTGCCTTTTCACATTTCGACTTGTCGAATGGTATAGAGTTGGAGAAAATGACCTCGGTGAGTGCGCTTTCGTTGATGCGCTGTGATGCGGGATCACTCATTATTGCATGTGAAGCAAGAGCTCTGACGCTTTTTGCTCCATGTTCCATCATCAGGTTGGCTGCCTTGCAAATGGTGCCGGCGGTGTCAATCATGTCATCTATGAGTACCACGTTTTTGTCTTTCACATCACCAATGATGGTCATGTTGGCCACCACGTTGGCCTTGGCGCGTTGCTTGTGGCACAACACGAGTGGCGCATCAAAGTATTTTGCATAGGAATTGGCGCGCTTTGCGCCGCCCACGTCGGGTGAAGCAATAACCATGTCCTTTAACTTCAGCGATTGGATGTAGGGGATAAATTCCGATGATGCGTAAAGGTGGTCAACTGGAACGTTGAAGAATCCCTGGATTTGGTCGGCATGGAGGTCCATTGTGATTAAGCGGTCAATTCCTGCTGTGCTCAGCAAGTCGGCCACAAGCTTCGATGCAATCGAAACGCGGGGCTTGTC
The DNA here is from genome assembly GCA_963625945.1 of Agathobacter rectalis. Classification (GTDB taxonomy): domain Bacteria; phylum Bacteroidota; class Bacteroidia; order Bacteroidales; family Muribaculaceae; genus Sodaliphilus. Next base: position 7,945 of record CAVFVP010000055.1, on the reverse strand, counting down.
TTTACGGTCTTGCCGTGCCCAACCGAAATAAGGAACGACGGCAATAATTGATTTTGCCGAAGCTCTCTTGGCTGCATCTACCATAAGGAGAAGCTCCATAAGGTTGTCGCAGTTGGGGAAAGTGGACTGAATAAGGTAAACCTCGGCACCGCGGATTGATTCCTCAAACGAAACTTCAAATTCACCATCGGCAAAATGCTGGATGTTCATCTTGCCCAGTTCTACACCTAAACTTTTAGATATTTCCTCGGCCAGATAGTGCGTATTAGTGCCCGAGAAAATCTTGAATGGAGGTAATGAATTACTCATAGTTTTTTATGATGACTATTATGTTTTAAATCCAATGCAAAGGTAACACTTATATGTGGTTTTATTGTCCTAAACTCACCTTTTTGTTTGCTGCGGCCTGCATTTACGTGTCAGCTTTATGATTTTAGAACCATATCCCGATATGCTGAGATGGATTTTTGAGATGCTGCTCAAAAGCAATGTGCTCTTTTGTGTCGGGGTAGTAAGCAAGTCCACCGCGTCATATTCTCCCATAGTGATATTGCAGCAGTCAAATGCATGTTGCGGAATGTTGATGTTGATTTCGGCTTCATTCTCGTCAAAGTTCACGGCCACAAGAATTGTCTCATTACGGTAATGACGTAGGTAGACATATTGGCGATGCGGGTTGAGATTCTGGTGGTTGACATACATCAGGTCGAAAAAGTCACCTTTGCTGATGGCTTTCTCATTGTTGCACAGACTTAGCAGATTGGCATAAAATCCGTGTAGCATTTTTTCATCCTCGCTAAGGCCGGCATTGTTGCACTTGCCGCCGTTGAACCAACGGCAAACGGTTGGCAGGCTCCAATAGTCGAAAATTGATGTTCGTCCGTCACGTCCGCTGAAACCCTCAGCATCTTCTGCTTTTTCTCCAAATTCTTGCCCAAAGTAGATCATGAACGGGCATCTTGAAATAGTGGCGCTTACCACAACAGCCGGCAATGCCTTGAATGGGTTCATGGCAAATTGTGCCGATGCAATGCGTTGCTCGTCGTGGTTTTCAAGAAAATTCAGCATGTGGTCTTGAATGCCATCGATGGCCTGCCAGCAATTGGTGATTGCCGCGGCCGACACGTTGGAGCAGAGAATACCGCGTAGTGTGTCGTAGAGTGTCACCTTGTCGTACAGGTAGTCAAAATTCCCTTCATAGATGAATCGGCGATACAAGTCCACATTGTATATTTCGGCAATAAAAACGATGCCGTCGTTAAGACTTTTGATTTGCGGTATAGCCCACTGCCAAAATTCAATAGGCACCATGTGTGCCATGTCACAACGGAATCCGTCAACGCCTTTCTTAGCCCAAAATTTAAGAATGTCGAGCATTTTCCACCAGGTTGACGGTATTGGGAAAAACGATGATGTGCCATTGCTGTAGTCGATGCCATAATTTAGCTTAATGGTCTCATACCAATCACATTCTGATGGGAATGCATTAAAACAGTCGTTGCCTGTTGCCTTAGCCGGGAACTCAACATATTCACTGTCGCCCTCCCCAAGATAGACTGAAGGCTTGAACTGCTGGTTGGTAATATAGTAGAAATTGTTGTCGCGTTGAAAAAAAACAGTATTGTTGTCGTTGGCACCCAAATCCTCTACACCGGTAGGCTTTTTGTCGGAGGAGTATTCGCGAGCCACATGGTTGGGCACGAAGTCTATAATCACGCTTAACCCGGTTTTGTGGGTGCGCGCTATCAACTCCTCAAACTCATTCATGCGGTTTGTTACGTCAACAGCCAAATCGGGGTCCACATCATAGTAGTCGCGAATTGCATAGGGAGATCCGGCATCCCCTTTCACCACATGTGGATTGCATGGCAATATGCCATACCGTGAGTAATCAGTCTTGGTGGCATGTTCGATTATGCCTGTATACCAAACGTGTGTAACACCCAGGTTTTTGATTTGCTTTAATGCATGTGTGGTGATGTCGTTGAATTTTCCGCACCCATTTTCTTGGACGGTGCCATTGTAGTGGCGCGTTGTGTTTTGATTGCCAAAGAGTCTTGGCATCAGTTGATATATGATGGGCTTAACGGTTGGTCTCATTTATTATTGATTGAATGATTTCTGAATTAGTGAATACTTTCATTGCTTTGAAGTATCCTTCTTTTGCAATGTCTTGGATGTTTGAGATGTCAAACGTCTTGGTTTGAGCCACTTCATCGAGTGGAACTATAACGTCGCATAGCTCAATGTCGGGCTTCGCGTTGTTTGTAGCCAATAGGCGATATGACTTGTAGGCTATGCTTGCTATGTTATGCTTGTATGGTGTTTTAGCCAGAGGGCTCACGTTTACGCCTATCAAAATATCGCATTTGTCGCGAATGCACGATGCGGGCAGATTATGAAGCACTCCGCCATCAACATAGTGCTCGCCATCGATTTCAGCTGGTTGCACAACAACTGGTATGCTGCACGAAGCCACGAGTCTTTCGGCAATGTCTCCTCTTGTAAATGCCACAAATTTGAATGTGTCGAGATTTGCCGCTCCAATGATTGTTGGAATTTTTAAATCTTCAATGTTTTTGACAGGTAGCGTAGAATCGAGAAATTCGAATAGCCCTGTGAACTTGCATAGGCCGTGGGTGGGCATTGTGATTTTCAGCAATTCTTTGATTTTGATCTTGGAACAAAGCTGAAACATTTCGTTAGGGGTGACTCCCGCCGCATAATATGACGCCGCAATGGCTCCGGCACTCACACCGGCTATGATATCGGGCTTTATGCCGATGTCATTTAGTGCACGAAGTACACCTATGTGTGCCGCCCCCTTGGCTCCGCCACCACTTAAGGCAAGGCCGATGCGGTATTTGTGTGGAGTGGTTGTGCTCTTTGAAAAAAAATCGAACATCTACTACTATTGCTGGTCGTTTGGTTATTGGAAGATTGGCTTAAATACCATAAGAATCAAGTCAACAGCATATAGAGTGGATCTTGATTCCGTTGCAAAATTAATGGATTTAGACCGAACTGAAAAGTGTATGAAAAAGAAAAGGGATGCATCCTTGCGGTGCATCCCTCATATAAAAGTAGATATTGGTGACGTTATATTATCCTAAGAATCCAAGAAGCACACCGGCTGCTACAGCCGAGCCGATAACACCAGCCACATTCGGACCCATTGCATGCATCAACAGGTAGTTCGACGGATCGTATTTCAATCCGAGGTCGTTTGAAATGCGGGCTGCCATAGGAACTGCCGATACGCCAGCATTGCCAATAAGCGGGTTAAGCTTTTTGCTCTTGGGCAGAATCAGGTTGAACAGCTTCACGAAGCCAACGCCCGATGTGGTTGCAATCACGAATGCAAGGAATCCAAGCAGGAAGATAAACACTGTGTCGGGAGTAAGGAATTCCGATGCTTGGGTTGAGGCACCCACTGTCATACCGAGGATAACGGTTACCATATCGGTCATGGCGTTGCTTGCAGTCTTGGCCAAGCGTGTGGTCACGCCACTCTCACGCAACAGATTGCCGAAGAAGAGCATTCCGAGAAGGGGAAGACCCGACGGAACAAAGAAGCAAGTCAGGATAAGACCGAAAATCGGGAACAATATTTTCTCGTTTTGGGTGACCTTGCGGGCCGGTTTCATTCTGATCAGTCGCTCCTTCTTGGTGGTAAGCAAACGCATGATTGGCGGTTGGATAACCGGTACAAGGGCCATATAGGAGTATGCGCAGACTGCAATTGCTCCCATAAGGTTTGGCGCAAGTTTCGACGACAAGAAGATTGCTGTCGGGCCGTCGGCACCACCAATGATGGCAATGGCACCGGCCTGGTCGGGCATGAATCCGATTGCCAAGGCAATCATATAGGCACCAAAGATACCAAACTGGGCAGCGGCACCCACAAGCATCAGTTTAGGGTTGGCAATAAGCGAAGAGAAGTCGGTCATTGCACCGATTCCTAAGAAGATCAAAGGCGGATACCATCCCTGTCTCACACCCTGATAAAGGATGTTTAGTACAGAACCTTCTTCGTAAATGCCAATTTCATTGCCGCCCTGGAAAGGGATGTTTCCTATAAGGATACCGAAGCCAATGGGTACTAGCAACATAGGCTCAAAATCGTGCTTAACGGCCAAATAAATAAACAAAAGGCCGAAGCATAGCATGATCAAATGTGGCCATGTCACATTGTAAAAACCTGTGAAATGCCAGAATTGAACAAGATTGCTGGTTAAAAAACTCTCTAATAGTGCCATAGTTATGCAATTACCATTATTGTGGTACCCTCAAGTACTGAATCTTCCTTAGCGACGTTGATCGATTTAATCACGCCGTCTTTGCCTGCGTGAATCTCGTTGCCCATTTTCATTGCTTCGAGAATGCATACAACATCAGCAGCTTTTACTGATTGGCCTTCTTTAACGTGGATCTCTTTAATCACACCGGGAAGCGGTGAGGCGATAACATAGTCACCGGCAGCCACTTTAGCTGCGGCTGGTTTGGCGGCAACAGGAGCCGGAGCTGCGTTGCTGGCAACCACACGTTTGATTTTAGGTGCAGTAGCTTTCTGTGGCTGGTCGAGTTCAACGTTGTAGGCAACGCCGTTCACTTCGACTTGTGCAACATTATTGTCAATATCACCAACGGCAATCTTATACTCATTGCCATTGATTTTACACTTATATTCTTTCATTGATGTAAATTGAATGGTTTTGTTTTGATTATTTCTTAGGCAATGTGCGCATCATATTGGATTTTGCACTCCAGCCATTGTTTGTGTTACGGTCGGCAAAAGTGAGAATTCCACTCTCGTGATCGTGTGCGTTGAGGTGCAGGTACAGTGCGACACCAATTGCTGCAATCACCTCGTCGTCTTGAGCACCTTCAGCTTTGGGTGTGGGCGTTGTCGTTGTCTGGTCAGCAACAACTGCCGACTTGGCTGTAGCGGCTTCCGACACTTTGCCAAAGAGCTTGAAGCAAATGTAGAGCAGAATAAGAGCACAGAAGACGATCAACATTGCAATAACGGAAATGATAAAGCCGTGAGGGTCGTTCTCATGAAACTTCTGAATGTTCTCGTTGATGTCACTTGTGTTGTATTTGCCGGGGGTGATAGCAGTGGCGTCTGTCTTGCTGTCGCGCACCGACCAAAGGCTAGGGGTGAATTGATGGGCAATGGAATCCTTGCCGTCAATGTTGCGCGCATATGAACAATTGGCAGGCAGGCTGGCGGGTACTGTCACCTCGTCTACCAAATCTCCATTCACATCATAAAGAGCTATGTAGTTGTCCTGTCCAGGCACAAGCTTAAACGAAAGGTGCAATGCGCCGCCAGCCGAAAGACCGTCGGCAAATAAAACCGCATGGGTGCGAGGGGCAATATCGGTTGCCACATCGCCGCCAGGGATTTCATACACGGCGTCGTCGTTCTTGGCTAGCTCTTGCAACTTCAGGTTTTTATTCTTTGCCGGAAGATTGAGCTGCTCGGGCCTCTTGGTGGTGATGAACATCTGCTCGATGCCATTAGTGCCATAAGAAGCGTTGAAAAGCTCAATCCAAGCACTGCGGTGCCCGTTTGCGTCTATGTAGTTGCTGTCGTTTTGCACCATGACCTCATTGATGCGCATGTCCATACGGCCTTGCGCATATGAAGCCAATGACATAATGGCAGCAAAAAGAACTAAAATTATTCCTTTCTTATTCATTATGTGCAATATTAAAGAGGAATGTTGCCGTGCTTTTTAGCAGGGTTAACTAATTTCTTGGTGCGCAGTTGTTCAAGAGCCCGAATGATGCGGAAGCGGGTGTTGCGTGGCTCAATCACATCATCGATATAGCCATATTTGGCTGCATTGAACGGTGTGCAGAACAATTCATTATACTCGTCTTCTTTCTCTTTGATGTAATCCTTGTAGTCGGCCATAATCTTCTTGGCCTCATCTTCCTTGCCGGCCTCTTTGGCTGCTGCGGCTTCGGTCTTGGCTTTCTTGGCGTCTTTTGCGTAAAGGATGCCAGCGGCACCGGCAGCGCCCATCACAGCGATTTCGGCCGATGGCCAAGCATAGTTCATGTCGCCACGCAGTTGCTTGCAGCTCATCACGATGTGGCTGCCGCCGTAGCTCTTACGAAGTGTTACAGTCACTTTGGGCACAGTGGCTTCTCCATATGCATAAAGGAGTTTTGCACCATTGAGAATAACTGCGTTGTACTCTTGGCCTGTGCCGGGAAGGAATCCAGGCACGTCAACGAGAGTTACAATTGGGATGTTGAAAGCATCGCAGAAACGGACGAAACGTCCACCCTTGCGTGATGCGTTGCAGTCGAGCACGCCAGCCATGCACTTAGGTTGGTTGGCAACAATACCCACCGATTGTCCGTTGAAGCGGGCGAAGCCCACGATAATGTTTTTAGCGTAGTCCTTCTGCACTTCAAGGAATTCGCCGTTGTCGACAACGGCACCGATAACCTCATACATGTCATAGGGGTCGTTGGCACTTTCGGGAATCACCTCATTGAGTGCATCCTCGGCACGGTCAATGGGGTCACTGCACTCAACGCGCGGAGTCTCCTCCATGTTGTTCGATGGCATGTAGCTGAGCAACTGCTTGATGATGGTGATGGCATCTTCTTCGGTTTCAGCAGCGAAATGTGCCACGCCCGATTTTGAAGAGTGGACAGAAGCGCCGCCCAGATTTTCTTGCGACACGTCTTCGCCGGTTACTGTCTTCACCACCTTGGGACCGGTAAGGAACATGAATGAAATGCCTTTGGCCATGATTGTGAAGTCGGTGAGGGCAGGAGAGTACACGGCACCACCTGCGCAAGGACCAAGGATTGCCGAGATTTGCGGAATCACACCGCTGGCATCGATGTTGCGTTGGAAAATTTCAGCATATCCTCCCAGTGCATTGATACCTTCCTGGATGCGTGCGCCGCCAGAGTCGTTAAGGCCGATAACGGGTGCGCCCTGCTTCATTGCCAAGTCCATGACTTTGCAAATTTTCAGTGCCATGGTTTCGGAAAGAGAGCCACCGAAAACAGTGGCGTCCTGTGCAAAAACATACACAAGACGTCCGCCTACAGTACCATAACCGGTAACAACACCGTCTCCGGCAATAGACTTCTTCTCCATGCCGAAGTTTGTGCAGCGATGGCGCACAAACATATCGAGTTCCTCAAAGCTGCCTTCGTCGAGGAGCATTGCTATTCTTTCACGAGCAGTGTATTTGCCCTTTTCGTGCTGTTTCTCGATGGCTTTGTCGCCACCACCTTTGCGAGCCTCTTCTCGAAGAGAAATGAGCTGCTGGATTTTTTCGAGTTGTTTACTCATTTTTGTTTTAAGAGTTTATTTGTTAGGGTTTTCACAAAGTTCTACAAGTGTTCCGCAAGTGGTCTTAGGGTGCAAGAATGCAATATTAAGGCCTTCGGCGCCTTTGCGTGGCGCTTTGTCAATCACACGGCCACCTTTTTCTTGAACCTCGTTAAGAGCGTTGGCTACACCGTCTTCTACTGCGAAAGCCACATGCTGGATGCCACCGCGGCCACCGTTTTTCTCTATGAATTTTGCTATTGCGCTTTCGGGGCTTGTTGCTTCAAGCAACTCAAGCTTGGTTTGGCCCACCTTGAAAAAAGCCGTTTTTACGTGTTGGTCTTCAACTTCTTCTACAGCAAAGCATTTGAATCCCAATAAGTTCTCATAAAATGGAATGGCTTCTTCCAGGCTGGTTACAGCAATTCCAATGTGTTCGATGTGTGAAATCTGCATAATTAAAAAAATTAATGTCGAATTATAATTAGTTGTATGTTATTAGTTCGTTTTCTGCTTAGCAAAATTACAACAATAATATTATTTAAACCACTAAACAATAAAAATCTTTGTCAAAAATATCTGTAACTATTCAGCAATAGTAATGGGCATACGCCATTTCCATCCTACAAAGAT
>CAVFVP010000054.1:0-14959 GCA_963625945.1 Agathobacter rectalis | reverse complement strand
ATGACATCCGTTTTCAGTGCCGACGGCAAAAACGTGCCGTGCACTGTTATCGAAGTAGGTCCTTGTGTAGTTACTCAAGTTAAAACCCTTGAAAAGGACGGTTACGAGGCACTGCAGCTCGGCTTCCAGGAGAAGACCGAAAAGCACACCACCAAGCCCGAGGCCGGACACTTCAAGAAAGCTGGAGTGAAACCACAGCGCCACTTGGCCGAGTTCAAAGATTTTGATGGTGAGTACAAGCTGGGTGACGTTGTTACCGTAGATTTGTTCAGCAACGCATCATTTGTCGATGTTATCGGCACCTCTAAAGGTAAAGGTTTCCAAGGCGTGGTTAAGCGCCACGGCTTCGGCGGTGTGGGCCAGGCCACTCACGGCCAGGACGACCGCTTCCGCGCACCCGGTTCTATCGGTGCCTGCTCTTACCCTGCAAAGGTGTTCAAGGGCATGCGCATGGCAGGCCAGATGGGCAACGAGCGTGTGACTGTACAAAACTTACAGATAGTTAAAGTTATGCCTGAAAACAACCTTCTCGTTGTGAAAGGTTCTGTCCCAGGCTGCAAAGGTTCAATCTTATCAATCGTAAAATAATGGAACTCGCAGTATACAATATCAAAGGTGAAGACACCGGAAAGAAGGTGACACTCAACGATGAGGTGTTCGCATTGGCCGAACCCAACGAGCACGCCGTCTATCTGGCTGTTAAGCAGTTCCTGGCCAACCAGCGTCAGGGTACTCACAAGGCAAAGGAAAGAAGTGAAATCTCAGGCTCTACCAAGAAGCTCGGACGCCAGAAAGGCGGCGGTGGCGCACGTCACGGCGACATCAACTCTCCGCTTATGGTAGGCGGTGGCCGCGTGTTCGGTCCTCGTCCGCGCAACTACAGCTTCAAGCTCAACAAGAAGCTCAAGGCTCTTGCTCGCCGCTCTGCATTGACTTTCAAGGCTCAGAACAATCAGATCGTGGTGGTCGAAGACCTCAAATTCGAGGCTCCGAAAACTAAAGATTTCGTAAACTTTGCTAAGAATCTTAAATTGGCTGATTCCAAGCTCCTTCTGGTTTTGGAGAGTCAAAATAAAAACGTATTTTTGTCAGCTCGCAATGTCGAGAATGCAAAAGTGATCACCGCCAACGAGCTCAATACCTACGCCGTGCTCAACAACAAGGCACTCGTAGTTACTGAGAGCTCGGTAGCTGTGCTTAACCAATTTTAATTAAAAGGAGGTATTTGAAAATGGCATCAATCAACATTTCACCAATCGTCACCGAGAAGGCCAACGCCATCAGTGAGAAGACTAACCGTTATTCATTCAAGGTATCTCCCGAAGCCAACAAGTTCCAGATCAAGGACGCTATCGAAAAGCTCTACGACGTGAAAGTGGTTTCAGTAAGCACAATGAACTACGACGGCAAGAAGAAGCAGCGCTATACCAAGGCTGGCTTGATCCGCGGCAAGGTTGCCGCCTTCAAGAAGGCCGTGGTCACTGTCGCTGAGGGACAAACTATTGATTTTTATAGCAATATTTAATAAACGAAATGGCAGTAAGAAAATTAAAGCCCACAACACCGGGGCAAAGACACAAAGTTATTGGTGTATTTGATAACATCACTGCACGTACACCAGAAAAATCTCTTACAGTCGGCAAGCGCGTCACTGGCGGACGCAACAACGAGGGTCACCGCACCATGCGCTACCTCGGCGGCGGCCACAAGCGCAAATTCCGCTTCATCGACTTCAAGAGAAACAAAGACGGTGTGCCAGCTCGTGTAAAGTCGATCGAGTACGATCCTAACCGTTCGGCCCGCATCGCCCTGCTTTACTACGCAGATGGCTATAAAGCTTACATAATTGCACCCAACGGCCTTCAAGTTGGCTCTACAGTTGAAAGCGGTGAGAACGTGGCCCCCGAAGTGGGAAACGCGCTTCCACTAAGTAACATCCCTGTTGGTACTTTAATTCACAACATCGAATTGCGTCCCGGCCAGGGTGCAGCTCTTGCACGCAGCGCCGGCACTTTCGCTCAATTGACTTCTAGGGAAGGAACCTACGCAATCATCAAGTTGCCCTCAGGCGAGACTCGCAAGATCCTCGCAAGCTGCAAGGCCACTATCGGTGTCGTAGGCAACAGCGACCACGCTCTCGAGCGCTCAGGCAAGGCCGGACGCTCTCGCTGGCTGGGCCGCCGTCCGCACAACCGCGGCGTCGTGATGAACCCGGTTGATCACCCGATGGGTGGTGGTGAAGGCCGTCAGTCTGGTGGCCATCCCCGCTCTCGCACCGGCCTTTACGCTAAGGGCTTGAAGACACGTGCACCCAAGAAGTTGTCTTCGAAGTATATTATCGAAAGAAGAAAGAAGTAATTTGATTAAAGATTAAACTATGAGTCGTTCATTAAAAAAAGGCCCTTACATTAGTGTAAAGCTCGAAAAGAAGGTTGACGCCATGAACGAGAGCGGCAAGAAAAACGTGATCAAGACCTGGTCGCGCGCCTCTATGATCGCCCCCGAGTTCGTGGGACACACCTTTGCAGTGCACAATGGCAATAAATTCATTCCCGTTTACGTTACCGAAAACATGGTAGGCCACAAGCTCGGCGAATTCGCCCCCACTCGCACCTTCCGTGGACACAGCGGCAACAACAAGAAATAAGGCCCGGGATAAATTCACTGACAAAAAAAGAATTAAAATACAATGGGAAAAAGAAAAAGAGAAACAGCCAATACTTATAAGGAGGCACGTCGCGAGCAAAGCTTCGCCAAGCTCAAGAATGTCCCCAGCTCTCCCCGCAAAATGCGCCTCGTGGCCGACATGGTGCGTGGCGTAGAGGCTTTCAAGGCCCTCGGTCTGCTGCACTTCTCCAACAAGCAAGCTGCTGCCGATATCGAGAAGCTCCTCAAGAGCGCCATCTCAAACTGGGAACAGAAGAACGGCCGCAAGGCCGAGAGCGGTGAGCTCTACATCAAGACAATTCACGTGGACTGCGCACCTATGCTCAAGCGTCTGCGCCCGGCACCCCAAGGCCGCGGCTACCGCATCCGCAAGCGCTCTAACCACATCACATTGTTCCTCGACACAATTATAAATAACGACAATAAAGACGCATAACAAGATATGGGACAGAAAGTAAATCCAATTAGCAATCGTTTAGGTATCATCCGCGGCTGGGACTCTAACTGGTTCGGCGGTGATAATTATGGAGATACTCTGCTCGAGGATAGCAAAATCCGCAAGTATCTCAACGTGCGTCTCGCTAAGTCTAGTGTGTCGCGCATCGTAATCGAGAGAACCCTCAAGATTCTCACAATCACCATCTGCACATCACGCCCCGGCCTGATCATCGGCAAGGGTGGCGAAGAGGTCGACAAAATCAAGGGCGAGCTCAAGAATCTCACCAACAAGGACGTTCAGGTGAACATCTACGAGGTGAAGCGCCCCGAGCTCGACGCTGAAATCGTGGCCAACAACATCGCCCGCCAGATCGAAGGCAAAATCGCCTACCGCCGAGCAGTGAAGATGGCCGTTGCATCTACAATGCGCCTCGGTGCCGAGGGTATCAAGGTGCTCGTCAGCGGACGCCTCAACGGAGCCGAAATGGCTCGCAGCGAAATGTTCAAGGAAGGCCGTACGCCGCTCCACACTCTCCGTGCCGATATCGACTACGCTCTCGTGCCTGCACTCACCAAGGTGGGTCTGATCGGTGTCAAGGTTTGGATTTGCCGTGGCGAAGTTTACGGCAAGAAAGACCTCGCGCCCAACTACACCAACAACCAGGGTGAGCGCCGCGAAGGCGGCCGTGGCCGCGGTTTCCGCAACAGAAAGAACAATCGTTAATCACACTCACAGCAGAGATTTTTTAACAACTAAGAAAAATGTTACAACAACCAAAAAGATTAAGATATAGAAGACCTTCCGACGGCCACCCACGCCAGTACTCAAAGCGCGGAAGCCAGCTCGCTTTCGGCTCGTTCGGCATCAAGGCCCTCGACTCAAAGTGGATTACTGCCCACCAGATTGAGGCTGCCCGTGTGGCCGTGACACGCTACATGCAGCGCGAAGGTAACATCTGGATACGCATCTTCCCCGATAAGCCTTACACCCGCAAACCGGCCGACGTGCGTATGGGTAAAGGTAAAGGTGACGTGGCTGGCTACGTGGCTCCCGTGCACCCCGGACGCATCCTCATCGAGGTCGACGGCGTAAGCTTCGACATCGCAAAAGAAGCTCTCCGCCTTGCAGCCCAAAAACTTCCTATTCCAGTTAAGTTCGTGGTGCGTCCCGACTACGACCCATCTCAGAACGTGTAACCAAAGCATTTAAATTTGAATTATGAAAAAAGCAGAATACAAAGAAATGTCTGACAAGGAACTCCAGGACCGCCTGGAGACCGCCGAGAAAGAGTATGTGCAGGAGAAGATCCAGCACAGCATCTCGCCCCTCGACAACCCTGCCAAGATTACACGCGACCGCCGCGAGATTGCCCGCATCAAGACCGAAATCCGTGAGCGCGAGCTTAAAATTAACAAATAATCCCAACAACTACTGAAATGGAAGAAAAGAGAAATTTAAGAAAAGAGAGAATTGGGGTTGTTTCCAGCAACAAGGGTGACAAGACCATCACTGTGACCATCAAGTGGAAGGAAAAACACCCAATCTACGGCAAGTTTGTCAACAAGACAAAGAAGTATCACGCTCATGACGAGAACAACGAGTGCAACGTCGGCGACACCGTGCGCCTGATGGAGACCCGCCCCCTGAGCAAGACTAAAAGATGGAGATTAGTTGAAATCATCGAAAAAGCGAAGTAATTTACAATTATGATACAGACAGAAAGCAGATTAACAGTTGCCGACAACAGCGGTGCCCGCGAGGTGCTGTGCATCCACGTGCTGGGTGGTACAGGACGACGCTACGCATCGGTGGGCGACCAGATCGTAGTCACCGTAAAAAACGCCATCCCTTCGAGCGATATGAAGAAGGGCACCGTTTCACGTGCGGTAGTCGTTAGAACCAAGAAGGAAATCCGCCGCCAAGACGGTTCCTACATCCGCTTCGACGACAACGCCTGCGTGTTGCTGACCAATGCTGGTGAGCTCCGCGGCACCCGCATCTTCGGCCCAGTAGCCCGCGAGCTCCGTGCCACCAACATGAAAATCGTGTCACTGGCTCCTGAAGTTCTTTAATCACAAATTCCAATTAAGCAATTAAGCAAAATGGCTAAACTACACATAAAGAAAGGCGATAACGTCTATGTCCTCGCCGGCGACGACAAAGGCAAGACCGGACGCGTGCTCAGCGTGTCGGCCAAAACCAACCGCGCCGTGGTGGAAGGCGTCAACATGGTGACCAAAAGCACCAAGCCCAGCGCAAAGCATCCGCAAGGCGGCTTCGTGAAGATGGAGGCCCCCATCCACATCTCGAACCTCAACCTCGTCGACCCTAAGAGCGGCAAGGACCCCAAGCCCACACGCGTCGGCTACAAGAAAGACGAGCAGGGCAAAACAGTTCGTTATGCTAAAAAATCAAAAGAGGAGATTAAATAATGAGTACTACCCTAAAGAAAAAATACGACGAAGTGATTGCTCCCGCACTGATGAAGCAGTTCAACTACACATCGTCAATGCAGATTCCACGCCTCACTAAGATCGTCCTCAACGAGGGTCTTGGCGACGCCACTCAGGACAAGAAAATCATCGAGACAGCAATCAATGAGCTCACAACCATCACCGGCCAGAAGGCAGTGCCCACAGTGTCGAAGAAGGATATCTCCAACTTCAAGCTGCGTAAGAAAATGCCTATCGGCGCGCGCGTCACTCTGCGTCGCGACAAGATGTATGAGTTCATGGAGCGCTTCATCCGCATCGCATTGCCCCGTATCCGCGACTTCAAGGGTATCGCTGGCAAGCTCGACGGCCGCGGCAACTACACCGTGGGCATCACCGAGCAGATCATCTTCCCTGAAATCAACATCGACTCTGTAAACAAAATGACCGGCATGAACATCACCTTCGTCACCACAGCACAGACTGACGAGGAAGGTTACGCACTGCTCAAGCTCTTCGGTCTTCCGTTCAACAACGCTAAATAATTAAAACACAAAATTAGTTATGGCAAAAGAATCAATGAAAGCTCGTGAGGCAAAGCGCCGCAAGCTGGTTGCAAAATACGCCGCCAAGCGTGCCGAGCTCAAGGCTGCAGGCGACTACGCTGCCCTCCAGGCACTCCCGCTCAACGCTTCACCTGTGCGTCTGCACAACCGTTGCAAGATGTCGGGCCGTCCTAAAGGCTATATGCGCCAGTTCGGCATCAGCCGCATCGACTTCCGCGAAATGGCTTCGGCCGGTCTTATCCCCGGCGTGAAGAAAGCAAGCTGGTAAGCCGCCGCACACGCTTCAACACATATAAGCATAAAGAAAATCATTTTATAGTATTAAATATTGTTCGGACATTCTAAAAAACAAATTCCGCCCGAATCAATTTAAAACAAAAAAAATAATGACTGATCCAATTGCAGATTATTTGACAAGATTGAGGAACGCGATCAGCGCACAGCATCGTGTGGTTGAAATCCCTTCTTCAAAATTGAAAAAAGAGATCACCAAGATCCTCTTCGAGCAGGGCTACATCCTTAACTACAAGTTTATCGATGACGCTCAGTGCCCCTCAGGCACAATCAAAATTGCGCTCAAGTACGACAGCGTCGACAAGGTGAACGCAATCAAGTGCCTCACACGCGTGTCTCGCCCCGGCCTGCGCCAGTATGCTGGCTATAAGGACATGCCCCGTGTGCTCAACGGTTTAGGTATCGCCATCATCTCAACCTCTAAGGGTGTGATGACCAACAAGCAGGCCCGCGACCTTAAAGTGGGCGGCGAAGTTTTATGTTACGTTTATTAATCATTAAAGGAGGTAAAGAATTATGTCAAGAATAGGAAAATTGCCAATCGCGTTACCTGCCGGCGTAACAGTAGATGTTAAAGACAACGTGGTTACCGTCAAGGGACCCAAAGGTGAACTTAAGCAGACTATCAACCCCAATATAGCAGTAGCCGTAGAAGACGGCCAAGTGCATGTGACCCGCCCCAACGACGAGCGCCAGACCCGTGCCCAGCACGGCCTCTACCGCGCACTGATCAATAACATGGTGGTAGGTGTCAGCGAGGGTTTCAAGAAGGAAATGGAAGTAGTGGGCGTCGGTTACCGCGCCACCAGCAAGGGCCAGGTGCTCGAACTCGCACTCGGCTTCTCGCACGCCATCTACCTCAAAATGCCCCCCGAAGTTAAGGTTAACGCCGTTTCGGAGCGCAACAAGAACCCGCTGATCACTCTCGAGTCAGCCGACAAGCAGCTCCTTGGCCAAATCTGCGCCAAGATCCGCTCGTTCCGCAAGCCCGAACCTTACAAGGGCAAGGGTATTAAGTTCGTAGGCGAGATCATCCGCCGCAAGTCTGGTAAAACGGCAGCAGCCAAATAACATTTAGTAAACTATGGTATCTAAGAATCAAAGACGAAATAAAATCAAGGCACGCATCCGCGGCAAAGTCAGCGGCACCGCCCAGCGCCCGCGCCTGTGTGTGTTCCGCAGCAACAAGCAGATTTATGCTCAGCTAATCGACGACGTTGCTGGCAACACCCTCGTTTCAGCATCTTCCAAGGGAATCGCTGAAGGAACTAAGAGTGAAATAGCTGCCAAGGTGGGCGAGAACGTGGCTAAGAAGGCTCTCGACGCCGGCATTGAGACAGTAGTGTTTGACCGTAACGGTTTCTTGTTCCACGGACGCGTAAAGTCGCTTGCCGACGGTGCCCGCAAAGGTGGACTTAAATTTTAAAAATCATGGCAAAGAAAAATAACAGAGTAAAAACTACAAGCGATATTGAGTTGAAGGACCGCCTTGTGGCCATCAACCGTACCACAAAGGTGACCAAGGGCGGACGCACATTCACCTTCGCAGCAATCGTGGTAGTGGGCGACGGCAACGGCATCGTCGGCTATGGCCTCGGCAAAGCCAACGAAGTTACCACCGCAATCGCCAAAGGCACCGAGATGGCTAAGAAGAACCTCATCAAAGTGCCCGTACACAAAGGCACCATCCCCCACGAGCAGGTTGCCAAGTTCGGCGGCTCTCGCATCTACATGAAGCCCGCAACTCCCGGTACCGGTGTGAAGGCCGGTGGTGCAATGCGTGCCGTGCTTGAGAGCGTGGGTATCACCGACGTGATCTGCAAGTCGAAAGGCTCAAGCAACCCCCACAACCTCGTGAAGGCTACCATCGCAGCTCTCGACGAAATGCGCAGCCCCCTCACTATTGCCCAGTATCGCGGCATCTCTCTCGACAAAGTGTTCAACGGTTAAAACTCTTAATTGACATGGCTAAAATCAAAATCAAGCAAGTGGTGAGCAGAATCAACCGTCCTGCCCGCCAAAAGAGAACCCTCGACGCTCTGGGCCTCCACAAGCTCAACCAGGAGGTAGAGAAAGAGGCAACTCCTGAAATCATGGGTATGGTAAACGTTGTTCGTCATCTTGTAGAAGTAACGAACGCTTAATAAATTATAGTAATTTTAATCACTGTTATGGATTTAAGTAATTTACAACCAGCAATTGGTTCAAATAAGTCAAAACGCCGCATCGGCCGTGGCCCGGGTTCTGGTAAAGGCGGAACTTCTACACGAGGCAGCAAGGGCGCAAAGTCGCGTTCTGGCTACAAGAGCAAAGTAGGCTTTGAGGGCGGTCAGATGCCGCTTCAGCGCCGCGTGCCCAAATTCGGCTTCAAAAACATCAACCGCGTAGAGTACAAGGCTGTCAACATTGAGACAATCGATGCTCTGGCCAAGGAAGCCAACCTCGACAAGGTGACCGTGGCCGACCTCCTCCAGGCAGGCCTCGTGCGCAAGAACCAACTTGTGAAAGTGCTCGGACAAGGCACCCTCAGCAAGAAGGTCGACGTTGAAGCCAACGCTTTCTCGAAGAAAGCCGAGGAGGCAATCACAGCAGCAGGTGGTACAATCGCTAAAGTGTAAAGCCTAATGAGACTCGTTCAAACTATTAAGAATATATGGAAGATTGAGGACCTGCGCAAGCGACTCACAATCACATTCCTTTTCATACTCGTGTATCGATTCGGATGTTTTGTGGTCCTGCCTGGCATCAATCCCGACGACCTCGACGCACTGCGCAACTTCACCAACAGTGGACTGATGCAGCTGCTCGATATGTTCTCGGGCGGTGCATTCTCCCAAGCTTCCATCTTCGCCCTGGGCATCATGCCCTACATCACCGCATCTATCGTGATACAACTGCTCGGCATGGTTATGCCCCAGTTCCAGAAGATGCAGCGTGAGGGCGAAAGCGGCCGCATGAAGCTCAACCAGTACACGCGCTATCTCACAGTACTCATCCTGCTGGTTCAGGCTCCTGCCTACCTCGTTAACCTGCAATACCAGGTTAACTCGGCCGGCGGCAACGCGCACTTCGGCTTCATGTCGATGTTCTACTTGACCATCGTCCTCACAGCTGGCGCAATGTTTATCATGTGGCTTGGCGAGAAGATTACCGACAAAGGCATCGGCAACGGTATCTCGATGATCATCCTCGTGGGTATCATCGCCCGTTTTCCTGGAGCCCTAGTTCAAGAATTCACCGGACGCCTCACTGCATCGCAGGGTGGCCTGGTGATGTTCCTCATCGAAATCATCCTCCTCTTTGCCGTGATCGCAGGTGCTGTGATGCTCGTGCAGGGTACCCGTAAGGTGCCCGTGCAGTATGCAAAGCGCATCGTCGGCAACAAGCAGTATGGCGGCGCCCGCCAGTACATTCCCCTCAAGGTGAATGCAGCTAATGTGATGCCTATTATCTTTGCCCAGGCACTGATGTTCATCCCCATCACACTTGCAGGATTCGGCGCCAAGCAGGATGCCCCCGGCTTTGTGGGCAGCCTTGCACGCACATTCGGCGATATGAACGGTTTTTGGTACAATGTGGTATATTTCCTAATGATTGTAGCATTTACCTACTTCTACACCGCCATCACAGTGCGTCCAACCCAGATGGCTGAGGAGATGAAGAAGAACAGCGGTTTTATCCCCGGCATCAAGCCCGGCAAGAAGACCGCCGACTATCTTGACTCGATTATGTCGAGAATCACCCTGCCCGGATCTATCTTCCTAGGCATCGTTGCAATTCTCCCGGCATTCGCGCGCTACTTCGGCGTAAACCAGAGTTTCGCGCAGTTCTTCGGCGGCACATCGCTGCTGATTATCGTCGGTGTAGTGCTCGACACACTCCAGCAGATCGAAACCCACCTCACCATGCATCACTACGATGGCCTGATGAAGAACGGCAAGATCAAAGGACGCACCGGCAATTAACGGTTGAATTTGAACTAAGAAGGAGTATATAGCGATAATGATTTATCTGAAGACAGATGAAGAAATAGAGCTTCTGCGTGAAGCTGACCTTGTGGTAGCCCGCACACTTGGCGAAATGGCCAAGTGGGTGGCTCCGGGGGTCACCACACGCCGGCTCGACCAAATTGCTGAAGAGTATATCCGCTCTCAAGGCTGTGTTCCAGGTTTCCTGGGCCTCTACGGCTATCCCGCCACACTCTGCATCTCGGTCAACGAGACAGTGGTGCACGGCATCCCGTCCAACTACGCTCTTGAAGACGGCGACATCGTGTCGATCGACTGCGGCGCAGTAACCAAAGAGGGATTTAACGGCGACTCGTGCTACACATTCTGTGTGGGCAACGTCTCCGACGATGTGAAGCAACTGCTCCGCACCACCAAAGAATCACTCTACGAGGGAATAAAGATGGCCGTCCCCGGCAACCGCATCGGCGATATCGGACACGCCGTGCAGGACTACTGCGAGAAACGCGGCTACAGTGTGGTGCGCGAAATGTGCGGCCACGGTGTGGGACGCAAACTCCACGAAGACCCTGACGTGCCCAACTACGGACGCCGCGGCACCGGAGCCTTGATCAAGAACGGCATGTGCATCGCTATCGAGCCCATGATCAACATGGGCAGCAAGAACATAGTGATAGAGCGCGACGGATGGACCACGCGGACCAAAGACCGCAAGCCATCGGCCCACTTTGAGCATTCGATTGCCATCCATCACGGCAAGCCCGACATCCTGTCGTCGTTCAAATACATCGAGGAAGTGCTTGGCGACAGATTCATCTGACACCGCACCCCCCGATACAAAGCAGATATCACAATTCAATACAATTTCAAAAACATCGTACACACTCAATCAATATGTCGAAACAAACCGCTATAGAGCAAGACGGCACCATCGTAGAGGCACTGAGTAATGCAATGTTCCGCGTCGAACTTGAGAACGGCCACCAAATCACCGCCCACATCAGCGGCAAGATGAGAATGCACTACATCCGCATCCTGCCCGGCGACAAGGTGAAAGTGGAAATGTCGCCCTACGACCTGTCGAAGGGAAGAATTGCCTTCCGATACAAATAAATACATCAACAACCCACACTTACACAATCACAGATATGAAAGTAAGAGCATCAATCAAGAAACGTACTCCCGAGTGCAAAATCGTGCGCCGTAAGGGTCGTTTGTATGTGATAAACAAGAAAAATCCTAAGTTTAAGCAACGTCAAGGATAATTTTTATTAATTTTGCAGAAAAAATTAGATTATATATATGGCAGTTAGAATTGTCGGAGTAGATTTACCCCAAAATAAACGAGGCGCAATTGCACTCACCTATATCTACGGTATCGGTCGCAGTGCTGCCGCCACCATTCTTTCTAAGGCCGGTGTTGACCAAGACACCAAGGTCAAGGACTGGACCGATGCCGAAGCAGCAAAAGTGCGCGAGGTGATCGGTGAAAACTACAAGGTCGAGGGTGACCTGCGTAGCGAAGTGCAAATGAACATCAAGCGCCTTATGGACATTGGCTGCTACCGTGGCATCCGCCACCGTAACGGTTTGCCCGTGCGCGGCCAGAGCACCAAAAACAACGCTCGCACACGCAAGGGCCGCAAGAAAACAGTCGCAAACAAGAAGAAAGCTACTAAATAATATTAAAGTATGGCAAAAAAGACAGTCGCAGCTAAGAAGAGAGTTGTTAAGGTTGACGGAATCGGTCAACTCCATGTTCATTCTTCTTTCAACAACATCATTGTGTGCCTCACCAACAGTGAGGGACAGGTTATTTCATGGTCTTCAGCCGGTAAGATGGGCTTCCGTGGTTCTAAAAAGAACACTCCTTATGCAGCTCAAATGGCAGCCGAAGATTGCGCTAAGGTCGCTTTCGACCTGGGACTGCGCAAGGTGAAAGCCTATGTAAAAGGTCCCGGCAACGGCCGTGAGTCGGCAATCCGCACCATCCACGGTGCCGGCATCGCCGTAACCGAGATTATCGACGTTACTCCGTTGCCACACAACGGATGCCGTCCTCCCAAGAGAAGAAGAGTGTAATGCACATCACTGCGCTGAGCTTGAGCCGCCACACACAGCGGCGGCGCACAGCCCGGCAGCACTCATGCTTTTCCGACAAAAACAATTTTTTTCAAATTTTTTCGCGAATCTCTGTCAGTGAATAGATTGCATTTTTCAACAACCTCTCTGCAATCGCGGCTGCACTGAAGCGATTCAGCACACACAACTTTAATTATTAAAAACAAAGATGGCTAGATATACCGGTCCAAAATCAAAAATTGCCCGTAAACTGGGTGAACCTATCTTCGGTGAAGACAAAGTTCTTGCTAAAAAGAACTATGCACCGGGCCAGCACGGCGCCAACAAGAGACGCAAACTCTCAGAGTACGGCACTCAGCTTCGCGAAAAACAAAAGGCAAAGTACACCTACGGTGTGCTCGAGCGCCAGTTCCGCAACCTCTTCAAGAAGGCTTCTTCTATCAAGGGCGTTAAGGGCGAAGTGCTCCTGCAACTGCTCGAGCAGCGCCTCGACAACGTGGTTTACCGCCTGGGTATTGCCCCCACACGCGCAGCTGCCCGCCAGCTTGTGCTCCACCGTCACATCACTGTCGACGGCCAAGTGGTCAACATCCCCTCTTACTCTGTAACTCCTGGCGAGCTCGTTGCAGTGCGCGAGAAGTCGAAGTCGCTTGAAGTGATTCAAGACGCACTCGCAGGCTTCAACCACAGCAAATACCCATGGATCGAGTGGGACGAGAGCCTCAAGGGCGGCAAGCTCATCAACCTGCCGCAGCGTGATGAGATTCCTGAAAACATCAAGGAACAGTTGATCGTCGAGTTATATTCTAAACAGTAAATTTAACGTCCATGGCTATTTTAGCATTTCAGAAACCAGATAAAGTTTTAATGTTGGAGGCCGATAACACGTTCGGCAAATTCGAGTTCCGCCCACTGGAACCCGGTTATGGTGTCACAATCGGCAACGCTCTGCGACGCATCCTCCTGTCGTCCCTCGAGGGCTATGCGATTTGCAATATCCGCATCGACGGTGTGAAGCATGAGTTTGCCACCATTCCAGGCGTTAAGGAAGACGTAACAAACGTGATTCTTAACCTTAAAAAAGTGCGCCTGAAACGTGTGACCGACGAAACCGAATCTGAAAAGGCTTCTATCAAGGTTTCGGGCCAGGATGTGTTTAAGGCAGGTGAGATCACCAAGGTGCTCAACGGCTTCGAGGTTCTTAACCCCGATCTAGTGATTTGCCACCTCGATCCCGATGCCAGCTTCCAGCTGGATATCACCATCAACAAGGGACGCGGCTATGTGCCCGCCGATGAGAACCGCAGCGAGAACGATCCTATCGACGTAATCGCCATCGACTCCATCTACACCCCCATTGTTAATGTGAAATATTCGGTTGAGAACTACCGCGTAGAACAAAAAACTGACTACGAGAAACTTGTTCTTGAAATCACCACCGACGGCTCTATACTTCCAAAGGACGCCCTCAAAGACGCCGCCAAAATCCTCATCCAGCACTTCATGCTCTTCAGCGACGACAAAATTGCCCTCGACAACAACGAGCAGGAAGGCAACGAGGAGTTTGACGAAGAAGTTCTTCACATGCGCCAGCAACTTAAGACTAAGCTCGTGGATATGGACCTCTCGGTCCGCGCCCTCAACTGCCTTAAGTCGGCCGAGGTCGAGACTCTTGGCGATCTCGTCAAGTTCAACAAGACCGACCTGCTCAAGTTCCGCAACTTCGGCAAGAAGTCGCTCTCTGAACTCGAAGAACTCCTCACTGGCCTCGGGCTACACTTTGGCATGGATATTTCAAAGTACAAACTAGATAAAGAGTAATAAACGATGAGACATAATAAAAAATTCAACCACTTAAGCCGCAAGAAGGGACACCGCGACGCTCTCTTGTCAAACATGACCACTTCGCTGATTCTCCACAAGAGAATCTTCACCACTCTTGCCAAGGCTAAAGCTCTGCGCATCTATGCCGAGCCACTTATCAACCGCGCTAAAAAGGACGACACCGCTTCGCGCCGTCTCGTGTTCAGCTATCTGCAGAGCAAAGAGGCCGTGACCGAGCTCTTCCAGAACATCTCAAAGAAGATTGCCGACCGTCCCGGTGGCTACACCCGCATCCTCAAGCTCGGCAACCGTCTCGGCGACAATGCCAAGACTTGCTTCATTGAGCTTGTTGACTACAACGAAGCTATGCTCGCCGACAAGGCCGAGGCCAAGAAGAAGACCACCCGCCGCAGCCGCCGCTCTTCAGGCGCTAAGAAAGCCGAAGAAGCAGCTCCGGTAGCAGAGGCCACAGCAACAGCCGAAGAAGCCAAGGCAGAGTAATCAGCCCTCAATCTCTGACATTCCAGCTGCCACACGATGACAGCTGAACAATACAGCCCGATGCGGCATCGCACAAGCGTAGTGCGGTGCCGCATTGATTTTTATGCGCCCAACCTTATTTGTAATTACACGGTAACCATCCGAAACAAGCCGACTTGTAGCAATCTCTTCCAATCCCGAACTTTG
>CAVFVP010000053.1:0-15058 GCA_963625945.1 Agathobacter rectalis | reverse complement strand
GCTGGTATAATAAGAGTTGGGCTGATGCACATCGCAATCTCACACCAAGGGTTTAAAACAAGTAATTAAGTCATTCGATCCAGAGAAACCTCTAAGTTTCTATATTGACTAATTGCTGTAAAGTGGAATTCTCCACTACTTTTAATGTAGCTGAATAGGTCACAAGCCCTAACAATTACAGAGTGAAAGTAATAAATTAAACAATTATGAAAAAGATTTTAATTCCAATAGCGTTGCTGTTATTATGCTGTTGCAGTAATGAAGATGACTTGTACACATCTAGTGATACTCAATACGATTACTATCTCGATTCAATAAACTCTCCAGAAATAGATCCTAATGCTAAGATGGAGAATGCTTATTGGGATACGTTTTATAATCATTGGATACATTATGATGAGACTTCATTCTTCATAAACAAGAATGGGGATACCATATTTTCTATGGATTATTATAAAAAACGCTAGTTCGGAACAAGAAACTTACTGTAAGAAGCGTGCAGAAACAATTGATTCTGCAAGATTTGCAGAATTCACAACCAGTGACATTTTGGGGTGTTTTTCCAATATTGGTGTTTTTCAGGTTAGAGTTGCGTAAATGGATTTTTTTTATTAAGTTTGCAAGCTTTTTTATGTACAATGCGATGGCAGGCCTTGCGTAAAGACGACATCCCTACAGTCAACCAGGCGGACAGAGTCGCCGCCCACAAGCCATTATGACGCTCCTGGCAGAAACGGCAAACGCATTGGCACAGAAATTGCTTATCGAGAATTGCGTTATTTCAAAAGAAAAAGAAAAACATGAGACAACTTAAGATTGCACCGGGTATCACCTCCCGAGAACTTACGCTCAACAAGTATCTGCAAGACATAAGCCGCATTCCTTTGATTTCGGTTGACGAGGAAGTGGAGCTGGCGCAGAGAATCAAAGAAGGCGACCAAAAGGCCCTTGACAAACTTGTGGGTGCAAATCTGAGGTTTGTGGTTTCAGTAGCCAAGCAATATCAGAATCAAGGATTAAGCTTGCCCGACCTGATTGACGAGGGCAACATAGGCCTGATTAAGGCAGCCAAGAAATTTGACGAGACACGTGGCTTCAAGTTCATCTCTTACGCAGTGTGGTGGATTCGCCAATCAATCCTTCAAGCCATTGCCGAGAAATCAAGAATCGTGCAACTACCACTCAACCAAGTGGGAGCACAAAACAAGATAGGCAAGGCTGTGGCCAAATTCGAGCAAGAGCACCAGCGCAAGCCATCGCCCGATGAGCTGGCCAAGATTCTTGATGTGCCTGCCGATAAAATCAGGACTGCAATGAGGGTTACCGGCCGCCAAGTATCGGTTGACGCCCCGTTCTCGGAAGACGAGAGCAACAGCCTGCTCGATGTGATGCCCAACGAGGACACCCCGTCGACCGACCAGACGCTCACACAAGAATCGCTTGCCAAAGAAGTGAACCGCGTGCTCAGCCTTCTTGACCCGCGCGAGCGTGAGATTCTGAAAATGTTTTTCGGCATCGGATGCCAAGAACTGACCCTTGAGGAAATAGGCGCCAAGTTTGACTTGACACGCGAGCGCGTGCGTCAAATCAAAGAGAAAGCCATACGCCGCCTCAAAGGCCAAAAGAGCGAATTGCTGAAATCATACCTCTGCTAACCAGAGGCACACGCATACCTTACCGACAAAGCGCCGCCCGCAAACGATTGCGGGCGGCGCTTTTTACACTGCAGGCAGGGGGATGGTATTGCCGAAGTCGCAGAAAATGGTTAAATTTGCGTGTTAAACTCTACACTCAATAGATGAGACAACTTAAGATTACAAAATCAATCACCAATCGCGAAAGCGCTTCGCTCGACAAATACCTTCAGGAAATCGGACGCAAGGAACTGATTTCGGTAGACGAGGAGGTGGAACTCGCCCAGCGCATAAGGAGAGGTGACCAAGCAGCTTTGGACAAACTTGTAAGCGCCAATCTTCGATTCGTTGTGTCTGTAGCAAAACAATATCAGAACCAGGGATTAAGTCTGCCCGACTTAATAGACGAGGGTAATTTGGGCCTTATAAAGGCAGCTCAGAAATTTGACGAGACGCGCGGCTTCAAGTTTATCTCTTATGCAGTGTGGTGGATTCGCCAATCAATTCTTCAAGCCCTGGCCGAGCAGTCGCGCATCGTGCGGCTTCCATTGAACCAGGTGGGTTCACTCAACAAGATCAGTAAGGAACTCTCGCGATTCGAGCAGGAGCACGAACGCCGCCCTTCGGCCAACGAGCTTGCCGACAGGCTCAACGTTCCGGTTGAGAAAGTGGCAGACTCGATGAAAGTGTCGGGACGCCACATTTCAGTTGACGCGCCATTTGTGGAAGGCGAAGACAACAGTCTGCTCGACGTGCTGCCCAACGAGGACTCACCGATGGCCGACCAATCGCTCAACCAGGAGTCGCTGTCGAAGGAGGTGGGACGTGCGCTCGAACAGCTCAGTCCACGAGAGAGAGACATACTGAGGATGTTTTTCGGCATCGGATGCCAGGAATTGACGCTTGAGGAGATTGGCGCCAAATTCAACCTGACGCGCGAACGCGTGCGCCAAATCAAAGAGAAGGCCATACGCAAGCTAAAGGGACAAAAAAGCATGTTGCTCAAAGCTTATTTAGGCTAACAATCAGGCAAAAAAGGAAGGAATTGAGAAGCGGTCTGTCAACCACCAACGAAACAACAGGTGTGCAGGCCGCTTTTTTAGACAGTTTTCCGGAAAAAGAGTCACATCGTTGTGGTCGGTACTTATTGCGACAGACGATTAAAAACATTAACTTTGCATCATATCAAAGCTACAATTGCATCATCGTGAAAAAGTTAATAGTCCGCATATTGTCGGGCAGCGTATACATAGCATTAATAATAGCATCGATACTGCTGTTTCCCGTAAGTCCAATAGTATTTTTGGGCGTCATGTCACTGTTTGCCGTAATCGGCACACACGAGTTGTACAAGCTTGTTGAAGCAAACGACAAAAGGCACCACAACAAGCTGTTGTGCACAATCGACATGGCCGGTTGCATTGCTCTCATCTTTGGCATGCATTACATCACGGCCACCGAATGCTCCGCCCCAGCCATATTGCCATTTATGGCATATTTGCTCGTGCGCAGCATAGTAATGCTATATCAACCTGCAGAAAACGCCATATCGAATGCAGAAAAGTCGTTTATGGCGCTCGTCTATGTGGCCCTGCCACTGTCACTGCTGAGTTCGATAGCCACAATGACCAATTCCCGCATGGTACTGGCCCTGTTCATTTTCATTTGGGTTAACGATTCAGGTGCATTCCTTCTTGGTAGCCTGGCTGGCCGCCACCGGCTCTTTGAGCGCATATCGCCAAAGAAGTCGTGGGAGGGATTCTGGGGCGGGCTCATTGCCTGCGTGCTTGCCTCATGGCTCATATTTGCGGAATTCAACGACTTTTTCATTGGCCCGTCGCTTGCAACATGGGTGGGGCTGGCCATAGTGACGTCGGTGTTCGCCACGTTCGGCGACTTGATGGAATCGCTGTTCAAGCGCACTGCAGGGGTGAAAGACTCGGGCAGACTGATACCAGGGCACGGTGGGATACTCGACCGCATCGACAGCCTGCTCATGGTGGTGCCGGCAGCACTAAGCTACTTTTTGATATTGACTTTTATCTTTAATGAAATATAAAAAACGAAATGACTGACCAGCGTTATGACCTGCGTGGAGTGTCGGCATCAAAAGAAGATGTACACAACGCAATCAAAAACATCGACAAGGGCATATTTCCTCTTGCTTTTTGCAAAATCATTCCCGACGTGCTCGGCGGAGACCCGGAATACTGCAACATCATGCACGCCGACGGAGCCGGCACGAAATCGTCGCTCGCCTATGTGTATTGGCGCGAGACCGGCGACCTGAGCGTGTGGAAAGGCGTTGCCCAGGACTCGGTGGTGATGAATATCGACGACTTGCTTTGCGTGGGTGCTACCGACAACATACTGCTGTCGTCGACCATCGGGCGCAACAAAAACCTTATTCCAGGCGAGGTGATTGCCGCCGTGATCAACGGCACACAGGAATTCATCGACGAGATGAAAGACCTGGGCGTGAACATCATTTCCACCGGCGGCGAGACTGCCGATGTGGGCGACCTGGTGCGCACAATAATTGTTGACAGCACCGTCACCTGCCGCATGCGGCGCGACCAAGTGATCAACAACGCCAACATAAAAGGAGGCGATGTGATTGTGGGACTTGCCTCTTACGGGCAGGCCACCTATGAGAAAAGCTATAACGGCGGTATGGGCAGCAATGGCCTGACATCAGCCCGCCACGACGTGTTTGCAAAATACCTGGCACAAAAATATCCCGAGAGTTACGACAAGGCCGTTCCTGAGCAGCTTGTGTATTCGGGAGCAAAGAAACTGACCGATGCCGTGGACGGTGTTGACGTGAACGCAGGCCAACTCGTACTCTCGCCCACACGCACCTACGCCCCCGTGATTAAACGGCTTCTCGACACCATGCGGCCACAAATTCACGGAATGGTGCACTGCACCGGAGGAGCCCAGACCAAAGTGATGCACTTTGTGGAGAACAAGCATGTGATTAAAGACAACATGTTTGCCATCCCGCCACTATTCAAGCTTATAAAAGAACAATCAGACACCGACTGGAAGGAAATGTATAAAGTGTTCAACATGGGACACCGCATGGAAATATACGTTGCACCGCAAGATGCCGAGAAGGTGATAGAGGTGGCAAAAAGCTACGGCATCGACGCACAGGTTATAGGGCATGTTGAAGATGCCGAGTGCAATCGCCTCACAATCAGGTCAGAGGCTGGCACATTCGAATATTAAAAGCACACCCGCCACGGTATGAAAAGGCTTCCACACGACATAGTTGCGACAATTATGCTCTCGGCGGCAATGCTGCTAATGGGTGCGACATCGTGTGCCGGAGGCAAAAAAGCCGGTAATGGCGGTCATGCACTCCCCGACTCCATTGTGGTGGGCACACTTTACAGCCCCACAGGGTTCTTTATTGTCAAGAACGACACACTGGGCTACGACTACGACCGGATATGTGATTTTGCCAAAGACAAGGGCATAGGCATAAAGTTTGTAATAGGCCGGAATCTGAGCGACCTGATTGGGATGCTTAACCGCCATCAAATCGACATAATAGCCCACGAAGTGCCTGAGACTGCCGAGTTCAAGCAATCGGTGCTGAATTGCGGCTCGGCCGATACCACCTACCAAGTGCTCGTGCAACCCCAAGGTGCAACATCGGTGAGCAATGTCACAGCCCTTGTGGGCAAAGACGTGTATGTGGAGGCGAAGTCGCGCTATGAGGCCAGGCTGCGCAATCTTGACAACGAAGTGGGAGGCGGCATCAAAATCCACGCCGTAGACAACGACACAGTGATGACCGAAGACCTCATAGAGATGGTGGCTGAAGGGAAATTGCCGATGACTATTGCCGACAGCGACCTCGCACAGTTTTACAAGACCTATTACGGCAATCTGGACATCAGCCTTAAGGTAGGTTTCCCACAACGGTCGTCATGGGCAGTAAACAAAAGCGACAAGTGGCTGGCCGATTCAATCGACAAGTGGAGCAATTCGTCAACCGGACAACAGCTTTCGAAAAGCATTAAGCGCCGCTACTTTGAATTGTCGAAAAAGGTGACTACCGACAGCGCCCAGGCCACGACAGCACGCCCTGGAGGCCTCATCTCAAGCTACGACCACCTGTTTAAGCAGTATGCCGAAAACGGCAAATGGGACTGGAGGCTTCTTGCCGCAATAGGCATGACCGAATCGCGGTTTCAGACAAATGCCGTGTCATGGTCGGGAGCAGTGGGTATTATGCAGGTGATGCCAAGCATAGGCCGAAGCCACGGAGTGAAATCGCGCAGCGAGCTTGCCGAACCAGCCACCAACGTGAAGGTGGCAGTCATGTGTCTCAACGACATCAACCGATACATCAAGACAATGGTGCACAACCAGGCCGAGCGCCAACGGTTCATTCTGGCGTCATACAATGCCGGAATCGGCCACGTGTGCGATGCGATTGCGCTGGCACGCAAATATGGCAAAGACCCTGGTGTGTGGTATGGCAATGTGGAAGAAGCCATCCTATGGAAAGCAAACCCGGAATACTACAACGATCCCGTGTGTAAGTACGGCTACTTCAGAGGGCGTCTAACAGTGGCCTACGTGAAAGAGGTTGAACGCCACTACAACCATTACAAAAACAAAGTAAAATAGAAACCAAATACATGCTCGAATTATGAAAAAGACTTATTTAACCACAGCCGTGGTGCTGGCACTCGCCTCATCGACCGTTCTCAGCTCGTGCATAGGCAGCTTCGCCTTGACCAATAAGGTGCTGTCGTGGAACAAGCAACTTGGCAGCAAGTTTGTGAACGCGCTAGTGTTTGTGGGCTTCCACATTCTTCCAGTGTATGAGCTGTCGTGCCTGGCAGACATATTGGTGATTAACTCAATCGAATTCTGGTCAGGAGACAACCCTGTGACAGACAGCGCCCAGGTGATTGACGGTAAAGACGCCAAATATCTGGTGAAAAGCGACAAGAGCGGCTACACCATCACCAACTTGAGCGACAAGAGTGTCACCCGGCTCAATTTCGACAAGAAAGACAACTCATGGTCGGTGAATGCCAATGGCAAAGACACGAAATTCATGCAGTTTGTCGATGACAGCCATGTGAAAATGATAACTCCCGAAGGCGGGTTCACCACGGTAGAGCTGAGCCAAGAAGGCGTTTACGCTTATGAGCAAATGACCAGTCAAGACTTCTATGCGCTGAAATAAACTTATACTTGCTCCCTACGCCACAGGGGAGCAGGCCCAAAAAGCACCGCCCGCACTTGCCTATGGAGAAAATCCACTGCACTAGTGCGGGCGGCTTTTATGTCTAGAGGTCACTGTGATCCTAATGGACGGAAAGGGCTCGACTTATTGCGATGCCTTGCGGTAAAGCCACACTGCTATCACTGCATAAATCACGTTAGGAATCCACATTGCCACACGAGGTGACGTGTAGCCACTGACTGCAAAGGTCTGGGTAACGGTCATGAACAATATATATGAAAAGCTAAGTAAAAGGCCGATACCTATGTTCATGCCCATGCCGCCCCTCACCTTGCGCGACGACAGCGAAAGGCCTATCACAGTGAGGATGAAAGCGGCCGCCGTCATGGCATAGCGCTTCTCATATTCTATCTCAAAGCTCTGAATGTTGGCAACACCACGGGCTTTTTGGTTGCTGATGTAGCGTTTCAGTTGAGGTGAGGTGAGCATCTCCTGGTCGTTTTGCGAGATTAGAAAATCCTTGGGGTCGAAGTTCAGCGTGGTGTCCATGTCGGAGCCCTTCACCATTTTCTCGTCCAAGCCGTTGAATGTGCGAATCACATAGTTGTGGATGTGCCACCTGCCCAACGTGTCATATTTCACGTTCTCGGCCGTGAGGCGTGATTTGAGCGTGTTGCCGTCAAACTCGTCGAGCGAAAAGCGATAACCGAGCCTCAGCGGATTGTCATACCGCCCCATGTGTGCCATTATGCCGGGGCGCACTTGCAGCTGAATGTTGTCGCCGTAGTCCACTCGCTTGTTTCTCACCCATTGGTTAGTGTAGTCGATGCGCTTTACATTGGCCGGCGGAATCACATAGAGCGACAGCAGCAACGTGCCCGCGGCAATGATGGTGGCGCTTGCCATATAAGGAACCAGCAAGCGCTTGAAACTGATGCCGCTCGACAGAATGGCGATAATCTCGCTGTGGTCGGCAAGTTTTGAAGTGAAGAAAATCACCGTTATGAACACAAACAATGGTGCAAACTGATTGGCAAAGTAAGGCAAAAAGTTCATGAAATATTTGAACACCGTTTCCTTAACCGGAGCAGTGAGCATGGCATCGATTTTCTCGTTGAAGTCAAACATTACCACAATGGCCAAAAGCAGCAAAATGGCAAAAAAGAAAGTGCCGAGGAACTGCTTCATGATATAGGCATCGAAATGCTTTATCAATCGGCGCCGCGGGCGTTTTTCGGGATGTGGCAACGCTTTGCCTGCAGTAGCGGCCGGTTCGGCTTCAGCATCAATGGCCTGCGTGCCTACAGGTTGAACCGACAGCGACGCATCGGCCACAGGCTTGCGCAAGACTGCCGCCTTAGCCTTTAAGAACCATGCGGCCATTGACGATAATATGTGCCTGATGTTTAACGATTTCACTATAGCCTTACCATTAAACGCTGTATCATGTCGGTTTTCCACGATTTGAAATCGCCGGCTTGAATATGCTTTCGAGCCTCGCCCACGAGCCATAAGTAGAAAGCCAGATTGTGAAGGCTCGCAATTTGAAGAGCCAATATCTCTTGAGCGGCAAACAGGTGACGCAAGTAAGCCTTTGAATAAATGTGGTCGACAAACGAAGCGCCGTCGGCCTGAAGCGGAGAGAAATCATCGGCCCACTTCTTGTTGCGCATGTTCATAGTGCCATGCTGGGTGAAAAGCATTCCGTTGCGACCATTGCGCGTGGGCATCACACAATCCATCATGTCGACACCACGGTCGATGGCCTCAAGGATGTTGACCGGAGTCCCCACCCCCATCAGATATCGAGGGCGGTCGGCTGGAAGAATATCGTTTACCACTTCGATCATTTCATACATCATCTCGGTGGGCTCGCCCACGGCCAGGCCTCCAATGGCATTGCCCTCGGCACCTAAATCGGCCACAAACTTTGCACTCTCCTGCCGCAAGTCCTTATACACGCATCCCTGTACAATCGGGAAAAAAGCCTGACTGTGTCCATACTTTGGCTCTGTGGCATTAAAATGCTTCCATCCGCGCTCAAGCCATCGTTCTGTGAGAGATAGTGACTTGCGGGCATAGTTGTAGTCGGCAGTGCCTGGCGGGCATTCATCCAAAGCCATCATTATGTCGCTGCCGATGGTGCGCTGAATGTCGACCACCTTCTCGGGTGTGAACAAATGCTTCGACCCGTCGATGTGGCTACGGAAAGTCACACCTTCCTCCTTCAGTTTACGGTTTGCGGCGAGAGAAAATACCTGAAACCCACCACTGTCGGTCAAAATCGGCTTTTCCCATCCGTTGAATTTATGCAAGCCTCCGGCACGCTCTATAATGTCCATGCCAGGGCGCAAATACAAATGATATGTGTTGCCCAAAATGATTTGGGCCTTTACGTCGTTGGCCAAATCAGGCATTTGCACGGCTTTAACCGCTCCGACCGTACCCACAGGCATAAAAATCGGAGTCTCGATGTCGCCGTGGTCGGTTGATATGAGTCCCGCCCTGGCATTCGAGTCGCTATTAGTCGCTATTACCTTAAATTTCATCTATGATTCTTTTGAGATGCAAAGTTAGCACAATCGCCCACCACCAGCAAATTATAGACACCTAAAAAACTCATGACGACAGTTGTAGAGTCCAACAGCAAGTGCAAACAAAACAATCCTGAACCTGGCCGACAAAACGAATACTGCGGCATCAGCCAAAAGCCATGCCGCAGTCAAGAGCAAGCAAATAGTTTGCCGCCCCGATGATGCCTTATTTAATTACGGGTACATATAGGTAGCTATCATATTTGCCGCCTGTGAGAATTGTGTGACGCCCCTTGTTGTGTGTCGCAGGGCTCTTCACCACTTCGGCCGGATCTTCAACATGATCGGCATCACCGCCTAAAGTCACCAGCTCCACATTTGAATCTGATGGATCATAGGTCATGCCCTTGGAAGGAATTGTGATCTTGGCACTTCCGAATTTCAATGCGGGCACGGGCGGCACATAGGCGCCTACTGTGAGTTGCAGGTATTCGCCCTTTTCGAAAATCAGTCCGATTGGCCACAATTGGATCTCCACCGGATAAGCCTTGCCCGGCTCAAGCTTTTGCTCAG
Source organism: Agathobacter rectalis (assembly GCA_963625945.1). GTDB lineage: Bacteria > Bacteroidota > Bacteroidia > Bacteroidales > Muribaculaceae > Sodaliphilus. The sequence goes on along the minus strand of CAVFVP010000053.1, from coordinate 5,102 downwards.
CCTCCTTGGTGAACAAATAATACGGCTCCGACTCTGTAGATTTTTCAGGATCAAGCTTGCGCATCGAGACCCTCATGAAACCCGTTGCTGCCACAGTGGTTCCGGTCATGCCCACTATGGGGTTACCGTTTCGATCTAGTTTCTGGACACTGACCTGCAAATCCATGTCGTTGAAATCCTCAGCCACCACCCATAGGTGGAGCTTCATGTAGCCGGTAATTTCAGTCGTCTTGCGCATCAGCATACGGTATTGCAATGAGTTGTGCCCCACACTATCGGCAACATAGCTCTGCTGCACGCTCCGAGCCACCTTGCCATGCTGAAGTCCGCCAGTGGCTCCGTTAAGCCAAAGGCGCTCATAGGCAGCCCGCTTAAGAGGCCACTCATTTTCGATGCGGTCAACCACATCCCGCCCACCGGGATTCAACACACTAAGGCGCACCTTGGGTGTTTGATCCCAGTCATTGTCAATTCCTTTCAGGTAATGGTCGAAAAACTTAAGCAAATCGTCCTGATGCGTGTAGAAGTCGAGCCACTCGTTGGTGTTGTGCACCCTAAGCCACTTTTTGCCGGTCAATCGACGATAAGCGTCAAACGTGCCGTGAGTGTGCACATCGTTGGTATAGCTAGCCACCACATAGGCAGGCACCTCTATGTCTTCGACTCGCGGAGCCTTGTCTTTCCAATAGCTGCACCAATAGGGATGCGAGGCAAGCATGCTTGGCTGGTCTTCAAGCATGCCATACTGCGACGAGAAGGTCTCGGCAATCATCTCGGCAAATTCCGGCATTGGGATTCCGCCACGGTTTGAATCGCGGTAAAGGTCGGAAAAGCCTTCCCATGGGGCTATTGCCGCCAAATACTTAGGGCGCTCGCTTGCTATGAACCACTGCGATGCGGTGAGCCACGAGTTCCCTGCCATACCCACCTTTTGATTGCTCCACGACTGATGACCAATCCAGTCAATCAGGTCGGCAGCGTCAAGGGCATCGTCATGCCCCCAATACAGGATATTGCCCTCCGACATATAGGCACCGCGCTTGTCGGGATTCACCACCGCGTAACCGCGGGCACACCAATAGGCTGGGTCGGGAGCCTCAAACTTTTCAAGCCCCGAAGTCATGCTCTGCGGAACCCCTGCGCGATGCGGCACATCATCGAGCATTTGACCACCCACTTCCTTGCCATACGGACTCCATGCCAGAATTGCAGGACAGTGCCCCGCCTGCGCCGGAAGAAAGACATCGACGTAAATGGTGACACCGTCGCGCAACTTAACAGCCACATCGCGCAACATCGTTATATCACACGGGAGCGGCATGCATCCAGCCCGGCGGACTGTGCCTTTTTTGAGCAGCAACGTGTCGGGGTGGAACCCAGGATAGCGCACCCGCTGAGCCGAGACTGGTAGCGGGCGCCGAAGCTTCACTTCAAAACTGTCGCCATCGGCACCATGAAGAGTGATTCGCTGAGCCGAGGCACATAAGGTGGCACATGCAGCCACCATAATAAGTAACAGTATTTTTCTCATATGATTAATTCATTAATCTTTTTCTTGCAAAATTAAGCACAAAATCACTGCTTGTTATGGAATTTTGCCATTGTAATTTGTCAAAAGAAAAACATTAGGTTATTTTTGCAAAAAAACGCATCATCTGTTATGGTTTCACACTACGACTTCTGCACCAATCTGGGCATCGACGAGCCGCAAATGACGGCTATCAACGTGGCGCTCATAAACCGCGCCCAGCTGGAAAAGGCCAACGCCAAGCCTTCATATTTCGACTTCTTCTCTTTCGTAGCTGTTGAGAGCGGTCAGGCCGATTATGTGGTCAACAGCCGTCATTACCAGGCTAAAGCCGGCACCATTATTGCCACATCGCCACGACAACTGGTGGGCATAGAAGACATATCTCACGACTTCAGTGCAATTTACGTAACGGCCGACATAGACTTAGTGGAAAAGACATTCACCGACGGGGCACAGTGCAAAGTGATTGCCGACTGGTTTATAACCAACCGTTTGCCGTTTGTCGAAGCCTCCAACGGCAACACCGACACTATAGCAAAAGCCATGAGACTGATGCTCGACATTCAGCAATCGCGCCTACACTGCAAAGACGAAATAAAAAACCGCTTGCTCCAAGTGGCCGCAATGAATATTTCCGACATACTAAGCATTCACAGCAACCATGGGGCCGTGAGCCATCAGGAAACGATATACCGGAATTTCATTGCATTGGTAGGCAAAAACTACCACAGGGCCCATTCCACCAAGTTCTATGCCGATGCCCTAGGCATAACGCCAGTGTACCTGGCACGCATAGTAAGGAGGTTTGCCGTCAAGACAGTGAAAGAATTCATTCACAGTCTACTATATAGAGATGCTCTCGACCTACTCAAATACAGCGACATGCAGATAACAGAAATTGCCTATACTCTAGGATTCCCCGACATAGAGACATTCAGCAAATTCTTCAAAAAGAAAAACGGCCAAGCCCCATCGCAAATCAGGAAAAGCGGCACACCTTGCACCAAGCCCAAAGGAGCATACTGAAACACATCCCGTTGCAACATTGACTTGCGGCAAATTTTTGCACAGCACAAGGCCAAATATAGGAAAGCTACTACAACAATAGCACACAATATTTGAGTATCAGGCCTCATATTAGCCCATTATTTCGTAAATTTGCAGAAACAAACTAATTGCAAAAGCATGGCATTCGGAATCTTCAACAAATTCTTCTCCAAAGAGAAAAAAGAGACGCTCGACAAGGGCTTGGACAAGACCAAACAAGGAGTGTTTGCAAAATTGGCACATGCAGTGGCCGGCAAGTCGACCATCGACGACGATGTTCTTGACAACCTTGAAGAAGTGTTTATCACAAGCGACGTGGGTGTAAACACCACGCTCAAAATCCTTGACCGCATACAAAGCCGCGTGGCCCGCGACAAATATGTGGGCACGGGCGAGCTTAACGAGTTGCTGTGCGATGAAATCACGCAGCTGCTTGTGGACAACGACAACAGCAACCGTGAAGACTTCACAATTGCCGCCGACAAGAAACCTTACGTGATTATGGTGGTGGGCGTGAACGGTGTGGGCAAGACCACTACCATAGGCAAGCTGGCATACCAATACAAGAAAGCCGGCAACAAGGTGGTGCTCGGTGCCGCCGACACGTATCGCGCCGCTGCCGATGAGCAACTCGAAATATGGGGACAACGCGTGGATGTGCCCGTAATAAAGCACAAGATGGGCACCGACCCGGCTTCGGTGGCCTATGACGCAGTGTCGAGCGCAAAAGCCCAAGGAGCCGATGTGGTGATTATCGACACCGCGGGGCGCCTTCACAACAACGTGGGCCTCATGAACGAGCTGACAAAGATTAAAAACGTGATGCGCAAAGTGTTGCCCGAAGCGCCCAACGAGGTGCTGCTGGTGCTTGACGGCTCCACAGGGCAGAACGCCTTTGAGCAGGCCAAACAGTTTGTCGCCGCAACCGAAGTCAACGCCCTTGCCATCACCAAGCTCGACGGCACAGCCAAAGGCGGTGTGGTGATAGGTATCAGCGACCAATTCAAGATTCCGGTGAAATACATAGGACTTGGAGAAGGAATGGAAGACCTCCAGATATTCCGCAAGGAGGAATTCGTAAAGTCGCTGTTTGGAAAATAAACACAGGAACACAACACACCTAATGCGAAAAAACAAAGTAGACATCATATCGCTCGGATGCTCCAAAAACCTGGTAGACTCCGAGCATCTTATCAAGCAGTTTCAAGCCAACGGATACACCGTTGAGCACAACCCCACACGGGTGAACGGAGAAATAGTGGTGGTCAACACGTGCGGCTTCATCCGCGATGCGCAAGAAGAATCAATCAACACTATCCTTGAGCTCGGCGAAGCAAAAAAGCACGGCAAGATTAACAAACTGTTTGTGATGGGATGCCTGTCGGAGCGCTTCATGAAAGACTTGACACAAGAGATTCCCGAAGTCGACAAATTCTACGGCAAATTCAATTGGAAAGAAATGCTGGCCGACCTCGGAAAATCATACAAGGCCGACATAGCCTCGGAGCGGCATCTGACCACCCCCAAGCATTATGCCTATCTTAAGATATCGGAAGGCTGTAACCGCTTTTGCGCATTCTGCGCAATTCCGCTGATCACAGGCCGGCACAAGTCGGTGCCAATGGACGAATTGCTGCAAGAGGTGCGCTCACTCACAGCCAAGGGCGTGAAGGAATTCAATGTGATAGCACAAGACCTCTCGTCGTACGGACTTGACCTGTACGGCAAAATGATGCTGCCCGAACTGATTGACCAAATGGCACAAATCGAAGGTGTTGAGTGGATAAGGCTGCACTACGCCTACCCCACCCAATTCCCCTACGAGGTACTGCCCGTGATGGCCAAGCACGATAACGTGTGCAAATACCTCGACATTGCGCTTCAGCACATAAGCGATAAAGTGCTTACCAACATGAGGCGGCACATCAGCAAAGAGGAGACCCTGGCCCTGATAAGACGCATCAGGAAAGAAGTGCCTGGCATTCATATGCGCACAACACTTATGGTGGGATTCCCGGGAGAAGGCGAAGAAGAGTTTGCCGAGCTTGAGCAGTTTGTGAAAGACGCACGATTTGAGCGAATGGGTGCTTTTGCCTATAGCGAGGAAGCCGGCACATATGCGGCAAAGAACCTCGACGACTCCACGCCACAAGAGGTGAAAGACGAGCGTCTGCAACGCATAATGGACCTTCAGGAAGAAATATCGCAAAACATACAAGACGCCAAAGTGGGCACTGTGATGCGTGTGATTATCGACCGCGAGGACACTGACTATTACGTGGGACGAACACAATTCGACTCACCCGAAGTAGACCCCGAAGTGCTGATTGTGAAAGACAAGACTTTGCGCATCGGCGAATTCTACAACGTGAAAATCGTTGAAGCCTTACCATTTGAGCTGATGGGCGAGGTGACCGAATAAACAAACGGACATTGGCTTATTGACCACTTCCCCATTGTGAAAATATGCAAAGCGACCCACCAACGGTCGCTTTGTTTGCATCACGCACCATGTGGCTAGTAC
>CAVFVP010000052.1:0-15073 GCA_963625945.1 Agathobacter rectalis | reverse complement strand
GTCTATACATATCTTAACGGTAAAGTTCCTGAAAAAATAATATCCCGTTGTGTGGAAAGGGAAATTGAGGGATTTATGATGGATGATATTGATGGTGAAGAATATACTATCGGTTCTCGTATCGATTTTATGAATGATATTAAGGTGTGCCTTGGTGGATATGTTGCAGAGGAGGTTATCTTTGGTAAGGATAGACGAAGTGCAGGATCTTCAAATGATTTGGCTAAGGCAACCACAATAGCATCAAAGATGGTGAGGTGTTGGGGCATGGATGACATACCATATATTACTACTCATCTAATGAGAAATGATAATGATGGTATGTTTGTTAAAGAGGATAATCAGGATTATATCAATGATAAGATTAAGAATATTATCCAGGAATGTCTAAGAGAAACCAAGGAGATTATTTGCAAACCACATATTTTAGCAATGTTGAAGAAAGCATCAAAATATTTGTTAACCCATTCACAAATGCCAAAATACGTAATGGAAAATATGCTAAAAGAAACTCAAAAAAGTGGTGATATCAGCCCCAATCACGAGACATATTATCGTGATATTGTAAGTAAATTTTAGGCAATGATAAACCTGTAGTCACTTGCTTCTGGCTCATGAAAAACAGTAAAAATAGAGCTTGGCGTTTCATTATTTGCAAAATAATGTTATTTTTGTGTTTGTATTACTAAAGCACTATGAAACTAAAGAGCATGAAAATAACCACAAAAATCCCTATTCTGTCCTCGCTGAACAGAGTGCAGAGAATGTTGCTTATAATTGCTTGTGGCGCATTTGTCGGATGCGGCGCTCTGTTTCTCTATTTGCTGAGGGCTCACACGTATCTTGGCGATGACTCTTCGGCTTGTGTTAACTGCCATGTGATGTCGCCCTATTACGCAACGTGGATGCACTCAAGCCATTCACGCAATGCCACGTGCAACGACTGCCATGTCCCTCACGAGAATGTGGCGCGGAAATATGCCTTCAAGGCTATGGACGGATTGAAGCATACCGCAATGTTTGTAACCAAAAGTGAGGCGATGTCGCCCAAGGCAGGCTCTTCGGCCGAGGCCGTCATTATGGACAACTGCATACGATGTCATACCGAGTTGACCACCGAACTGGCAATGGGCACCAACACCGACATGCGCAAGGCTGTTGAAGGTGGAAGAAAATGCTGGGACTGCCATCGCGATGTGCCACATGGAGGCACAAATTCGCTGGCATCGGCCCCCGACGCCATTGTGCCAATGCCAAAAACCACAGTGCCCGAATGGATTCAACGAATGAACAACTAAATATCCTTTTAACGAAAACAAAAATTAAAAACAATATACTATGGCAGAAAAGAAATTCAAAACATGGCAGGGCTGGAGCCTATTTGCCATCAGCATGGTTGCCGTCTTTATGCTAGGCCTTATCGTCTCGGCTCTGATGGAACGCCGTGCCGAGGTTGCTTCAATCTTTAACAATAGGCAACATCCTATGGCCGACAGCATAGTCGCCCGAAATGACTCGTTTGCAATCGATTTCCCGCGCGAGTACGAGACATGGAAGGCTACCATGGACACCACTTTTAAGTCGGAGTTCAACAGCAGCAATTCGGTTGATGTGTTGGAGCAGCGCCCCAACATGGTGGTGCTTTGGGCCGGCTATGCGTTCTCATGGGACTACACCACTCCCCGTGGTCACATGCATGCCATCGAGGACATGACGCGCACACTACGCACCGGAGCTCCGACCTCTATGACCGATGGCAGTAACCAGCCTGGCACGTGCTGGACTTGCAAGTCTCCCGATGTGCCACGTGTCATGGCCGAGAAAGGCGTTGCAAAATACTATAAGGCCAACTGGGCTGCTTGGGGCAGCGAAATCGTTAACCCCATTGGCTGCGCCGACTGTCACGACGCAAGGACCATGGAACTGCACATATCGCGTCCGGCCTTAATCGAGGCTTTTGCCCGTCAGGGTAGAGACATCACCAAAGCATCGCATCAGGAGATGCGCTCACTGGTGTGTGCCCAGTGCCATGTGGAATATTACTTCAAGGACGACCCAAAAACTCCTGAGAAAGATCAATACCTCACTTTCCCGTGGGATAAGGGCTTCACGGTTGAGGACATCGAGAAGTATTATGACGAGACGGGCTATTACGACTACATACATGCCCTTTCAAAAACTCCTATCCTCAAGGCTCAGCACCCAGGATATGAAACCTCGATGATGGGCATTCATGCTCAGCGTGGTGTGAGTTGTGCCGACTGCCACATGCCATACACGAAAGACGGCGGTGTGAAATACTCCGATCACCAGATTCAATCGCCGTTGGCTAAAATGGACCGCACTTGCCTCACCTGTCACCGCGAGTCGGAAGAGACTCTGCGCCAGAATGTTTATGACAGGCAACGCAAATGCACCGAGATACGCAATCTGCTTGAGGCTGAGCTTGTAAAGGCTCACATTGAGGCGAAGTTCGCTTGGGAAAAAGGGGCTACCGAGGTTGAGATGAAACCTGTGCTTGCGGCCATACGCAAGAGCCAGTGGCGCTGGGACTTTGCTGTGGCTTCACATGGCGCATCGTTCCATGCTCCTCAGGAGATAACGCGCATTCTCTCAAATGGCTTGTACTATGCTCAGCAAGCCCGCCTGTCGGTGGCAAAGGTGCTTGCGCATCATGGCTATACAGCCGATGTGCCCATGCCCGATATATCAACAAAGGCAAAGGCTCAGGCTTATATAGGACTTGACATGGCCGATAAGGTGCAGAAAAAGGCTGCGTTTATGAAAAACATACAGCCCAAATGGATTCAAGAGGCAATAAGCAAGGGGCGTCTGAAGAGTTTGTGACATGTGGACTAAACCTTGGGGATACCGCGAAGGATTAGCCGTAGGTCTAGGACTCCTGGCTGTTGGAGCCATGCTACAATTAAGCATCGGCTCCATCAGCTGGAGTCTGTTTGCCTTCCCGGTTAATATCCTTTTTCTTGCATTTTACGTATTAATTCTCATTGCCCTGTTCGCCCTGCGTCGCCGCATGTATTTTGTCAGGTGGCTCATGTCGTGGCAATGTGCATTGCCTGCCATATTCTTTGCAGCCATTGCAACCATAGTGTATGGCATCACGTCTGACCGAAGCACGCTTTCCGCATGGCCGTTTGTGCTGCTATACATGTGGCTGACAACCATATTGGGGCTTTTGTCGCTGAAGCGTTGGCGCAGTCCGGCCTTTCTTCTCAATCACCTGGGACTGTTCATTGCCATCATTAGCGCAACCTTGGGAACTGCCGATATCCAGAAATTGAGAATGACGGTACGTCAAGGCGAGCCGGAGTGGCGCGCTGTGGCCGAATACGGCAGTGGGGCGGTAGTGGAGCTGGATGTCGCTATTAAGCTTAACCACTTCTCTATTGAGGAATATCCACCCAAGCTAATGGTCATCAGTAATGAGACCGGGAAAACGTTGCCCATTGGCCGGCCTGAGGTGATGGTGGTTGATGACTCTGTCATGACTGGACGTTTGCTCGGTCACGTGATTAAAGTGGAGCGCATGTTACCCTATTGTGCTCAATTTATTGGTGCCGACACAGTCAATTACGTGACCTGGAGCTACAATGGGGCTACCACAGCTGCTCTTGTCTCTGTCGATGGCCGTAAGCCTGAGTGGGTGTGCAATGGATCGTATATGTTTCCTTACCGTCCGGTACGGATCGACAAGGATATGTCGCTTGTCATGCCGGAATGTGAGCCCAAACGGTTTACCTCGAATGTTGACGTCTACACAAAGTCGGGCTTGTGCTTGAAGAATGTGGATGTTGAGGTGAATAAGCCTCTGGAAGCCGATGGCTGGAAAATTTATCAGTTAAGCTACGACGACACCAAAGGTCGGTGGAGCGATATCAGTGTGTTTGAGTTGGTGCGCGATCCGTGGTTACCATTTGTGTATCTTGGCATTTTCATGTTGCTTGGTGGCGCTTTGTGGATGTTTGTAACAGCAGGAGGAAAGAAAAATGATAGGTTGGAATGAATTTATATATTTTGCCATTGCTGCCGTTGCATTATGGGGCATTGGCGCTTGGAGTGCCTGGAACGGACGCCGGGCAATTGCTTGTGGCACCACATTTTTAGGCATTGCCGTGTTCTTCTCGTTTATCGTTTCATTGTGGATAGGGCTTGAGCGCCCACCGTTGCGCACTATGGGGGAAACCCGCCTGTGGTATAGCGCGTTCTTGCCTGTTGCAGGTGTTGTGGTTTTCATTCGTTGGCGTTATCGCTGGATACTCGCATTCTCCACTTTGCTGTCGCTGGTATTCGTCTGCATAAATCTATTCAACCCCGACATTCACAACAAAACGCTCATGCCGGCATTGCAATCGCCGTGGTTTGCTCCGCATGTGATTGTGTATATGTTCTGTTATGCCTTGCTGGGCGCTGCCGCTCTGATGGCTGTGGTGGAACTTGCGCGAAATAAAGTCGTGGGGCAACTTTCTGCCAGGTTACAGTCGGTCGACGAACTGGTGTATGTGGGTTTGGCATTCATGACCATCGGGATGCTGTTTGGCGCTCTTTGGGCAAAGGAAGCGTGGGGGCATTACTGGGCATGGGATCCTAAGGAAACATGGGCGGCGGCAACATGGCTGTTGTATCTGGGTTATACGCACTTTCGCATGGCTCGCCCTGCCGACGGTAAATGTGCCGTTGGAATTCTGATTGTGGCATTCTGCTGCCTGCAAATGTGCTGGTGGGGTATTAATTATCTGCCTTCGGCACAAGGTGTTTCGGTGCACACGTATAATATGGAATGAATGCACCGTTTGTTGCCGCTTGCACTTGCGTGTTTTATTTTGATGGCGTGATGTTGAGAAGCTCTTTGACTTCGGTGGCACTGATTCCGTGCTCCTCGGCAAGCTTTATGTCGCGTCCCATATCTTCGGTGTTGAATCTCAATTTGTTAAGCAAAGCACGGAGCAGATATAGGTAGCCGTCGTGGCTGTCGATCTGCAACCCGCTGCGGATATCATCTTCTGCGTCGTTAAGACGTTTCATCATCAAGTAGCAGTGCGCTCTGTTGGCCAAAATTGAGGTTGATGGGCGCACTTTTATAATTTTCGAGTAGTTGTCGGCTGCTTTGGCGTAATTTCCGCTCACTTCGTTGAGCTTGCCCAGCCCCTCTTGCGCTAATGCCGAATTGGGGTTTATCTTCATGATTTCCATAAACAGGTCTTCGGCTTTTTTGTAGTCACGTTGTTGGATGGAAATGATGCCCATGTTGTATCTTGACTCAGTGTCGTTGGGGTCGAGCTCGGCAACTTTGGCATAGTCACGCCGCGACAGCTCTATGCTGTCGACAGCCATGTAGGCAGCGGCTCTGTTGAGCAGAATGGTAACTGCATTTGGTGTCATGTCGAGGGCAAGCGTATAGTTCTTTATTGCTTGTCCTATCTTTCCCTGATACCTCTGCAGGGTGGCTATGTTCGACAGCAGCAGCGAGTTGTTGTGGTTGGTTGGGTCTGCTTTTATTGCATTACGCAACATGGATTCGGCTTTTACCCAATCTTGGGCCTTTATGCATGTTTGTGCCGAATCTATGTAGCTATAGTATATTCCAGAAGTGTCTACAGCCACGTTGCGCGACTTAATTCCTGTAGTCGCTGTCCGTTTGGGTTTCTCTCCCCGTGGAATGCGCATATTTTTTTCGTTTATTGAATTGACAACCTGCGCACTGGCTATCGTAAATGAGAGTAACGCTATAAGCAGGGTGAAGTGTTTTGGATTCATATTGTGATTACATTAATGTGCCAATGAGGCATCATACGTGTTCCGGTGTGCAAAAATACTATGAAATTTGTTTATTGAATTGTCTGTTTAGCATATTTTTAATTACTTTGTAAATTAAAATCAATATAATCAAGTAGAGATATGTTCTTGAATCTCATTTTACTTCAGTTGAAGAGTGGCGTTGATACAATGGCTGCCAGCAAGGTGCAGGCTGCAACCGACACACTCAGTGCCAAGGTCGACTCATTGGTGTCACTATCGCCCGACAAACTTGCAGAGGGCCTGACGAATTTCAACTGGAATGGCTTGATAGAGAAATTCAGTGCCGACATCATTTCGTTTGGCCTCAAGTTGCTTGCGGCCATCTTGGTGTTTTGCCTCGGTAAGCTGATAATCAACAAGCTGCATGGCGTGATACGCAATGTGATGATCCGTCGCGATGTCGACCGATCGTTGGCCACGTTCCTGTTGAGCCTGTTCAAAATAGCCTTTTTGTTCCTGCTTGCCATAACGTCAATAGGCATAATAGGCATTGAAACAAGTTCGTTTATTGCTGTTTTCGCTTCTGCCGGGGTGGCCATCGGTATGGCATTGAGCGGCACTTTGCAGAACTTTGCCGGTGGAGTGCTGATTCTCCTGGTGAAGCCATATAAGGTGGGCGACTATATTGAGTTTAACGGCAACAAGGGCTTTGTGAAGGAAATACAGATTTTCAACACAATCATAACCACCTACAACAACGAGGTGATAATCATACCCAATGGCGGTTTGTCGACAGGAACGATTAATAACTATACCACCCAAAAATACCGACGGCTTGAGTGGCGCGTGTCGATAGCTTACGGTGATGATGTTGACGTGGCCCGCAAAGTTGCTCTTGAGATTTTAAGGGGCGACAGCCGGGTGGTCAAAAAGTATATCGACAACAAGGATTTTGAAACGAAAATCAACGTTCCCGAGGTGCGGGACCTTAATGAAAACCAAATTAAGCAACTCTCGTGGTGGCAACGTGTGTTGCATCATCACAGGGTGGTGAAGAAAAAAGCCGTTGAGTGGAAAATCAATCAGGCCGAGGAGCGCGTTAAACGTATTCCGCGCAAAGACTGCTCGCCTACGGTAGGGGTTGAAAGCTTGGCCGACAGCGCAATAGTGCTGATAATCCGCGCATGGGCTAAAAACGACGACTACTGGAAGGTATACTACGATGTGAATGAGAAAATCTACAAGCAATTCCCTGCCAATGGGCTCAATTTCCCATTCCCGCAAATGGATGTGCACGTCAGCAACGGCAACAATTAATATCGTTTTCTTGAGCACTCTTAACCCTGTAGTGGGGCATTAAAGCATTGCCTGTTTTTATGAACGGAGCGAAATGTGCATCGGTTTTTGTGTGGCTTAATTGACTGCAAATTATTTTGATTTGCAGTGTAATTTCATTAATTTTGTGCAAGATTATGGGGTAGGGGTTTTTATATACATTCTAGACGCACATAACTGTTTGACTATATGTGATATAAAAATGGCAGGAAATCTCTCGTCCTGACTCATTATGCCATTAGAGGCTTGGTGTGCAGTGCCGCAAGTCCTCTTGATAAGGCGCAACCGGTTTTAGGCTGAATCGCACCAAAGTTGCGACAGCTCCATAATGAACCGAAATGGTTGAATTCACACCGTCCCATTTTCGCTGACAGGCGCAAGCGAGCGCATGTCGTATCATTCGCCAATAAAAAATAACATAAATGATAAGTAAATGGAACGTATTGCCCATTACATCAAACGATCAGGAGGACGAGGCCCGGCTTGCAACCCAATTTGCGAAAAGCCCGGCAATTGCTCGTCTGCTGGTGTTGCGTGGCATAAAGACTCGGGAGGAGGTGAAGGATTTCTTCTACCCGTCGCTAAGCCAGCTGCACGATCCCTTCTTGATGCGCGACATGGACAAGGCTGTAACACGGTTGAACCGGGCCTTGGGGGCAAAAGAAAAAGTAATGGTCTATGGCGACTATGATGTTGATGGTACCACAGCTGTAGCGCTGGTTTACCGCTACCTCCAGAATTTCTATTCGAATCTGGTGTACTATGTGCCCACGCGTGACGATGAGGGCTATGGCATATCGCTGCAGAGCATCGATTATGCTGCAACTATTGGTGTGAAGCTCATTATCGTGCTTGATTGCGGCATTAAGGCTGTTGACGAAATCGCTTATGCCAAGTCGAAAGGGATTGATTTCATTATTTGTGACCATCATGTTCCCGACGACGTGTTGCCCGATGCAGCGGCAATTCTCAATCCTAAACAGAAGGACGACAGTTATCCCTATAAAGGTCTGTCGGGGTGTGGTGTGGGCTTCAAGTTCATGCAGGCATTCTCGAAAAGTAATGGCATAGGACAGCTCTACGACCTTGAGAGTCTGCTTGACCTGCTTGTGGTGAGCATAGCTGCCGACATTGTGCCTATCACGGGCGAAAACCGCATATTGGCATATTATGGCTTGAAGCGGCTTAACTCAAACCCCAGTGTGGGACTTCGCAGCATCATAAGGCTTTGTGGACTCAACAACCGCGAAATCACAATAAGCGACATCATTTTCAAAATCGGCCCCCGAATCAATGCTTCGGGACGCATGCAGTCGGGTTTGGAGTCGGTGGAGTTGCTGGTGACTAAAGATCCGTCGGACGCCTATGCAATCAGCAAAACAATTGACCAATACAACAAGGACCGAAAGGAACTAGACAGGCAAATCACCGAGGAGGCCAACAACATCATTGAAGACCACATCCAGCAAATAAAGGAAAAGAGGCCAATTGTAATATATAACCGCAAGTGGCACAAGGGTATCATTGGCATCGTGGCTTCGCGTATAGCTGAATTGTATTTCCGTCCGTCGGTGGTGCTCACGTATTCCGACGATGGTATCGTGATTGGCTCATCGCGCTCGGTTCGCGGTTTCGACATATATTCAGCCATTAAGTCGACGCGCGACCTGTTGGAGACTTTCGGCGGCCACACCAATGCCGTCGGGCTGTCGCTTAAGGAAGATAACGTCGACGAGTTCCGCCGTAGGCTTGAGGAGTATGTGGAATCTCACATAACCAAAGACCAGGTTACACCTCAGGTCGACATCGACTGTGAACTAGACTTTGCCGATATCAATCCCGATTTTCTGCGCTGCTTGCGCATGTTTAATCCATTTGGTCCCGACAACCAAAAACCGGTCTTTATGACACGCAACGTTTATGATTTCGGTACAAGCAAACTTGTTGGCAGGAATTTCGAGCACATAAAGTTTGAGCTTGTCGACAGCAAGTCTGACAACATAATGAATGGTATAGCTTTCAACATGTCGAAGTATTTCGACTATATAAAGCAGCATAAGCCGTTCGATATCTGCTACACAATAGAGGAGAACAAACACCGCAACAGCACATCGGTACAGTTGCAAATCAAGGGCATAAGGATTTATGAGTGACGTTCCCGACATTCATGCCATACTTAAAAAGTATTGGGGCTATGATGAATTCAGGGAGATGCAGGCCGACATCATTCATTCGGTTCTCGGCGGTAATGACACGCTTGGGTTGATGCCCACGGGTGGCGGCAAGTCGATAACCTTTCAAGTGCCAACAATGGCAGTCGACGGTATGTCGCTTGTAGTGACACCAATCATTTCACTCATGAAAGACCAGGTCGACAATCTTGTTGCTCGTGGTATCAAAGCCACATACATGTATGCAGGGTTGTCGATGTCGGAGGTAAGGCGCACATATGAAAAATGCATCAACGGCAAATACAAGTTTTTGTATGTGTCGCCTGAGCGGCTTGGCTCTGATACGTTCATTGACCGATTAAAACAGATGCCAGTCAAGCTGATAGTCGTCGACGAGGCCCATTGCATTTCGCAATGGGGATACGATTTCAGGCCGTCGTTTTTGAAAATATCCGAAGTGCGGAAGGTTTTCCCAAAAGTGCCGGTGCTGGCCTTGACAGCTACGGCTCCGCCAGCCGTGGTGACCGATATCATGCGGTCGCTTAATTTCAAAGCGCCCAATGTGTTCCGCAAGAGTTTCTCGCGACCCAACATCTCTTATGTGGTGCGCCACACTGAAGAGAAAATGGCCGAAATGGTGCACATACTGTCGTCGGTTGGCGGCAGTGGCATTGTATATGTGCGAAGCCGCAGAAAAGCCAAGGAAATAGCTGATATCTTAAAGGCATCGCGCATCAGCGCCGATTTCTATCATGCGGGTCTGTCGATTGAGGAAAAGAACGACAAGCAGAACAAGTGGAGTGGTGGTGAGTGCCGTGTTATGGTGGCCACCAATGCCTTTGGCATGGGTATTGACAAGGCTGATGTGAGAATCGTGGTGCATGTCGACGTTCCCAACTCAATAGAAGAATACTACCAGGAGGCAGGACGGGCCGGGCGCGACGGCAAACGGTCGTATGCCGTGTTGCTGGTAAAACCTACCGACAAGCGCACCCTTGCACGCCACATAACCGACTCTTACCCCGAAAAGGATTTTATACGGCACGTGTATGAGCTGACAGGCGATTTCCTGAACGTGGCCCCGGGCGAGGGATACCAGCGTGTGTATGACTTTAATTTCACATTGTTTTGCCGCACGTATAAATTGCCGGTGTTGCCCACACACAGTGCCTTGCACATTCTCACCCAGGCCGGATACATAGAGTTTGTAGAAGAGATAGAGACGCAGTCACGCGTTATGATTCTGGCCGAGAAAGAGGCTCTTTACAATATTCCGACCACAGTTCCGCAGGCCGATTCCGTGCTTCAGGCATTGCTGCGCAGCTATTCCGGATTGTTTGCCGATTATGTTTATATCAACGAGGCTGTGATTGCCTACCGCTATGGCTTGACTGAAGAAACCATCTATTCGGCATTGTTGGAGTTGACACGGTTGCACATACTGCACTATGTGCCGCGTAAGCGTACTCCCTATGTGGTGTATACCACATCGCGCGAGGAAGCACGTGACGTGCTTATCCCCATAGCCGTTTATGAGGATTTAAAAAAACGCATGAGTCAACGAATTGATGCTGTGGTGAACTATGCTTTCGGGGATGTGGATTGCCGTGAGAACACTATGCTCAGGTATTTTGGTGAAAACAAAACTGACGCATGCGGGCATTGCGACGTGTGCATCGACCGCCGCAAACGCACCGACCATACCCCTGCCGATGTGCAAGAGGGTATCCTATATATGGCACAAGTGAAGCCCCGCAAGGCACGTGAATTTGTAGACACTTTGTCGTTCCCCGCCGATGAGGTGTATTCCACGTTGGCTTTTCTTGTCGACGAGGGCTTTATTAAGCACCAAGCCGATGACACCTACGTTAATCCCAAACCTCTTGACTGACGGGATAAAAATCTTTGACACGGTATTATTTCAAATAGCCACCTATTCAACAGCTCCACCGGGCAGCGCAGAAACAGCAACAGCTGTCAACCGATTTTGCTAGCGGACAGCTGCTGTCAATATTGTTCAACAATTGTAATAGTGTGTCAGAATCTGAAACCGATAGTGGCCGACACCCGGTCGCTGTTGTTCTTCACCTCGCTGTAGATTGATGGCGCGGCGTCGGTTCCCAGGGTGGGTGGGGTTATGTGATACTCGCTCTTGTAGTTCTTGTGCACGTAGGCGACATCGAGGTAGAACGACTTATATCTGTAGCCCATACCGCAAGTGATGTATTGTGTGGTCTTGTCGAACTGGTATGAAGCGTTGTTCGACGTTGTGGTGATTTCCATCTGATTGTTTGCCACCACGCTTTTCACTGGCGAATTTTGAGTTGAGTAGCCGGCCCTTACACTGAAGTTTGGTGTAAGCCGGTATTCTCCACCGATTCTTAGGATGTGGGTCGGTTGATAGTAGCTTTTGATATTGTTGGTGGTGGCTTGGTCGTAGTTGCGTCCCTCGTCGCCTATCCGCATGGTGCTGTTTGCCACATATTCGTAGTCAAAGCTCACGATTGCTGATTGGCCTAACACTCCGGCCACACTGCCTATAAAGCGCCATGGCGTGCTTATTGTGTAATGCGACTCATCGGCATATCCGGCATCGCCCGATTCCTTGCTGCCCTTGTATGAGAAATATTTGCCCGCAGCATTTGTCCCGCTCATCATGAAGCTGCTGTAGGTCTTATAAGTGTCTTTAAGACTATAGAATGTCGGGGTGTGGAATGCCAAGCCAATACGCAGTTCGTTGACGGGTTTGACTATCACACCAAGCTTGAAGTTGTAGCCTGTGCCGCTTGTGCTAAGATAGTTCTCAAAACCGTAGTCGGCCATGCCCTTCACCATATTTCCATTGTTGGGGCTGTCGTATACGTAGGCGTTGTTGAGTGTTTCGCCATAGTACTGGTATGAGGAGTAGCTGAGGTCGGTTATTCCGAATCCGAATCCCCAGAACACCTTGTTCTTGATGTTGCCGCCTAAGTTGATGCTGTATTCGTCGGTATGGCCGCTTTGCACCACCTCATATTCGCCGGTTCCTGTAGTGCCGTTGCCGTAGAGGCCTTGCAACGAGCCATCGCTACGGCCGTTGATTATATATGAGTCATAGGCGAGAATACCCAGCCATGGCGCATAGCTGTCGTAATATGGGTCGAATGTGCACTTGTTGTCTTGGTCATATTTGAAAGTCAAGTCGTTGGCCGTATAATTCATGTTGTTGGTTGCACCGGCAATGTAATTCGACAGCGAAGTGTTTAGGTTGCTGATGTTGCCTCGGTAACGGCGGTTGAATGAATTCAATCGGTTGTATGAGAACCCCCAGTTGATGTACGGCATAACATCGCTGTTTAGCTTCATTGAGCCCACGTATCCAAAGTTGTTGCAGTTGAATTTTGTGGCATTGTCTGTATTGGTCGCCGTCTTCGACTGGTTGAAGTCGAGGTTGAGTGTCAGGCTAAGGTCGCTGCTACGATACACGCCTATGCCACCAGGGTTTTGTGTGAGTGTCGACAGGTCGCCGCCTAGTGCTCCATATGCACCGGCCATGGCTGTGAACCGCGATGTGCCACGCAACTCTGTTTGCGACGATTGCAGAACGTCAAATGCCGCTTGGGCATTCATTATAAGGGGTAGACCGCATGCTAGCAGTCCAAGAGCTTTCTTTTTCATTATATATTCAAAAATGTAGTATGGATGTTTCAATATTTAAATGAGTTGGCACTATGCTGTAGTTTAGCGACGATGGCCGCCTCCGCCCGAAAAACCACCACTGTGGCCTCCGCCCGAAAAACCGCCTCCGCCGAACGAGCCGCTGCTTGATCCGCCCCAACTGCGGCTACCGCCCCAGTTGCTTGATGAATTGCTGCGTGTGGTGTTCCAGCTTGAAGAACGGCTACTGTTGTCGACAGTCTCAGTGCTGCGGCGTTGAGTGCTTGGAACATACACTCTGCCCGTTGTCGATGAGCTGTTGTTGGACATTGGCCTGCGGTTCATACTGCTCACATTGCCCACATTGGCGCGGCTCATGTTGCCTCCGTTGTTAGTGTTGTTCACATTGCCTGTGCTATATGTCGACGAGGCTCCGCGATGTCCGGTCACGGTCGTTGTTCTGACTCCGCCATTGTTGGTGTTGCTTGGATTATTGCTATAGTTGAAATTACGGTTGTTGCTGCTGACACCCATCGGACGACGTCCGGCTACAGCGTTGCCACTATTGGCCGAGGCATATCCGCTGCGACCTCCGTTGCTTGAGGCGTAGCCCATGGGTCGGCGTCCGCCCTCATTGCGGCTGTTCCATCCGCGGCGTCCGCCCCAAGCCCAATCGCCCGGGCGTGGACCAGGACCTCCCCAGCCCCAGTGATGACCAGGATCTCCCCAGCCCCAGTGATGGCCATGGCCTCTCCAGCCCCAGAACGGGTCGCTCCAGCCCCAACCCCAGCTGAACAGGGGATCATACCACCCCCAGCTCCAACCGGCATACCAGTGTGGACCATACCAGCTTGAGTAGAACCAAGGGTCGTAGTATGAATACGACCAACGAGGTCCGTACCAACCACTCCAACCCCAACCTATGCTGGGACCCCACCAACTTGAGCCGATAGTCAGGTTGACGGTGGGAGTGCTGTCGTAGTATAGGGTGATCAGGTCGTTGTCGTTGGAGTTGATCACAATATCGGGGTTGTAGAAACGTTCAATGCGTTGGGTGTTGGAAAAGTCACCTTGATTCTCATTGAGCGCGCTGGCATATCCGGTGGTGTCGTAATTCTCATAGTTGTTGCGGCGATTGTATTCGTCCACATCACGGCCGTTGACAATGTCGGAACCGTGCTGAACAGTCACTTTATAGGGTTGGTTGCCGGTAATCACAACTCGTTGTGGCTGGCTTTTCACCTGAGTGGCTGCGGGTTTCGATATTGTCTTTTCTACGTCTTTTTTCGCGTTGTAATACACATCATCATAGTCTTGCGACCACGCTGGCATTGAGGCACCGCTCAATGCGATCAGGCCTAGTAATGTCAATAATCTGTACTTCATAATTATAATAACGTTTTTTTTGTCAGTGTTTCGTTTTATCTCACTTTTAGACCACTTGGTTCTTTGAAAGTTTAATTTTCAAGCACTAAGTTAAGCAGATTTTGCTTTACTGATGCAGTCATCAAAGGCTTTTTAATGCGTGTTTCACTTTTTTTATTACATCGTGCCGCATGGAAGTAACTATTCAGCAATATTATTTCCATTGTCTTCTATCACAATCTGATAAATAGGGTTTGGAGAGTACACTTATTTGCAACGAGAAAAATTATTGAATATCAGGTGATTAAGCGTGTATTTGCTTGTGTATTTCAGATATTTTTCGTATCTTTGTGTCTATGAATGAGCAAGTTACGGACATATCACAAGTGCTGAAAAGGCTGTCTTCGGAGATGACATCCATGCGTGAGGGCATGGACGCTCTGCGTACGGAGAATGCCAACTTGCGCCGTAATGTGGAAAAATTACAGGCGGAAAACCGTACCTTGCGCAAACGGTTGGAGAAATACGAAAAGCCGAAAAAGAATTCAAGCAATAGCAGCACACCGCCTTCTAAGGAACCCATGAAAGACGAGGTACTTCGACGCACGAAGTCGCTACGAAAGGAAAGCGGGCTCAAGCCTGGCGGTCAACTCGGGCATAAGGGACATATAAAGGAGTTGGTCTCAGAACCTGACATGATAGAGGACTGCGTAAGCCATTTCTGCAGAGAATGCGGACGTGACCTGTCTGATGTCAAAAGGGAACTCGATTATGTAAGTCAAGTTGTGGATTTGCCGACAATAGCTCCT
>CAVFVP010000051.1:10434-15505 GCA_963625945.1 Agathobacter rectalis | reverse complement strand
GTTTAAGATATTAATAATGCCTCCACCCATAATCAATATTCAATTCGTTTCCGTTCCAATTTTCAAAGATACTGCCAAAGAACAATTCAATGTGATAAAGATATGCGCGTTGCTCAACAAAAGGAGTTGCAATGGCAAACAACAACGGTACCATTAACAATAGTAGTAATAACAGACGTCCATTGACAATCTGACTATTATATAAACAGCTAACCACAAACAAATATGAATACAACACCAAAGCTGCGGCCTTTAAAATACGGTCATAGAAAATTAAATCGCCATAACCAAAATTAGCAATGGTGAATAATGTTAGAAACATATAGAACAACACTCCATATTTTTTGTCTATTCTTATACGATTTCTAAACATTATTAATAAAGCCAAGAGACCAAACAGCACAAGGACTTCAGACCTATGGTTATAAAATATGTTGCCATACTCACGGATATTTTCCATACGGCGGCGCACGCTAAGGCGTATTCTTGAGTCAGAAACCGCTATGCCCCAACTTGCCGTCCACGGAAAATATTTAAGCATAATTGGCACAAAATCAATATTGAAAGACCTGACTACAAGCGACAATCCAAATACCACATAACGCCCTACCTTGCCCGTAAAACCAAGCAGATAGCTTAGCAGCACCGCTATTGGTAAAAGGCCTACAATCAAATGGAAAAACGCACATGAGCAAGAAAAGATCAAATACATCCATCGCTTTGTGTTCACAAATTTCATATAAAAGCCCATGAACACAAAGACACCCGTCCAGAAGCGAAGACCTTGGTACCAATAGAATTCAACGACGAACACCACACATAACAGCAGTATACCATTGAGCAGTGACATCGACCTCTTGTAAAATTGACTGAACTGCCTGAAGAAAAACAGAAACGCCGCGGCATACACTCCACATGCGCAAGCACCAAACACCTGCATTGATGAGGTGAATCGCGACACCAGTAGCTTGAATATCACATGATAGTATTCACTACCCATCAGAAAAATGCGGGGGTCGCTTAAAATGGCCGACACATCACGATGATAGTAATACATCATCATATTATCGTAGTGACGCATCAAGTCGGATATAAAGCCGAAGTAGTAACCAAAATACATGGCAAACACCACCATGAATACCTGCGACAAGGTACTTTTATAAAACTTAAGCGATACAAACAGACTTGACAGTGGTGAAACCAACATCAACAACGTCTGCAATAATATGTATTTTCCTTTACTGAACATGTTTTTTTAGCTTGTTTGCCGCCGACAACATAAAGCGCAAAGGCTTTAAGAGGCAACACAAATCCATTACAAAAAGGGAATCGGCCAGCTTATAGTACACAGGCACTTTCGATTTGCGGATATTGGCAATATTCATTCCCTCAAATAGTGATGCGTAACTTGTCACTATGTTGTTGCTGCCGTGCAATAAAAGCATGGCCGCAACAAATATGCGAAATTGAACAAGCCCGTCGAGCACATTTTGTTTGCAAGGATGGTTCTTGAAAGAATGAAGTCATATCTGAAAGCACAGCCAAATAGGAAACCTCGTTTCTCACAACAGTTGCATTCAAATTTTGTGACGACGATGTGTAGGATGTGTCATTGCACCTATTATAGCAATACAGGGGCTCGTGAACGTAGGCGATGTGGTTTGCGTAATATAACACCTTATAAAGCATCGACTTGTCATCAAGTATGTTCACGCCGGGAAGGGGTCTCAAACCGTGCTGCATAATTATGCTACTCCTGATCAGCTTGTTGCAAAGCGATGCATGTATGTCGCCAGAAAGTGTCCTTGCCAGAAACTCATCTCTGTCGGAAGCCTCTGATATTTTTTTCCATTCACTGTGGGCAGTATATATGTAGTTGAGTTCACACACCACAATATCAGCATCACATTCAATCGCTTTCTTTGCCATTTTACCCACAAAGTCGGGCTCAATCCAGTCATCACAATCCACATGCACCATGTAATCGCCATGAGCGGCGTTGATTCCCGTGGTTCGGGCTGCAGAGCTACCCTGGTTACAATCGTGGCAAATAAGCCTCACACGGCTATCGCTACGCTCATCAAGCACACCGCGAAGCACACTCAAGGTTGAGTCGGTGCTGCAATCGTCAACAAGAATCACCTCTATGTCGGCATACGACTGGTCGAGCACCGACGCTATGCATCGGGCTATGAACCTCTCGGCATTGTATACCGGTATTATTACGGACACCAACATAGTTCAAACAAATTGTCAATTCAAAAAAAACAAGTTGTACAACGATGGCACTATTACCTTGCTGGGCATATACACTGCTTTAAATATCACCACATAAGCATAGCTGAAAAGAACAATGCTGAACAATGCCAATTGTTTCCATTGTTTGGTTTGCCTAAAATACTCAAGAGTGTAGGCATTCAAAATCAGTACGAACACAAGCATAAACTGCACCACACGAAGCACCACACCGTTGGTGTTGGCAAGCAGATTCTCGAGGCAAATCCCCACAAATGCCAGCGAAAAATATAGCGGCAACATTTTGTCGGAATCGAAATGCGCTTTTACTTTACTGTAATACCACAAGCACACCACCTCTATCAGCAAAATGGATATCCTGTTGGGGCCCCAGCTCATAACCTGCATTCCGCCATTTATCATGTTGTCGATAAGCGCGGCATATTTGCTGTAACCAATCAGCGCAAGCATATCGCTAATGTTGTGGAATAATGACAACCATATCGGGTTCAAGCCCAGAATGACACACAGCAGTAGTATCAATAGCGGAACCTTGCCGTCTTTCACCTTGATTGTAAAGTAGCCAAAGGCATATAGCGGAACCAGTATCAACGCCGACTTGTGAATGGCGCACAGTAACGCCACACACACAAGATAGGCGAGCCACTTTCGTTGCCTTATGAGCAACGTCATCGGCACAAAAGCGCAAACCACCACATATTGCCGTATCAAATTCATCCAGCAGATAAAGTATATTCCCAACATTATGTTGAGCCCTATCCACGGAAGAAGGAACTTGCGGTCTTTAAGACCTAAATACACAAAACCGATTTGTAATGCGCCCCAAAATGCAAAATAGAAGAAATAGTGCAGATTCAGCGCAGCAAAACACTTGCTTATGAGTATAAAGCCAGGCTCAAAATCACACCGTGTGAAGTAACCATAGACCCGCAATATTCCATATTGCCTATGATACATGGCATAATCGAACCCTGTATTGTAACGAGCGCCTGCCACAATGGCAAACAGCAATATCGACAGGACGATTTCCCAACTAATGAACGGGATACCCTGCCCACCCTGCAAGCGGCTCTTGGCATCCCGCACTGAGGCGTGCCAACCAAGGCCAAACAGGGAGAGTCCGGTTAACGTATATACCAGAATGCTAAGTATCACCGCTACACGTAGCTATTATGAGTCAGATTACTTTTTATAGATACCGCAGAAATCAAGAATCACCTTACCTTCATCGTAAGGCAAAGCCTTAAACTGGTTGTGTGCTGTGAGCATAGCCACAATATCGGCCTGCTTATATGCCTCATTGAAATCCGTGAGCTTAAATTCCTTGTGTTCAGCGACATTGGGCTCAACAACAAGCATGGTTGCACCGTGGCAATCTGCTACCACGTCTTCAGTGATTTTCACAGCGGGAGACTCGCGCAAGTCGTCGATGTTGGGTTTAAACGCAAGTCCCATCATGGCCACCACTGGCTTGCGGTTATGGTCGAGTTCAAACTTGAGAATGGCATTCTTAACCTTCTCTACACACCAGTCTGCCTTATAGTTGTTGATTTCACGTGCTTTGGCAATGATTTGAGCCTGTTCGGGATATGCAGCTGTGATAAAGTAGGGATCGACGGCAATGCAGTGCCCTCCCACTCCACAACCGGGTTGCAGAATGTTGACGCGCGGATGCTTGTTAGCCAGTTCAATCAAGTGCCACACGTTAATGCCGGCCTTGTCGCAAACCATCGACAGTTCGTTGGCAAACGCTATCTGCACATCGCGGCTTGAGTTCTCAGTGAGCTTGCATAACTCGGCAGTACGCGAATTGGAGCGATGCAGCTGACCAGTTACAAACTGCGAGTAAAATTCCATAGCCTTGTCGGTCGAAGCCTCATCGATACCGCCTATCACGCGGTCGTTATGCACCAGTTCATAAATCACATTGCCAGGCAGCACACGCTCCGGGCAGTATGCTATGTGCAATTTTCCTTTGAGCTCAGGACGCTTTGCAAATATGAGTTCGGCCATTGCCTCAGTGGTGCCTACAGGTGAAGTAGACTCGATCACAAAGAGGTCGCCTTCTTTGAGATATGGGATTGCCGAAAGCGTGGCTGCCTCCACATAGCTCACGTCCGGCTGGTGGTCGCCCTTAAACGGGGTGGGAACCACTATGAAAAAAGCATCACTCTGAGCCGGTGTGGTAGAGGCTTTAAGTTTGCCGCTTTTCACCACATCTTGCAACATTTCTTCCATGCCTGGCTCAATGAAATGCAATTCACCGGCGTTGGTCATGTCAACTATATGCTGATTAATGTCGACACCAAGTATGTCGACACCATGCTTGGCGGCAATGATTGCTGTAGGAAGGCCTATGTATCCAAGGCCAATAAAACATGCTTTCATATAAATCGTGTCTTTAATACTCTAATTATTATTTATTTCCATAGCCATAACGGCGTCCATAACCGTATCCATAACCATATCCATAGCGGTGATATCCATAACCGCCTTGTTCCATTATAGTTCCGTTGAGAACCACATTCAAATTCTTGTAACGCTTCTCTTGATAATACTTCTCAACATCTGGCAACAGACGCTTGTCGAACAACTCGGCACGAATCACATATACCGTCATATCGGCCAATTTGTTTATAATCGAGGCATCGGCCACAATTTCAAGCGGCGGGCAATCGATAAAGATGTAGTCATACTGCTGTTTTAATTCAGCAACAGTCTGCTCCAATTTTTCGCTAAACAGCAGCTCAGTAGGGTTAGGTGGAATCGTGCCCACAGGCAACACATCAAGATAGGGATTAATGGTGCCTTTAAC
>CAVFVP010000051.1:6169-10424 GCA_963625945.1 Agathobacter rectalis | reverse complement strand
AACATAATTGTTTTACAGCCTTCATATTTACCGGCAACAAACTCAAAGTTGGTACGCATCACACGGAAAGCCTCATTGATTGAGTCGCCCCCATCATCCTTAACCACTATTTCGCGCACCTCCTTCCGCTTGTTCAAGAATGAGAATATACCTGTGCGACGGTGATATGACAACGGAATTTCGCCCAAGAATGGAATGGTAAGCACATCAAGATCCTTTCTCGAATGCACGGTGGTGTCGAAATTGCTTATTATAAACAGGATAACCATCGGGATGAACAATCCTAAAGCCAAACAGATAAGTATGATATTAAGCTTTACCGGCTTGGTTGGCGTTTTTTTGCCGGCCGGGGGATTAAGCATCTTTGTGTTGTAGGCTTATAGTGGCTACAATATTGTCAAGGGATGCTATTATGGCACTGCGCGTGGCCTCGAGTGCTTGATCCAAGTCTTTCACCAACGGATTGTTCACACTGCTGTTGGCCACCAAATTGTTGCGCTGAAGCAATTTCTCATTATAGGCTGAGATTTGTGAAGCCACTGATTGATTGTCGATACCAGAATTTGCCGGCAGCAGTTTGTGGCTGTTTGAGCGGTTTTGCAGTTGGTGCTTTATATATTTAGCCATGTATAGCTGATTGTCCAAATCGAGAATTTTGCTGCTCGTCTGCTCAGCTTTGTTCATATAAATATTTTGGGCAGTTGACAAATCGGGCACCATGTGCTTGCTTTTGAACGAAGATATGTCCTCATCCACATTGCCAAGCTGGCTTTCAATAGTACGGAGCTCTTCATCGATAAAGGCCGATGTGCTTATGGCTTGCTTATTGATGTCTTCAACCCATTTCTTGTTATAAACTTCAAATAGGTTGTTCAATACATCAACGGCTCTGTCGGGACATTGGTCATCAATCTTAATGTCGACCACCGAGGCCTTGTCGTCATTCAGCTCCACTTGTAATGCGCCTACGTAAGAATTAGTCACATCAGAAATGTTGGTACGAGTCACAAATATGGGATTCTCAGACTTTCCTGTATAGTTCCCCGTGGGTGTTATACGAATTTTACCGATTGGTGTCTGAACCAGTTGCCCCAACGATACAACTATAGGTTTTTGATTCTCAAATTCATTCTCGTTTTTAATGAAATCGGAAAGTTCGGCTTTGTTTCCGCTCAGGAGTTGCACAGTAACCGCAGCATTGTCTTCATCAGAAAGATCAGGCATCACAACCGAAATGGGGAGCGATTTACCGTAAAGTTCCACCTCATGGAAAGATCCGTCAATTTTGTAACGCATATCCAAATGCAGGTTTCGCACCACATCAACCATATAACTTGGCGATTTCAGTGAAATCATCTCGTTATACAGGTTTGTGTTTGAACCCTTTATTCCCATATCAGAAAACTGGCTAAACTCACTGGTCAAATTAGAGCCGTTATCATCCTCCTTGATAAGGATGGAAGCCTGCCTGGTATAAGTGGGGGGGGTAGTGAGGACGTATACCGCACCCAAAGCGAATGTTATCACCAACGCCACAACAAACCAATACCACTTGGCCAGGCATAGGTATGTCCAATCTTGTAAACGAGCCAAGTCGTCGCTTACCTCAGTCCCACGGTTGGCGCTTGCGTAATATGTTTCTTCTGCCATAATTCAACTATTATTTTACAACCAACACTGCTATTGAGGTGAGCAATGAGGCAATAGAAATCCAGAACGATGTTGAGCGGATGTTGTTGCCGTTGACTGTGGCCTCGCGGGCCCGGGTGTCGTTGGGCTCAACGTATATCATGTCGTTTTGACGAAGATAGTAGGCTGGCGAGTTGTAAAGCTTCTGCGGATCGGTGAGATCGATACGGTAGGACATAAGTTTACCGTTTTCCTCACGGGTGAGCAACACACTCTCGCGCTTGCCATAGATGGTGAGGTCGCCTGCGCGGCTCAAAGCATCAATCAATGTCACCTTATCATGGTCAATGTTAAAGCGTCCCGGCTCCTTCACTTCGCCAAGCACCGAATATGTCAAGTCAAGAAAACTGACAGTGACCATAGGATCCTTGAGCAGGTCCTTGCTGATTAGCTGTTCCTTCACAAGCTTCACAATCTCGCTGCGGCTCTTGCCGGCCACATGCAATGCACCAAGTACTGGGAACTGAATATTGCCATCCTCATCGACTGTGTAGGATGAAATTTGCGAAGTGTTGAGTTGAACGTCCGACGAAGAAGCGCTGTAATGTCCCACTATGGGCAAGTTGAACAGATAGGCCAGCTCCGGGTTTTTACTGCTCACCAATATCGACAGCTTATCGCCAGGCTGTGCTGTGATTATCTGTGCCGGCTGCAGCTGAGTTATCTCGCCATCTGGCATATTTTGAAAATAGCCTATCTTGGGAGTTTGGCAAGCACTTAGCATAATAGCTGCTGCCGCCGCGATTGTTAGGTTTCTTAATTTCATTATCTTAGTTTATTTGTTTTCTGTTTTATTATGCTTTATCAACGCAGTAATCATCATATTGTAGACACACCAAAATGCCATTTCAATTATCAGCACCACGTTGATGTTGACCCAAAGCGTCAACACAACAGCGGAGAGTGTCATTACCGCTGCTGTAAGAACGATGGCAACAAGCGAAAAGTGCTGCGATTTGCCAAGCTTGAGATACTTGTGATGTATGTGTCCTTTATCAGCCTCAAACAAATTGTGCCGGCTCAATGCACGGTTGTAAACAACTCGAATCACATCATAGCACGGCAAAATCAAGGGGGCAAACGCCAGCACCATGGGATTATAATCACAATGCGCGCTGTTTGGGTTATTGCAGACCACAACTCCGAATGCGCATAGTATCAACCCTAAAATCAGCGATCCGGTATCGCCCATAAACAACTTGGTGCGGTCGGCAGTAGTGCCCATCATGTTATACCAAATAAACGGAAGTAAAGCTCCGACTAAGGCGAGGCACACTATTGCATAGAACAGCAAATTGTCGCAAATGAACAGATAAGCAAAATAGATTATGGCCAGGCCACATAGGCTCGATGCCAGTCCGTCGATTCCGTCGATGAAATTAATGGCATTTGTGACGCACACCACAGCCAGGACTGTAAAGGGCCACCCTACGGCAGGCGAAACCTCATTTACGCCGAGAAGCCCATGCAAGTCACCTATCCACAATCCGGAAGCGCACATAAGCACACCTGCTATGATCTGTCCCAGGAATTTCATCCGGTATCGAAGACCGTGCATGTCATCAATCACGCCGAAAACCGACAAGAACAACAGCGACACCACCAACAGGGGCAGTTTCACCCCCTGAAGGTTAAAAGTCGCGTTGCCGGTCACCAATATATAGGCCGATACGGCCGTTATCGATATCAGCGATGAAAGGAATATTGCTATTCCACCCACACGGGGAATGTCGCCCTTGTGGATTTTCCTGGCATTGGGATGATCAAGCATCTTACGGCTGCAAGACGCCTTAAGCAACCGTGGGATAATGAGCCACGATGCCAATAAGCCCAACAAGAATGTGACTGTCAATTCAATTGCCATACCCAACCTCCATTTTAAGATTTAATGCACATCTCGTTTTTGGAGCCATGAATGGGTCAACTAACGTTAAGCGGTCATTAATCGACGGCAGCACACGGGCTATTATCGCTAATTGCTTGCTATTAAATGTGTTACCTAATTTCAAAATCAATATCGTTCAATAAAAGGTGAATAGCGCTCACCTGCATAAATAATTTGCCAAATTGCCGATGTTCAATCCAACAACCTGGGAATCAAAGCGTTCACCACAAGAGGTGACACTATTTCAATTACAAATTTAGTCAAAATCTATTACATACGCAATTAAACGCCAACGACAAACACACAAAGAAAGCCGCGGGTCATTTTTTGTTCTGACCCACGGCTCTGAGTTATGGTTATTTCTTGATTTTTATTACATCATGCCAGCGCCCATACCCGGAGCTGCTGCAGGTGCGGGATTCTCTTCCTTCTTCTCTGCAATGACGCATTCTGTTGTGAGGAACATGCCGGCGATAGAGGCTGCATTCTCAAGGGCAACACGAGCCACCTTAGCAGGATCGATCACACCTGTCTCAAACAGATTTTCATATTTGTCGAGATATGCGTTATAGCCATAATCGCCTTCTCCGTCCTTAACCTTTTGCACAACAACAGCACCCTCAAGGCCTGCATTGTGAACAATCTGACGGAGCGGTTCCTCGATGGCGCGCTTGATAATGT
>CAVFVP010000051.1:4614-5992 GCA_963625945.1 Agathobacter rectalis | reverse complement strand
TAATGTTGATACCGGTTGTTTCGTCGGCATTGTTACCAGTCAAGTCCTCAAGGCTCTTCACGCAACGGATGTAGGCCACACCGCCGCCAGGAACAATGCCTTCGGCCACTGCCGCACGTGTTGCGCTCAGTGCATCGTCAACGCGGTCTTTCTTCTCCTTCATCTCAACCTCCGATGGGGCACCGATGTAGAGTACAGCCACACCACCGGCAAGTTTTGCAAGACGCTCCTGAAGCTTTTCCTTGTCGTATTGCGATTTTGTGGTTTCAATTTGAGAACGGATTTGGGCTACACGGTCGGCAATACTTTCCTTGGCGCCGGCGCCATTCACTATGGTAGTGTTTTCCTTGTTTACAGTCACCTTCTCAGCAGTGCCAAGCATGTCGATAGTGGCACCATCGAGCTTAATGCCCTTGTCCTCTGAAATCACGAGGCCACCGGTAAGGGTTGCAATGTCTTCGAGCATCTCCTTGCGACGGTCGCCGAAGCCAGGAGCCTTGACTGCACAGATCTTGAGAGAGCCCCTGAGTCGGTTGACCACGAGTGTAGCCAGTGCCTCACTATCCACGTCTTCGGCAATGATAAGCAGCGGGCGGCCGCTCTGAGCCGATTTCTCGAGAATTGGAAGCATGTCTTTAAGAACCGATATCTTCTTGTCATAGATAAGAATGTAAGGATGCTCCATTTCGCATTCCATCTTCTCGGTATTGGTCACAAAGTAAGGAGAAATGTAACCGCGGTCGAACTGCATGCCTTCCACAACCTCAACGTGTGTATCGGTGCCCTTGGCCTCTTCTACGGTAATCACGCCGTCTTTCTTCACTTTCTTCATTGCTTCGGCAATGAGTTTGCCAATCTTGGTGTCGTTGTTGGCCGAAATGCGGGCCACGTTCTCAATCTTGGCGTAGTCGTCATCTACTTCGTGGGCCTGAGCCTTGATTCCCTCAACCACCTTTGCCACGGCCTTGTCGATGCCGCGCTTGAGGTCCATCGGATTAGCTCCTGCTGCCACATTCTTCAAGCCTTCGGTAATAATCGCTTGTGCGAGCACAGTGGCTGTAGTGGTTCCGTCGCCGGCATCGTCGCCAGTCTTTTGGGCCACTTCCTTAACGATTTGCGCTCCGATGTTCTGGAACTCGTCCTCAAGCTCCACCTCGCGAGCCACACTCACACCATCTTTGGTGATGTGAGGAGCACCGAACTTTTTATCAAGAATCACATTACGTCCCTTAGGGCCAAGTGTTACTTTCACTGCGTTGCTGAGTTGGTCAACGCCTTTCTTCAGCTCCTCGCGAGCCTTAATATCGAATTTTATTTCTTTTGCCATAATTTTATTCCTCCTGATTATTATTCTTCAACAATTGCCAAAATGTCAGAT
>CAVFVP010000051.1:0-4604 GCA_963625945.1 Agathobacter rectalis | reverse complement strand
CCTGCCTTCACCACCATTTCCTCATCTTTTGTGCCGTTTCCTGCAGCTTTCACTACACCCTTGAGCGGTTTCTCTTTTGCGCTGTCGGGGATAATGATTCCACCAGCAGTGACCTCTTCAGCTTTTGCCGGTTCTATAAGAACTCTGTCTGATAATGGTTTGATTGTCATAATAACGTATATTTTAATGTTAATATCATTTTATGGTCATGAATCTTTTCAATTCAGCCATTAATTGTTATTGCACACTTCGTGCCACAGTCAGGATTCATGCGCCAATGGTCATTTTGTCACATTTCACTCAAATGTTATGCATAAGCAAAACCAGTCCAAGTAGCCTAATCTATGGCTACTTGGACTGGTTTCGTGTATGTTGCATTGGATGGCTAAAAGTGTAGTTTTGTCACTTCTCTTGTGCCATCGGTGAATTGAGTGCTCACAATATTAACGCCGCTGAACGGGGTGGACGACATCATGCCCATCAAATTATAATAGGTCACCAAACTCACTTTTTTGTTATTGGCAATTGGTTCTATTGACGTGGGCAACGTGTTGCTGCTTAAGTTCAATGGACAGACAATGTATGAGTTCGAAACGCCTTGGTCGGTGTTTGGCTCGAACGTGACAAGTTGTGCTTCACTTTCGGTTTGAGACAATATCACAGCCTCAAACTCATATGCACCTCCCACTTGCAAATCGGGTTCCGATTCCACATTAAATCGATATGACACGTTGAAACCACCAGAAAAGTCTAACTTGTTTACACCGTTTCCCACACGCTTGGGGGTGTAGAACTTATTGCCACCGCCATACACAGCATAGCCGATTTTGGCGTATTCGCATGCCTTGGGTGTCATGAAAAAATATTTTTTCCCATCAGCCCCAGTTTGAAGTGCATCTCCCATGAAGTTGACCGGGCAGTACACATTGGGAGAATAACTCTCTTCACAATTTTCGGTGTCGACTGAATAAGCGTTAAACAGATATGGATTGGCTTTGTCGTATCGGCCAATCAGCGATTTTACCGGCCGGCCGGCAATGTCGGCCGTAGAGGCCACCAGAATCCAATTGCTTTGATCATAGCTTTCTTGGCGTGTGCCAGTATTCACATCAATTATATAAGATTCACCCTCTTGGGTGCATTTTATAATCGAGTTTCCAGTCCCGTCCTTTACCAGTGTGTAGACGGCATTGTTGTTGTCGTTATCCACAAGCTGCCTCACACCCAGCAGGTTGTCGCCCGTCAGCACACACAAGTCACACGTCGCATCAGACAACGAATTGGCCAAAGTGACATTGTCAAAATATTCAATTATAAAATCCTTTAATTGTATCGCCTTTGCCGTCTCTGTTGCTTTGCTGTCGGTGCTTTTGCAGCAATACGTGAATTTCACATCATTCACGCCACAGCTGTCGGGACAGTCCCACCTGTGAATATTAGTCTTTATTTTAACCCAATCAGGCTTCACATCATTCACATACATTTTTTCATGGTCTCCATTTTCAGTTTGGATAGTTATGCTCTTGATTTTCAATTCGCTTGATATTAACAGAAAATTACCGGGATTAAGTTCTACGTATGTAGCCTTTGACGTACTGGGGGCTTTTGCCGATTTATACACACGCCCCACCTGCACAGTAAAGTCTCCGATGGGTTTCTCCACATTCTCCTTCAAATATTTCAAATTCGAGACGGGTAGTTTATATTCTCTTGCCCCGGCAAGTTGGCAAGCCAGCAAAATCACCCAAAGAGCAGTTATAATCCTTTTATCACTCTAATTCATGAATGTCTAACGTTTATGTTATTTACTTACAACACAAAAGTAGCTTTATTAACCCTATTTCACAAATCCACGCCCTACTATTTTTTGCATCACAAGTCAAAAAACATCTTTATGCGCGTACCGCCATGCAAGATTTTTTTGATTAATACAGTGTTCGGAATAAATGCAGGAATGGCAAACTCCACACCTGTCGGCGACATACCATTTGCCATATCCGCAGACAGCCACATACATTTGTGAAATGCCGGCGCTAGCGTCAATCCTTCCAAATTAAACCATTCATGGGATTCACTGCTCCACTTCGTGTGATATCTCCATTATCTAAGGCAAAACCATACAAGGCATTATGCACATCAATCTCCTGGGCTATTCGCGGCTGCAAAAGTGAAGTCCACTGGCACAGTGAGTCGAGCCCAACACTTGTTTCACCAGCCGAAGCAACCCAACAGCCAAGATTAAACTGTGCCGACATTTTCAGCCAATGAATGGCGGTGGAAAAGCCGCCACAAAGCGAAGGTTTCACGCACAATATGTGTGGCTTAATAGTGCGAATAAGTTGCATCATTGCCATCGGATTAACTATTCCTGCCAGTTCCTCATCTAGCGCAACAGGGATTGCAGACTCGGAACACAATTGTGCCATTTGTTCCCATTGGCCTACGGCTATGGGCTGTTCCAAACATTGAACCGAGTGAATTGGCAACAATTTGACCAGACGCATTGCCTCATCAGGGTGCAAGAGACCATTGGCATCCAACCTTATTTTGATTGTATTGCTGTAGTGCGTCGCCCGAATACGGGTTATGGTGTCTATTAGCTGGTCTGCGTCGCTATCGGTCATAGATAGTTTGATAGTTGTGTAGCCCAATGACACGCATTTTGAGAAATCAGTCAGCGTTTCATCGGGTGAAGTAACGGGCACAAAACCAACCGTGGGAACCGAGTCGTTTCCAGCTGTGAATGGGGTGTCGTAATAGACCCTGCGGCAACCGCTAGAAAAATCTTGTATCGCACTTTCAAATCCGCACATAATCGATGAGTATTCCATCAAGTCGGTTGATTGTCCATGCGCCACATTGGCGCAGAGTTCATGCAATTTGGCCTCATAAGCCTCAACATTGTCATATTCTGATGACACCCCTGGAGTCGCTGCGCACTCCCCTACGCCGTATTTCGAATTCGCCTCGTCGAAGATTCGTATGTAATATGTGGGTTTGCTGTTGACCAATCCACCACCATACATGGGGATAGGCCGATCATAAGACGCCACATGTTTTGAGAATTGTGCTTTCATCGATAATATAAGTTCAATACAGGTCAGTCACTCATCGATTGCATAAAATCGCCAGCCCCAGTCAGTTCATTGAGGTCAACATCCTCTTCAGCAGAGTTTTGCCCATCATTCCCCTGTGCGGCACACAAAATCTCAAGCAATACAAGAGCCGCATTGTCAGTCTCGTTTTGTGTATAGAAAAAGCCCGAGCCATCCACATAGTTTGTGATGCCGAAATTAAAGAAGCCAGAGGTGCTATCGAGTTTTGATTGCACGAATATTCCGATTGGGCTTTTAGCAAAGAAATCGCGCACATCAGGCAACTCATAGGCATAGCCCTCCGTTTGCTCGTAATCGAGCATTTTCACGTAGACCACATCGCCGTTCACGCCCACGTTAACCTGCTTGTTATTGTATTGGTAGACGTATTCAGAATCGTATTTTTCAGGGGCTTGACCCATCGACTGCGCATAACGGATAATGTTTCCCAGAATCAAGTCTGGATTTTGGGCTTTAGCGGCAATCACCATATTCCATTCACCATGCAGATATGGATCACGGGCAAGGCCAATGGCTAAAGGTCCGTTTATAGTGCTCACTATGCCTGAAAGGTCGAGTTGTGCCATATTAGGAACTTTCTTGAAAGCATTGGTGATTTGCTGCATTTGGGCCAATTTGGAAAAGTTGGCCCCATTTATACTCATCGACACAATATATTCCATTGAGTTTGGAATGACCTTAAGAAAATCGCCCGAAGGCTTACCAAGAGTCGTGGTGAGAAGTTTCACATAGTCGCTGTTATCGTCAACCTTTATTTTTGCATTTACACTGGCTGTGCTTTTGTCTATTTTCAGATTGCAAAGCATAGCTTTGATGTCGCTTTCGGTGAAAATGCCTATAATAGGCATTTTTTGTGCAAGCTGCTGATACCGCTTGTTTTTGCTAAGCAACGCATTCAGTCCCTTGACGTCTAAGTAAGCGTTTAATTCTCCTTCGTCGTTCAAGCACTTCTTGACGTCGTCATTGTCGGTTATGCTCGTCTTCTCCTGGTCTAATATGCGTACAGCCTCAGCAACGGCCGATTTCGGATCGGTAAGCTTATTTAGTGTTCCCACAAGAAGCACACCGTTTTTCGCAACATAATATGTGTCTTGGTTGTTAATGTACTCAACGCCACTAATTTCGGTAGAGCCATTGTCGGTAACCTTTTCCAGAGTTGCTATTGCCTTCGACTCATCGTCAAGCGGAAACAGCGCCACAGTCTTAAACACCCGGTCGGTTAAAAACACATACATGTTATGTTCATAGTCAAACCCCGAATTAGACAAGTCAGAAGCCACCGCACAAAATACCGACGACTTGTGCGATTCAATTATTTTTTTGAGTTGTGCCGGAAGCACGTACTCACCGTTTTTAACAAGTTCTGCCTTCTTAATGATTTCAGGGATTTTCACACAAATTACACCCTTGGAATCAGATGGAATCATCTTCATCATCCTGTCGTTGACATTTGAACAAGAAGATGAAAGCGCAAGCAGAATCATGCAG
>CAVFVP010000050.1:0-15628 GCA_963625945.1 Agathobacter rectalis | reverse complement strand
GTATGGCAAGTTGACACACTCTGTGGACTGTGATCCCAGGCCCGCACACATGGATTGGCGGGTGGTGTGGCTTATGGGGCTGCATGGGGCTGCGCACTGCGGGATGAATGAGTCGGACCGGAGTGTTGTTGTTTTTTAACCTATTTTAAGCATCTTGCGGCCACCAATGTGCGGCAAAGAGTGGTTTCGATACTGATTTTATTGCTAATTTTGCATATTGCATTTCAATCTGTAGCCAACGACGGCTATGGTTTGCCGAAATTGAAAAACGAAAATCAGTTATGAAGTCGGATAGCGTAGTAATCATTCCCACCTATAACGAGAAAGAGAACATAAGCAACATCATTCACGCGGTGCTGGGGCTCGAAGAGCATCAGTTCGACGTGCTTGTTATCGACGACAACAGCCAAGACGGCACCGGAACCATTGTTGACGGGCTCATTGCCGAAATCCCCGACCGCATCCACATCATCAAGCGCGCCGGCAAGCTTGGCTTGGGCACTGCCTACATCACGGGCTTCAAGTGGGCGCTTGAGCAAGGCTACGATTTCATAATAGAGATGGATGCCGACTTCTCGCATCCACCCAAAGACCTCATCCCCATGCAGCGCGCCTGCGCAAGTGAGGGCGCCGATGTGGCAGTGGGCTCGCGCTACGTGACCGGCGTGAATGTGGTCAACTGGCCCATGGGCCGCGTGCTCATGAGCTACTATGCCTCGGCCTACGTGCGCCTCGTGACCGGCATGCACGTGCACGACACCACCGCCGGATTTGTGTGCTACCGCCGCGAGGTGCTTGAATCGATTGACCTCGACAAGGTGGAGTTTAAGGGCTACGCGTTCCAGATTGAAATGAAATTCACCGCCTACAAGATGGGCTTCACCATCAAGGAGGTGCCAATCATCTTTGTGAACCGCGTGCTCGGCACGAGCAAGATGAACTCGGGAATTTTCGGCGAGGCGCTGTTTGGCGTCATCAAGCTGCGGCTCGAGTCGTGGTTCAACAAGAAGCGCTTCGTGCGCCGATGTAGTGGCAGCCGGCTCTGACGCAGCTGCCCGCATTCATCGTGACGCGCCCTCACCACCGTCCAATCACAATTTAATTCAGCAAAAATCCGATGAATTGCCGAGCGGCACAGCTTGCGGCAAGCCATCAGTGTGTCTGCGGTCACCGCTGTCGCGTGGCCGTGGCGGATCGGCACATCCTGCCCAAGTGGGGCACAAGTCAGAAAAAAGCATCACAAAACATCAACCATAATCCCCCCAACACCCACATGGAACTATTGTATAACGGCACCATAATCAACGATGGCCACACGATGAAAGGCTATCTGGCAATGGATCACGGAGTGATAACCGAAGTGGCCCCGGGCATCCCGTCGGCCCAGCTCATGCAGGCGGCAGGCGACTCGGCGGCCGATGTGGCAGGAGCCATGATTCTGCCCGGCGTGATCGACGAGCATGTGCACTTCCGCGACCCTGGCCTCACGCAAAAGGCCGATATCGAGACCGAGAGCAGCGCTGCGGTTGCGGGCGGCGTGACGTCGTATATGGACATGCCCAATGTGGTCCCGCCCACAGTGACGCTCGACCGCCTGGAAGCCAAAATGGAACGCGCGGCACGCCTGTCGCACGCCAACTACAGTTTCTATATCGGAGCCACCGACGACAACTGCGACGATGTGCTTCGTCACGTCGACTTCCGACACGTGTGTGGCATAAAGGCGTTTTTAGGTAAAAGCACCGGCGGCATGCTGCTCAGCGACCCTGAGGCTATGCGGCGCGTGATGGGCATCGAGGGCCCAATTGTGGCCATCCACAGCGAGGATGAAGACGTGATAGCCCGCAACCGTGCCCACTACGTGGCGCAGTATGGCACCACTGACCTTCCCCTGTCGTGCCATCCGCTCATCCGCAGCGCCGAGGCGTGCCTTGTGAGCACCCGCATGGCTGTGGACTTGGCCCGCCGGCTTGGCACGCGCCTGCACATAATGCACGTCAGCACCGAGGCCGAGCTGGCATTGCTCGACGGCGGCACCTGCCTGTGCGACAAGCGCATCACAGCTGAGGCCGTGATTGCCCACCTGCTGTTCACCGATGCCGATTACGCCCGCCTGGGCAACCGCATAAAGTGCAATCCGGCCGTCAAGACGGCAGCCGACCGCGCGGCCCTGCGTGCGGCAGTGAAAAACGGCTTGATCGATACCATAGGCACCGACCATGCGCCGCATTTGCTTGCCGACAAGCAGGGCGGATGCCTCAAGGCCGCATCGGGCATGCCCATGGTGCAGTTCTCGCTGGTGGCCATGCTCGAATTGGCGCGTCAGGGTGTGCTTAGCGTGGAGCAAGTGGTGCAGCGCATGTGCCATGCGCCTGCCGACCTCTACCGCATCGATCGCCGTGGCTATCTGCGCCGCGGCTATCATGCCGATGTGACTGTGGTTAGCTGCTTGGACGAGCCTCACATCATCACCGATGCCGATGTGGTGTCGAAGTGTGCATGGACTCCGCTCGCCGGCATGCCGGTGCACCACCGCGTGGAGCGCACCTATGTGGGCGGCCGCCTTGCCTACGACAGACTGAATGGCGGAGTGGACAGCAGCGTACTGGGCTCGGCGCTGGAATTCAATGTGTGACACTGCCTGTCGCTTTTTTGTAATGAAACACTTTGCCGTGCGCACGCACCGGTCCAGTTAAGCGTTGCCCCACGGCACCAACCATAATAGGGAAACAACTCATAAAATTGCAGAATTATGAAAATTTATCAGCAATCATCGAGCCTCATCGGCAACACTCCACTCCTTGAAGTGGCAAAAATCGAGAAAGAAGAAAGTCTGCACGCACGCGTGCTGGTGAAACTGGAATATTTCAACCCCGGCGGCAGCGTGAAAGACCGCGTGGCCCTGGCCATGGTCGAGGCTGCCGAGCGCAGCGGCGCGTTGCGCGAGGGAGGCACAATAATCGAGCCCACAAGCGGCAATACTGGGGTGGGACTGGCCATGGTGGCCGCTGCCAAGGGCTACAAGGCCGTGATAGTGATGCCCGAAACCATGAGTGAGGAGCGTCGCCGCCTCATTGCCGCCTATGGAGCCGAGCTGGTGCTCACTCCCGGTGCCGAGGGTATGAAGGGCGCGATAGCCAAGGCAGAGCAACTGCTCGCCGAGACTCCCGGGGCAATAATCCCGCAGCAGTTTGAGAATCCGGCCAACCCGCAGGTGCACTATGCCACCACGGGGCCTGAGATTTGGCGCGACACCGAGGGCACCGTCGACATTGTGGTGGCTGGCGT
The DNA here is from genome assembly GCA_963625945.1 of Agathobacter rectalis. Lineage (GTDB taxonomy): Bacteria > Bacteroidota > Bacteroidia > Bacteroidales > Muribaculaceae > Sodaliphilus. The sequence continues at coordinate 12,340 of CAVFVP010000050.1, read as the reverse complement.
GGGCACAGGAGGCACACTGAGCGGCGTGGCTCGTGCGCTGAAGGAGCGTAAGCCGCAAGTCGAGGCTTTTGCGGTTGAGCCGGCAAGCTCGCCAGTGCTGTCGGGTGGAGCTCCGGGAGCCCATAAAATTCAAGGCATAGGAGCCGGATTCGTGCCCAAGAACTATGATTCCACAATGGCCGACGGCGTGATCACCGTTTCTAACGACGAAGCGTTCGCAGCCGCACGGCTCATGGCCCGCCACCAGGGTGTGCTTGTGGGCATATCGAGTGGAGCGGCCTTGCACGCTGCCATGCAGCTTGCCCGTCGTCCCGAAAATGAGGGCAAGACCATTGTGGCTATTATGCCCGACACCGGTGAGCGCTATCTGAGCACCGCCTTGTTCCAATGATGCCGTGCCATGATTACTCCACCGTCTCAAAATAGCAATATGTGGGTATTGCGGTGCCATGGCGGTGAAAGTAACTTTGCCTAAAAGAATTTTAACGGAAATAATATGACTTTTATGGCAAAAATTGGTGTTTTCTATGGATCCTCCACAGGCACGTGTGAGGATGTGGCCGGAAAAATCGCGGCCAAGCTCAATGGGGCTGAGGTGCTTAATGCGGCCGACCTCACGGCCGACAGCGTGGCGGCATTTGATGTGCTGCTTTTGGGCTCGTCGACGTGGGGGGCGGGTGAGTTGCAAGACGACTGGTATGACGCTTGCGACACACTGCACAGTCTTAATCTCAAGGGTAAAAAGGTGGCTTTGTTTGCCGTGGGCGACAGTGCCTGCTACCCCGATACTTTTTGCGGTGCGCTCGCGCCTCTCTACGACGCAGTGAAGGAAAGCGGTGCCGAAGTGGTGGGGCAGGTGTCGGCCGAGGGCTACACGTTCGACGACAGCGAGGGCGTGGTCGACGGCAACTTCTTGGGACTTGCGCTCGACGAGACAAATGAACCCGATCTTACCGATGGCCGCATCGATGCATGGATAAAGGAACTGGGACTTTAATAATCATTACGCATAATTGAATTTATCGACCAGCTTGGGCTGCCGCACTGCCGTGCGGTGGCCCAAGTGGCTTTTTGCCTGTGCGCAACGTGTGGATGTTGATGTGCTTTTTAGTAACTTTGCGATATGATTGACGCAAAGATGCACTGGCTGACGCTCGACTGCGAGCCGCCGCGCAAGTTCACATATCCGTTCCACTATGAGCCTCACCCCCTATGCCGCAATGCTGCGCAGCAAGTGGCTGCCTACCTGGACAGCCGCCCCGAGTGGCGTGCCGAGCTCGACGCCGGTAAGATGCTTGGCGTGATGGTGGTGCGTGACTCTGGTGGGCAAATCGGCTTTTTGGCGGCGTTTTCGGGCAACTTGGCAGGCAGCAATGTGCACGACTATTTTGTGCCCCCGGTCTACGACTTGTTGCACCCCGATGGCGAGTTCCGCCATGGCGAGCGTGAAATCAGCGATTTGAACCACGAGATAGCGGCGATGGAGCAGTCGCGGCAACTGGCCGGCCTCAAGGCCGATTATGCCCAGGTGGAGCAGGAGTGGCGGCAGCGAATCGACAGCTATGCGGCATTTATGCGTCAGGCCAAAGCCGCCCGCGACGCAAAGCGCCTCGACCCTGGGTGCAGCAGCGCCACGCTGAGCGCCATGGTTGCCGAGAGTCAGTTTCAGAAGGCTGAGCTGAAGCGCATGAAGGCCGTCGGCCGTCAGGCCGTGGCCGCAGCCCGTGAGCCGATTTGCCGCATTCAAGCCGGAATCGACGGTTTGAAGCAGCGCCGCCGCTTGATGAGCGAGGCTCTGCAAAAGCGCATTTTCAGCCTCTTTGTGGTGCATAACGCACTTGGCCAGCCCATGACGCTGACCCAGGTGTTTGACCAGGCCACAGGTCATGAGCCACCGGCGGGAGCAGGCGAGTGCGCAGGCCCTAAATTGCTCGAATATGCCTATCGGCACGGCTTAAAACCGCTGTGCATGGCCGAATTCTGGTGGGGGCGTTCGCCTCTGGCCGAAATCCGCTGCCACGGGCACTACTATCCGGCGTGTCACAGCAAGTGCGGCCCCATACTGGGCTTTATGCTTCAAGGGCTCGACGTCGACGACAATCCGCTTGTGGCACCTGTTGCCCAAGATGAGTTGCGCATCGTCTATGCCGATGAGTGGCTGGTGGTGGTCGACAAACCCGCCGGAATGCTCAGTGTGCCTGGCAAGGATGGGGCCGCAAGCGTGCAGGAGCTGTTGTGTGAGCTGTTGCCCGATGCCCCAGACCCACTGGTGGCTCACCGGCTTGATATGGCCACGAGCGGATTGATTGTGGCTGCCAAGAGTGGCAGTGTGCATAAGGCCCTGCAGGAGCAGTTTGCTTTGCGCAAGGTGCACAAGACCTATGTGGCAGTGGTGGGGGGCAACGTGGAGGGCAATGAAGGGCACGTGCGCCTGCCGCTGCGCCCCGATATCGACGACCGCCCCCGCCAACTTGTGGATTTTGAGCATGGCCGTCAGGCAGTCACTTCGTGGCGTGTGCTCAGCCGCAGCAGCGATGACACTGTGCGTCTCGAGATGCATCCTCTCACCGGGCGCACCCATCAGCTGCGTGTGCATGCGGCCCATCATTTGGGACTTAATGCGCCCATGGTGGGCGACCGCCTCTATGGAGGTCGTCAATGCGACCGGTTGCTGCTGCATGCGGCGGCAATCACATTCACCCACCCCGTGAGCGGCCGTCGCATCACGGTGAAGTCGCCTGTGCCGTTTTAGCCCCTGAATTGCCTAAATGAGATAATGAGGCGCAGCCGGGATCCCTTTTTGTGATTCCCGGCTGCGCCTTGTGGTTTTGCCCTCTTGGATGGGATGCTTAGTATTCTACCTGGTTGTTGACCATGCGTGTCACGTCCCACGGTGCAGGATCGCCGCCGAGGAAGCGGTGGAACCAATCGAGGTGGGCGTTGTAGTAGAGCGGCATCGACTTCATGGTATCGGGCCAGTGGCCGTCGTTGGCCAGCACGATAAGGCGCGACGGGATGTCGAGCGACTGCAGGGCGGTGAAGTATTGCAGACTTTGGTTGTACGACACGCGGTAGTCGCGCTCGCCGGTGATGATGAGCGTGGGGGTGGCAAAACGGTCGATGTAGCTCGACGGTGACCACTTCTGGTACATCTCGCTCGTCCACGGGCGGCCCTCAAGCTCAAACTCTGGGAACCACAGTTCTTCGGTAGTGCCCCACATCGAGCGCAAGTCATATACGCCCATCATCGAAGCCAGGCACTTGAAGCGGCGGGTGTGCCCCTGAAGCCAGTTCATCATGTAGCCGCCATACGACCATCCCATGGCTCCCATGCGTGTCGAGTCCACATAGTCGAGTTTGGCTAGCGCATCGGTCACCAGCATCACGTCGTCGAATGCTTTTCCGCCCCAGTCGCCTGATATGGCTCGGCAGAAGGCTTGCCCATAGCCGGTCGACCCGTGTATGTTGGGGTAGGCCACCACGTATCCTGCTCCGGGATACACCTGCCAGTCGCCGCGGAACGAGTTCATCCACATCTGTTGCGGCCCGCCGTGAATGTTGAGCACAAGGGGGTACTTCTTCGACGGGTCGAAGTTGTGGGGTTTCACAATGAACACCTGCACTTTGTCGCCGTTGGCTCCGTCGACCCATATCGATTCCGACGGCCTGATGTCGACTTCGTTCTCGAGGTCGTCGTTGAGGCGGGTCAGTTGCGTCTCGCGTCCTTTGCACTGGCTGTAGAGAGCCACAGGACGCCCGGTGGTGCTGTAGGTGTAGTAGAAGTTTCCTTTGCCGTCGGTGTCGTAGCTGGTGATTGCCTTGCCTGCGACGGCTGTCGATATGGTGCCGCTGGTGATGTTGAGCTTATAGATTGGTTGAACTCCTTGCACTGTGCCCACAAAGTAGATGGTGCGTGAGTCGGCGCCCCACTTGAAGTCGGTGACCCAGTTGTCGAAACTGTCGGTCACGATGCGCGACGTGCCGCTTCTGCGGTCGTAGATGGCCAGGCGGAAGCGGTCGCTCTCGTAACCCTCGATGAGTTGTGTGCGGTAGGCAATATAGCGGCCGTCGGGCGAGTAGGCCGGCGATCCGTCCCAAGCCTTGTTGGCGGCTGTGAGGCACTTTGTCTCGCCGCCCGACACGGGTACGGTCCACAGGTCGGCGTTTGTGTTGGCCTCGGGGTGCTTTGAGTGGTTCGACACGAAGCACAGCTCGCTTCCGTCGGGCGAGAATGCGTAGCGCACGTCGCCGCCAAGGCTGAATGTGAGCTCATATTTGCCTGGGGTGAGGTCGGTGTAGGTGCCGCTTTTGGTGTCGAGCACAATCAGATGGGCATATCGGCCGTCGTTGTAGCTCGTCCAGTGGCGGAACAGCAGCTCGTCGGCCATGTGGGCCTGGACTGGTCCGTCGGCCTTCTTCTTGCGCCATTCCTTGTTTTTGGCGGCATCGGCTCCAAGTTCGGGATACACGTCGGCTGCAAAAGCCACATATCGGCCGTCGGCCGACACCACCGGCCCGTCCACGCCCAGTCCGTAATCGGTCACTTGGCGGCTGTGGCCTGTGGCCACGGTATAGGCCATGAGTTGCTGGTTGCCGTCGATGTCGCTGGTGTAATACAGTGTCTTGCCGTCGGCACTCCAGCTTGCGAGGTGGCCCTTGCCGTTGGTGGTGATGGCTTTAACGGCCTTGCCGTCGGTGCCCGAAACGTAGACGTCGCTGTAGCTCTTGTGCTCTTTCAGGTCCTGGCGGCCTGCGTTGTAGGCAAGTGTCTTGCCGTCGGGCGACAGTTGCACTCCGCTCACGCTTTTCACGCGGTACAGGTCGCTGATGGTGAAAGCCCTCTTTTGGGCTCCGGCCGGCAGCAGCATCATGCTTGCCGCTGCGGCAATGATCAGATGTTTCATATTTTTGTGTGTTTGTGATTCTTTATTGTTCTGTGAACTTTTGGTGGGTGCATCAGTTTTCACTGAGTGTCTCGTTGATGGCTTTGACAATCAGTGGCTCCATTACAGCGTAGCCCTCGGGGCTTGGGTGCACCCCGTCGGAGGTGTAGCTTGGGTTCAGCTCCCTGTCGGTTCCGCTCACGAGTGGGGTATAGTAGTCCACATAGCGGCAGCCATATTGCTCGGCCAGGGCTTTGATGCGCTTGTTGAGGCTGGCAATCTTGTCGGCTACGTCGGCTGTCTCGGGGCGCCAATAGAAGTGCGAGGCCGGCAACACCGACGCGAGTATCACCTTGATGTGGTGCAGCTGGGCCAGCTCCACCATTGTGGATATGTTGGCCACGGTGCGGTCTTCCACATAGCGGTTGGTGTTTTCGGCCACATCGTTGGTGCCGGCGTTTATCACCACCACGGCCGGGTTCAGGCTAATCACGTCTTGCCTGAACCGCACCAGGAACTGATACGACGTCTGGCCCGATATGCCGCGGCATATATAACCGTGGCTTTTCCAGAATTGCGGACGCTTGTTCCTCCAGAACTCAGTGATGGAATTTCCTATGAACACCGTGCGGCGCCCGTCGTTGTCGACTTTGGCCACCGAGTCGTTGTCGGCTGCATATTTCTCGATTTTCGCCCAATCGGCGGGAGCTTTTTTCCTTGCAGGGGCCTGTGGGGCAGCCGTGGCTGTAAGTAGCAGGGCGGTCATGGCGGCCAGTGTGCAATGTCTCATTTTCGTTATGGTTGTGCTGCGGCCGAGGCGGCCCTAATTGCAAAGGCCATGCCTTGAGCTGTGATGCTGTGGCATGGCCTTCGCTGTGGCTTTAGGGCTGCGCCTAAGTGGGCGTAGCTTATGATTCGTGTCTCTTCCTTTATTTGATCACCTTTGCAGTTGTGCCGTCGGTGTAACGCACCACATAGATGCCGCGCTCCATGCTGTTCACCTTTATGCCTTGCAGGTTGTAGATGTCCTTGATTTCGCGGGTGTTGTTGGTGATTTCGTTGATGCCGGTTGTTGATGTGATGATAAATGTATAGACCTTCTTGGCCGAGAGGTCGCCGGCATATGATGTGACTGTGGCAACGTATTCCTTTTTAACGCTGGTGATCATGCTTTCCTGCACGTTCACGTCAACAATCTGTCCGAGCCCATTGACGGTGAAGTCTTCGGGAAGAACAACGCCCTGTGCGGTGAGGCTGTAGTCGCTTACCGATTTGTTCCAGCCTTCGATTTTGGCGTTGCGGAACTTGATTGAGTCGAGTTCGGTGTTATACACGAGCTTGATGTCGTCGACGTAGAGCGAGTCAACGCCTCCGCCCTTGCCGGGAGTGGCATTGGTCGAGATGGTGATCAGAATGGCCTTGGGGTCTACGCTGCCGGTGTAGGCAAACGGAATCGACACGTTTTGCCATGCGGCGTTTTTCGATTCAATTGTGGAATTGCTGGCAGTGGCAGCCACGTTGTTGTAAGCGGTTCCGCCGGTGGGGTCCTGATAGTAGGTTCCGTCGGTGATGGCTGCGCTGATGGTTGCATAGGGGTATGAGGCATTGGCCTTCTGTTGCTTGAATTTAACCCACACGTTCACTGAATCGGGCTTTGAGTTGAGTGTTGTGTAGAATGGGTCGTTGTTGCCGTCGAGGTCGGTGCTGCTCATGTCGAGGAATGAGTGGTTAGCAGCGTCGGCTGGGCTATATGCTGCAGCGTTCAGGCGGCCGGTAGTCATGGTTCCGTTGGCGATGATACCGATAATGCTTGATGAGTACAGCACAGCACTGTGCTGACCGTCGGTGCCGGGGCGAACTTCGTCGCTTTGCTTAACTTTCACGCCTGCAACGCTAGCCAGCTTGCCTGTAGCGCTGGTGAACGAGTGCCATCCGTTGGGCTCGGTGCCGTTGCCCGATGTGTGGAAGTTCTCAAATCCGGTGTTGCGCAGTTGCAGACCGTCGCTGATGAAATTAACCTTGATTAATTGGTTGAGTGACGAGCTCATGTCGATACTTATCGAGGTGTTGAGCGCATTGTCGCTGAACGATGCCTTCAGGTCGATGGGCACTTCGCCAAGAATCGGGCCCATCCAAGTGTCGATCGACGAGTCGTCGCCGGCTTCGATGGTCACCTTTTGGTTGGTGGCAACTTCCTTCACGGTAGCGGTGCCAGTGCTTTTCAGTCCCGATACCACAATGTTGCCCACACCTATTTTGTCGCTGCCCGATGTGAGGCAGAAGTTCTTGATGCTCAGTGTGTAGGTGCCGTTGCTCTCTTCAATGGTGATGGGTTGTGCCTGCTCGGCAACCGAGCCATTCACATTCACTGTGAGCTGGCCATTGTAGACTTTGGCCTGGCCTTGGATAGCCAATATGGCTATAGCCAATAGTGTAGTAAATTTCTTCATCGTTTTCTGTTTTTGAATGAATTTATAGTTGTTTGTTTTGTTGCGATTGGTCCTTTTTCGAGTCGTGGCTGTTGATGCTGTAGGTGATGCCCACCACACCATATATGGGGTAGAGCCTTTGCTCAATGGTCTTGAAATAGCTCTTGTGGATGCTCGAGAGTCCCCATTCCAGGTCGGCATACACGCCAAACCGCTTGGTCAGTCTCACATCGGCTCCTACCATGATGCCGTATTGCATCTTGCGCATGTCGTTGCTGAAGTCGTAGGTGCCTCGCTGGCTTTCTTCGCTGCCAAGCTCCACCTTGGTGCCAGTGGGGTCGCCCACGCGCAGGTATCCGTCGTAGGCATAGCCGTTAAACTCGTTGGATGAGACGAACGACACATAGGGGCCGGCCTTCAGGCGAACGCGGTCGCCGAGGTCGCATGCGGCAAGCACCGGAATTGTGAACATCCACTCGCGCACCTTGGTCACCACCTTGCCGGTGAACACGCCGCTCAGCGTCTCGCCGCCGCGGGTGATTTCCATGCGGTAGTTCTTTACTGTGGCGTCGGTCTCCATTCCCTTGTTCTCAAGTTGCACTCCTATGATTGCGCCCCAGCGTCCCTCTATGGGCTTGTAGGCGTTGAATCCTGCCGAGATGTTGGGTTTCAGCTTATAGCTGTTGAGCGAGCGTATCGAGGCCGGAATCCCTATGGGGGCTGTTCCGCCTATGGCATAGCCCACGTGCCCGCTGAACTGCACGTCATCGAGGCCCAGCTGGGCCCACGATGTGGTGGCGGCCATTGCCGCTATTGCCGATATGATGATTTTTCGCATTGTTGCCATTTGTGTGGTTGTCAAGTTTTGGTTGATGTCTTTTTAGTGGATTTATGCGGGTTATTCCTCGGTGGCGCATATCACCCTCACCTTGTCGACGAGCAACTCGCTGTTCACTGCGCCCTCGAAGGTGGCTCCGTTGACGCTCGACGAGAACACCACCGTCAGGTTGTAGCCGCGGTTGGTGAGCAGGGTGTTGTCGATGCCCTCGCTGTAATTGAAGGGTATTTCAAAGTAGGTCCACCCATTGGTCTTGGTCACGCTTTGTACTTGTGCGATGGCCACTATCTGACTGCTGGTGAGCACGTCGTTGCCGTCGAGCATCACCACGTTGCCCTGCGAGTCGTGGTTGCGGTAGAGCACTGCGTATATCGAGCCTTCGTCGACTCGCCCTGCCACTTCCTTGCCGCTGCGGTCCTGGAACTTGGTTCCTGGCGTGTATTGGTAGTAGCCGGTGAACTTGATTGGCTTCTTGTCGAATCCCACGCCGAACCGTGTGGCCTTCATCGCGTCTTTGAGCGCATTGCTCACGTCGAAGGTGCCAAGGAAGAAGTTTCCGGCGGCAAGGCGCATGTTTACCATAGCGCCGAATGGACCGGTGTCGCGCGTCACCAGCCTGATGCCTGCGCCGTCATAGCCCTCGGCAAGGGGCACGGTGGGATATTCGTCGCTCTTTGCCGAGCTGCGGCTTATCTTGAATCCGGGGTTGCCTGTCGACCAATCGTTGCCGAGCGTGCCGTCGGGCAGCACGTTGTGCCACACGTAGTAGGCGCTGCTCTTCGGCTCGAGCTCATAGTGCTCAAAGTCGTATTTTATGGTGTCGTTCACGGTGTGTGTCACCGGGACGAATCTCACCGTGTAGCTCCGGTGCCATTTGCCGTCTTGCGATGTGATTGTGTAGCGCACGTCGTTGCCCACTTCAATCTGCTGGGTGCCGCTGGTGATCGTTGCTGTGGCTCCGGTGGTGGTGGTGATTTGCAGGGTGGCTTTGCTCAGGTCGGCATTGTTGCGCACGCTGAATGTGATCACGCTGTCGGCGCTCGACACCTTTTGCATGGTGTCGGTGAGGTTGAAGAATGCGTTCTCGGGATTGGGGCAGTGCACGGTCACGCTCTCGATGTCGCACTCTGAGTTGAGCGGCTCGTCTTTGAAGCACGAAGTAAGCATTGTGCCGCATGTTGCGCACAATGTCAAGGCTATTGTATAGAGTCCTTTTCTCATGTTGGAGTTTGTTGCGTTGTCAATAATGCGGTCGGTAGGGCTCGTTCCGAGGGTGTGCTGATGTGTTCATTTTTTGTCGCTCCGGCTTGGCTGCTGTGTGCCGTGCCGATGGCTTCAAAACTTGCGTTTGAGCTTTGTTGCTCTTTGAATCACAATATACTACCTACATTTTGCGGGAGACTGGTCTCCCTTGGTACCCATTGACCCAATTATGTGCAAAATTATCAAAAAATATTTCATTGTACCAACGTTTAAAGCGTTTTTGTTGCGCAAATCGGTGAAAACAGATAATAATGCACATTTTGCCACGATAATTGTACATGCACCACAGCTTTCAAGGCTGGCCGTGGTGTCATAAATAAATTTTAGTGTGTGCTTGCCCACATTCAATATTTATATTATTTTTGCTAAAAGATTTGTGAGAATCATCACTTACTTGTTGCAGGCGAAATGCCATATGTGGCCACGGCGTGCATAACTGCTTATTTTGCAATGTGTTTGTGTCTTGGCAGTGCGTTTCGACATGTTTCATATGTCGGTTTCGTTGAGGCAAGCGTATTTTTGTCAAAAAACGGGCAGATTGGTTTTGCAGCAATGGCTAGAGTGCCTATTCGGTTGGTGAAATCGTTGTTATGGCCTTTTAGATGTGCCTCGTTTTTTTAAAACCATTTCTAAGGAATTGTTTTTTTATGTGAAGTATCACGTCGATAAGTCTTATGTATGAATACATCGCAATTCGCGCATATGGAGTGGCAGCCAACGCGACCGAAAGGTGTGGCGACGAGCATATGCCGGCACGTTTGCAACTGCCTTGAGCCTGGAAATGCGGGATGTGATTTTTTTAACACAACAGAAGGAAGTATATGGATAAAATAATTACACAAATTGTGGAGCATATAAAGAACCACAGGATGGTCAAAGCTTTCCGCGACAACACCACGCCGCGGTGGATAATCTTGCTCATCGACATCCTGATAGTGGTGGGTTGTGCCGCCTCTATGTCGCTCGGTGTGATATATTCGAGCCACCAAGTGGAGCCTCTGCTGCGGCTTTTTGCCGGATGGGGGCTTGTGGCGCTTGTGTTTTTAGCGGCATCGGTCTACTTCAAGAGCTATGCGTGTGTGATTCGCCTGTCGGTGGTTGAGGACATCAGCCGGCTGCTGTCGGTCGAGGTGGTGTCGCTTGTGGTGCTGCTGGCCGTGGATGCCGCTGTCCTTTTGTATTCCGGCGTCAGGCTCATACCGTTTCGCAGCATCGTGATGGTGTGCGCTTTGTCGTTTTTCGTGATGATGATCGAGCGGTTCATGATCAAGCACTTCTACTCAATGCTCACGTCACGGTCGGGTCACCGCCGGCGCGTGATAGTGCTCGGCACGTCGCTCAATGCCATAAACCTTGCCAATGCCATCAAGAGCGAAATAAATGGCAAGTACGACCCCGTGGGTCTGCTCAATATAGGCGAGCCAGGGTCGGTTAAAAAGACCATGAACGGATTTCCCGTCTATGACTTCGACCGCGAGACGCTGGCCAACGTGTTTGTGCAGAATGCAGTGTATGCGGTCTTGTTCAACTCTAAACATGCCGACTGGATGCGCAGCAACGGCATCGCCGACTACTTCATGTCGCACCACATCACCATGCTTGCAGTCAACAGGGTTGAGAAATTTGAAGACATCGAATCGGAGGACACTCCTACCGGCGACATATCAAGCCACATCAAGCCCATTCAAATCGAGGAGCTGCTCGGGCGCAAGCCCATCGTGCTCAACAATGCGCTCGTGCGCGGCAGCATTCACGGCTCGTGTGTGCTGGTGAGCGGGGCGTGCGGCTCCATTGGCAGCGAGATTGTGCGTCAGCTCACGGCCTACAAGGCTTCGCGCATAGTGCTTGTCGACCAGGCCGAGACCCCGATGCACGACGTGGCGCTCGAACTCAAGGACCTCGCCCCCGAAGCCGATGTGGTGCTCTACATGGGCGACGTCACCAACCGCGACCGCATGGAGCAGGCTTTCAGTACCTACCGCCCCGATTATGTGTTCCATGCCGCAGCCTATAAGCATGTGCCCATGATGGAGCTGAACCCCACCGAGGCAGTGTTGGTCAACGTGCAGGGCACGCGCAACATGGCCGACCTGGCTTTGAAATACGGTGTGCGCAAGTTTGTGATGATTTCTACCGACAAGGCCGTCAATCCGTCGAATGTGATGGGTTGCACCAAGCGCATTGCCGAGATATATGTGCAGTCGCTCTGCACCCACTCACAGCATCTTGGATATGCCACACAGTTTATCACCACCCGCTTCGGCAACGTGCTGGGCAGCAACGGCTCGGTGATTCCGCTCTTCCGCCGCCAGATTGAGGCCGGCGGCCCGGTCACTGTCACACACCGCGACATAATACGCTACTTCATGACCATCCCCGAGGCTTGCTCGCTGGTGCTCGAGGCCGGATGCATGGGCAACGGCGGTGAGATTTACATCTTCGACATGGGAGAGCCGGTGAAAATCTACGACTTGGCCTCGCGCATGATATCGCTTGCCGGTTTCCGCCCCAACGTCGACATCATGATTAAGGAAGTGGGGCTGCGCCCAGGTGAGAAACTGTATGAGGAACTGCTCAACGACAAGGAGAAGACCATATCCACTGCCAATAGCAAAATCATGATAGCCAAAGTGCGCACCTATGGCGACTTCGATGAGGTGTGCCGCTGCATCGACCGCATTGTGGACCTTGCACGAAAAGACCAGGTGCACGATATGGTATATGCCATGAAACAGTTTGTGCCCGAATACAAGAGCATGCACTCGCGTTTTGAGAAGGTAGACACCGAGATTGCTGCGGCCGATGTGGTTGAGGCTGTGCAACCCGTGGCTGCCGATTGACTGGCCGGAATCGCGGTGAAGTGGATTAACAGAGTGCAGAATCCAAATAGAAGTGCAACGTTTTTGATGCAGAAAGGCATGAAAAAC
>CAVFVP010000049.1:0-16577 GCA_963625945.1 Agathobacter rectalis | reverse complement strand
GCACGCAGCAGGGCTTTCATATTGGTAATGCCGTGAGGGCCGGAGTGCCTGCAGTGTGGCTTAATTAGAAAAAAGGTTTATGGACGAATTGGAGTATCATTTCAACATAGGATCGAACCTTGGCGACAGGGTGGCATTGCTTAATGCGGCCGCAACTGCTCTCGTGGCTTTGGGACGCGAGGTGGCACGCAGCAGCATGGTCGAAACGCCTGCCTGGGGCTACGAGTCGGCTCATTCCTTCCTCAACATGGAACTGGTGGTGGCTACGAGCCGTGAGCCTCTTGAGGTGCTTGATGCCGTTCACGGAATTGAGCGCATGCTGGGGTCGGGCAGTCACCGTACCGCTTCGGGCGGATATGCCGACCGTCTTGTCGACATCGACATAGTGGCTGTGTCGGATATGGTGGTCAACTCTCCAAGGTTGCAGATTCCTCATCCGCATCTGGCTGAGCGTTATTTCTATCTGGCCCCCCTGGCCCAGACTTCGCCGCAGTGGAGGCATCCGTTGTCGGGGCTTACAGCCCGCCAGATGCTTGAGGCTTTGGACTGATTGTCGCGCCTTGGGCGCTGTAAACAAAAAAGCGGCGGCACATCCGGTCTGCAAGGTCTTGCAGCGGATGTGCCGCCGTTTGTCGGTTCACGGCTTGGCCGAACGATTAGCACACGGCTTCGAGCCGTTTCATTATGGCCATCATAAACAGGGCTGAGATGAGGCAAAGCACCACAAACACACTCCACACCATCCAAAGCGGAATAGAGCCCCACAGCAGGCCTCCCACGGCCACCAGGAGGTTGCCTGCGGCTGTGCTCACAAACCATCCGCCCATCATCAGTCCCTTATACTTGGGTGGTGCCACTTTCGATACAAACGACAGACCGATGGGAGAGAGCAACAGCTCTCCGAATGTCATGATCAGGTAGGTCACGATAAGCCAGTTGGGTGATGCGAATGTGGCTGTGCCGGCCTTTACGGCCTTGGCCTGCTCTTCGGGCGACGGTAGCCCCATCGACCCTATGGCAAGCACCATGTAGGCCACTGCGGCCACAAGCATGCCAAGCGCGATTTTGCGCGGGGCGCTCGGCTCCTTGCCTTTGCGGGCAAGCCAGCCAAACAGGGCTATCGATACCGGTGTGAGTCCCACCACGTAGCATGGATTGAAGTGCTGGAAGATGGGTGCGCTTATTGCTGTTTCGGGAGCCAGTGTGCTGTATTTCCACACAAGTGCGGCTAAGCATCCGGCGATAATCACGCCTGCTATGACGCGTCCCTTTACGGTCTTGCCCTGGAACAGTGCAAATGCGGCATACACAATCACTATCAGCAGCACCAGGTTGGTCACGTCGAACGACATACTCAACACACCGCTCGAGGTGCGTGCCGTAAACTCGTCGGCAAAGAACGTGAGCGTGAGTCCGTTTTGCTGGAATGCCATCCAGAAAAAGATTACCACGGCAAACACCAGTATCAGTGCCACCATGCGCGCCCGTGTGTCGTCGGCACTCAGTTGTGTGCCTTCGGCTTCTTTGCCCTCGGTCTTTTTAACCGAAGCTTCCACATGTCGGAAGGTGCTGCGGCCAAGGTAGTAGATGGCTATCGACAGCACAAGCGAGGCACAGGCCACTGCAAAGGCGTAGTGGTAGCTCTCGGCCACGCTCACACCGAGACTCTGCACATAGTCCATTACTTTCACGGCCGCAGTGGGGGCAAACAGTGCCCCTATGTTGATGGCCATGTAGAAGATGCTGAATGCTTCGTCGCGCTTCGATGAATATCGGGGGTCGTCGTAGAGGTTGCCCACCATTACCTGCAGGTTGCCCTTAAACAGGCCCGTGCCTATGCTGATGAGCAGCAGGGCACCGAGCATGCTCGCCATGGCCACGTGTCCGCCGCCAAGCGGAAGCGACAGGGCCATGTAGCCCAAAAACATCACCACGATGCCCAATGTCACCATTTTGCCGTAGCCGTAGCGGTCGGCAAGTGCTCCGCCTACAAGCGGCATCAGGTAGACAAGCATCAGAAACGCACTGTAGATTCCGCCTGCCACTGCCGGGTCGAGGCCGAAGTTGCTCTTCAAAAACAGGACAAACACCGCTATCATGGTGTAGTAGCCGAATCGCTCGCCTGTGTTGGCGAGAGCCAGCGTGTAGAGTCCCTTGGGTTGGTTGCTGAACATAAACTTACTCTTTGTTTGTTTTTTTGAAATTGTAGATCGTGAAATAAAAGCAATGGAGGGCTTTGTTTGTGTTGCCCTCCATTGCATTAGATTATATCTTTTTTGTTGCAGACCGCTTTGAGCGGGGTCGGTCAGGCCTTTGTCACGCGCTCAAGCCACTTCACCATGCCGAGCATCACGCCCATCGAGATGAAGCATACGCAGATAAACACGCCCCAGCACTGCCACAGGTCAATCTTGTTATACATCAAGGCTCCGATAGGCAGCAACATATTGCCCAGTGCCGTCGTCCCAAGCCACAGGCCCTGGCAGAGGCCAAGCATGCTCTTGGGTGCCACCTTCGACACAAACGACAGGCCCAGCGGTGAAATGAACAATTCTGCCACAGTGAGCAGGAAGTAGGTCACAATCATCACCCATGCGCCTGCTTTCATTGCCTCGCGCGTGGTCGAGTCAATTGCAACAAACGACTCGCCTGAGGGATATCCGGCAGCAAACGAGTAGATTGCCAAGAAAGCGTAGGCCAAACCGGCAATGAACATGCCGATGGCGATTTTGCGCGGTGTGCTTATTTCCTTGCCTCGCTTGCTCAAGGCACCGAAGATGGCCATGATCACAGGAGTGAGCACAATCACGAAGAATGGGTTGACTGCCTGCCAGAATTCGGGCGGGAATTGGCCTGTCTTCACAAAGTCGCGGGCGAAGAACGACAGCGACACACCGTTTTGGTGGAATGAGAACCAGAAGAAAATCACCACGCCAAGCACTGCAAACAGGGCATACATGCGTTGCTTGATTTCCTTGGCCATTGTGGCTTTCTCCTCGGCCGTGTAGCTTACGGCTCCGGCTGCCTCTTTCTTTCCGGGAGTCGGGAACGACTTCTTCTGGGTCAGGAATATGGTGAGCGATATGAGCATTGCCACCACCGATGCGATGAAGGCGAAGTGCACGCCCTGGTTGAACACCTCAAGGTAGGCCTGGCAGTTCTCAACACTCGGGGCTCCGCTGATGCCAGCTTGCGACATGTAGTTTAGCATGTTGGCGGTTTGGTCGGCGGGCAGGGAGTTGTTGATAAACTGGTGGCACAATGCCGGAAGCTCGGCCACATACTTGTATCCGTGCAGACCCAGCCACCAGCTGCGCAGGAACGGAGCGATGAACGGAGCCACAAGGCCGCCAATGTTGATAAACACATAGAAGATCTGGAAGCCTGTGTCGCGGCGGCCTTTCACTTTGTTGAGCGCCTCTTGGCCGCCTTCTTTCAGCGTCTTTGCCTCGAAGTCGTCATACATCTGGCCCACGATGGCTTGCAGGTTGCCTTTAAACAAACCATTACCAAAGGCAATGAGCACCAGCGCGGCACAAGTGAGCACAAGCAGGCTGGTGAAGTTGGCCGATGTGGCGGTGATGGGGATTGCCAGGCCCACATAGCCAAGGGCCATGATTATGATACCCACCATAATGGTGCCCTTGTAGTTCTGGGTGCGGTCGGCTATGATGCCGCCCACGAGGCTCAGCACATATATGCCGGCCAGAAACACCGAGTAGATGGTTGCTGCACTGGTGTCGCTCAAACCGAATTTTGAGCACAGGAACAGCGACAGCACGGCTGCCATGATGTAGTAGCCGAATCGCTCGCCCATGTTGCTAAGGGCGGCTGCGATTAGTCCTTTGGGATGATTTTTTAGCATGTGTGATTCTTTATTTTTGGGTTATTAATTGTTTTTTGTCATGTGGTTGATGGGTTAATTGTCGCCTTTGGCTTTGAAGGCGATGGCATACATGCGCATCTGCTTCACCATCGACAGCAATCCGTTGCTGCGTGTGGGCGACAGGTGGTCGTGCAGGCCTATGCGGTCGATGAAATAGAGGTCGGTGTCGATGATTTCTTGCGGCGTGCGTCCGTTGAGCACGCGAATCAGCAACGACACAATCCCTTTCACGATAATCGCATCGCTGTCGGCACTGAAGTGTATGTGCCCGTCGGTGCACTCGGCGCTGAGCCACAAGCGGCTTTGGCATCCTTCAATCAGGTTGTCGGCCGTTTTTTGGTTCTCGGGAAGGGTCTCAAGGCTGTTCCCGAGCTCTATTATGTACTGATAGCGGTCCATCCAGTCGGTCATACCCGAAAACTCGTCGATAATCTCGTCTTGAACTTCGTTGATACTTTCCATCTCTGTGTTTGTCTCTCTTTTTCTCTTGTCAATGTCTTTTTGCCGTTGCAGGCATGCGGCTGTGTGCCGCCTAATCTCTACAAAATTAGATTTTTTTTCGCATTTTTCCAACAAAAGCGTGTGGTGGCGCTCAAATAACTTTCAAAAAAGCAGTTTTTGTGCTGAAAGGCCTCTGCCGGCTGTGGTGTGCTGGCAGAGGCCTTGTCTCTTTTTGACGGGTGAATGCCGTTGGGATGTGCGTGGCGAAATGACTTGAGCCTTATTGCTTCTTGACGGTGCGTGTCACGCGTATCACTTTCTTGGTGTAGTCAAGTTCCACTTTGCCCAGTTTGCTCAGCACCGATTGCCCGAGCAGTAATGGTGCTTGCTGGCTGCTCACGATTGATGCCGTCACGTTGTCGAGGCTTAATCCGGCAAATTTCACGTTGCGCAGGCGTATCACGGTGCCCTCGGTGATTTCTCCGTTGGCGTTCATGTAGTTTTGGCGGCCTATCAGGTCGTTGACGCTAAGGTATCCGTTTTTGAGCATGAATGTGGCTTCTACGGTCGACATCGACAGGTCGCTCGCGCCGGTGTCGAACACGAAGTGCAGCGGCAGCCCGTTGACGGTGCATTTCACTTTCATCACGCCGCTTTCCTTAACGTAGGGCACTTCCACCACTTCGGTGCTGTAGCTGGCGGTGTCGTCGGCAGTGTCTTTGGCGGCCAGAACTTGGAATCTTCTTTCGTAGTGTGCCACAAGATCCTTGAAGTCGGCATCGTCTTTCAGTTGTTCGTAGTCGGCATCGCGGCGAATGTGTGCAAATTGGTTCATGCCTTTTTGGAGCGAAGTCTGAAGCAGCCGCAGTGCTTGCTGCTTGCGGCCGCACAGGGCGTAGATGCACGACTGGTTGTAGGCGTCGGAGAAATTTGTGGTGTCGGCGCATGCTTTTTGTGCCGTTGCTATTGCCTTGTCTTTATCGCCTAGATAGAATAGGGCGTAGGCCGAATTAATGCTGGGCTTGTCGGGCACGGTGTCGAGTGTCAGCAGTTTTCGGGCATCGGCTTGCGAGGCTGTTGTGTTGCCTGCGTTGGCGTAGATGCGCATGCGCAGTCGCAAGGCGTCTTCGTTGTCGGCATCGAGTGCCAGGGCTGTGTTGCAGTCGTCGAGTGCGGCGTTGCTGTTGTTTTGGTAGAGGTAAAGCATTGCCCGTTGGGCATATCCGCTGGCATTGTCGGGCTCGGCCTTTATGTGGCGGTTAATGGCCGCGGTGGCGTTGGCATAGTCGCCTTCCAAGTCGTAGCAGTTCGAGATGATATCCAGTAGCGACGTCTGTGTGCTGTCGGCGGCAAGGGCCTTGTTCAGCAGCTCAATGCTTTTTTTGTAGTTGCCGGCGAGCATGTAGCATTTCGCCAGATCACTGTCAATGTCTTCAAAGCCTTTTCGCTGGGCTTCGGTAAAGCAGCTGATGGCCTCGGCTGTATTTCCCCTTTCGAGATGACATTGCCCCAGCACGTAGGGCCAGATGGCTTCGTCGGGCTTTTTCATGGCTTTCACTTTCAGCTTCACGCTTATGGGCAGGAATGCCGAGTCAGCAATCTCGTCCACGAGCATAAGGCCGTCGAACGACCCTTGCTCAAGCGCCTCAATGGCGTCGTCGCAGGCTTCGCTCCACTTGCCGGTCTTGATTGCGGCGCGGCTGCGTTGCAGGTAGGCAAATGTGTGCGAAGGCTCAAGTTTCACGGCATAGTTGGCCTCATCGTAGGCTTTGCTGTAATTGCCGCGGGCATAGTCGTTGGCTGCAAGCAGGGCATAGGCTATGCTGCTCCCCGACTCGATGTCGAGCATCTTGCGTAGCATGGTCTCGGCTTCGTCATATCGCTTGTGCTTTATGAGCAAGGCTCCGCCGTATCGGTATGGCGACACGTCTTCGCCATACAGCTTGGCGGCTTTTTCATAGTCGGCCAGCGCTTCGTTGTCGCGGTCGAGGTTCCCGTAGATTATTCCGCGGTAAAGAATGGCCTTGCTGGCCTGCTCGCTGTCTTTGGCGGGAATGCGCGCAATGGCATCGTTGATGCTTGTCAGTGCTTTGCCGTAGTCGCCCTGCTCGTTGTGGATGATTGCCATGTAATATAGTGCATAGCCGTTTTTCGGGTTCTCCTCCAGCTCCTTGTTGAAGTAGTCGGCGGCCTGGGTATAGTCGTTTTGCTGTATGCACTCCACTCCTCGCTGGTAGTTATACGATTCGGGCCTTTTGATGTCTTTTGACGTGGCGCCCAGTGCTATCGAGGCCACGGCAAGTAGTGTGGTTAAAATGCGATATTTCATGATGCGGCTGTTATCTTTTGGTGGATGGGTAAAGTGTGGCTATGCGTTGCGCCAGTGCTTTTTGCTTGGCGGCATGGCGGGCCATTATTTGTTTGTATCGTGGGTCTTCGCGCGAGTTGCTCAGCATGAGGTCGGTGCTGATTTGTGTGGTTGCTATGTAACCGTCGGCGGTGGCTGTCTCGATGTGGTGGATTGCTTTGTCGGTCTGGCCGCTCACGTCGTAGTAGCGTGCCGCCCACAGGTGGTGGTAGGCCGAGGCGTCTTTCGTACTGGTCAGCGAGTCGGCTATGGCTTGGGCCTCTTGGTTGCGGCCAAGGTAATACAGGGCTACGGGGCTGCGCATTCGGCGGCCGGAGTCGCATGCTACGGTGCTCTCGAATTCTTTACGGGCTTCGGCTGTGCGGCCAAAGGCGTTGAGTATGATGCCGCGGAGCAGGTGTGCGTTCACAAAACTGTCGTCAAGCACCACGGCAAAGTCGAAATCATTCAGGGCTTTGTCGTATTGTCCACGGCGCACCGCTATCATTCCCCGTGTGTAATACCCCGAATAGTCGTCGGGAACAAGTTCTATATACTGGTTGATTGTCGTCAGTGCCGAGTCGGTCATTCCCGCATCCAAATAAGTGTCGGCAAGATACCACAGGCTGTTGGCCTTGCTGCTGTCGGCGGCTACGGCTTGCTTGGCATAGTCAAGGCTTTGCTGCATCAGCCCCATGAGGTCGCACTCGCGCGACAGGGCAATCTTGCTGAACATGGTGGGCTCTATTGAGTCTTGTGCGTAGAAGTATTTTAGCGATTCCTCAAACTGGTCGTGGTTGTTTTTCGCAGTTCCAAGCAGATAATACCAGTGGTCAGAACCAGTGGTGTCGGCTTGCGCTTTGGCTGCCACAGCTTTCTCCATAAGTTCGGGTACTGAGTCATAGAGCGTGTAGAACAGGTCGTGCGCTGTGCTGTTGTCGTCGGTTAGTGCCGTGGCTTCATCGGCCACCGCCTCACTCCATTGCTTCAGCCCCATTTTTGCTTCGGCCCTGAATGCGTAGCCTTGATAGTAAGTGCTGTCCACATCCAGCTCGGTGTTGAACCATTTTATGGCTTCGTCATACCGTTTTGTGAGCATGGCGTTGCGTCCAAGGCACATGCGGGCGTAGAAACTGTTGGGGTTTATGGCCAGAATGCTTTGCAAGTCGGCGTTGGCGTCGTCTATCAGGTTGAGATTGGCGCGGAAGTTGGCACGCTGGCGCAGCAGATTGGTGTCGCGCGGACATAGCTCCACAGCCTTGTCGAGGCAATGCAGCGCTTCGGCCGAAGTGTCGTTGACCATGTCGATGGCATAGGCTTTTTGGGCATAGATGAGAGCCAACTGGTATTTCTGCTTCTTGGGTGTCACTCTTAGCGCCTTGTCGGTCGAGCTAATGGCAATGCCGGGCCGTCCTGTCTCTAGTAGGATTTCTGATGCCAGCAGCCAAGCCGTGGGATTATCTGGCGACTCCAAAAGCTCGGCCCGAGCATATTGAATGGCTTCGTTGTAATCCTCGTTGTTGTAGGCTTCCAGGGCCCGCTGCATATTGTAGCTCAGTTTGCCGTCGTCGTTGTCGGCTCTGAGCCATCCGGTTGCCGATATGGCGGCAATTGCCACAATGGCGATTTTTATTAAAAGTGTGCCTGGCCGTTTCATTCTAAGGTGTTGGTGATGCTTGTGGGTGATTGAGTTATTTTTTTTCAAAAATAGCCATAATGCCACATAAAACCAAATTTCCCCCCCCAAAAAAAATGGACTCGCTAATCTGTTTGTGGTTGTAGAAAAAAAGTTCTCAAAAATTGTGAATATGTAGCAAGGCAACTATCTTTGTAGTGTTGAAAATCCCTGCGTTATGATAATTAAGTTCGCCGAAAAATATTTAATGGAGTTGTATTGCAAAGGTGATGCGGGCAAGAAACATAGGTATCAACCAAGTATAATAAGAAGATATGTTGATGTTATAAACATTATGATTTCTGTAGATAACGTTTTGGGGTTGTTTAAGTACAAGTCATTGCATTAGAAAAGATGTCAGGTGACAAAGACGGCATTTCTTCCGTAAGGGTCAATGACCAATACCGAATAGAATTTACTGAAGATTGCGAAGATGGTCAGACGATGGCATCCATCTGCAACATAATAGAATTGTCTAACCACTATAAAAAATAAGAATAATGGAGAAGAGAAATATTCCTGAAAATATGTGGGCTAACAATCTCACCCCGGCATTCCAGACACATCCGGGGACAGTACTTAAAGCTGAAATGGAGTATAGGGGGATATCTCAACGCAAATTGGCTGATGATATGGGCTTGGCTTATTCTGCTTTGAATGAGATGCTCAATGGACGCAGGCCGTTGACGACAAAGACCGCATTGATGTTTGAGGCAGCACTTGGTGTTGATGCAGAGCCCTTGTTGAGGATGCAAACGCGGTATAACATACAGGTTGTACGGAGGGACTCTTCATTTATGCAGAAGCTGGCAAGCATTCCAAGGATTGCGACCGCGTTGTGATATTCTTCTAAATTGCATTTCTGCACTATTGTAGCAGTTGTGCTGACTCTTTGAAAAAACGAAAAGGGCATCATAATCAGATGTCCTTTTATTGTTCTTGCCACAAGGCACCCCCGCCGGCCGTTCCCAAGTCATGAGATGCCGATTGCATGCTAAATGCCGGAAACACCTTACAGATGGTGGAAGTTGTGGGCTAACGGCAACTCGAACCATCCCGGTATTTGCCAGGCACCGTTAAAATCCACTGTTGCTTATCAGAACGCGCAACCTGACAGCCGAGTGTTCCGCAATATATTCTATGAGGCTTACCGACATTTTGGACAATATTGAAATTTCGGTGAGATTTTCTTGAAATTTTTGGCCATAGGTGAAATCAGATGGACGAAAAAAAACCGGAGGTGGCACCTTGGTGATGCTTCGCCTCCGGCTTGTTTCTGTAACGATTTGTGTGGCACTGGCTGACTTGGCCGTGCGATGCAGCATTCAAGCGTCTGCTGCAGCAGTCGTCTCAATGCCGTCGCAGTGGTGCGTCGTGGGTTATTTCACTTCCCAAGTGTCGCCTGCGAAAATCATGTCGCGCAGCGACTTGAAGCCGTGTTTGGCTTTCACTTCGTTTACTTGGGCTTCGACTTCGGCCTCATAGCTCGGAGCCTCCACGTCGCGTATCACGCCTATGGCAAGTGGCAGCTCATGCCCGTCCATCATGGCAAGCTGCTGGTGCAGGAAGTTGCTCTGGCAGTGGGCGTCGTGCACAAGCACATCGTCGATGGTATAACCGTCCTCGCCCAGTTTCACGGCCTTGAGCCCGAAACCGTCTTGCACGATACCCTTGTCGTTGTCCTTGCCGAAAATCATCTTCTCGCCGTGCACAAGGTGGATTGTGCGGTCGGCACGGGTTGCGCGGTCGGTGATGTAGTTGTGGATGCCATTGTTGAAAATCATGCAGTTTTGCAGGATTTCAACCACCGAGCATCCTTTGTGGCGCGCTGCGGCCACCATGATTTCCTGGCCCACCTTGAGCTCCACATCGATGCCGCGGGCAAAGAATGTGCCGCGTGCGCCAAACACCAGTTCGGCGGGCACAAACGGGTCTTCCGTTGTGCCGTAGGGCGATGATTTCGACACGAATCCGCGGTCGCTTGTGGGTGAGTACTGACCCTTGGTCAAGCCGTAAATCTTGTTGTTAAGCAGCAGCAGGTTGACGTCCACATTGCGTCGCACCTCATGAATGAAATGGTTGCCGCCTATGGCAAGTCCGTCGCCGTCGCCGGCCACTTGCCACACCATCATTTTGGGATTGGCAACCTTAAAGCCCGAGGCAACAGCCCCGCCACGGCCATGAATTGTGTGGAAGCCGTAGGTGTTCATGTAGTAAGGAAGTCGTGAACTGCAGCCGATACCTGAAATCACTGCAGTCTCGTGGGGTGGTACTCCGAGTTCGGCCATGGCCTTGTGAAGCACGTTCAGGATGGCGTGGTCGCCACAACCTGGACACCAGCGCACAGTCTGGTCGTTCTTGAAGTCCTTTGGTTGGTATGCTTGTGTGTTATTTTGATTGTCCATGATCATTTGCCCTCCTTGATTTGTTTAACAGCATCCACAATCTCGTGCACGAGGAACGGCTGTCCCTCCACCTTGTTGATGCGCTTGATGTTGAGATTAGGATTCTTGGCTTGCAGATAGTCGGCAAACTGGCCGCAGTTGAGCTCGGCCACAATCACCGTCTTGTAGCGGCTCAGAACCTCGCTGGTGTTGCTCGGCAGCGGGTTGATGTAGCGGAATTGTGCAAAGTCAATCTTTGTGCCTGCCTCGTTGAGCTGCTCATAGGCAGTGTAGATGTGGCCGTAGGTTCCGCCCCAGCCCACAATAATCGTGTCGGCCTCTTCGCTGCAACTTTTCACTTCAAGCTCGGGAATGTGCTTGGCCACGTTGGCCACCTTTTGGGCACGGGCTTCAACCATCTTGGCGTGGTTCTCGGGGTTGTTGCTCAGCACTCCGGTGGTGTAGTCTTTTTCAAGACCGCCCACGCGGTGCTCCAGGCCCTTGGTGCCGGGAATGGCCCAGTAGCGCACGCCTTCGGCATTGCGCATGTAGGGTGTCCAGCTGTCTTTCAGCGAGTCGGGCACGAAATTGGGCTTGATTTCCGGATAGTCACCGTCTTCTGGCAGACGCCATGCCGACGAGCCGTTGGCAATGAACGCGTCGGTGAGCAGAATCACCGGTGTCATGTGCTCGATGGCTATGCGGGCTGCCTCAAATGCCATGCGGAAGCAGTCGGTCGGCGACAGGGCTGCCACCACCACGAGTGGGCACTCGCCGCTGCGGCCGTAGAGGGCTTGGGTGAGGTCGGTCTGCTCAGTCTTGGTGGGAAGTCCGGTCGACGGGCCGCCGCGCTGCACGTCGATGAGCACGAGCGGAAGCTCGGCCATCACTGCCAGGCCAAGGGCTTCGCTCTTGAGCGACAGACCCGGGCCCGATGTGCTGGTCACGGCAAGGTTGCCTGCATAAGAGGCTCCGATTGCCGAACATATACCCGAAATTTCGTCTTCCATTTGACAAGCCTTTACGCCCAGGTCGCGGCGTTTGGCAAGCTCGTGAAGGATGTCGGTAGCAGGGGTGATGGGGTAGCTGCCCAGGAAAAGCGGACGATGGCTCTTCTCCGATGCCAGAATCAGGCCCCATGCGGTGGCCTTGTTGCCGTTGACGTCGGTATAGATGCCTGGCTTCACATCGTCGGTCTCGATGCGGTAGGTCGATACCGATGCGTGTATGTTGTGGCCGTAGTCGAAACCACCGCGCACCACTTTGGCGTTGGCTTCATACACGGCAGGCTTTTTGGCAAACTTGTTCTTAAGGAAACGCAGGGCTCCGTCGAGCGGCAGGTTGAACAGCCAGCACACAAGGCCCAGCGCAAACATATTGCGGCACTTCATTTGTGCCTTGAAGTCCATTCCGCTGTCGGCAAGTGCGGCTTTCACCATCGATGTCATGGGCACTTCCACCACTTGGGCCTTGAGGCCGATTTCCTCGTAGGGTTTGTCGGTTTTGAAAAGGGCCTTGTCAAGGTCGGCTTTCTTGAATGAGTCGATGTCGACAATTGCCACTCCTCCCTTGTGCAGGAACTTGGCGTTTTGTTTAAGGGCGGCCGGATTCATCGAAACCAGCACGTCGCACTCGTCACCAGGTGTGTGCACACCATGGCCGATATGCACTTGGAAACCCGATACACCGTTCAGTGAGCCTTGCGGTGCACGCACCTCGGCGGGATAATCGGGGAAGGTCGAAATCTGGTCGCCCACTTCGGCCGAAACATTTGAGAAAATGTTGCCGGCAAGCTGCATGCCATCACCGCTGTCGCCCGAAAAGCGCACTACAATGCTTTGACGGAATAGTACTTTGGTTTTTTCTAACATGTCTTTTTTGATAGAATATCGTTTATTGCAATAAATATGATTTATTAGTCTTGTGTTTGTTCTTCCTCTGCCTTCTGGGGTAAAAGGCGTGGGCTGCGTTTCGATTGTTAGTGGCGGCCTACTTGCGTGAAGGCCGTTGCAAAGTTACACGAAATTGCCATTATAAGAAAAAAAACGCTGTCTAAAGTGTGCCATTTAGCCAATTTGCCCACTTTGGGTGAGAGTGCTGAGCGAATCCATGAAACTTCGGCGGAAAAGTAGTCCGGCAGTGAAAAGCGCCACCACAAATCCCGCATAGATGCCTGGCACTCCCATGCCGGCCACGAATGCAAACAGATATAGCAGCGGAATGCCCACTGCCACGTAGCTCACAAAGGCTATGCGCATTACCGGCGACGTCTTCCCGATGCCGCGGAGCGAGTTGGAATAGGCCACTTGGGTGGCGTCGCCAATCTGGTAGGCGGCAAGCAGCCACATTGCGCTCAAGGCTATTGTCTGCACTTCGGCATCGGCTGTGAAGGCCACAAGTATCCATTTTCCGAGCCCCACAAACGTGGCACCGGCTGCCACGGCCATTACCAGCGTTATCCTGTAGCCGGCTTGTGATGCTGCCAGCACCTGCTCGGTGTGGCCGTTGCCGCAGTACCCGGCTATCTTTATCGATGTGGCCGCACCTATGGCATAATAAACCATAAACCCAATGCTGCCCAGCATCACAAGCACTTGATAAGCCGCCAGCGAACTTGCCCCAAACTGCGCCACCATGAGCGACGCTGCCGTGAAAATGCCGGTCTCCATGCCCATTTGCAAGGCCACAGGCATCGATATGCGACTCACCTTGGCCACATCGTGCCTGCGCGTGGCTCCATGTATAAACCCGCTCATGTGCTCGCGGTATCGCGGTGACAAAGCCAGCACGGCTGCAAAGGCCACGGCCATTGCCAAGCGCGATGCCATGGTGCTGATACCTGCACCGTAGAGCCCCAGCTCGGGAGCTCCGAAATGACCGAAAATCAATGCGTAGTTGCCGGCAATGTTGAGCACGTTGCCGCCTGTGAGTATCCACATCCCGAGGCTTGTGTGTGTGAGGGCGTCGGTGTATTGCCGCATCACATTCACTGCCGCCAGCGGAATCATCGACCACAGGATGGTGCGGTAGTAGGGGCGCACCGTGGGTAGCAACTCCTCGGGAATGCGCATGTGGCCGATACCTGCGTATATGCCGGCCCAAATGGACAGCATCGCAAGGCTGAATACCCCGTTGGCCACGGCGGCATTGCGCAGCATGGCACCGCATCCGCGTGCATCGCCGCGTGCATGGAGTGCGCCCACCAGCGGCGTGATGCCGTAGGAGAATCCAAGCATGGCAATGGCCATGAGGTTGAACACATTGTTCACCCACGACGATGCGGCAAGGGCTTGGGTGGTGTAGTGTCCCACCATTATGGTGTCGGCATAGCCAGTGATGATTGAGCCTATTTGGGCAATCATTATCGGTGTGGCCAACCGCAAAATGCCTCGGTATTGGCTTCCTGTTTTGGCAAAATGTGACTTCATGCCGCAAAAGTAGTGAATTTTTGGCCAATGCCGCTTGCTTGCCACTCACCGAATGGCGTTTGCCGTGCCGTTTACCATCCCGTGTGTATTTCCCTGCGTGGATATCACGCAAGTGCTGTGGCTTTTTATTGGCTCGGAACGGTTGGAAAAAAGCAACGGAGCCAACCCGCATTGGGCCGGCTCCGCTGTTGCGTTTTGTGATGTGCCCGCAAGGGGCGATGTTATCAATAGAACTTGATGAGATTCTTCTTAACCTTGGTGGCTTTGCTCAGGATGCTGTAGAGCATCTGGGGCTGGCACACGATTTGCGAGCCGCGGGTGCGAGCGAATTGTGCGTCGAGCTCTTGCTTGGCGGGTTTGCGCTGGCTCTTCTCGGCCTTTACCACCTGGAATGCCCACACTGCGCTGTTGCCCTTCCACGGGCCAACCACTGCATTGACCTTGGCAGCTGCCACACGGCCGATGAGTCCGCCCTCGCTCAGGTCGATCTTCATTGCCTGGTCTTGGGCGAAGTTGATTTCTGTGGTGTCGATTGAGCAACCCATCAGCTTGGCATATCCCTGGAGGTCTTTGGCCTTGCCCTCAAATTGCTTCATCAGGTCGTCGCCCTTCTTTGAGTTGCGCACTTTCTCGGTGAGGTATTTCTTCACCGGAGCATAGTCTACGGGGAAATAGCCGCCGTCGTACACGGCATCGAGGCATACAACCACGAGTGCGTTGTTGTTGTCGGCGTCAAATATCGGTGAAACCTCTCCAACCTTAGCGTCAAATGCCCACTTGATGGCCTTGCGGGTGTCGCGCAGGCCGATGCCGAATTGTGGGTTGTAGCCAATTTCGGGAGTACTCGGAGTCACTTGGAGCTCCACTGCGTTATAGCCGGCCTTGGCGGCGTTTTTGGCAAATGCCGATGCGGTGGTGTTGGCGCTCACAAACTTCTGCAGCTTGTCGCGCAGGCCATCGATTGTCTTCTGGCTTGCATATGCCTCATAGGTCACGGTTGCTATTGTGTAGTAGGTCTTGGGGGCCTTCTTTTCTACCACCTTGCACAGGTAGGCGCCTTCGGCTTGCGATTGAAGCACCACATAGCCGCTACCGGCTGCCGAAATCTTGTTTTTCAGCGAGTCGGGTGCCAGGGCAATCTGCTGCCACTGTGCGGCCTGCACTTGCACGCCCTTCACCTTGGCAACCTCGGTCTCAGCCTTGCCGCTGTTGAGCATGTTGAGCACTGAGTCCTGAAGTTTCTTGTCGCCTTGTACAACCACGCTGGCGATGTTCACGGAGTCGAGCGACTGCTCAACTTTGGTGAGCTTATACATGTTGTAGACGTTGTTCTGGGCCTCGGCACGGTATACGGCGCCCACGCTGGCTCCCTTCACAAAGTCTTTCACTTTCTGGTCGGTGATTTGGTTCAGCGACACCTTGGGAGTGTCGACTTTGAAATCGGCCATTGTGCGCACTTGGTCAACGCCGTTGGCTGCCTGAAGCTTGGCATAAGCGTTGTCGAGCTGCTTGGTGGCTGCGTCAAGGTCGGTCTTGCTCGGAGTGATGTCAACCGAAATGTAGTGGATGTTGCGCACGTCTTCGTCTTTGGCGAAGAGCTCTTTCTCCTTGTCATACTCGGCCTTGATCTCACTGTCGCTCACGGGATACTTGTCGTCGGCAAGTGTCGAGAAGTCTTTCTTCACAAAGTTGATGTAGCATGTGGTCTCGCCGTCTTCCTGCATCTGCTTGCGGTCGAGGTCGTTGGCCTGCATCGAACCGTCTACGAGTGCGTAGAGCTTCTGCATGAGCAGCTGCTTGTACACCTGGTCTTGCATATCATTCCATGCGGCGCGTATCTCGGTCACTTGTGATTCCTGAACTTTGTATTTTGTGGGGTTGGTGATGAAGTCGTAGGCTTGGGCCGGGCTCTGCACGCCAAGCTGCTGTGCAAACTGCACGGCTGCCTGTGCCGGGTTTTTGCCGGTGAGGGCCTCGCTCAGCTCGCTGTCGCTCACATAGATGCCCACCTTGTCATATTCTTGGTCGAGCAATTTCTCAAACACCATCTCGTCGAGCAACTGCTGCTGCTCCACTGCCGGATCCTGCTTTTGCTGTTGGTTCTGGTTTTGGGCGTTAAGCTTCTCGGAGCGCTTTTGGAACTCCATGATGTCGATTTTGTCGCTACCGACTTTGGCTGCCGTCTGGTCGTTGAAGAACGAACGCGCAGCCTGCACGCCGTCTTCAACAATGAAGGCGAGGAGGCCGAGTCCGATCACAACGGTCAATATCACAGCTCTTTTTCTGATTTTTTCTAGTGCTGCCATTATTTAATGTTATTTGTTTTTATCTGTTGCAGTTAAAATTTTGCTAAATTAACACGCAAAGATAGTAATTTTTGCCTTAGTGCCAAAGCTATAAGTGATTTTTAATAAGC
>CAVFVP010000048.1:3482-16604 GCA_963625945.1 Agathobacter rectalis | reverse complement strand
GCACAAGGGTGCTTTTGTGTGTCGCTGATAATGACTACCTTTGCGGCAGTAAATCACAGGAAAAATTATAAATGATTAATATAGGTGAATTCAATGAGCTCAGTCTGAGCCGATTTGTTGATTTCGGTTGCTATTTGGCTGATGGCGATGGCGATGAAGTGCTTCTTCCCAAGCGATACTTGAATGGTGGTGAGACGGTGGGTGACTGTCTTAGAGTATTTGTCTATAATGACTCTGAAAACCGCCCTGTTGCCACCACCGAGAAACCTACGGCTGTCGTGGGTGACTTTGCCTTGATGCGTGTCAAGGCTGTTAACAACATCGGCGCGTTTCTTGATTGGGGACTGGTGGCTAAAGACTTGCTAGTGCCTTTCAGAGAGCAACGGGTCGACATGAAGGTGGGGCGCAGCTATATTGTCCACATCTACCTCGACAAAGCCACCGACCGTGTAGTGGCTTCGGCTAAGCTCGACAGGTTTCTCGATAGCAGTAAGCCAAACTACTATCATCGGCAGAAGGTGGATTTGCTTGTGACTCAACGCACCGAAATCGGTTACAAGGTGATTGTCGATGGCCGTCATTGGGGTATGGTTTATCAAAGCGAGACGTACCGCGACATCAACATAGGTGACCACCTCGATGGCTACGTGAAACACGTGCGTCCCGACGGCAAGGTTGATGTGACCGTCGAAAAAATAGAGCGCATGCGTGTGGGTGACTTGTCGGGAACAATCATAGACTATCTGAAAAAACATGACGGAAAAATGTCGGTAACTGATAAGTCAACACCCGAAGAAATAAGAAATATGTTCAATTGCAGCAAGAAAGATTTCAAAAAGGCCATTGGTCAACTATACCGTGAGCATCAGGTGATTCTGGAACCGGAATGCGTGACAATAGTAAAAAATTGAAAAATGCATATTCTGCCTTCTGGATATGAGGCATGCATAAAATGCAGTAAACAAAATATCAATTCATCCCTTGCCTTTTTTATAAAGGCAGGGGATGAATGCTATATATTCTCCTGTTGGATTTGGTGACCCCGTACCATTGAGTGAACATTTATAGTTATGGCACGTTGACTTCTTGCCAGAGAAATGTGCGTAGGTTAAATCGGCTTGCGCCTGAACTGCTGTGGAGTCATTCCGGTGTGAGCTTTGAAATATCGGCAGAAGAAAGAATCGTCGCTGAAATGAAATTCCCAAGCCAGCTGTTTCGACGATTCTGTGCCGGCGCTCAACCTTTGCTTCAATTGCAGCACCACATAATTGTCGATTATGCTCTTGGCGGTCTTGCCCGTCTTTTGCCGCGCCACGGTGTTGAGGTATTTGGGTGTGATGCAAAGTGCATCGGCATATTGCTGCACTTCGCGCATGTCGCGGTAATGCTGGGTAATCATTTCCATAAAGCTATTGAACAACAGTTCTCTCGCGTTTGTGGCGTTGCCTGCATTAACCTTATTCGGACAGCGGCAAATATAGTCATAGAAGCCTATGAAGAATGCCTTCAGCATTAGGGTGACCAGCCGTTCAAGGCAAGCGCATTCATTCTGCTCAAAATACACCCTCAGCAGACTGAAAAGCCGCTTGTGGATCTCTTTCACCACATCAGAGTCGGTGCGGCAGCGGTCGCTGCGCAATAGCGAATACACAGTGTGCTCCAATTGAAAGCTGGCTTCCCGCAATACTTCGGGGGAAAACGCCAATGCCTCGGCCATAAATTCATTATCATTCTCGCGAAGCATTACAATATCGTCGGGAAATATGATTAAGGCGTCTTCGGGGCCAATGGGCCAGTCGGTCATGCCAACACTGATTAGGGCATGCCCTGACACACATCTTATAATAGAGCCCATACCAGGCACAGAAAATTCCTGGCGCCAGTGCTCAAGGCGTGTCATTTTAAGAGCCACTGTGCTGATCGCTGGTGCGGCTTTGCGAGTTGTTGTTCTCATATCAGCCACAAAAATAATGCATAAATTTCAATTTCTGGTATTTGTGTTCCTGAATATCCCATTACTGGAGTATAATTTCAAACTTGTACTTGTGACAGAGCTAGTAATTTTGCACCTGAAAAAAGTGTAAAATATAATGAACAAAACTTCAAGAATCATTCTATCGCTGCTTGCGGTGACGGCTATGGGAACAGCCCAAGCCCAAATGGCGCTGAAACTGAGCGTTGACTCTATGTTCTCTCTGCTCGAACGCAACAACACATCCCTCATTGCCGTCAAGTCACAAATCGAAGTGGCCGAGCGCGGTATAGATGTGGCAAAGGATGCGCGCCTCCCCGATATCGATGCATCGTTGCAATTCAGCTACATAGGCAATGCGCTTATGACCGATCGGGACTTCTCAAACGCCAAGTGGCTGAGTTCGCCTCATTTTGGCAATGCTTTGCATGTGCAGGTGGTTCAACCACTGTATGCAGGCGGAGCCATAAGTACGGGCATAAAGATAGCCGGGATTAACCGCGACTTGGCTGTGACAAACACTAGTCTTACACGCAACAAAGCGCGTTATGGTGTGCTTTGCCAGTATTTGGAGCTGTATCGCATCGACAATGCCATGTGTGTGGTCGACAGCAACATCACGCTGGCCCAGCGTCTCATAGATCAAATAAGCGTGAAGCACAGTCAAGGCGTAGCACTGAGCAACGACGTTACTCGATATCAGGTGCAGCTAGAGTCTCTTCGGCTCAAGCGCACCACATTGGTCAACCGCCGTCGTGTGGCGTGCCATCAACTTTGTAGTGCTTTGGGATTGAAACAAGACGTCGCTCTTGTTCCTGATTCAAGCGTAGCCCATATTGCCAATGTGGATGCAACTGAAGCCGTGTGGCAACAAACTGCTTCGAGTGGAGCCTTGCAACTGAAACTGTCGCGGCTCAATGAGCAAATGTGCAGTCAGCAATTGCGTCTGGCCCGCAGCGAGATGTTCCCAACTGTGGCTCTTGTGGCTGCCAATAATTTTGATGGCCCGTTCACCTACGACCTTCCGCCAGTGAATAAAAACCTCAATGTGTGGTATATTGGCCTGGGGGTGAAATATAGCCTAAGCTCTCTCTATAAGGGCCGCCGCAAGGTGCGTCAGGCCCAGGCTGCATTGAGGCAATCGCAAGATGCCATAATGCAGACATCGACTGCTGTGGATGATGCAATGCAACAGGCATGTGTGGCATTTAGTCAGGCAAAATCGGAGCTTGCCACTCAGCAGCGTCAAGTGCAGCTTGCCCGCCAGAATTATGCCGTGATGAATGACCGGTATGTCAATCAGCTCGTGCTTGTAACCGATATGATTGATGCTGCCAACACCTTGCTCAATGCCGAAATCCTTGAGGTGGATGCGCGCATCGGTATAGCCCAGGCCTATTATAGCATGAAATACATTGCAGGAGATTTATAATTTTTCAATAAAAAAAGAAATCAAGTTATAACGATGAATAAGAAACAAATCAAGAGAGTTTATAACGCAGTGGTTATTCTGCTGCTCGTGGGATGTCTGGCCTATGTGGGAAGCCGTTTTATGCATTGGGGTGATGTGGAGTGGACCGATGATGCCCAGGTGCATCGCCACATAGCCCCCGTCAACACTCGTGTGCAAGGCTTTATCAAGAAAGTTTGCTTCACCGACTATCAGCACGTCAGTCAGGGCGATACTTTGGTGATTATCGAAGATGCTGAATACCGGTTGCAGCTCGCTAAGGCTCAGGCCGGATATCGCGGTACGCGCACGGGTTCGCAGATAGTGAGCGCAGGCATGAGCACCACGGCAAGCCGTGTTGACGTGGCTTCGGCTGGAATTGCCGAGGCAAAGGCCAATATGGACAATGCCAAGCGTGAACTCGACCGCTATGAGGCTCTTTTGGCAAAGGATGCCGTAACGCGTCAGCAATATGACGACGTGCATACACGCTATCTTTCGGCCGTTGCCCGATATGAGCAGGCATCGCAGCAGCGCAAGGCTGCGTCGCTTGTGAGCAATGAGCAGGCACAGCAACTCAATCAAAACACGCAGAATGTGAGCGTGGCTGAGGCTGCCGTGAACTTGGCGCGGCTCAACTTGTCGTATACAGTGATAACTGCACCGTGTGATGGTGTGATGGGGCGAAACGATTTGCAGGTGGGGCAGCTTGTTCAGCCGGGCCAGTTGCTGGCTTCGGTGGTGAGCGACTCCAGGTTGTGGGTTGTAGCCAATTATCGTGAGACCCAGATGCGCCACATTGCTGTGGGAAGTAAGGTCACCTTTACTGTTGATGCGATAGGTGGCGTTGAATACCAAGGCGTGGTCCAATCCATTTCACCTGGCACAGGAGCCAGTTTCTCTTCGGCACCGGTCGACAATGCTACCGGCAACTTTGTGAAAGTGGAGCAGCGTGTGCCTGTGCGTATTGTGCTCACATCGGCTAACAGCAAAGAGGCTGTTTCCCGCCTCAAGGCTGGGCTCAATGTCGAAACCACAGTTAAATATTAAGCATCAATGGCACCTCCAATTCCAATGGGCAGACCGTTTGTCATGCCCATGTATCGCAAATTCGTGCCCAAAGTGGTGCGACCGTGGATTTATCTGCTGTTTGCGGCCTGCTTTTTGCTCACGGGATTCTTCTATTTGGGCTCGGCCGGTTACATTGTAGGTTCGCGTTCGCTCATGCGCGAAGACGTGATGTTTATAGGCATGTGCAATGTAATAGGTGTCAACATGCCTTTCCCGTTCTTGTTCAGGTTTAAGTTTCGCTTCACTAACCGCCAGTTGTTGCTGACGGCCGCAATAGGTCTGGCCGTGTGTAACTTGCTCGCCACGGTGGTGACTTTTGTGCCGGCATTGTGTGTGCTTGCATTCATATCGGGTTTCCTGAAGTTGTGCGGCACATTTGAATGTATGTCCAACATCCAGCTGTGGCTCACCCCCAAGCGCGACTTCTCGGTATTTTTCCCGTTGCTTTACATTCTTGTGGTGGGCGACATGTATTTGCAGGGATGGTTGGCCCCTACAGTCACCTATTATTGCGGGTCGTGGGAAAATATGAATTACTTGATTGCGGGCATAATGTTCACTGTAGCCATTTTGGTGTTTTGCCTGACCCATAATTTCCGTTTTATGAAACCACTGCCCCTTGTCAGCCTTGACTGGCTTGGATGCGTACTATGGTCGCTGCTGATGATGGAATTTGTGTTTATCTTCAATTATGGCGAGTATTTTAACTGGTTCGACAGCCCATTGTGGCGCCAGGCGGTTGTGGCATTTGTCGTCACTCTTGGGTTGACCGTGTTGCGCATGCGTCGCATCCGCCATCCATACATAGCACCAGGGGCATTTTCCTACAAAAACCTTCTCCCGCTTTTGGTTTTGTTCTTTGTGGCCGAATGGCTTTGTTCCACCCCCAAGGTGTTGCAAAATGCCTTTACCGGCAGCATTCTTCACTGGGGCTCACTCACGGTGTCTCGTTTTGAGCTATATGCCTGGTGCGGCAATCTCTTAGGCTGCCTATTCACGCTTTTATGGATAAAGGTGATGCGTATGAAATACACATCACTTCTCATTATAGGCGGCATAGCAATGCTTGTCTATCAAGTGCTGATGTATTTAATGGTAATGCCCGGGCTCAACATAGAGCGCTTCATTGTTCCCATTGTGTTGCGTGCATTTGGATACGCCATCTATTTTACTGCGCTCACCATCTATTTGCAGGAAATGATGTCGTTTCAGCATTTCTTCATGGGACTTACCATAACCGGGCTCATGCGCAATGGCACCGTTGGCTCGATGATGTCGGGCCTCTACGGATATGCCATGCGTTTCAGCATGGCTGATAATGCTGTGCGCGCAATGCCTTACGACACCACTCAATTGCTGCTTGTGAGCATCAAGCGCCTGTATGGATTTACTTGTCTGCTTGGTGTGGCGTTTGTGGTCATTCTCTTGCTCTACAACTTGCAACCTGTGCGCAGCACTCTGAAGAAAATGCCCTACTGGAATGTCATTGGCCGCCATCTGCGTCGCTTTATTAGGCACGAGGCACGCACAGGCGCTTGACGGTTGTTGCTTTTTCGGCATGTAAAGAACTCCTGGCTGTTAAGCCGGTTTTATTTAGATGAATAAAAAACGACGGCGGTCGCTGCCATCATGAAGATGGGTAGCGGCCGCCGCTGTTTTTTACTTTGTTTGACTATGCCTTTGATGGCATGCCAGTTATAGGTCGATTCGTTATTTGATGATTACGCGTTGAGCGATGGTCTTGCTGGCTGTAGCCACTTTCACCACATACACGCCTGTAGCCAATGCACTTGTGCCTATGGTTGCTTGAGTTGCGTTAGGCGTTGCGGCAGCCACTTGGGCACCGTTTATGGCAAATATGGCTACGTTGTTGATTGCCTCGGGTGCAATCACCTTTACGGCGTTGGCTTCGGCCTTGATTGTGATTGCGCTTGCTGCAATTTCATCTACGCCTGTGATGATGATGTCGTCGAGCGAAGCTTTTTGCTCTTCGTTGTTGTAGTGCACATACTTCAGTCCGTCGAAATAGAAGTCGCCTGACCATGCTGCACTTGGGTTCTCAGGATCATCATCCTCAAACTCGCTGATGTAGCCTTTCCACAACCATACGGCGTCGAATTGCCACAGACCGGCTACAAGCTTGTTTTCGCCTGATACGATTTCGCAAGAGTCATTGTTCACATCCCATGTGACGATGTCCCATCCGCGGAAGTCCATTTGCTTCTTGGTGTAACGCTTAACGGTAGCGTTGTCGCTGCGGTCACGAACACCGATGCCTGCATAGTTGTTTGATCCGTCGGCAAACACATTGTATTGGATTACTGCATTCTTGCCGTCAGCATAGTATTTCACGCCACTCTTCTTGTAGATGCGCAGACCCCAATACGGGTTGGTGTCGGTGTTGGTCTCGGGATCAAACTGATAGTGAACGAGGAATGAGCGGTCGATGTCGCTGCTGCTGGTGAATGTGGTGTTGGTCATGCTTTGGTCTTCAGCTGAAGTGAATCCCTTTGATGAGCCAGAGCCTGCAGGGCCAAACCACTTGTTGATGTTGTCGTCGTTTTCTGTGTCAATTGGGTGAGAATCCTTTACAGTGCGGTACTCAGAGAGGAACTTGAACACTTTGCCTTCCGACACGTTGCCCGACAAATCTTTGAAGCCTCCCTTAACGGTCACCTTAAAACACTGGTCAAGTGGCAGATCCTTGTTGAGGTAGAGGTGCAGAACAGATGCGTCACGCACTACCATGTGGGTGAGTTTGCCATCGTAGCGGTTGCCGTCTTTGTCTTCCAGAACAATTGCGTCGGTTGCATCGTCTTCATTCCAAGCGAGTTCTTCATTGAATTCAACACGGATAACCGGGCGCTGAGTGAAGAGCATGGTCGAGTTCTCAGCTGGAGTGGTGCTCTTGACGTATGGAGCCTCTACGTCGGCCGGAGTGGTTGAGAATGCAAACACATAGTTGCCACCTTCTTTGCCATCGCCGTCACCATCAAGATACTGGTCGGTCTGTGAGTTCTTGGCCACGCTGCCGTCGATTGTGATGGTGTAGTCCATCTCGTCGAGTAGCTTGGTCAGGTTCACGCGCAAAGTGTAGTCGTTGTCCCAGCTAAGGGTCACATTGCCGCTGTTGTTGATGCTGAAGGCCTTCTCCACGGTCTCCTTGTTCATCTTGCGCGAGAATGTGATTACCATATCGTTGAGGATGTTCACGCTTTCTGGGTTTGCAATGCTGTTTGAGGCAACCTTTGCCGGAGCGTTTGATGTAAGATAAATGTTGGCCCAAGTCACGTTTTCCGACGATGCTCCTTGTGGATTGCTTGTGAGAGTGACTTTTTGGGTTGCGCTGGTGTAGCCGTCGCATGCATAGGTCACCTCATATTCCTTGCCTGGAGTGAGGTCCTCAAAGAGGAAGAAACCATTGTGAATCAGGTCGGGGTTCTTGGTGTATTTGTTAAATAGTGAAGCATATGAATCGGTCACCACGGTTTTGCCGTCGACGGTAACAGTTACGTTGTCGATAGGCTGCTCGTTCTCTGAGTTGGTGACAACGCCGGCAAGCATCACTTTCTCCGGCAGTTGCATGTCGCGGTATTGCATTATGGCACGGAATGTGCCGAATGCCTCCAGGCGTTTGTAGCTGTCGTTCATGTTGAGGGGCTGTTGCACCTTGTGGGTGTGGAAACCGCCTTCGCTGAGCAGCGAGGCCATGTTGGTGCGGCGATTAACCGACAGGTAAGGATATTGATACTCGTGTGTGGTGACGTCGCCGTTGTAGTATACGCGGTCGTAATACACACCGCGGCTTGTGGTGTTATACATCACACCGGTGAGGCTCGGGTCGAGGAATGCGCCAAAGCGTTTTCCGCCGTTGGGCGTTTTCTCAATGTGCTCGCCGTCTTTATTCCATCCGCCAAAGAGGAACAGGGTCTGGTTTTGGCCTGTGCCTGCATCGGAGTGGATTGAGTAGAAGAAGTCGGCTCCCCATGCGTTGGCCATGTCGGAACGCTCTTCCAGGGTCACATAGTCGGCATCGGTGTAGCGGGTCATGTGAATTGTAGAGGTGTCGGCGCCTGCATATTGGAATAAATAGTCGCGGGTGGCAAGACCCACGCGCAGAGTCTTTTCGGCTTCAGTGTAGCCGTAGAGTCCTTGATTCTCGCGGCCAGAGTGTCCGGGGTCAATCCATAACTTGAAACTGCCCCAGTTGGGCGTGTCGGATGCAACCACTGTTCCGCCCAGGGTGAGGCTGGCGATTGCCGAGGCAATTATATATTTAGATAAACTTTTCATAGCTGCATCAATTATTTAATGTCCATTACATAAACTAAGCCGTCTTTGTCGTTGTCGAAGGCAATCATGTCGCCGTTTGGCGAGACAGAGATGGTTACGGGAATAAACTTGTTGTCGTCAACGTCAATGGTTGTGCTGGTGCCGTTGACCACGTTGAATGCGCGAATTTCGCTGCCTGTGAAGTTGTGACCGTCGTCTTGAAGCACGGTAAACACGATTTCCTCGCTGTTGGGCATCCATGACGGATATGCGCCCTTGCCTGCCGAAATCACGTTATTGCCGTCGGCGTCACACACAAATGCGCCTTTACCCACGATTTGAAAAGCCACGAGTTTGCCATTGGGGCTGACTTGTGGGTTGATAACCATGCGCCCGGCATACTTTTGGAGGCCTGGCAGAACGTTGCATGCGTTGGTCGGGTCATCCACCATCACCTGATACGCGTTGTTGATGCGCTTGCTGGCTTTAGAACGCTTGAACTCATGCTTGGCGGTTGCCACGGTTGTAGCTTTCCCTGTTTCCACGTTCACCTGCTCGATGCTGGTCATGCGTTTGTTGTCAACCACGGTGTAGGGGGTAGAAATGATGGTGGCATTGTCGAGCCAGCTCATTTTGTAGCCGGCTCCAAGGCTTTCTGATACTTGTTCCATACCTGAACCATCGACGTTGGCTACCCAAATGCCGATATAATTGTCGCCTGTCACGGCAATCTTTTTGCCGTCGGGCGACCACACTGGAGCCATCAGGCTTTTTGAAGTCTTGATGAGCAGCCTCGGCGCGCTTGCCGATTTTGGTAGTGCCATCAAGTTACCAGTACACAGCAGTAATGATGCTGCAATCAGTAAACTTTTCTTCATTGTTTGTGTTTAATTAATAGTTTAACAATATTGTTTATGTTAAGTGTCGTCTGTCTTGAAGGCGTTTTGTTGCCTTTTGAAATTTGCGTCACGCTTGTTACTGCCGGCAATGCCGGCTAGTAGCGCAGCAGCTGACTCATTTGAATCGTTATCGCCTGCATGGAATGGGGCAGAAGGCTTGGTTCATGTCGACGGTTTCAAATAATTGCATTGCTAAGTTAGCACACATTTTCCACTCTTGCAAGCAATAAATGTGAAAACCTGGTAAAACTTGTAGCTTTTGTCTAATGATGTGTTTTGCTGTTAAATAGTTGAAATTGTTAACACATTTGGTTTTATTGGTATCTGTGGGCATGGCTGCAATTAGTAAATTTGCATTGTTTTTTGAAAAAAGTATAAAATCTGCAATTTATGTTTTACCCTATAATTATTCTGCTGATTGCCTGCATAGTTCCTGATGTGTATATTTGGCTCTGTTTTGTGCGAGGTAGCGCATTGCCATTGTGTGTGATCCACTGGGTGCCCCTTGCCGCATTGCTTGCGGTGATGGCATTAGCGGCCACAGGGCATGTGCAAGACGCTGCTTTTAAGCTTATCATCTTTATATCTGTCTGCCTGATACTGCCAAAGCTGCTTTTCATGGTTGTCTCTGTGATTGGCCGTGCGGTAGGACTTGTAGCCCCTACAGTGGTGGGCGTGGGTGATGCATTGGCTGTAACTGTGGCATCAGTGGCTCTTTGCTGTTCGGCATATGGCTTTATTGCAGGATGGAAACATTTGGTGGTGAGAAACGTGGATGTGACACAGTCTGTCATTCCTAAGTCTTTTGACGGCTACCGTATTGTACATCTTTCTGATCTTCATCTTGGCACATATGCGTCATCGCCTGCCACGGTTCGGCAAATTGTGGATAGCGTTAATGCTCTTGAGGCAGATCTTGTGGTGTTTACGGGTGACATTGTTAATGGTCATCCTAGTGAACTGGAACCGTTTACTTCTGTGCTGTCGCAGATTAAGGCTCGCGACGGGGTGCTCTCGGTGCTTGGCAACCATGACTATTGTATGTATCACCATTACACGGCACCCGACAATCAAGCTGATGCCGTGCGCCGTCTCATCTCACTTGAGCGCGGCATGGGGTGGAGGCTGTTGCTCAATGAGCATGTGATGCTTCACCGTGGAACCGACAGCCTTGCTGTTGTCGGTGTTGAAAACGTCAGCCGTCCTCCTTTTCCGAATCGTGGCGACCTCAAACGTGCCATGTTGGGCATAGGCAATGCCTATACTGTGGTGCTCACTCACGACCCCTCGCATTGGCGGGCCGAAGTGTTGCCTTCGACCTCGGCGCAACTCACACTCTCCGGACACACTCATGCTATGCAACTGCGCATAGGCCGGTTTTCTCCCTCTATGTGGGTTTATAAAGAATGGGGTGGGGTTTACGACGAATCAGGCCGTGTCCTAAATGTGAGCACTGGCACTGGGGGCAATGTGCCTTTCCGCTTTGGGGCTTGGCCGGAAATCAATGTCATCACGTTGCATCGGAGCTGACTTTGAGATTGGGGGTAATGTGCGATTTTGTGCCGCAATCTGTTTGGATTGCCGCAAAACAGTAAGCCACGTGTGCTAATTGTGGCAACACGTGGCTTGTTGGGAGTGTGACGTATGTGTGCGTCAACGCAGTGTCATGGCAACGACGTTTTCCACATGATGGGTATGCGGAAACATATCGACGGGTTGTACTTCTTCCACACGGTATTTGCTGTCGAGCATGGCGATGTCGCGTGCTTGTGTGGCCGGGTTGCAACTCACGTATACAATTCTTTTGGGCGAAGTGTTTAGTATTACTTTCACCACGTCTTCATGCATTCCGGCTCTGGGTGGGTCTATGATCATCACATCAGGATGCCCATGTTCGGTAACAAAGCTATCGGTCAACACGTCTTTCATGTCGCCGGCATAAAATAAAGTGTTGTTGATGGCATTGACACGCGAGTTGAGTTTTGCATCGTCGATTGCCTCGGGCACGTATTCGATACCAATAACCTGTTGGGCTTGTCTCGACACGAAGTTGGCGATTGTACCGGTTCCGGTATATAGGTCATACACGAGTTCGTTCCCGGTGAGGTGCGCCATGCGTCTTGCCACTTTGTACAGCTCGTAAGCTTGTGGCGAGTTGGTCTGATAGAACGATTTTGGACCGATTCTGAATTTAAGTCCTTCCATCTCCTCTTCAATGAATTCACGGCCTTTCCACAAGTTAAATGTCTGGTCGGTGAGTGAATCGTTCACTTTTGTGTTCACTACCCATAGCAGACTGGTGATTTGTGGAAACTTCTTGTCTATGGCCGTCATTACGTCGGTGATGGCTTCCTTGTCATTTTCTCCAAACACCACTACCAGCATTATTTCACCTGTGCTGGCGGTGCGCACAACCATGGTGCGCATCAGTCCGTGGTTGTTCTTGATGTCATAAAATGTGTATCCCTTGCTCAAGGTATAGTTGCGGGCGAAGTTGCGCATTTCGTTCGACACGTTGTCCTGCAACCAGCATTTATCTATGTTGAGCACCTTGTCAAATGAGCCTGGTATATGAAATCCCGCTGCGTTGCGGTCGGTAAACTCTTGGCCGCTTTGTAGTTGCTCGAAAGTGAGCCATGACTTGTTTGAGAACGTGTATTCAAGCTTGTTTCGGTAAAATTGTGTGTTGGCTGAACCCAGTATCGCGTTCACCTCTGGCAACTCTACTTTTGCTATTCGTTGCAAGGCGTCGGTTACTTGTTGTTGCTTGCAAGATAGTTGAACGGGGTAGGGCAGATGTTGCCATTTGCAACCTCCACACACGCCAAAGTGTGTGCAGAACGGGGCCATGCGTTGCGTGCTTGGCTGGATGAGCTTAACTATATGCCCTTCGGCAAAACTATGTTTTTTGCGGTCAATCTTAATGTCGGCCACATCGCCAGGTGCTCCGTATGGGATGAACACCACCAAATCGTTCCACCGGGCAATACTTTTGCCTTCGGCAGCCACTCCAGTGATTTCAAGTCCTTCAACAACGGGTAATTCTTTTCTTTTACGACTCAAAACGAGAAATTTAAAGTTTTATAAAAACGTGTGCGGCAGTTGTTGTTCTCTTGCAGGCATGTTGCAGATGTCCACTTGCCGCACAAGTGCCATTGCCCCCACTTATAAACCATGAAACACAATCTTGTGTGTGAATGGCTGTTGTGGAATAGGCCCACGATAAATGCTTTTGCAAAGATAGTGCAAATTTACTTCAACAGGTTAATGCCAGGCTTGCTAAATGGGACTTCTCATAATTTGAGTACCTCTTATACGGTTAAAATGGCTGAAATTAGGTTGCAGATTCTAAAATAACAAGGACTGTGGCCGCATTGGAAATAATGAAAAATTTCGCCATTCAATTGATTTCTAAATTAAAAACATTTCTTTGCTTTTTGCCTAATGCTAAAACCTGT
>CAVFVP010000048.1:0-3389 GCA_963625945.1 Agathobacter rectalis | reverse complement strand
CTCTTGATTTTTGAGTATCTTTGCACTTCCTTTTGATAGACTTCACAAGGGAATAGTTTCAATAAATATATAAACATAAATCAATGAAGACAATTTATACTTTCGGCAATGGCCAAGCAGAGGGCAGTGCCGATATGAGAGAGCTTCTTGGTGGCAAGGGAGCCAATTTGGCTGAGATGAACTTGATTGGCGTACCTGTTCCTCCTGGTTTTACTATCACAACAGAAGTATGTAAGCTGTACAACAAGGAAGGCCGTGAGGCTGTTGTGAATCTCATTAAGAGCGATGTGGAAAAGTCAATCGCACATATTGAGAGCCTGACTGGTAATAAATTTGACGATCCTGAGAATCCTCAACTCGTTTCGGTGCGCTCAGGTGCCCCCGTATCAATGCCTGGAATGATGGACACAGTGCTCAACCTTGGCATCAACGACGCCGTGGCCGAGACTTTGGCGCAAAAGAGCGGAAACCCGCGCTTTGCATGGGACAGCTATCGCCGTTTCGTGCAGATGTATGGCGATGTGGTTCTCGGCATGAAGCCTAAGAACAAAACTGATATTGACCCATTTGAGGAAATAATCGAGAACGTAAAGGCTGAGAAAGGTGTCAAGTTTGATACAGAGCTTGATGTAGATGACCTGAAAAAGCTTGTGGTTCTGTTCAAGAAAGCCGTTAAGGAAAATACCGGAAAAGATTTCCCCACTAGTGGCTGGGACCAGCTTTGGGGCGCAATATATGCCGTTTTCGATAGCTGGAACAATGAGCGTGCAATCCTCTATCGTCAAATGAACCGTATCCCCGAAAGCTATGGCACAGCAGTGAATGTGCAAGCCATGGTTTACGGCAACATGGGTGAGACTTCTGCAACCGGCGTGGCATTCTCTCGAGATGCAGCCACTGGCGAAAACATATTCAATGGTGAGTATCTGATCAATGCCCAAGGTGAGGATGTGGTGGCCGGTGTGCGCACTCCTCAACAGATTATGACTGAGGGCAGTCGCCGTTGGGCCAAACTCCAAGGGCTGAGTGAGGAGGAACGCGCAAGCAAGTACCCCTCTCTTGAAGAATCGATGCCTGAGTGTGCAAAACAGCTCGTTGAGATTCAGCACCGCCTTGAAGACCACTACAAGGATATGCAAGACATGGAGTTCACCATCCAAAACGGCAAGTTGTGGCTGCTGCAGACTCGAAACGGCAAGCGCACTGGTGCTGCTATGGTTAAGATTGCTATGGATCTGCTTCGTGCCGGTGAGATTGACGAACCCACAGTGCTCAAGCGCATGGAGCCTGGCAAACTTGATGAGTTGCTGCACCCTGTGTTCGACAAGTCGGCAGTGCAAAATGCCAAGGTGATGGCAAAGGGCCTGCCCGCATCTCCTGGTGCTGCAACGGGTCAAATCGTATTCTTTGCCGACGATGCCGAGGAATGGGCAAAGCGCAATAAGAAAGTGATTATGGTGCGCCTTGAGACTTCGCCCGAAGACCTTCGCGGTATGAGCGTGGCACAGGGTATTCTCACAGCTCGTGGCGGTATGACTTCGCACGCAGCTGTGGTAGCCCGTGGTATGGGCAAATGCTGTGTGTCGGGTGCAGGTGAAATAAAGGTTGA
The DNA here is from genome assembly GCA_963625945.1 of Agathobacter rectalis. GTDB lineage: Bacteria > Bacteroidota > Bacteroidia > Bacteroidales > Muribaculaceae > Sodaliphilus. The sequence continues at coordinate 1,780 of CAVFVP010000048.1, read as the reverse complement.
CTATAAGAATAAGACCGTGACCATGGGTGGCAAGGTCTACAAGCAAGGCGACTGGATTTCGCTCAACGGTTCCACTGGCGAGGTTTATGATGGTTTGGTGTCAACTGTTGATGCCGATATGTCGGGAGACTTTGCTGCTATTCTCAACTTGGCCGACAAGTATACCAAGATGCAAGTCTACACCAATGCCGACTCTCCGCGTGATGCCAAAGTGGCCCGCAAGTTTGGAGCTAAGGGTATCGGTCTTTGCCGCACAGAGCATATGTTCTTTGAGGGCGACCGCATCAAGGCCATGCGTGAAATGATTATAGCCCCCGACGAGGAAAACCGCCGGGTTGCACTCGATAAACTGCTTCCTCTGCAGCGTGGCGACTTTGAGGGCATGTTTGAAGCTATGGACGGATGTGAGGTGACTATTCGCCTTCTCGATCCGCCGTTGCATGAGTTTGTTCCTCATCAGCTTGCCACTCAGAAGGAACTTGCCGAAGAGGTGGGCATAACTGTCGAGAAAGTAAAGCAAATCTGTGATAGTCTTGAGGAGTTTAACCCGATGCTTGGTCACCGTGGATGCCGTTTGGGTAACACTTATCCCGAGATTACCGAGATGCAGGCTCGCGCAATTATCGAAGCGGCACTTAATGTGAAGGCTCGTGGCGTTGATGTTCATCCCAAAATCATGGTACCTCTGGTGGGTGTCTTGCCCGAAATTCAGCGTCAGGCCGATATCATCAACCGCACAGCAAGCAAGGTGTTTGAGGAGCGCGGTGAAACCGTGGCGTACAAGATTGGCACAATGATCGAGATTCCTCGTGCCGCACTGGTAGCCGACCAAATCGCTACTGTAGCCGACTTCTTCTCTTTCGGTACCAACGACCTCACCCAGCTCACTTTCGGCTACTCGCGTGACGACGCTCCTAAGTTCCTCGGCTCATATAAGAAACTTGGCATCATCAAGGTTGATCCGTTTGAGGTTCTCGACCAGGAAGGTGTTGGCCAACTTGTGAAACTTGGAACCGAGCGTGGACGCTCAACTAAGCCGAACTTGAACGTTGGTATTTGTGGTGAACACGGAGGTGAACCCTCGTCGGTTAAGTTCTGTGCACACCTTGGCATGAACTACGTTTCATGTAGCCCCTACCGAGTGCCCATTGCCCGTGTGGCAGCGGCGCAAGCAGCTGTAGAGGAATAATCCGAACGTAGCAATACATAAAGTATAATAGTCAGTTAGGCTGTAATTCTCTGGTAAATCAGAGGTTACAGCCTAACTTGCGCTTAAGGGTAACGTTCACTTGGCATCATAAAGTGAGTACAAATAGACAAAAATGTTTACCAAATGTTTACCATTTTTGAATATAGTGTTTACCGCGTGTTTACCATTTGTTTACCAGCGTAAGTATATGATAGGCAAATAAATAAATTAATAAACTAACTAATAAAATTTGAAGGAAAATGGCAGTTTTGAAAGCATGCGTACGTAGACAAAGAAGTGATGGATTTTGGCAAGTTTATATACGAGTTACACAACAGCGTAAGGTCGGATATATTAAGACTGACAAAGTTGTTTCGCCAAATGGCTTGTCAAAAACCAAAGAAATTAAGGATGCCTTTGTGCAAAAATTTTGCGCAGAGAGAATTCTATTCTTCAATAGCATTCTTAATACAGTAGACACTACCACATGGACTGTGAACAAAGTGATTGATTACTTGCAGAAGGACGATTCGGATATTTGTTTCAGCGACTATGCTCGGCAGCACATTAATAAGCAGATTAACACTGGGC
>CAVFVP010000047.1:0-16625 GCA_963625945.1 Agathobacter rectalis | reverse complement strand
TTGTTATACTGGCTCTATGTTTTCTGGCAATACCGCAAACGTCGCAGGCCAGAAACCCGTTTAAGGCCATCAAGCAAAAGGTGAAAAACAAGATGAACGAACCGTTTGACACGGCTAGGGATCAAAAATACTGGAAACGCGCACTTATGCACGGCAAACTGGACATCAACGACACAACCGTAGATTATCCTAATTTTTTAGACTTTTGCCTCGATGTCTACCGTTGGGCCGACCACGCCTTTAATTACTACGACACCACTTATGTGGTGAGCACCGGGCGCAAATGGAAGTTCATGCTTAAAAACAACGACTGGGTCGACACTTATGCCGGCCACATCATGCGCAACAGCCGCCCGGTGGCCATGAATTCCAACATATCTACCAACGTGGGTGCCCAATTGGCTTTTATGGCGTTGAGCTACACATATATGCTTGATATCGACAACTTGATTTCGGGTAATGAGGTAAAGCACACCAAACATGAGTTCTCGTTTACTTGCGCGCGTGTAGCACTCGATGCTTATTATCACAAGAACACCGGCAACGTCAACATACACCGGTTTGGATACTACGACGATGGCAAGAGGGTTGACGTAAGATTCACCGGACTGAGACGTGAGGCCTATGGACTCTATTGCTATTATTTTTTCAACAACACGCGATATGCCCAAGCCGCAGCCTACTGTTTTTCAAAATACCAGAAAAAGAGTGCAGGCTCGTTTATTGCCGGACTGCACTTTTCACATCAAGACGTGAGAATGGACTTCGGCACACTCAGCGACGAGATGCAACAAGTATTGCCCGACTCGGTACGCGACTACCGCTTCAGGTATCGTGACTACTCGCTTTTAGTGGGTTATGCCTATAACTGGGTGTTCCGCCGCAATTGGCTTTTCAATGTCACAGCATTGCCATCGATAGGCTACCGCCACTCGTTCCCAAACTCCATCGAGGGGAAGAAGGACATGTTTTCGCCCAACATACGCTTTAAGCTCGCCCTAGTGCGTAACCGCAAGAATTTCTTCTATGGCGCGCATTTCGTAATGGACGGACATTGGTATATAAGCAAAAACTACAGTTTCTTCAATTCTGTAGAGGACCTCACACTCACTGCCGGAATACGCTTTTAGCATCATTACAGCGAATACGTTTTTTTTGAGTAATTTTGTAGCAACATTAATAATCAATTACATAATGAGTACAATTATCCTTGGAATTGAATCGTCGTGCGACGATACATCGGCCGCCATCATCAAGGACACAGTTCTGCTGTCGAACGTCATTGCCAGCCAAAAGGTGCATGAGGCATACGGCGGTGTGGTGCCCGAACTTGCATCGAGGGCACATCAGCAAAACATCGTGCCGGTTGTCTCCGAAGCAATACGCCAGGCAGGTATCGACAAAAAGGACATTGACGCAATAGCATTCACTCGCGGGCCGGGTCTGCCCGGATCGCTTCACGTAGGCACATCTTTCTCCAAAGGGCTTGCCCTTGCACTCGACATCCCGCTAGTTGACGTGAACCACCTGCACGGCCATGTGCTGTCGCACTTCATAAAGGAGACCGAGCAAACCGAGGTGCCAGAATTTCCATACCTGTGCCTGCTGATATCTGGAGGCAACTCGCAAATCGTTAAGGTAAACGCCCCCAACGACATGGAAATCCTGGGACAGACGATTGACGACGCTGCCGGTGAGGCTTTTGACAAGTGCGCAAAATCGATGGGATTGCCCTACCCTGGCGGCCCAGTCATTGACAAGCTGGCCGCCGAGGGCGACAGCACACGTTTTAAGTTTTCCAAGCCACACATCGAAGGATTGAACTACAGCTTCAGCGGGCTCAAGACCTCGTTCCTATATACCCTGAGAGATGAATTGAAACTCAACCCAAATTTCATAGAAGAAAACAAAGCCGACCTTGCCGCATCACTGCAAAAGACAATTATCGACATTCTGATGGACAAGTTTGCCAAGGCAATAAAAACGACGGGAATCAAGACCATCGCAATAGGAGGCGGTGTGTCGGCCAATTCAGGTGTACGCAATGCCGTGCAGGACTATGCCGACCGTCACCACATCAAGGCATTCATACCTAAACGCCTGTTTACCACCGATAATGCTGCAATGATTGCAGTTGCAGGGCATTTCAAGTTTTTGGACGGCAAATTCTGCGACATCACTCTGCCGCCATTTGCCCGTGTAGTGATTTGACGACGCATGAACAAATTGCTGTTGCTGCTGATTGGTTGCGTAGCACTTGAGTTTTGTGTCGGATCAACTCTTTTATGGCTTAACCAGCGATGGAGGCGACATTCCCTACCACTCCAAGTGGCCGACGTATTTGATTCAGACACTTATTCGCGCCAGCAAAGCTACCAAAAAGCCAAGTCATCGCTTGGCTGGGTAAGCCGTTGCATTGAATTTCTGATCTTGGTTCTACTTTTGTCAACCGGAGCCATCGGATGGTACTATGGATTGTGCGCCAAGTGGCTCACCAACCCCTATTGCGCCACAAGCTGCTTTATTGCAACCTATGTGCTGCTTTCGCAACTTATTGACGCACCACTGGCCTACTACTCTGTGTTTGTGATAGAGCAACGGTTTGGGTTCAACAAATCGACCAAGACGCGTTTCGTAACCGATCAGCTAAAGACTGCAGCCATTTCGCTTGTGGTAACAGTGGGCTTGTGCGACTTGATATTCTACATTTATGAGTTGGTGGGTGATGCCATGTGGCTGTGGGGCAGCCTTGTATGCACGGTGATTATGATCCTGTTCACTGCGGCATATTCAGTAGTGATTGTGCCAATGTTCAACAAGCAGACGCCACTAGCCGACGGAGAACTGCGCAATGCCATTGCCGATGCTGCCGCAACAGCAGGCTTTCGCATAAAAAACGTTTATGTAATTGACGGTTCAACGCGAAGCACCAAGGCCAATGCCTATTTCACGGGCTTTGGCCCTCAAAAGCGCATTGTGCTTTACGACACACTCATCGACCTGCTCAGCACTCGTGAAATCGTGGCCGTTCTAATGCATGAAATTGGGCATTACCGCCATCATGACATAATTCGGTCGATTGGCGGATCAGCACTACAAACAGCCACTTATTTTTACATTTTCGCCCTGTTACTGTCGTCGCAGTGCTCAGTGGCAATGGGCTACAGCGAGTGGTCGTTTGCATTGTCGATGGTGGCATTCGCGTTGCTCACATCGCCGCTTGAGCTTGTGCTGTCGCCATTGCTAAATGGACTGTCACGCCGGACCGAAATACGGGCCGACGACTTTGCGTCAAGATCTGGCTATGGTACTGAACTGGCAACAGCACTGAAGAAACTGTCGTCGCAGTCACTGACAAATCTCACACCCCACCCCGCCTATGTGTGGTTCCACTACTCACACCCCACGCTTGCCGACCGAATAAGAAATATAAACGAAAAGATTTCAAAATAATGGACATTTCAATAATTGTGATAGGCGACGAGCTCTTGATAGGGCAAGTCACCGACACTAATTCAGGATGGATTGCGCGCCACATCACGCCCTACGGATGGAAAGTGAAAACCGTGAGGGTGGTTACCGATGATGCCGACGACATTAAACACGCCATCGGCGAAGCCTTTGCACAGACCGATGTCATTTTGATGACAGGCGGTCTTGGCCCCACAAAAGACGACATCACTAAACAGACCCTTTGCGACTATTTTGGCGGCGATCTGGTGCTCGATGAAGCCACAAGGCAGAACGTGAACATGATTTTTGAAAAACGTCATCTGGTAATGAACGAACTCACTGCCCGCCAGGCAATGGTTCCCACATCATGCCGTGTGATTCAGAATGAAGTGGGCACGGCTCCACTGATGTGGTTTGAACACGACGGCAAAGTATTGGTGTCGATGCCCGGTGTGCCCCACGAGACAGAAACCATGATGGAACGTGCGGTGATTCCACAGCTAATCAAGCATTTCAACAGCAATGTTGATATTGAATACCGTACTTTTGTGGTTATTGACTATACAGAGTCGGCTTTAGCGGGAAAACTTGACGTCTTTGAACGCAATTTACCACCTCACATTCATCTTGCCTATCTGCCCCGACCAGGCATTATCAGACTACGCCTGTCGGGCATTCACCCCGACAAGCAACTGCTTGAAGCCGACATGGCAAGACAGTCGGCACTGCTACACGAAATACTAGGCGAGGCCATAATTTGCGACGGTGACCACACCCTCCCCGAGATCATTGGCAACATGCTCAAGCAAAAGGGGCTCACATTATCCACAGCCGAGAGCTGCACAGGCGGCAACATTGCACACGTGATCACAGAAGTGCCGGGCAGCTCGGAATACTTTGTAGGTTCGGTGGTTTCGTATTGCAACAGGGTCAAACACGACCTGCTCGCAGTTCCGCAGGAAGTGCTCGACACGGCCGGCGCCGTAAGCGAGCCCACCGTAGCACAAATGGTGCGCGGGGTAAGCTCTCTGCTGTCGACCGATTGCGCAGTGTCCACATCGGGTATTGCCGGCCCAGGCGGAGGAACAGCCGAGAAACCCGTGGGCACAGTGTGGATGGCAGCCAAGTGCGGCAACGAAGTGGCAACATTTTGTGGTCACTTCCCTGGTAATCGAAGCCGCGTGATAGACCGTGCCACCACCGAAGTGCTGAAATTGCTGCTTAAATTGCTCAGGAAATGCGGCCAATAACCGCATGTTGGCTAATAAATTAGCGAATTACCCGTCAAATTAGGGCCTACCGTATTGCAATTTGGGAAAAGTTTATTAACTTTGCAGTCGATTTCAAGACAGGAATACAACGACTTCCCGTTAGTCCTGTTCTGTGACATGATCGTTGAAACTTCGATGTCTCCAACAATGATGCTAAAGTTGAGAGGCATAAAGCGTAGGACGATATTAAATAGCCCTTTGGCTCCACTGTCGGGCTTAGATGCTTTCTCACATCGAAGTCGGCGGAGGATTAGCTGTAAAGGCCGTAGAATATTGTCTACTGCGAGGAATTAAGTGCTCTGGCTTGAAGTCGATTAAGTGAATTAAAAAACGGAAAAATAACGACTATGTCAAAAGTTTGTCAAATCACAGGCAAGAAGGCGATTACAGGTAACAATGTGTCGCACTCTAAAAGAAGAACAAAGCGTAAATTCAACGTTAATGTGTTCAACCGTAAATTCTATTGGGTTGAGCAGGGTCAGTGGATTCGTCTCACAGTATCAGCAGCCGGCCTGCGCAACATCAACCGCATGGGTCTAGATGCTGCTTTGAAGAAAGCTGCCAAAGAGGGTCATTTAACTGAAATTAGAACATTAGCAAAGTAAGATTAGATTATGTCGAAGAAAGCAAAAGGTGATCGCGTTCAGGTAATTCTCGAATGCACTGAGCAGAAGGCCAGCGGTGTGCCCGGAATGTCACGTTATATTACTACCAAAAACCGCAAAAACACTCCCGACCGTCTGGAGTTGAAAAAATACAACCCATATTTGAAACGTGTCACCGTACACAAGGAAATAAAATAATATTTTTTGAACTATGGCAAAGAAAACAGTCGCAACCCTTCAAACTGGTGAAGGACGTACATTCAGCAAGGTCATCAAGATGGTGCGTTCGCCCAAGACCGGTGCTTATGTGTTCGAAGAGAAAATGGTACCTAACGACAAGGTTGACGAATTGCTGAAATAATAGCATTCGCATTCAAGATATATAATAATGGCTTCGGGACTCTGCTTCTGAAGCCATTTTTTAGTTAATGCAAAAAAACACAAGCTTGCCGCTTTCGCCCATTGGGCTTATTTTCTTAATTTTGCAAAGCCTTAGATACCGGGCATATGGCAACGCAGCCAATCCCGGAGTCACACTAAGGTTGGGCAAAGACGTGACACCAAGCCACCACATGCCACCAATGCTTTTTTGCAGAAACATACACTAAATATAACCAAATGCCGAAAATAGCTATTGACAAGGCAAAAATCAACGATATGCCTCGTGTCACGTTTCCTGGACAAATATATGTAATTGACACTATGTTAAAGGTCAATGCGGCCGTTGGCGTTTTGCGCAAAAGCCCGATTGTGGGTTTTGACAGCGAGACGAGGCCGTCGTTCCGCAAAGGCCATCCACACAAGGTGGCATTGATCCAATTGTCGACAGAGGAAGAATGCTTCCTTTTCCGCACCAACAAAATAGGCATCCCGCTCAAACTCGCCGAGTATTTGGCCGACAGCTCATGCCTGAAAATAGGCTTATCGATACACGACGACTTTAATCAGATACACAAACTGAGCGAGGTGAAGCCGGCCGGATTTGTTGACCTGCAGAACATAGTGGGCGATTACGGCATCACCGACATCAGCCTTCAAAAAGTGTATGCCATCCTTTTCCAACAAAAAATCTCAAAGGGGCAAAGGCTGACCAACTGGGAGGCCGACACCTTGACCGAAGCCCAACAGCAGTATGCCGCAATTGACGCATGGACATGCATCCGCATCTATCGCCACCTCACTGAGGGCCGCTTCAATCCCGATACATCACCTTTCATAGTCACAGAAAATGAAGATCAACAAGAATAACCCGATTTGGCTTCCTGCCATTCTCTTTGTTTATTTGGTGGTAATCGTTCTATACAAGGGACTACCCCACCTATATGCCGGCAACTACTTGCTGTTTTTCGGAGTATCGGGAGGCAGTCTCCTGGTGATTGTGCTTCTTTACCTGTCGCTGCGCTATAAATTGAAATTGCGCAAGAGGCGCGAAGAAGAACAATACGGGCGATATGACGACGATGACAGTCAGCCGAACAACTCTCATGGGAATCCTAGCTGACAAGTGCAAAAAATCTCCGACTGCAAAAAATGATTTAATAGGCGGCCACACAGAGCCGCTTTTATTTTGCTTGATGTGTGTAAATGGCGGATGCACGTCATGTCACGACCAATGTTGTCAATTGCCGGCCAAAATGGGTGGTGAAAACTTGCACAGATCGAAAAATATGAGTAAATTCACACTTGCAAAACGAATAACCCCAAACACTAAACTACTGCAATGAAGCGAACATTTCTGATTCTCACGTTGCTGCTGATATTTAGCAGCGCTTATGCAAAAAGCGGCGAATTAAAGTATACCGAAGGCTCCAGCCTCACCCTTGTGGGCAAGCTTATGCCCAACACGAGCAACCCATACCACAGAGTCGACACCACGGAATTTAAGGGATTCACTAAGCTTGAGAACTTTCAGGTGCGCATGTCGGCCGGACTGGCTATTGCCTTCAGCACCAATTCAAGCCGCGTGACAGTAAAAGCCGAATTTGGCCAAACGAGCGTCCCTGACAATGCTACAGCATACACCGCACGCGGTTTTGACCTCTATTGCCGCAACTCTAGCAATGAACCGTGGCTGTGGGCCGGCGACGGAGTGATTGGCAAATCGGGCGAACTTGTGCTGGTCAGCAATATGGCTCCCACAAAAAAAGAGTTTCTGCTCTATCTACCACTGTTTTCCGAAGTGAAATCGGTGCAAGTGGGTGTTGACGCCGAAAGTGCCATCAATGCTATTGCCAACCCGTTTAAGCACCGCATCGGCATTTTCGGGTCAAGCTTCACCCATGGGACGTCGACAGGCCGCGCCGGTATGCCCTACCCCGCCCAACTTGCCCGACTCACAGGGCTACAGATGCTGAGCCTTGGCTGCAGCGGCCGCAGCAAGCTTCAGCCATACTTTGCCAATGTGCTCGCCGCAGCCCCCGACATCGACGCATTCATATTCGATTCATTCTCCAACCCGAGCATTGACGAAATAAAGGCACGACTGTTTCCATTCATAGAGAAGGTGCAAGCCGCCCACCCCGGAATTCCGTTGATATTCCAGCGCACAATCAGGCGTGAGCACCGCAACTTCGACCTCGACTATGAAAAACGCGAAGCCAGCCGCATAGCCGTGGCCGACAGCATGATGGCAATTGCCATGAAGCGCTACAAAGACGTGTATTACATCTATCCGAATGCCACAAGCGCTGACCACAATGCAACAATCGACGGCATACACCCATCAAACTACGGATACACACTGTGGGCCGAGTCGATAAAAGAGCCGGTGAAGCAGATACTTAAAAAATATGGTATCTACTGATATTTTTCAGTAAGCATTTTCCACACGCACCACGTTAAACTTCACACTTGACCCAAAGCGTCATCGCAAGTTGAAGTTTGGCGTGGTGCCTGTTTAGTTACTAAATGACAAAAATAAGTTAACTGCTATACCTTAGCGACAAGTTTCATGGCTTGTTCACGGGTGAGGCTGGGCAAGATTCTGGCAAAGTGGTCGAGAATCATACGCAATGACTCTTTAGGCGAGCAGTCCGGGTGGCAAGCTTCTCGCCCAAAGAGGCTTTCGGGGGTGGTAAGCAACGACCATCCCCAACCGTATTGACGCCCATGGCGGTCGTGAGGATAGACAAAGTCCTCGGTCACAATATAGCCGCGCATCTGCAGACGGCTGACATAGGAATCAAAGCAGCTACGCATCTTGGGGCCTGAAAATCCACACGCCTTACGTAAATCACGCGTAATCATGCTGCCGCCGAGCATCAATATTTGCCTAATGGTGTCGTCGATACTGCCCTCGTCGGGACAAGGAGCGAGGCCACGCCTGCAGTTACAGAAATGTGGCCACCAATGACTGCTGACAAAAGCTGCCTTGCCGTTGAAGAACTTGCCATAGGCGCAACCGCTCTCGCGAATCACAGGCCCCTTCCATTGCCATAGCGGCCATTCCCAACCGCCATCAGGGAGAACCGTATATTGGCAGTCTTCATCGGTCACAGCTTCGGCCGACCAACCGTCGATGCCCATGTCGAGCAACGGTAAGAATCCAATTTCATCGACATATTCAGTGAGTTCGGCGCAAGTGTGTATTTTTTCGCTCATGTCACATTGTGATTATTAAATAGAATTCAAGTGGAAACAGTGTGGCGGGCCACCGACAGAGTCTGCAATCCCACCGACAAGAATATCAACATCAAGCCCACATAGAACGTCAAGTTAAACTGTTGAGCCTCGCCGAACAACAGCATTGCCATGGCAATACTATAAATGGGCTCAAGGTTAAATGTAAGGTTTACCGTAAATGCCGAAACAGTCTGAAGGACCTGAATTTGTAACACATAGAGCAATATGGTGCACAGCGAAGCAAGCACAAGTAGCCAAGCTAGGTCGGCAACCGACGGCAGGAAATTCACTGCTGGATTGGCAACCATCCAAAACGGCAAGAGCACCGTCATGCCCAAGGCTCCGCCGGTTAAGGCATAAAGCAAAAGGGAGCTCGACGAATAACCGGAGCTTATGCCAGTGAGCTTATTGGTGATAGTGAACAGGGAATTGAGAGCCGACGACACCACGCCAAGGATGATGCCAAAACGGTAGCGGGTGTCGAAATGAAAGATTAACAGCACACCTAGCACGGTAAGCAGACTGAACAAGAGTTCCCTTACCGAGGGACGGTGCCGACAGATGAGAGGCTCGAATATGGCGGTAAAAAATCCCACCAACGAAAAACACACCACCCCGATTGAAATGTTGGAATATTTTATGCTGCCATAGAAGAACACCCAGTGAAGGGCTAAAAGAAGACCCACACCGCCCATCTTGAGCGCAATTCTCACAGGCACCGGATGCAGTTTGTTCTTTAATGCCATGAATAGCCAAAACAACAACGCCGCCAGTACAACCCTAAACCACGTGAGCGGAAACTCGCCCAGGGTGATGAGTTTGCCAAAAAGTCCTGTGGTGCCAGCTATCAAAACGGCAATATGAAGTTTTAAGAGAGCTTTTTTCATTTTCCATCAACGTGAATACGGTGCAAAATTACAAAAAAACGGCCACTTCATTACAGATGGGGCATCAGCCTATTGGCTTTAATAAAATAAAAGCATACTTTTGCAGGCCTCACTCATACATACAAACACCTCAAGCTCATGGCAAAACGCGACAAAACAGAGATAAACAAGGCAAAAACGTCACGATAAGCTACTAAAAAGCAGAGGAGAGAAGCCAAATAACATATTTGATTAGGATAAATTGAAGGATTTTTTACTAATTTTGTGCTTAAAATATATAAACCACCCTACTATATGAACAAAATTACAACTGTTGTGCTGTCGATGCTTATGGCCACTGCCGCCTTACACGGTCAAGTGTATAGCGGAGACCTGAAGTTTGACGGCAAACACAAAAATGAGGTTTCGGGGTACCTCGAAGGCGGCAAAAACATCGTCACCCGTGTGTTTATGGGCCCAGCCGCATCCTACACCCGGCACTTCACACCGCGATGGAGCACTGAAGGTGCTTTTGAAATTCCCATTGGCAAAGGAAAATACGGAATTTATGCCAAAGGCATATACCACTTGCCGTTGCGCCACTGCTCGATTTACTTTTCGGGAAAGCTAATGTATAACCGCTACACCGAATACCACACCAACGAGTATGCCGCCAACCTATCGGCCCTGCTGCAAGGCGCATATTTCGACATCAACGTCGGTGAGTCGTTCATCCGCTACACAATGCTCGAATCGGGCTACACCGAGCCGTTGACGCTCACATTCGGGATGGGCGTAAACATACGTCACCGGTCAAATCCGTGGAATTTGGGACTTTACATACGCAATTACGATGATTTCTACTACGAGAATTGGAACATCAATTGGGGAGTGCGCTGGCATGCCACCCTCAACGAGCAGATGAAGCTGTTTGGTGAGCTTAATGTGCGTCCGGCTGGCAGCACCAGCCAGCTGGCCACAAGATATGAAACATCGATGAAAGTGGGAGTAAAATATGTTTGGTAGAAAACAGACTATGATGAAAAGGATAAAATCAACAATATGCGCCGCAGCAGCCATTATGCTGGCCGCTATGGCCTCGTGCGACAAGGTGAGCCCACTGGGTGTGCTGGTGAGCGGCACCGGAGTGAACGACCGCGTGGATATGTCGGCTACATACTACATGCGATACATGAACGACTCGATCGACATGCAAGCCCCCGGCAATGGCGAATACTCATTTTTGGTGGGCAGTGACAGCCACGTGACCACCGATCCCGGCCGAATCAACGAGATGATAGACTCGGGCCTGGCACATGGCGACTTGCTTTTTGCACACTTGGGCGATATAGCTGACACCAAAGCCAAGTACTACATCACACTAGACAGTGCCCTAGATAATGGAAAATGGAAGTATATCAGCACCTACTTCAGAGTCGACACCGCCAATAAAAGGCCTAATTTGCATTGGTATGACACACGGTATCCTCATGGAGAAGAAAACCCACGAAACAGCTACACGATAGATGACTTCACATCAAACTCGTCAACTCATTTTAAATTCCCGTTCTTCCCAGTAGTGGGCAACCACGATATCACCCACAACGGTTGGGCCCTGTACACATCAATCTTCCACTCGTCGTTCTACGAGTTTACAGTGAGAGTAGGAAACACCGATGAGTATGACCACTTCATTTTCCTTGACACAGCCAACGGCACCTTGGGTGAGAAACAGGTGGAATACATAGAAGATGGGTTATTGAAGACCGACAAGCCTATACGCCACACGTTCGTGTTCTCGCACACCAATCTGTTCAGACCAAGCTCCAACCAATTTGCATCCACATTCCCACGCGAAGAGATGTATTATCTGTTCAACAAATTTGAGGAATGGGGCACCGACATCATGTTCTGCGGGCATGTACACAAGTGGGACGACCGCACGTTTGGCACCGTTCACTATCTCACGCTCGAATCGATGAGCGAGCGCAACAGTCCCAACCCGGGCGACTATCTGGTGCGCGTAACCTGCAAGACCAACGGTGAACTGAAGATTGACCGTGTGCGCATGAATTACACGGCAAAAAAATAACTACACAGCTATAGGATAGGCCTACCAAGGCCATTACGATAAACGGGAGGAGACCAGATACAGGCCACCTCCCGTTCATCTTCTACCCTCAAACCGCGATGTACGAGGGGGCTATGCTTTTATCGTTGGCGTATGTGTCATTATCATTGCGGCAATTGTCTGGTCCACAATCGACTGCGACCCGAAGCTCACATGCTCCGGGTCGCAGTTTTTTGTTGCGATATGGCTCTAGTCACATCGTCACAATAAAGGCCGACTAGGCATTAAGTGTCATTTCAGTTCAAATGTTTTTTTCAGCTTTAGATTGTCGGATGCATTGCCAACCAAAGCCTCAAACTTTCCAGGCTCGGACTTCCATGCCCCAGAGGCTTCATCGTAAAAGCTGAGTGCGTCGTTGTTGACCGTTATGGTCACATCTTTGCTCTCACCGGGCTGCAAATACACCTTACTGAAGCCCTTGAGCTCCTTGTAGGGGCGGTCGACGGTAGACTGCACATCGTGAATGTAGAGCTGCAAGGTCTCGGCACCGGCACGGTTGCCCGTGTTTTTCACGTTGACGGTAAAGGTGATTGTCCCGTCTTTGGTCATCGACGGTTTGTCGGCACGGAGGTCGGAAACGGCAAAGGTGGTGTAGCTCAATCCGTGGCCGAAAGCGAATGTGGGATGCGACTTCTGCTTGTCGGTCCAGCGATAGCCAACATAGATGCCTTCCTTGTACTCCTCGTCGATAATGTTGTCGCTCACCTTCTTGCCACCCGGTTTGCGCCAAGTGCCAGGGTAAGTATTGAGGGCATGCGCACCCACATCGTTGAGCGAAGCCACCCAGGTAAACGGCAGCTTGCCACTGGGATTGGCATCACCCATGAGAACCGAAGCCAATGCCTCTCCAGCCTCAGAACCGATGTACCATCCTTGCACGATGGCTGGAACCTTGTCGGTCCAAGGCATTGCAACTGCATTACCCGAGATGTTGACATACACGAAATTCTTGTTGGCCTTGGCTAATGCCAAAATCAGCTTGTCTTGGTTATAGGGAAGCTCATATGACTTACGGTCGTGGCCCTCACAATCCTGATACTTGCTCTTGTTGAGTCCACCAAACAACACCACATAGTCGACATCCTTGGCCTTCTCCACAGCATCGCTGATCAGCTCGTCGGCACTGCGTTCATCGCTCAAATCCTGGCCGGTGGTCACACCGGCATGAGAGCCGCTTATATCGCCCACATAGCCGCGGGCAAAGTCAACCTCAATCCCATCCTTGGCGAGACGGGCCTTAAGGCCATCGAGAGGAGAGATCTCCTTTTGCACCTTCAGCGATGAGCTGCCGCCACCAACAGTGAGCATTTTAATAGCATTCTCGCCAACCACAAGCACCCGCTTGGCCTTTGCGGTATTGATTGGCAAAACGTCATTCTTGTTTTGAAGTAGCACTATGCCTTCCTCGGCAATCTTTTTGGCCGCTGCATAGTGCGACTCGGAGCACATGTAGCCTTGTGCGCGGTTGGGATTCATCGAAGTGCGATAGAACAGGCGCAACACACGGCGCACTTTCTCGTCGAGATACGAAACCGGATAAGTGCCATCCTGTATACCCTTAATAAACGGTACTGCAAGAAAATATTTGTCGTAGGCATTGGTCTCGCCCATCGTCAACCCGTCGGTCCAAGTGCCGAATTCCATATCCAGGCCATTCTTGACAGCCTGGTCGGTGTCATGCGTGCCGCCCCAGTCGCTCACCACCACTCCATCGAACTTCCAATCGGTTTTCAGGATTTTGTTGAGCAGCCACTGGTTGTGGCAGTTGTGCTCGTCTTTGTATAGGTTATACGATCCCATGATGGCCCACGTCTTTCCCTGCTCAACCGCAGCCTTGAATGCAGGCAAATAAATTTCATGCAAAGCGCGGTCGCTCACAATCACGTTCACCTTATGGCGGTTTTCCTCGTCATTGTTCAAGCAATAATGTTTCACACATGCCGAGACCCCCTTCGACTGAAGCCCTTGAATGTAAGGAACCACCATTGTGGATGACAGGAACGGATCCTCGCCCATATATTCAAAGTTGCGTCCGTTAAGCGGTGTGCGGTATATGTTCACACCAGGGCCGAGCAGCATGTCCTTGCCGCGATACCTGGCTTCTTCACCCAAAGCATCGCCATAGAGCCGCGACATCTGAGGGTTCCAAGTGGCGGCCAAGCAAGTAAGGGCAGGAAATGCCACACATGAGTCGTTGGTCTGACCAGCCTGTACCCATTTGTCCCACAGCACATCGGGGCGCAATCCATGAGGCCCGTCATCGGTCCAAAACTCAGGGATTCCCAACCGGGGAACACCGGCTGAAGAGAATTTACTCTGAGCATGCACGAGACCGATTTTCTCTCTTAAGGTCATTCGGGAAATGGCGTCGTCGATGCGTTGCTCCACAGGCTTAGAGTTGTCGAGATAGGCTGGTAGGCCCTGTTGCGCAAATGCCAAAGGCATAGCGGCCAGCAACAATGCACATGATAAAATTTGATGTTTCATTCGCATAGTTCTTTTGCAGCATTGTCTTGATAATTTTTCATATAAAACCATAAGCGGAATCGTTTTCAGGTCTGTATGGCCTATTCATTGGTTTTTACTGTCCCAATGCTGCAAATCCAGGCGAGTAAAACCAAGTGAACCGGCACACAAATTTACACAATAATTACCAAAAACAGCTATACACACAAAGCAAACATTCCGACAAATCAACTTCAATATGCAGTCATTTATCAGTATTAGCCGTAAAGCAATAGGATGTATTTTTGTGAAACGATACTATTTTGTATATTTTTGCAACGACAAAAACATCAAGAATATGAAGATAGAACATTTGGCCATTTGGGTCAGCGACCTTGAAGACATGCGCAGCTTTTATATGAAGTATTTCGGCATGAAGTCTAATGACATGTATGTCAACGATAAAAAAGGCTTTCGCTCTTATTTCCTTTCATGGAATGGAGATACCACGCGCCTTGAGCTGATGAGTCAGAACGGAAAATCCGACTCACTCCCCAACAAGATGAAGGGCCTGGCCCATTTCGCCCTGTCGGTTGGTAGTGAGGAGCGAATGATGGAACTTACGGAGCGACTTCGTGGCGATGGTTATGAAGTCATCTCCGAACCACGCCGCACTGGTGATGGATATTTCGAGTCGGCGATAGGCGACCCTGAAGGCAACTATGTAGAGTTGACGGTATGAATAACTATAAAAACACATAAATATAATGAAAATCATAGTTATCACAGGCAGGGCCCACCGCCACGGAACGTCGGCGTCATCTCTGCCACTGGCTGTGAGACCCGTGACGACATCGAGAAAACAGACTTTCCGCAGAAGGCTTATGAATTAGGAAGGTGTCTGTAGATGAAAGTCTAACGACATGTATGCCATCGAGAAAAGTAGCTGCCCATTTCACAACACTGTCGGGATATTCGAAGCGGCGGGAACTAAATCTTCACTGTCGCATATTACCTTATAAACATGGCGGGACACAAGATGATGGGGAATTCAGGCTTTATTCGTATCTTTGTTGAATTGTATGACCCCTAAGGATTAAGACGATATGAAAAGAAAGGCCATAGTGATGGGTGCAACTTCAGGCATTGGCATGGCAACGGCAAAATGTCTGGCCGAGAATGGTTGGGAAGTGGGCATTGCCGGAAGAAGGATTGAAAGGCTCCATGAAGTGGAAGCATCAACAAACGGTATAGTGAGCGGTGCGCAGATCGATGTAACCTGCGACGATGCACCGGCACGGCTGACAGAGCTCATCAGCCGACTGGGTGGCATGGACTTGTATGTCCACTGCTCTGGCATCGGTTGGCAAAACACAGAACTTGACAGCGAGAAAGAAATACTTACGGCAGAGACAAACTGCACAGGATTCGTGCGCATGGTAGACACCGCTTTCAACTGGTATGCACAGCAGCAAGCCACCACCTCTAACGATGGAGGCAAGACGTACCGCATAGCCTGCGTGACCTCTATTGCCGGGACAAAGGGTCTGGGAGCGGCACCGTCATATTCAGCAACCAAGCGTTTCCAATCCCACTATTTGGAATGCCTTGCACAACAGGCCAGAATGCGCCGGTTGCCAATAGTCATCACCGACATCCGTCCGGGATTTGTTAGCACTGATCTAATTGCAGGCCAAAGCTATCCGTTGCAGATGCAGCCCGGCCAAGTGGCGCGTCAGATAGTGAGAGCGGTTGAACGCAAGAAAAATGTGTGCATCATCGACTGGCGATACCACATTCTCGTAGACTTATGGCGGCTGATCCCCAGATGGGTCTGGACAAGACTACGATTCATATCGGGCAAAGACACACAGGGATGTAAACCGCATTAAGGAACGCCAGACAACTCGGCACAAATAGGCATATTTTAAAACAACCGGGTATGGGGTCCTTTGCTAAAATAGAAAATTTATGTCTTTGCTTTACTTCCTTTCTGTTTTTTCCCAAATGTTATTTAGGACAACATTGCAAAAAAACGCACAAAATATTTACAGATTGGAATTTTATATCTAATTTAGCGACAACAAAATACAAAATTTCAACGATTATGAAAAAGTTAGTTCTTTTATTCACCGCCGCAGCCACAATCTCAATGATTTCATGCGGCAATGCCGAAAAGGCAGCTCAAGCCACCGATTCAACAGCCACCGATTCAACCGAATTAGTGCAAGCC